>DAOTTX010000232.1:0-67646 GCA_034437515.1 Anaerolineae bacterium
GAGAACGATTTTCTCCCCTTCTCCCAGCGAAGCGTTGGGGAGAAGGGGTCGGGGGATGAGGGCCAAAAATTACCGAAATTACCGAAATAATACTTCTCAAACGGCTTCTAAACGCGACGTAGCGGCAGCCGCAGATAAAGCACCGGCTCCAGGCCGTCACCCAGGTCAAGCGAGATCGTATGATCGTCCTCGAAGCCGAGCCGCCGGTAAAGCGCCAGCGCACGCGGATTGCTCAACGCGACACCGATCTCTACGATGGGGGCGTGCATCTCCCGCGCTGCCCGCACCAGATACTGGATCATGGCGGTGCCTAACCCCTCCCCACGCTGCGCCGGTGTAATGATTAGATCACTGATCTCGCCGCCGCGTGCCCATAGGGTCATCTGCCCGTAGCCCTGCGGGGCCTTCGCACCCATGCCACTGACGACCACACCCAGCCCGCGCCCCTGCTGTGCGAGGCGCTGCGCCCGGCGCACCATCTGCTCGGTGTAGACCATCGGACGATCTGACCAGCACAACCGGTATAGCACTTCGATGTCCGTCGGGCGCACCGGACGCATCATCACATTGGGATCGGGTGGTAGTGCAGCGATAGGGGGAGATTTAGCAACCATTTCGATTAAACTTTAGTTGACGTCGTCGCGGCGTTCTAACGGAACCAGCAAAATCTGGGCAGGGATAGCAAACGCAGCACCGATCAACACCAGCAGCAGCGTGTTTTCGACACCAAGCACCGTCCCCGCGATCAGTAGGATGAACACCGGCATCGTTGCGATAAACGCGCTCGACCCGACCACGCCGACCTGCGCCCCGCAATGATCACACGTCACCGAACGGCCCGGCCCTAAAAAGGCTTTGGTCCGTAGGGGCATGGCCTGGTTGCCGCAGTTGGGGCAGCGCAAACCGGGGATTTTCACCCGTTTGCTCCGTCGCGCTGGTGACCGTCCATCCCGGCGCGTGATTTCACCCGCACCGCGACCGTCTCCCCGCGCACACACTCGACCTCACCGGCATAGAGCGAACACAGCACCAACGCCTTACGCTCGCTGACCTCGGTCGCCCGTGCCCGCAACACCAGTTCGATGTCCATCGGCGTCGGCTTGAGATATGTCACGTTGAGGTTGCCGGTCACACAGGTGATCTCCGGTCGGTTTTCGTCATCCGGCGTATACCCCGCCGCGTCATACATGGCTGCAATCGCCGTGCCGATGCTGTGGCAGTCGATCAAACTGGCAAGCAGACCGCCGTACACAAAGCCGGGGAAGGCGGTATGTTCGGCGCGTGGCGTAAAGTGACACACCCCTTCGCTGCCGTTCCAATGGGTTTTGATGTGCAGGCCGTCAGGGTTGTTGCGTCCGCAGCCATAGCAGATCGCCGTTTCCGCGTTGTAGTAATCTTGTATAGGTTTCGCAAATTTCATCAGTTTATTCCTCGTTTAAGATCGCGGTCATGGTCGCGGCGTCGATGTTGCCCCCGCTGATGACCACACCGATCCGGCGACCGTCACCGGCGATCGCGCCGCTGAGCAACGCCGCCAGCCCCAACCCGCCGGACGGCTCCACCACCAGCTTGAGCCGGTAAAAGGCGAAGCGCACCGCGTCTTTGATCGCCTCCTCGCTGACTGTGCGCATGTCGTCCACATATTTTAGCACAAGAGGGAACGTATAATCGGGGCCAAGCGACGGCGTGCGGGTGCCGTCGGCGATGGTCGGTGGGTTGTGGATGGTGACCAGTTCGCCACTATGGAACGAACGGGTCGCGTCGTCGGCGAGCGCCGGTTCGATGCCGATCACCTGACAGCCGGGTTGGGTTTCCTTCGCAGCGATGGCGCAGCCGCTCAACAGACCGCCGCCGCCACAACACACCAGCAGCACATCGAGGTCGGGGACATCGGTGAGCAGTTCCAGCGCCGTTGTTCCCTGCCCGGCGATGACGTGCTTGTAATCATACGGCGGGATGACCGTATAACCGTGCTCGGCGGCGAGGGCTTCCGCGAGTTGCTTGCGGTCGGCTTCGTCGGGATTGTATTCGACCACATCTGCACCATAGCCTTCGGTGGCGGCGCGTTTGGTCGCCGGCGCGTTGACCGGCATCACGATAATCGTTTTGACGCCGAGCAATTGCCCGACCAGCGCGGTCGCCTGGGCGTGGTTGCCCGATGAATAAGTGATAACACCGCGTGCTTTTTCGGCATCGCTCA
The DNA here is from genome assembly GCA_034437515.1 of Anaerolineae bacterium. Taxonomy (GTDB): domain Bacteria; phylum Chloroflexota; class Anaerolineae; order Aggregatilineales; family Phototrophicaceae; genus DAOTTX01. The sequence continues at coordinate 2,201 of DAOTTX010000232.1, forward strand.
AATGGCTGATGGCGTTATACGCGCCACGAAACTTGAATGCGCCGACCCGCTGGAAGTTCTCACATTTCATGAACACTTCGGCGTTCACCTGCGCGTTGAGTGTGCGTGAGGCTATCACCGGGGTGCGGTTAGCGATCCCATGTAGCCGTGCCGCTGCGTCCTGCACATCCGCAAACGTGACCGTATCTGTTCGCTGCAATGACATTCTCCTGATTTTTAGTATCTGCTATTGTGTAGGACTGTAGCGAATCTCTTGAGATTATTGCAACTGTTTGAGTGCCCACACCGCCGTGATGCGTACACCGTCATCCGTGTGTTGGGTGAGTTCTTGTAGGGGTTGGACGGCCTGCTGGTCGCCGATCTTGGCGAGAACTTCGATCATTGCGATGGCGTCGGTCGGGTCGGGGTCGGTCGCCAATGCCATCACCAACAGATTGACCGTCTGCGTGCCGCCAATTTTCGTAATGCTGTTGGCGGCGTAGTGGCGAGCGTCGAGGTCAGGGTCACCGAGCATCATATTTACCAGCGAACTCGCGGCACGCTGGTCAGGGATTTCACCGAGGGCTTCGGCGGCGGCTGAACGTACCGCCGCGTCACCGTCTTTGAGCAGTTCGACCAACGCTTCGAGGGCGCGATAGTCGCGCTGGTAGCCCAGTGAATGCGCCGCTCGCGCACGGACAGCGTTGGAGTCGTCGCCGAGCGTGGCAAGCAAGGCGGGGACGATGCGCTCGGCCCGGATGTTGCCCAACGCTTCGGCGACACGCACCCGCACGGAGTCATCTTCATCGCCCAGCGCGGCGATCAACGGGTCGATGATGCGGACATCGCGCTGCCGGCCGAGCGTCCACGCGGCGTTACGGCGCACATCAGGTGCGGGGTCATGCAGGCGGGTGATGAAGTCTTCAATCGTCGGTTCGGTCATTTATTCGATGCTGAGTAGGTTCTTGACGAGTGCCACCAACCCACGCGGGCTGACCGGCTTGAGCAAAACTTCATCAATCAGATCTTCGTATTTAGTAAGCGGGATGTGTGAAGCATACACATTTGCGGAAACGACTACGATCTTCGGGTGTTGTTGCGCATAAGCGATGTCATTGAGGACGTCTGTACCGTAGCCGTCGGCGAGTTCTAAATCCAGCACGATCAAATCAGGCAAGCCGTACTCAGCGAAATAACGCACACAATCCTGGACGGCAGCAGCAGACGTAACCTGGAAACCACTTGCCTTTAATTGTTTGGAAAGTAAACGATTACTTTCACGGTCATCTTCGACAACAAGCACACTCTTCTGCGGTGCCATTGTTGCGACCATGTTTCCCACCTCTCAGCAAAATCATAAGTTATAATTATTCTAACCACATCTCCGAGAATACGCAAATAAATTTAGGAAAACTTTCACAATACGTTTACGATCTACATAAATTTTTTACCAACTCTGGTTAATCGCCGCTGTAGACCCGGTCACCGGTGAAGATTTGCCGCAGCCGGAATAAGTCCGTGCGTGAGGTCATATCCAGGCTCATCGGCGTCACACTGACCATGCTATCAACCAGCACGGTATAAACATCGCTGTCGGGTTCGGCCTGTGCGGGGTCGGTGTCGAACTTGTAACCGAGCTTGCCCGCGTCTTCCAGCGAGGCGCGTTCTGGACGGGTAGGCCAGAAGACCCGGCGGCGGCTCAGGCGGGTGACGCGCCAATCGGTATCGATGGTCGCGCCGTGGGGAATTTCCAGCTTGAGCAGGTCAACATCGTCAGGGCTGCGCTCGTGCATCAACCATTGGGCGAATATGCGCGTGAAGTGCGCGGCTGCGGTAAAGTCCACTTTTTGGTCGTAGGTCAAATGCTGGTCGTGGCGCGTCTGCTGAGAGACAGCCAGCGCCGGGATACCCAAACTGGCGGCTTCAATCGCCGCGCCCACCGTGCCGGAGACAGTCACGCCGTTGCCGATGTTTTCACCGTAGTTTGCGCCACTGACGACCAGTGAAGGGGTGCGATTGGCGAGTTCGAGTACGCCGTGCTGCACCGCTTGCGCCGGCGTACCGTCCACCGCGTAGGCAACGTAATCATCACCTTCAGATGTTTTCTCCGGGTAGATGTGGCCTTTGCTAAAAAGCGGCAAGCTGCGCCCCATACCGGATTGCTGCTCACGCGGGGCGACGATCAAGCGATCGCCCAGGTCGGCGAAGCATTCTACCAGTGCCCATAGGCCGGGCGAGCGGATGCCGTCGTCGTTTGTAAAAAGGATGAGTGGTCGTTCTTGAGCCATAATGTCTTACACCAATGCTACATAAAGGGTTTCCTCAGTGTAAGACGGTAACGTTAAAATCGCGTTAATTTCGAGTTATGCCGAGGGTAAGGTAAAACTGAACGTGCTACCCTGACCGAGTTTGCTTTCCACGCCGACCTCGCCACGTAACTTGCGCACAATCCGCTGCACGACCGACAAGCCCAATCCGTGCCCCTCGATTTTGACCTGATTCAGCCGCGTAAACGGGGTAAAGACACGCTCTTGCTCATCCGGGATGAGGCCGTTGCCGTTATCCCGCACCCAGAAGCGCACCATACCATCGGGTTGTTTATCCGCGCCGAGGGTGACGACGGGCGGGTCACCGCCATATTTCATGGCGTTGCTGATGTAGTTCATCCACACTTCTTCGACCCAGGGGCCGTATCCTTCGGCGTCGGGCCATTCGGCCGGCGATTGGATGGTCGCGCCGGTTTCCTCGATCATCGCGTTGAGCCGTTTCTTGGCACTTTCGACGATGTCATTGGTAAACAGCGGCTCCAGTTGAGCTTCATCCATCTTATTGACGCTTGCCAGTAGCAGCAGCGCGTTGACGATCTGCTTGAGCTTGTAGCCGCTCTCCATGATGAGTTCGAGGTGTTCTTTGATCTTGTCTTCCGACATTCGACCATAATAATTGATGACCAGACTGGTAAAGCCCATCATACTTGCAATCGGATTTTTCAAGTCATGGGCGACGGTATGAGCGAAGGCGTCAAGTTCTTCGTTGCGTGCTTGTAGTTCCAACGCTTGATGCCGCAGCATTTCCTCGTTGCGCTTACGCAACGTGATGTCCTGCGCCGCGCCGTAGATATGCACCACCCGTCCGCTTTCCGGGTCAACAACCGGGTATCCGTGATCGCGCAGCCAACGGGTTTTCCCGGCTTTGGTCTTGATGCGAAACTCGGTAATGTCCGTCTCACCGCTGAGCAGCCGGGCGAAGCGTTCCATACCGGCTCGCTTGTCTTCCGGGTGGATGAGCCGTTCCCAACCGTCTTGATCGACCTCCTCGAAGGTGTAGCCGGTGATGTCATGGAAGGCTTGTGTGCTCCAATCTTTCTTGAGGCTGCCATCTTCGTTGACGATGTAGGAATAGGCATAATCGGAGACAGTTTCTGAGATGATCTGGTGTCGCTGTTGGATCTTCTCGCTTTTACGCCGCAAAGACTGCCAGCCGAGATGCTGCGAGAGCCGGTGCCGTAATAACCGCATGTTGACCGGGCGCAGCAAGCAATCCGCCGCCCCTGCCGCGAAAAGTGCGTCGAGCTTCTCGACGTCTTCGGTCAGCACGAGTATCGGGAGTTCTTGCGCGCCGGGTTGGGCGAGGAGTTGTTCGCATAAGGCGACACTGTTTACATCAGCGGAGTCGACCAGTAAGGCCGCATTGGGCATATCCGCGTTCCCGTTTAGATGCAAGGGCAGAGTCTCACAGATGACATGATAGCCCTCTGCGCTGAGTTGTTCATAGAGTGTTTGTCGATGGATTGTGTCATGGTCAATGAGTAGAAGTGTTTGTGAGTCCATAAAATCAAAATATCTGCTAGCAACAAAGATCAGAGTGCCATGTCTCAACGGCAGCACTAACCGGACTGCATGGATGTGGAAGTTTGAAAAGCCAGTTAGCACTCATTATAGCGCATGTGAAGCCGGATGCGAATTGCACAAACGTACACCGAGGGCAATTGCATCTGGGGCAGGCGGAGCACACGCGGGTGCTCCCCTACAAACCATCGCAGATATTGTCGGGGCAGACCGGTGTGTCTGCCTACGACAGATTGTTCTCATATTTCTGAAATGACGATAGCACCCCACTTTTGCTGTTCATGCTATTTGATGGCTACTACGAGCTATGCTTGAATTTTAAACAAGGGCTATGCCCATAAAATGCAGAATATCCAGTCATAGATATGACTCTACTGAAAAAAGGTCATTTTGCCGAAAATTTGACCCGTTACCACAACATTTTGAACCTCTATGACCCACGTTTTTCGGGTCATATTGAGTTCTTTCAGCGGAGTCAGATATACTGTGGGAATATTAAGTACCGATAGGCGAAACAGCCTTTGGAGTAGAATATGTTTGACCCGGCAAAAATTGGAAAAGTCGTTGCCGAATACGATAGCTCCAGGATATGAGTAGCAACAATTATCCTCGAATACGCATTCCTCATTCTGTATTTTGGATTTCTCTGGCTGACTGCCGGTGTAGAATCCGCACAGACCGCGCGGTACATCGGTGATCTGTTTTTTGCGCAGTTCTTTGGGCAGTTTATAACGGTAATACTGGCAATCCAAATTGGCGGTCAACAGCAGCAGGTTGCCCGTTGGACTCTCGTCCTTGTTTACGGTGGGTTAGGCCTGTGGATCATACTCGACCTGACCGAAGGATGGCTGCCAGCGGTTATCTGGGTGATGTCGCTGGTCATCGGCTTGATAACCGACCGCGACAATGCGCTCGGTAACGCTATCGCGAAGGGAGGATGGTTGATCATTGCGGGATTCGTCGCGGCATTGATCGGTAGTATGGCTGGTGTGCCGGAGGAGTCTCTATTGTTCGACGACATCGGCACTACGGCGGGTTGGGGGATGGTCTATTACACCGGGTTACTGCTGACGAAATGGTACATCGCCGCGCATAACGGTAGATGACTCATTGACAGCCAACCGCCGAGCGTTGAAAACGCCCGGCTACTTGAGCAAGCGAATATGTGTAACATACGTGTCAAGTTAAGCTGATGGTGCTTCAATATGCAGCTATTCTGACCCCTATCCCCTAAATCCCCCTTATCCCCGTAGACGGAGAAAGGGGGACTTGCACCTACAAAGCCGCAAAATGCACGAGCAAAGTAGCATCTAAGCCTTAGCGAGCATGTTACCCTCCCTGTCTACGTGGAGGGTGGGCTGACCGCAGGTCAGACCGGGTGGGGTCCAAAAGCCCTGCGGCTCCTACATTTTTGTTTTTAGGCATCCAGCAAGTTATACTGGTATAGACCAATTTGCAGACTGGATGTGCAATGCTCGACAGACGTTCTGATGTGCTGGCACGGCTCGCTGCTCGCTTGAATCTAATCGCTGCTCATGTTGTGAAACAACGGCACACATTACCAGAACTCCAATTCAAGACCGCTGATATGGAATGGCAACCGCTCCCCTACAATAATTACTGGGGTACGTGGAACCAGGATTTTTTTATGCGGACGCGCTACCAGATCCCGGCGGACTGGCCTTTAGACGCCTCGATTGCGCTGCATTTGCCACTTGGTGACGCCGAAGATGGCTTCAACGCCCATCCAGAGGCGTTGATTTACGTCGACGATGTGCCTATGACCAGTGTGGATACCCGCCATATACTGATAACGCTGCCGAATGCGCTTAAAGACCATAATCCACACGAGTTGCTGCTCGACGGTTGGACGGGGTTAGGCGGTTCGTTATGGGGAGATGATCGCCAGCGGCTCTATTTGCGACCGTGTGCGCTGGTTCTGCTCGATGACGATGCACGACGCTTTGTGATACTGGCACGCAACGCACTCGACTCGGCGACGCACATGCCGGCAGATACACCGCAACAGGTCAGGTTGATGACGGCGTTGGTCGATGTGCTGAATAAGGTCGATACGCGCACTCCTATTGGAGAAGCGTTCTACGGATCAATACCGGCGGCGCACGCACAGTTACAGCAAGTGATTGACGACCTCGGCCCATCGCTGGATGTCACCATCCACGCAGCCGGACATGCCCACATCGACACCGCGTGGTTATGGACGCTCGACCAGACCCGACGCAAAGTCGCGCGGACGTTTCATACCGCACTGCATTTGATGGAACGCTTCCCGGATTACTATTTCACACAGAGCCAGCCTCAACTTTACGAGTTTATCCGTGAAGATCACCCCGACCTGTTCGAGCACATCAAGCACGCGGTCGCTGAGGGGCGCTGGGAACCTATCGGTGGCATGTGGGTGGAGGCCGACTGCAACATCACCGGGCCGGAAAGTCTGGTACGGCAGTTCTTGCTTGGTCGGCGTTATTTCCGCGAGCACTTCGGTGCGGAGGCCGAATCGCCGGTGTTATGGTTACCGGATACGTTTGGCTTTCCAGCGACGCTGCCGCAGATCATGGCTGAGGCCGGTATCCGTTATTTCTTCACCACCAAGCTGCGCTGGAATGAACACAATGATTTTCCCTACGACTCGTTCTGGTGGGAGGGGTTAGACGGCACCCGTGTGCTGGCGCACATTACCCCCACACCGATGCAATCCTGGCTGCGCATGGCGACCTACAACGCTGAAGCCAACGCGCAATCTCTGGTTGAGACGTGGGAGCGCATGAAGATGAAGTCCCGGCAGAACCGGGCGTTGATGGCCTACGGTTGGGGCGATGGTGGTGGCGGCCCAACCCCCGAAATGCTGGAAAATTTGACAACGCTGCATGTGTTCCCCGGTGTGCCGAAGGCGCAGCCCGGCAAGGTGATCGACTTCTTCGAGACGCTCGAACGGGAATCTGGTGATAAGTTACCGAACTGGAACGGCGAACTCTACCTCGAAACGCATCAGGGCACGCTAACCAGCCAGGCGTGGATCAAACGCGCCAATCGCAAGGCCGAAGTGCTGCTCCACGACGCCGAATATCTGGCCGTGCGTGCGATGCTGCTAGATAAGAGCTATGTCTACCCGCAGGAAGAACTCAATGTCGCGTGGCGGTTGCTGCTGCTCAACCAGTTTCATGATATTCTGCCGGGAACCAGTATCGGCGCGGTCTACGACGACGCCCGTGAACAGTTCGCCGCGCTCACCGAGTCCGTAACCGCACTGCGTGACGCCGCCCTCGACGTCATCGCCCGCCATGCTGGCGGTGACTGGCTGGTGGTTAATACGATAGAATATTTTGGTTCCAGTGTTGCTCTGTTACCTGAAAAAGTACCAGTCAATCATCATTTGACATACTGGTCTCGTGAACCTGCCGAGGAAAGAGACTGTGTTACCCAAGAAACATCTGAGGGAACTCTGGTTCATCTTAACAATATTTCACCGTACAGTGCAGGCAGACTAAAGATAGTAGAAGGTGCAGAGGCCGAGTTAGCAGGGCGTATCGAATCACGCCGTCAAAGTTTATACCCCAGCAAAATACCGTTGTTCAAACTAAACACGACGATTGCACGTCCTGACTTGTTGGAGAATCTAGAGTTGCAGGCACACTTCGATGATAAAGGCCATTTGACTGCTTTGTGGTATAAGAATATGCAGTGGGATGTACTTTTACCCGGCAAGATCGGCAATCAATTTCAACTCTTTGAAGATCGTCCGCTGCGTTTTGATGCGTGGAATATCGATCCTGACTATGAGTCACGCATGTGGGCGATTGACGCCGCCGAAAGCATCGAAGTCGTCGAAACCGGACCAATCCGTGCCACTCTTAAGATGGTCTGGCGCTACATGCAAAGCACGATCACGCAGTATATTTCTGTTTATCGTGACCAGCCCTTTTTAGAATTCCGCACTCATGTAGACTGGCATGAACGCAATATGCTGCTTAAAGTGGCCTTTCCTATCAACATAGAAGCCGATCATGCGAACTATCATATCCAATGGGGAGAGGTACAACGCCCTATGCATCGCTCGACCTCTTGGGATGCCGCTCAATATGAAGTTGTTGCCCATCATGCGGCTACCTTAGAAGATCATGTTTGTGGCGTTGCGCTGCTCAACAACAACAAATATGCCTATGATATTCGTGATAATGTAATGCGGCTAACGCTGCTCAAGAGTGCCACTTACCCCGATCCATACGCGGACATTGGCAAGCATGAATTTACCTATCGCCTCTATCCCTACAGCTTATCGATGAGAGATAGAGCAATTCAGTCAGCCTATCACTTGAATTACCCCTATCTTGTATGCAAAGCATCTGGCGAATCTGACCCATTGGAATCTCCATTAGTTTTCCCTGAAGGTGGACTGAAAGAAAGAACCATCAAACTTGCCGAGGATCGCAGTGGAATCATCATACGCATGCACAGCAACGTCGCTGACAGGCCAGGTACTTTTGAGACTCAAATCCATTTTACGTTTCCAGTAGCGGCGGTTTGGCGTGTGAATATACTAGAAGAAAAACAAGAACAACTCGTCCCCGCGCCTGATGAGAAAACCACCTTCGTCTTGAACGTCCGCCCTAATCAGATCATCACCCTGCTCGTCAAGCCAAAGGATTGGCGATGAAATCGACGGTGATTGGCGTGGATGTCGGCGGCACCAAGATCGCCGCGCACATCAGCGACGGTACGCTGTGGCACACAGCAGAGACTACCATCGCCACACCTGATGCGGCACGTCCGGCGGTGTTGACGGGCCTCATCCCTGGCAGTGAGGCACACACCCGCGCTCTGGATGCGGGTCGGTCGGCGTTGCTGGCGACAATTATCACACTGTGTCAATCGCTGCGCGGGCAGGTCACTGACCGGGAGATCGTGGCCGTGGGAATCGGCAGTGCGGGGCAGATCGACCCGGTAAACGGCGTCGTGCTGGACGCCAACGAGAACATCGTCGGGTGGCGGGGTGCGACCATCGCGGAAACGGTCGGCGATGCGCTTGATCTGCCGGTGTACGTCGATAACGATGTGCGCGTGATGGCACTGGCAGAAACCACGCTTGGTGCAGCGCAGGAATACCGCCATGTGCTGTGCATCACGGTCGGCACAGGGATCGGCGGTGCGATTGTGATTGACGGGCGGTTGTGGCACGGGGCGCACTTCAGCGCGGGTGAGATCGGCTACATCTATGGCGCGGACGGACAGTCTATCGAGGGGCTTTATGCCGGGCCAGCCATTGAGCGACGCTACGGATCATACACACTGCGCGAGATCGCTGACCGCGCCAAAAACGGCGATACCACCTGCATTCAGGCGATTCAGGACGCCGCTCGTCAGCTTGGTTTGCGGATCGCGCCGGTGCTGGCGCTGCTCGACCCGCAGGCGCTGGTCGTCGGGGGGGGCGTGCCGCAGATTGGTGCATTGTGGTGGGAGCCGTTCGTCGCCGCGCTGCGTGAGGCACCGCTTGGTTCTGTGCGTGAGATGCCGGTGTTGCGGGCACAGTTCGGCAACCGGGCCGGGATGATCGGCGCGGCGGTATTGGCGATGCAAAAGGTCAAGCAATCATGAAAATCATACTGGTTCCGTTGGATGAACGCCCGGTCAATACACGCTACCCGCAGATGATCGCCGCAATTGCCGGGGTTGAGTTGGTTGTTCCGCCGCCGGAGGTGCTGCCGGTACAGCGGTCGCCTGCCGATCTCGACAATCTCCATGCGTGGTTACTCGCACAGTCCCCGCCGGATGTGCTGGTCGCCTCCGTGGAGATGCTAACTAGTGGCGGCCTCATCGCCTCACGGATTTCTGATGATCCGGTTGAAGCACTGCTTGATCGTTTGAAGATACTGGGGAGATTTCAGCAGGTTACCCCTGAGACGCAGTTATACGGATTCAGCGTGATTACGCGCATCCCCGATGCCGATAATGCCATCGAAGAACCGGATTACTGGGCGCAGTACGGACGGCGCATCCATCGCTATTCCCGGTTGATGCACCGCGCCGAGTTCGACCAGTCGGGCTATGACGAACTCGCGGCGACCCGGACCGACATACCGGAGACATACCGGCAGCACTTTCTACGCCAGCGATTGCGCAACCATCAGCTTAACCTGCATCTGCTGGAAGTCCTCAAACGCGGGTGGTTCGACACCCTGGTGATTAGCTCCGACGATACCAGCGAGTACGGTATGGGTACGCAGGAGAAGGCATGGATTGCAGCCTGGGCGCGACGCTTTGAATTCCATGACGATCACTTGCTGATGTATCCCGGTGCGGACGAGGTCGGTTGTGTGCTGTTGGGTCGCGCCCTGCTGGAGCAAGCATCAAGCAAGCCGACGTTCTACATCCATTACGCCATTGAGGAGGACAGAACACGCATTGCCCCTTACGAGGACAGTCCGATCCATGTGACGGTTGAGCGGCAAATCAAGGCATTGAGCGGACAGGTCACATCCGATCTTGATGGGGCTGATTTTATCGTGGCGGTAAACACACCCTCACGCATCGATCAGGAATACGTCACCGATGTTCCAGGGCTGGCGGATGAGATCGAACGACGTGCGCCGTACCTGGATAGGTTTGTGGAACAGGTCGGCGCATGGTGTGGAGTGGGGCGGCGTGTGATCGTCTGTGATGTGGCTTACCCCAATGGCAGCGACCCGAACTTAATCACCGAGATGCTGCAATCCGTCGATTTGACCCAACTGGCCGCTTACGGCGCGTGGAACACCGCCGGCAACACCATTGGTACGGCGTTGGCGCAGGGGATAGCATCGCACAGGGCAACCTCACGAGAGCAGCAACAGGCACATCAGCGGTTTTTACTGCATCGCTTTATCGAGGATTGGGGATACCAGCACATCGTGCGTAAATCGGTGCGGGATTGGCTGGAAGCGTCTACGGGTGTACGCGATACCTCACCGGATAACGAGGCTGAGGCGGTTGAGCGCATCCACACCGAACTCTCCGCGCTGTTGCCGCGTCTGGGTGCGTTGAGTGATGGCTGGCACATCGCATCGGTACGCTTGCCCTGGCACCGCACCTTTGAGATTGACTTTGATTTGGAGCGACGATGACTAAAGACATTCACTGTGATTTTGCCATCATCGGTGGCGGGTTGGGGGGCTGCGCGGCAGCTAAACTCAGGATCGAGCCACCTGTGTTTTCATTTATTATTACGGAAAAAACCGACTGGCTCGGCGGGCAGATCACATCACAGGGTGTCTCTGCACTGGACGAACACGCGCATGTCGAGCATTTCGGCGGTACGCGATATTACAAACGCTTTCGTTCAGAAGTACGTTGGCGTTACCAGATGGATGGTGCACCAGAAATCATGCATGAAAGTGTGCTGGGGCCGGAGATGCCGCTTAACCCCGGTAACGGCTGGGTGAGTCGTCTGTGTTTTTTGCCGGAGCGCGCGGTAGAAATCTTACACGGATACATAGCTCCCACTGACCGATTACTGAACGCCGAACCCATCGCCGCTGATGTAGAGAACGGCGTGCTTAAATCCGTGACTGTGCAGCAGGACGACGGCGAGCAGTACCGCATTCATGCGAAATATTTTCTCGACGCGACTGAGCTAGGCGATCTGCTGCCGCTGACCGGCACGCCTTACGTCACTGGCGCAGAATCTCGCGCTGATACCGGCGAACCGGATGCGCCCGACACCGCCCGCTCCGGTGAAGTGCAGGGCTTCACGTTTCCGCTTGCCGTGGAATACCGCCCCGGTGAAGATCACACCATCGAAAAACCGGCAGGTTACGAGACATTTCGTGATGAACAGCCTTATACACTGTCTCCAATCGGGCGCGATGGACAGCCGGTGATCTATCGCATGTTCATCGAGAGCGAACAAGGCAACCCGCCTTTCTGGACGTACCGGCGCATTCATGACGGAACGCTGCTGGGTGGGAATGACATCAGCATGATTAACTGGGGCAGCAACGATTATCACGGTGGGGACATCATCGACGCAACAACAGAGGACAAAGCGCGGTATCTGGACGAGGCCAAACGCTTGTCGCTGGGCTTTCTCTACTGGTTGCAAACCGAGTGTCCCCGCGATGAGGGCGGCTATGGCTATCATGAACTCAAGCTGAGGCCGGACGTCATGGGTACTGAGGACGGCCTCAGCAAAGCGCCTTACATCCGTGAATCACGCCGAATTGTGCCCTTAAAGCGGATCGTACAGCAGGACATTAGCGCCGATTTCAACGACGGTGCCCGCGCCCGCAACTTCACTGACAGCGTTGGTCTCGGCTGGTACCCGATGGATCTGCATCCGTGTGTGGGCAACCCGGATGTAAGCATGTACGCGCCCACACGCCCGTTTCAGATCCCGCTGGGGGCGTTGATCTCGCCACATACGCATAATCTGATCGCCGCGTGCAAGAACATCGGCACCACGCATCTGACCAATGGCTCATACCGGCTGCACCCGGTTGAGTGGTCCATCGGGGAGGCGGCGCTGCACCTCGCGTTGTTCTGCATTCAAAACGACCTCACGCCGCAGGCCGTCCATGCCGATCCCTGGCTGACGTGGCGCTTGCAGGCGCATCTGGTACGTGCAGGTTGTCCGACTTTCTGGGTGCTGGATGCGGCGGATGAAACACGTCTCGCCACACAACTCTTACTCGTGCGCGGAGTCATCGTCCCCGGCAGTGACCGCTGGTACAGTCTGGAAATCAGCCCACATGAACCACTCGGTGACAGCATCGACCTGCACAAGCTGCGCGAAATCGCCGAGGAATGCAACCAGCGCATCCCCGGTACAAAGATTGACACCACGCAGATCACAAAGGATGCCACCTGGGCGGCGATCTGTGACCTGTTTCGACCAACCCTATTAGAGTTCGCGTAAACTACCGGATGAGCCATGCAGATTGATAAGTTTGTAAATCATGTACGCGGCAAGTTGATCGTCTCCTGCCAGGCGTTGGCAGACGAACCGCTGTACGGCGCACATATCATGGTGCGGATGGCAGTCGCCGCACAAGAGGGGGGGGCGGTGGCGATACGCGCCAACAGTCCACCCGATGTAGAAGCGATCAAGGCGGCGGTCGATTTGCCCCTCATTGGCCTGTACAAAGACGGTGATAAAGGTGTTTATATTACGCCGACTGTGCGCCATGCTGTTGAGATGATCGATGCCGGTGCGGATGTGGTCGCGCTGGATGCCACCCGCCGCCCCCGTGCCAACGGCGATACACTTGCCGAGCAAATCGCCGCTGTCCATGCGCGGGGTAAGCTGGTGCTGGCCGATGTTTCCACGTTGGAAGAAGCGGTCGCCGCGCAGGACGCCGGTGCCGACCTCGCCGCGCCGACCCTTTCCGGTTATACCGCTTACAGCCCACAGGTTGCCGGGCCAGATTATGTATTGATCCAGGCGATGGTGCAGACGCTGACGATACCCGTGATTGCCGAGGGACGCATCCGCACACCAGCGGAGGCGCGGCTGGCGCTTGATTACGGCGCGGTCGCGGTGGTGGTGGGGTCTGCAATTACCCGTCCGCAGATCATCACTGCACAGTTTGCCAATGCATTGACCAATTTTTGACGAAACGCACAAACTGATATACACTTAGGCAAAATTGGTATAGACCAGTCATGCTGATGCGCCTTTCTTTAGACTATTTTCGATTGCCTGTAGAGTCCGCATTGCCACTTTACCGGCAAATACAGCAAAATATTATTGAGTTGATCGATAATGATCTGATCGACAGTGGTGATGCACTGCCGTCAGAGCGTCAACTGAGTGAGGTCTACGGTGTGAACCGAATGACGGTAAGGCAGGCGGTAGACCGGTTGGTAGAGGCGGGACTGGTACAGCGGCGACAGGGTGCGGGGACGTTTGTCACCGACAGCCGCCCGGTGCAGAATTTCACACCGACGGTGGTCGGTTTCAGTCAGCGGATGTCTATGGCGGGGATGAATCCCTCGTCGCGCCTGCTGCACCGTGATGTGATCACCTCGGAGCCGATCATTGCGCATCGTCTGAATACAGCGGCGGATAGCCCGTTAATCATGCTCAAGCGGCTGCGGTTGGTCAACGATGAACCGCTGATGATTGAGACATCATACCTTGATGCGGCGATGTTTGCGGATCTGATGCAGATCGACCTGGAAAGCGAGAGTCTTTATCGTATTCTGGAACAGAACTATGGGACGTGCATCGTCGAGGCCGAACATACCATGGAGCCGACCCTGCCGACAGCGTTCGAAGCCCATCACCTGGGTATAGAGTGCAGCATGCCAACCCTGTTAATAAGGGTGCTGGCATATTCGGCGGATCGCGTCCCGGTGGAAGTATCCAAGGGCGTTGTACGTGGAGACCGCTGCCGGTATTTCTTCCGTGTGAACACACGTACACCCATTACGAAGTAAGGAATAACATCATCATGATGATGATTTCCGCGAGTGTCCGTAAACGAAGGAGGTAAAACCGATCAAAACACGCTGCAACATCCAAAAATTAGTCGTTTGAATAGTTAAAGGATAAACAAATGAAACGTTTTACCATACTTCTGGTGATGCTACTGATTTCCAGCATGGTTCTGGGTGCGGTCGGTGCACAGGATGATGTGAGGCCGAACCGTGATCTCGATGGCCCGTTTTGGAGCCCGACCGAGGAACAGTACGAGAGCTGGCGCGTGATCGAGGGCGTGGAAGACGGTGCGGAAATTACCTTCTGGCCCTGGGCGCTGCTGCCGGATTTCGAACCGTATCTGGATCAGGTGATCGAAAACTTTGAAGCCACTTACCCCGGCGTGACTGTCATTATGGAAGGGCAGCCTGCTGCCGGTGCACGTGACAACATCCGCAACAGTTTCGCGGCTGGCAACCCACCGGATGTCATCAATGTAAGCGATGGTTGGGTCGCGGAATTTGCCGAAGCGGGTGTGCTGCTCAATATGGACGAAGCCCTGGGCGACGCCTATCCCGAAATCCGTGACCAATATGTTGACGGTGCATGGACGAAGGTCACTTTTGAGGGCGTGACGTACTACATTCCGTGGTATCTATCGCTTTCCAACGCGATGGCCGTTAATGGCATCATCTCTGATGAACTCGGCATCACTGGTGAAGATATTCCAGACGAATGGGCCGATGCCTATGATTTTGCCTGTGAAGTCCGCGAGCAGAGTGACGGGGCTTATTACGCCTACTCCTTCGCCTGGGGTGAACTGGCTGGTCTGGGTGTGCTGAATGTGTTCATCGGTGAAGGCATTGATGTCTTCAACGAAGATCGCAGCGAGGTAATCTTCAACGAAAACTCGGACGCTGCTGCCATCCTCGATGAGTACAAGCGTCTGCTAGATGAAGACTGCATCCCGCGGGAAAGCCTGACCGACGACGTGCGAGAGATGATCGACCGCTTCAGCGTCGGCGACATCCTGCTGCTGCAAACCGGCCCGCAGCTTTTCCGTCTGATTGAGGAAAATAATCCAGAAGTCTTTGAAAGCCTGTTCCTGGAAAACCAGTTCACCGGCTCCGCCAACATCCGCAGCATCGGCGGTGTGCAGACGCTGGTCATTCCAGAAGCGACGGAATACCCCAACGCGGCGTTGGCTTTCGCGACCTTCCTGACTAACCCCGAAGTGCAGACCGCCTTCTCACAGGAAGTGCCGATTTACTCCTCCAACCTGGAAAGCTACGAAGATCCGTTCTTCACTGAAGGCGGTGAATCGCTGACCGACCAATTGCGTCCGCTGGCGGGTGATTACTTCCGCACGGCGACCAACACCGGCATTCTGGACTTCCCGAACCTCGCCGAAGTCGAGCAGATTGTCCTGGGTGAATTCCAATCCGCGCTGCTGGGTGTGAAGACCTCGCAGGAAGCATTGGATGACATGGCATCACGCATCAACACGCTCATCGCCGACGCTGAATAGACACAATCAGTAAGTTCACGAAAGGGGCGAGTTTTCGGACTCGCCCCTTTTCATCCAACAGCAAATAGAATTTTAGGGACTATTTCGATGAGTAGTATCGCAACCCAGCCATCGGTTGACGAACACGAAAAGGGAAAGCGGCGAGAGCGCATCCGCAGGCATATCGTGGCCTACGGCTTCATCGCCCCGGCCTTTTCTTTTCTAATCGTCTTTTTGTTTATTCCGTTAATTGCCGCCATCTATTTGAGCTTTACCGATTATGATCTACTCACCCGCCCGGAGTGGGAAGGGTTGGATAATTACTGGCGTCTCTTTAATGACCCGTTGTTCTGGCGGGGTCTGCGGAACTCGTTTATCTATCTGGTCGTAACGCCTATTCTGATCGTGCTGTCGATTGCACTTGCCATCGTGGTCAATCGCAATCTGCGCGGTATTTATATTTTCCGCACAATCTATTACATCCCGGCGGTGACCTCGGTGGTCGCAGTGGGGATGATCTTTGAATTTGTATTTGCGGAACCTGCCGGTTTGATTAACGGCTTTCTGCGCTCGGTCGGGTTGATCGATCGTCCGATTAACTTCCTCACCCACCCGGATTACACGTTAATCTCAATTATGCTGGTGACGATCTGGCGCGGGATCGGCTTCTACATGATTATCTTCCTCGCGGCGCTGCAATCCGTGCCGGAAGAACTGTATGAAGCGGCTGCCATTGATGGGGCCAATCGCTTTCAACAGCACCTTTACGTCACGATACCCGGCATCCGACCGTCGATTATATTTGTCGCCATCATCTCGTCGATCTCCGCGCTGAAGGTGTTTGAGGAAATCTGGGTGATGACGGACGGCACCGGCGGTTTGATTGATAGTGCCCTGACGCTGATGTTTTATCTCTACCGGCAGGGGTTCACCAACCTCGAACTCGGCTACGCGGCGGCGATTGCGGTCGTGTTCTCGTTGATTACGCTGGTCTTCTCTATCCTCAATCTACGCTATCTGGAGCGGAATAACGATGTCTAGCCAGGCCCAACGTATACCGAAAACGAGCTATAAAAAACCAGTGCTGATGCGGCTGAGCACCTGGTTCGAAACGACCGGCTGGTACATTATCCTAATTTTCTTCGGCTTGCTGACAGTGGTGCCGTTCTTCTGGACGGCGTTGATGAGTGTGCGCCCGAACTCTGCTAACGTCTTTCGTCCCAACCAACCGCCGGAAATCATGCCTTACCCTGGTTTGATCGGCTGGGGCGACGGTCAACGTGCTGCCCGCGATACCGGCAGTTATACGGTGCTCCCCTGGGATGACGACCCTGAAGCGGCTGGTTCTGGCTGGTGGCGTGATTACGGCGCTGGCATCGGTGAGGACATCGAAGGCACGGCATTTGAACCGTACATGTTCCCCGCGACGACGGCGAATTACTATCGCGTTTGGACGGATGTTAACCTACCGCGCTACTTTTTGAACAGTTTCATCGTCGCAGCAGCCGTGGTGCTGTTGCAGTTGTTTACGAGTTCGCTGGCGGCCTATCCGCTTTCAAAGATGCAATTCAAGGGGCGAAACACGGTCTTTTACTTGATTTTGGCGACGTTGATCTTCCCCGATCAGTTGACGTTGATCCCGACCTATATCATGTCAGTGAATTTGTTTGGGTTTGCGGATACGCTGCACGGTCTGGTAATTCCGTTCGGTGCCAATGCGTTTGGTATCTTTTTGCTGCGACAGACGTATCAGGCCATACCGAATGAGATCATCGAGGCGGCACGCATTGACGGGGCCAGTGAGTTCGGCATCTGGTGGCGCATCCTGCTCCCGTTGATCAAGCCCGGTCTGGCAACGTTGGCGATCTTCAGCTTCGTCGGCTCCTGGAACAGCTTCCTATGGCCCCTACTAATGCTCACCGACGAGACGCTGTTCACGCTGCCAATCGGGTTGGCCTTTCTGGAAGGCGCGTTCACCGGCAATCTGCGCACGGTCGCTGCCGGGGTAATGGTCGCTACCGTACCGATTATCCTGGTATTCCTGATATTCCAGCGGCAGTTTATCCAGGGGCTATCTGGCGCAGTGAAGGGATAAGCGTTCGGCAACACACGGCCTCACGTCATGCGTCTGGTGAGATCGCACATCCGGTACGTGACTTCAGGTGCCGGGCGATGCAAGCCATTTGTTCGTCGGGGTGATGGACGCTGCTCATGGGGCCGCAGAAGGGGTTGATATAGGGGGTGCCGTCTTTATTGAGCACCCAGGTCTCTGGGTGACAGGCGGTGAACATGCTGGGCACTTTGGGCGCACCCGCTAGCTGCCCGCCCCATCGTGACGGGACGGCGAACAATTTTAAGCCGACTCGCGCAGCTTCCCGGTGGATAACCTCGATGTTTTCACGAGCGGCGTAGAGGTCTTGCTCAAAAACGGCAATGGTCACCGCATCGGTGCCCACATCTGCCATCCATATCATGTCCTCACGTACCTGACGAGGGACTAAGGTGTACATGTGAGCGCGAAAGTAGTAAGCGTTGATCATGTGTTGTCTCTCTGTCTTAAGTCGCTCGAATACGCATCTCGCAGTTCATTAAAGCGGCGCATACTATCTTCCAGACCGCCGCGCCGGCTGCGTGCCAGCCATAACGCTCGCTGTTGCATGATGAGGCCGTCCAACTCGTGCAGCAGCGCCGCTGAGGACTCATACGCTTGACCTTGTGTGAATAGCAGACGCTTTGCCCCGTGTTTGAGCAGTGCGGTGACCTGTTGCCACTCCCGGACGATCAAAGCCGCATCCGAACGCTGCATCCGCGCTTGTTGGATCGGCGCGATAATCCGATCAATCTCGCCGAGGGTGTGCCGCAGGTTTTCGGGGGAAATATCCGCCGGGGCACCGCCCCATTTTTCGATGCGCTCGATGCCGTTTTGCAGGTCATCCCACAGGAGGGCGTAAGCCAATACCTGCCCGTTGATATAAGCCGGGCCGATCTGCTGGTAGATATTGCCCAGATCAACCGTGAGCCGTCCCATAATCTCGGCGGCATCTTGATAGACGAAACGGTCTAAAGCCCGGGCCAGATCAAGATTGTGATTTTGCTCGTAACCCCATGCGACTGCTGCTGCCGTCACCATACCGGCATACGAGACCGGGTACGGCTGCCAATGTCCATGATCGCCCCAATCAGTGAGCAGCAACCCGACCGCGCCTTGTTCCAGCCCATGACGCGCCGCGCTGCGGATGTTTCCAACTGCGTTATCGGTACGTCCGACAAGGCTGTTCCAGCTTGAAGTACCCGGACACACATAAAACGGAATGCCAGCCTCCGCATAGCGTTTACAGTGATCTTCAAACGGATGGTTGGCTTCGTATCCCCATTCCATCACGGTGATGTCATCCGGCAGTTCGGGGATCAGGTCGGGGTACTTAATAATGATGTCCCCCCAGAACATGATCTCGCGCCCGTGTGCTTTGACATCGCGGTACAGTTTGAGCAGCCAATCAAGATACACACGTCCGCCGTGCGCTTTGATAGACGCCTTGCTTTTCCCCTCGCCGAGTTCCCAGGGTTCGTCACAACCGATATTAAGCCGCTGGCTGGTGAAATGGGGCAGCAGTCCGTTGTAAAGGCTGGTCATCAGGTCGAGACTGCCAGGTTCCAACGGTGCCAGCGTACTCGGACTGCGCCAGCGACCGGTCGGGCTGGTGAAGCCTTCGGGCGCTTCCGCGAGGTGATGATAGCGATCATGTTTGAGCCAGCGTTCCATATGACCCAGGCTGTTCTGGTTGGGCACCAGTTCGATGTGTCGCTGGCGGCAGTAGCGATCAAGCAGTAGAATGTCCTGCGGCGTCAGCGGGTCTGCATGTTCCCAGACGATTTCGTGACCGGGATAGGCGAAGGTATGCTCGACGTAAAGCTGCAACTGGTTGAACTTGAGCGCGGCGAGGTCATCCACCAGTTGAAACAGGGTCGCGCGGGTCGGCACACGATCCCGGCTGACATCAAGCATGAACCCGCGCTGAAAAAAATCCGGTTGGTCGTCGATGCGCAGCCCTGGTAGCCGGGGTGCATTGGTCATGAGAAGTTGGCGCAGCGTTATTAACCCGTAAAACAACCCCGCTACATCACCACCTACGATGTTGATGCCGGTGTTATCAACAGTAAGTTGATAGCCCTGGACGGGCAGTGCCGTTTCAAGACGAAGGCGCACTGTTGCATCCGGTATATCGACACCGATGTCATATTTGTAGCCGTGCTCTTGCAACACGGCTTGAATCCATTCACCCTCGAACAGCACGTTCGGGGCCGGGATTGAGATCTTGCCGTGCTGGGATAGGGTATAAGCTGGGCTGGTACGCTTCAGTTGGCGCGGTTGGGGAACGAGTAGTATTTGCATAATAGCATCCTTCTATTTCGACAATGTCACATTAGATAATGCTGATTCTAACGTTTTCTGTGGTCAGCATAAATCACCTGTCCTGAAGTCGAGATAAGCAAATTGTGCAGCCAGTTGTCATGATAAACCAAACCATTGAGTTTGTGCGCTGGGGACTGGCATCGTTTACGAATCTTGGCTCGTGGGCAATAGGATCGGAAAGTGTGCAATAGTGCCCAACCGCGCATATGGAACTCTGCTGACATGAGATGACCGTGGAAGTAGCGGGCGCTATAGAGACAACGATCCATCGGTTCCATGTGACGGTCAATCATGTTGCTGGTGCGATGGGCGTCTGGATGTTGAAACGCAAGCAGAAAGTCGCCCGTTTTAGCACACAGCTTATGAATTGGGTAGCGCCTTGAAATCACCCCTGTGGCCAGGCATAAAGGTCGAGCGAACCTTTGCTTGGCTTTGTAATTATCGTCGCTTGAGCAAGGATTACGAAGAACTGACAGAAACTTCAGAAGCAACGATTTATGCAGCGATGACTCATCTCATGGTCAGACGCTTAGCATGCCTCAAAGCCGCATGATACTCTTCTCAAACCGCTTCTTAGAATCAGGAAATAAAAAAGCGGAGATGAGCTTATAGGTTCATCCCCGCATTTCAGATTAGACGCAACTAGCGCGTGTTAGCTTTTCACGACCGTGACAGCACTAGCCTGCATGCCTTTTTTGCCCTGGGTGATTTCGAATTCAACCTTTGCACCCTCGTCGAGCGAGCGATATCCAGTGCTTTGAATCTCCGAGTAATGGACGAAAAGATCATCGCCATCCTCTTGGGCGATAAAACCAAAGCCCTTATCCCCGTTGAACCACTTTACTGTACCTTGAGTACGATTTGCCATTGTTGTTTCTCCTAAAAGAATTGGGTTTTGCCACAACCTAGTCACACAAAATCCAATTGTTTTTAGGATACTCTGTGTTTTTTGAGTTTTACTTGTGGAGTGCATCTGTAATCTCTTTAATCGGAGATTATCGTTGCTGTATACTCTATTTAGTTTCTCTGTTGAGGTTGATGGGTGCGTAACCAACGCACCAATGTAGCTTGACACAATTGTCAATTTATTTTCTACATTGCTCTACTAGCATAACACAGATCAAGCAAAAAGATAGGGTGATATCAATATCTAATCACTACCCTCTATTGATAGCTCAATACGTGAAAAATTGAGTATCCCGTTGGAGCCAGATAACCAGCCCGACCCATATCAGCACAGGAACAGCAAGCGCCAGGTAAGCGAGAAGCGTTTGCCCCGTCCTTTGCAAAATGAACGACGCAGCAACCCCCAGAAAGCCAACAAGCGGAGCCAGTGTAAGCAACAACTGACCGATGCGCTGAAAAGCAGGGTTCATGCCACCTCCGCTCAGGCTAGCCATGATGCCCAAACACATCATCGGAGCGATCATACATGAAACAGCAATCTGTAGTAGTCGAAGCATCGTTTTTATCTCCTGGGAAATATCTTGATAGAGGTTGAGTCCCTACCAGGATTTCTTTCACCGACTAATTCTCAATCGTCGCATTGCTGAGAATCTCGCGTGACAGGGGTTCAATCTCCTGGATGGTTCCCTCAAATACCACCTGATAGCTTGAAATGCCCTCTACATACTTCGCTGTGACGTACAATTCACGCGACCTCAGCTCATTCTGTGATGCAAGACTATTCATTCGGTGTGCCACAAGCGTACCAAAATCGCTAGAGTTACAGGGTGTTTTTGCGCTGAAAACACCCGAATGGGTTATCGAATGACGTTACGCAGCCAAACAATTGATTACATTAACAAAGGGGGATCATTGTGCTGTAGGGTGATCGCTTCAAATTTTCATGCAATCTTTGCGCTTTTCTGATTCATCCCCCCCGGCCTATATCCATTAGCTCGCGCGGTCGCACGGGGAAGCCCGAATGTAGGATGCTGAAAACAAAAAGGAACAGCTATGTTCCCCGAAACCAATATCCTGTTCTATTTTGCCGACCTGGGAGACTTGAAAACGGGCAAAGACACCACGCACCCGCTGGTGAATATTATCATGCTTGGGCTTCTTGCAATAAGCATCCAACTTAAAGCCCCACGACAGTTACAATTCAGACATGACCTATCAGCTTAACCCGTGAGTTTGCAGTGCATTTAAGGCGCTTTCTACTTCGATAAAATAACGAAAAAGCTCATGGCTTTCGCTTTCTTCAATCTTAAAATGTATATCTGGACGCACACCGATGAGTGCCAGAGTGCCATATCGTGCTTTCATCTCGAGTGCAATATCAACAAGCAGTGTCATACCGTTCTCGTCGATGTTTTCGGTCGCGGTGAGGTCGATGACAAGCCGGTAATGCCCTCTTTCAAGCGCTTTATTCAACATGGTACGCACGCGGTTGACATTGTGTTTGTCGAGGGAAGTGTCCAAACTGACGAGGACCGCGAACAATGATTGTTGAGGGTCTTTCATGGTGCCCTACTTTCTATCTTTACACGCATATTATGGGCACGGCGTAAAAAAACGGTGTCAACTTTATCGAAATTTCCCGAACATGAATCGCTTACCTGACTCTATTATAATCTTCAAAAATTATTTCGGTATGTAACGAATGTCATATTTTAATACGACAACAGTTTAATAATGAAACAGTGTGCTACCCGCGCCATCTAAGGGTGACGGATGGTGCGAAAATGTCTTCAGCGCGTTGGTACGAGAGAAAACTTGTTCAACCACTGGTTGCAAACCGGTTAGGATGAGTTCACCACCGTTGCTGCGCGCATAGGCTTGCATTTCCAAGAGCATACGCAAACCGGGAATACCGAGATAATCGGTGTGCGTCAAATCAATCAGCAATGTGTGCTGTCCCTTCCGGATGCGTGCTGCCAACAATCGCTTAAACACAGGCGCGTTGACGCAGTCAAGCCGTTTGCTAATGAGGATGGTCGTAGATGGTGTATGCATTTTTGACCCCTTACCTTGCACTGTGTGACAATCGTAATCTATTTCGGACAAGTTGTCCAAGTGATCTTATTGTAGCTGTAAACCTTTACAAACGTCAGACTGAGCTAAAACTTTACGTGGGCTTATCTGCGTACCCCTTGCGCAAATTTCGAGATCTGTTATAATGAGAATCAAATGATTTAATTAATCCAATGGATGAAATAATTTTATTTTCATGATGAATATATCTGTCCGTCACCCCATCCTCTACAACAGTTAAAGGCACGTCGATGTTACTGGGCACCAACGGTAGTGAGGTCAAGCTCCAGAATATCAGCGCAATATTATTGACGCTGCTCCAGCAACGTGATGTTGCTCGTGTGGGGTTAGCCGAAAAACTTGGCGTCTCGACATCGACGGTGACCAACCTGGTCAACGAGTTGATTAAGCTGGGTCTTGTGATTGAAGAAGGTACAGTACGCCCTGAAGAACCCGTCGTCGGTCGTCCACAGCGGGCATTGCATCTAGTCCCGGACGCCCGTTATGCCCTCGGTGTACACATCAACGTTGGCATGGTCTACATTGCACTCACCGATATGTGCGGCAAACCGATCACGACGAAAGATTTCAGTCACTCCGTTGATGTCCCCTGGGTAGAAGTGCTTGACCGCATCTGTACGATGATTACGGAAATCTTGCACTCCCACGACCGGGCGAAAATCGTCGGTGTGGGTGTGGCGGCATCGGGGCTGGTGCATCAGACGACGGGTGTTAACGTGGTCGCGCCGAACCTCAAATGGCACAACGTCCCCATCCGAGATTATTTACAAGAAAGGCTCGATCTGCCGGTCGCGGTGGAAAATAATGTGCGGGCGATGGCGCTCGGTGAAGCGTTATTCGGCGAAGCGCGTGGTGTCTACTCGACGGCGTTCGTCTATGCGCGGGTCGGCGTGGGGGCCGGGTTCGTGGTCGGCGGGCAGTTGTTTCGTGGCGCGGCAGCCGGTGCAGGGGAGATCGGACATACTAAGATCATCTTCCAGAACGGCGCGACCCGCGAAGTCAAAGACCTGGAAGAATTGTTCTCCGAAGGGGCGATCCGCACCCTGGCGAAAAACATCATCGCCGCAGACCCACATCACCCATTATATGGTATTGACCCAACCCTGGGCGATATTTGTGCGGTCGCGTCGGAAGATGAACGCATCCGTGAGATGCTGGAAGACCGCGCTTATCATATGGGACTGGCACTGGCAAATCTGGTTAACATCTTCAACCCGGAGTTGATCGTATTGGGCGGTATTTTTCTAAACCGCCCGGATGTGTTTATGCCGATGATCGAAGCGACTATCAGAGAAAATGCGTTCGCTGACCTGGGTCAGAAGGTGCGCTTATGTTTAACAAGTTTCGGCAACGACGCCGGTATGATCGGCGCGGCAGCGGTTGCGCTGGAACGGTATCTATACCGTCCGGTGGATACGATGGCTTACACACGCTAACGATTAGGAAAGAACACTTATGCCCACTTCACTCGGATTAATCCCCATTGCAAGGCCGACCTTTGATGTGCCGCTGGCAGAGGAAAAGACCGCACAGGTACGCGAGGCGTTGACCGGTGCCGGGTTTGAATTGCGCGGCCCCGCAGCCCTGGTGATGGATGCCGATAGTGTTGCTGCGGCGATCCATGATTTGCAGGACAACCCGCCGCCGCTGTTGGTGTTGCTGCAAGCGTCCTTTGCGGATAGCACGATGGCGGTGCAGATCGCCCGTGCAATTGATCGTCCGTTGCTGTTGTGGGCATTGCCAGAAGAACGGGTCGGTGGTCGGCTGCGGTTAAATTCCTTCTGCGGGATCAACCTCGCCGGGCATGGTCTATGTCGCGCCGGGTTCACCTATGAATACGTCTACGCCGAACCGGACGACGCCGACGCACTCAACACCGTGCAGATCACCGCACGAGCGGCAGCCGTCAAGCATAACCTGACGACCGCGAAGATCGGTCGCATCGGGGAGAACCCCGACGGATTTGACACCTGCCTCGTTGATGAAGTCGGCTTAAAAGAACGGCTCGGCCTCGATGTGGTGCAGGTGGCGCTCGGCGAAGTATTCGAGGGCGCGAAGCAAGCCGAACCGGAAGCAGTCGCCGCTGCCGAAGCAAAAGTCAAGTCTCGCGTCGCTGGCGTCGAGTCGATGGAACCGGAAGCGACCAGAGGCACGCTCAGCACTTACGTCACCCTGCGTGAAATGGCAGATCAACGTGGGCTGCATGGTCTCGCGGTGCGTTGTTGGCCGGAGTTCTTCACCGAGATGGGCTGCTCGGCCTGTGGTGCGATGTCCATGATGAGCGATGAGTCCGTCCCGGCGAGCTGCGAAGCCGACGTCAACGGGACGATTACCCAGTTGATGCTGCAATGGCTCAGCGGGGAACCGGCGTTCGGCAGCGATGTCGTCAGCTTCGATACTGAGGAGGACATCGCCGTGTTATGGCACTGCGGCCTCGCCCCACTCAGCATGGCAGACCCCGACACACAACCAGAAGCGACCATCCACAGCAACCGACAGATGCCGCTGTTGATGCAATTCCCGCTGAAGCCGGGCCGGGTGACAATCGCACGGTTGAGCGAAGCCAGCGGCGAGTTCCGTCTGGTGATCGGCACCGGCGAGATGCTCAAAGCACCACCAGCCTTCACCGGGACGACCGGCACACTCCGGTTTGACAACGGCGCGGCGGCCGTGCTGGATACGATCATGCGGGAAGGGTTGGAGCATCACGTCTCCCTGACCTACGGCGATCACGTCGAAGCATTGGAAGTGTTAGCGCGGATGCTACGTTTGCCGGTGTTGCACTTATAAAATATGAGATCCAGATGGACAAAAATTGTCCATAGCGTTATATATAAGAGATGAGACGAAAGGAGCCGCTTATTTGACAGATGTTTCTAAAATAGTTCGCACGAAAATCGTTTAATTATTATGTATGGAGAAGAACCAAAATGAATAAACGTATTACTGCAATTGCTCTGATGCTGGTGATGGCGTTGATCGTCACCGTGATACCGTCCTTCGCCCAGGATGACGAAATCAACGTCCGTTTTGTGTGGTACAACGACGGCACCGAAGGCGATGTGATGCGCGAACTGCTCGACGAGTTCGAGGTACAGAACCCCGGCATCACCGTGACAATGGATGTGCTGCCCTACGCGACCGTGCGTGATAACCTGCGCGTCCAGGTGGAATCCGGCGAAGCACCGGATATGGCCCGCATCACCGACTTTGCCGGTATGTCAGGCTTCTACCTTGACCTGAGTGAATACCTCAGTGACCCGTCACTGATGGAAGACAACTTCAACCCCGCCGTGCTGAACGCCTTCCGCGTCGATGCGGAAGACGAAGGGCTGTACGGCTTCCCCGATCAGCTCAGTGTGACCGCGCCGTACATCAACCGCACCCTGTTCGAGCAGGCCGGTGTGGATGTCCCCAGTGATGTGATGGAAGAACCGACCTGGGAAGACTGGTTTACCGCGTTGGACGAAGTCGCCGAATTAACCGGCACACCGTTTACCTTCGCCATTGACAACAAGGGCCACCGCTTCGCGGCCCCGGCGATGATCCAGGGTACCGAGTTCTTCGACGAAGACGGTATGTTCTCCCTGAACGATGAGAATGACCAGGGCTACCGTGACTTTGCCGTGACGCTCAACGATTTGATCGAAAGCGGCAAGTCCCCGGCAGAAATCTGGCTGGGTGGCGGTCAGTTCGCCAGTGCAGATGAATACTTCAGCAACGTGCAGACCGTGATGTACTACTCCGGTAGCTGGCAGATCAGCAAGTTCGCTGATGTGATCGGTGATAGCTTTGAGTGGGAAGTCGCGCCGAACCCGTATGGCCCCGGTGGAACCTCCGCGATGGCGGGTGGTGCTGGTATCGTCGCTTACGAGCAGACCGAGCATCCCGAAGAAGTGGCAATGGTGATGGAATACCTGCTGCAACCGGAAGTCTACAGCCAGTACAGCGCCAAAGCCCTGCTCATCCCGGCACACGAAGCCGTGATCGAGGCCGGTGTCGAGTTTGAGACGGAAAACGAAGCCATCGCTAATGCGCTTTCTGCCTTCGCCAACGAAGTGCCGAAGATGCAAGATCAGGCGCTGGCGATCAACCCGCACCCGCTGGCGTTCGCCTACTACGATGCGTCCAACACTCGCCTGGCACAGTTCTTCGCCGGTGAGCTGACGCTCGACGAAGCGATGGAGCGGCTGCAACAAGATCTCGACGAAGCCGCCGCCAATATGGAATAACCGATAGAACACTCTGGGGCGTCCTGACCGGGACGCCCCTTCACCAAATAATATTTTGTGCCCATCGCTGCGCAATAACTAAATTTTTAAGGATAGCCGCCGCATGGAAAAACAACTCAACATCCCCATCACCAAACCGAGACGCTCGCTTCTGAGCCGTATTATCGGTCCCGGTAGCTTGCTTAATACCATCGCCGGATGGCTGGGGCAAGGTATTATTGATATCATGGACGCCATCATGACCCCCGTGCAGCGTTTGGTCGGGGTGCGTGGGATGGCTTATCTCTTTATACTGCCGAACCTGTTAGTTTTCTCCGTCTTTGTGCTGCTGCCAATGATGACCAATTTCGTCTATACATTTACGGGGAGCGATAACCTGTTCCTCGAAGATCGTCCTTACGTGGGCACAGAGAACATCGAGCGTCTTTTTGAATGTGACAACTTCCTCGAACCGAACACCTGCCGGGAAGACCGCTTCGCCCGTGCGGTGACCAACACCGCGAGCTTTGTCGTATTTCAGGTCTCATTGATGATCGTGGTTTCGTTGATAACGGCTGTCGTGTTAAACCGCAAAATTCCCGCACGCGGGTTCTTCCGAAGTGTATTTTTCTACCCCGTGCTACTTTCACCGATTGTGGTCGCCTTCATCTGGAAGTGGATTTTAGAGCAAAATGGTCTGTTCAACGGTTTGATCGTCGGTGCGGGTGGTGACCCGGTGCGCTTCCTGACGACGGCGAACTGGGCGCGTTTCTGGGTGATTGTCATCAGTGTGTGGTCGCTGATGGGCTTTTACACATTGATCTTGCTGGCGGGGTTGCAAGCCATCCCCAAAGAATTGTACGAAGCCGCAGAAATCGACGGTGCGAGTGGTTTACAGTCTTTCTGGCAGATCACGATGCCGCTGCTGATGCCCACAATGCTGGTGGTGGTGGTGCTTTCGACCATCCGCGCCGTGCAGATCTTCGACGTGGTGTGGGCGTTTACCGGGGGGCAACCGGGGTCAGCGACGTTATACATTGTGCAGTATATCTACGAAAACGGCTTTACCAGCGCCACCCGACAGTTCGGCATCGCGGCGGCGACGTCACTGGTGATGGCGTCTGTGCTGGTGGTCTTCACCCTGTTCCAGTTGTATCTCAACCGCCGTAGCGCACTCTCATCCGAGTAGGGGGAAACCGACATGCAGCGTGCAATCACATTTCTTACGCGCACTAAAGGTCGGGGCGGCAAACTCGACATTGCCGATATGCTGACCTATACCTATCTGTTTATCGGCACAATGGTGATGTTCGGCCCGGTCTTCTGGTTAGTGATATCGTCATTCAAGACACAAGAGGAACTCCAACGCTTCCCACCGCGCCTGTTGCCCCATCAAGCGGAGACGGTCGAAGTTGAGGGCTTACAGGGGGAACGCGCCCTGTTCGACGTGACACTGACCGATGCGACTAACCTCGTCGTCGGTGACATGCGCGTGCGCTTGCGTGACCTCACCGCGCAGACCTTCGAGTTCGATTTTCCTGATGATAGCACGGTCAGCATCACCGACGGGCAGACGGTCATGTTTGAGCCGGACGAAGACGCCGGTGCTGCTTATCGCCTCGTGCTTGATGATGGTACCGAACTTCCGCTGAACGCAGAAAGTGAGATTGACCTCACCACGCTGGAAGCACCGTCCGATGAGGTGAGGATCACAAACGACACATCCTCGGTGACGTGGCAACGGGGCGCGAACCTGACCGTTGATGTGCCGGATGTCGAACCCTATACACTGGTGCTTGACCCGGCGTTGACGCTGCGGTTAGCGCAGGGTGTTGGCTTGAACCTCATCAACCCGGAGCGGCCCGGCGTCAGCTTTGATGTGCCACTCAACCGGCGTGATGCAATTGAACGGGTGGAGTTCACATTAGATAACTACGTCGAAGGCGTGGAAAGTTTCGCCTTCATACGTTATTTCGCCAACAGTGTATTCGTCACCACCACCGCGACGATCCTCACGCTGATTGTGAACAGTATGGCGGCCTTCGCGTTGAGCAAATACGAATTCCCCGGTCGCAACGCCATTTTTGTGCTTATCATCAGTACGTTAATGGTGCCGCTTTCGGTGATTCTGGTGCCGGTCTATCTGTTGATCGTCTCACTTGGCTGGAACAACCAGCTCATCGGCGTCATCATCCCGACCATCGCCACACCGACCGGTGTTTTCCTGCTCCGGCAATACATGCTCACCATCCCCGATGAACTGATCGAGTCCGCACGGATTGACGGCGCGAGCGAGTGGCGCATCTACTTACAAATCATCCTACCGTTGGCGGGGCCGGCGTTGGCAGTGCTGGCGATCTTCAGTGTGATGTGGCGCTGGAACGACTTCCTGTGGCCCAAGATCGTACTGACGCGCAGTGAGGTGTTCACCTTGCAGGTCGGCCTGGAGAGCTTCCAGGGTGATTTGACCATTCAGCCGCATTTGATTTTGGCAATGACGGTGCTCACCCTGTTACCGATTACGCTGGTGTTTGGCATCTTGCAGCGGTACATCACCACAGGCATCGCCACAACGGGGATGAAGTAGGGAGGCTATCAGCCATACGCAGTCAGTTATTCGCTTATTCGCTCAGATAGCAGATAGTTGACCGCTTCATGAAATAAACAATTGTGAACCAACGACTGAAAACGAACAGAGTTAAGGAAGGTAACCAATGAAATTTTTCTTAGATAGTGCGCTGGTTGATGAGATCAGCCATGCACTAGAGATGTGGGACATCGACGGCGTGACGACCAATCCGGGTCATGTGAAGACCAGCGGGAAGTCGTTCATGGAAGCAATCAGCGAGATCGCAGAATTGTTCAAGGGCACGGACAAGACCGTTTCCGTACAGACCAATCCGCACAACCACGACGACTACAAGGCCATCGTCGAAGAAGCCGAGAAGTTTGCGCGCATGTCGCATAACTTTGTGATTAAGATGCCCTCGACCGAAGCGGGCTTTAAAGCCTGTCAGGTTCTCAGTGAGGACGGTATCCGCTGTAACCTGACGCTGTGCTTCAGCGCGTTCCAGGCGTTGCAGGCCATGCGGATGGGCGCACATTACATCTCGCCCTTCATCGGCTGGAAGGAGAACAACGCCGAGGAAACACACAGCTTCATCGAGGAAGTGGTCACCATTCGGGATAACTTCGACTTCCACACCGAGGTGCTGGTCGCGGCGGTGCGCAATTCCCGCCAGATGATCGACGCGGCGGTGACGGGCGCGGACATCGTCACTGCCGGGTTCTCGGTCTACGAAGAAGGCTTCAAGCATCCCTATACCGATATGGGCTTGGGCAAATTCCAGTCTTTCTGGGATGCAACCCCTTACGGTGAGATCAAAGAGACGATGGGATCGTAAACGGAACACGCGACAAAACAGATATAAACTGGTTTTAAACACACCGAGTAAAAGGATTGTATAGAAAATGATCGAGCCACCGAAAATAGTCGTAATCGGCGCAGGCAGCGCGATCTTCGGCCTGGGCGCACTCTCGACGATGATTCAGAGTCCGCTGCTGAAAGGCGCGCACCTGGCGTTATGCGACATCAACGAACAAGGGCTGGAAACCATGACTCGCCTCGCGGAGATGATGAACGACTCCTGGGGCGCGGAGATGACGATTTCCGGTTCGACCGACCGGCGCGATCTGCTACCTGATGCGGACTTTGTCATCGTCTCTATTCAGGTCGGGCAGCGTGAGGACGTCTGGGAGATGGATTGGCAGATTCCAATGCGGCATGGCATCCGCCAACCCTATGCGGAAAACGGCGGCCCCGGTTCGTTCGCACACACAGCGCGGAACCTGCCGCTCATCCTCGACATCGCACGAGACATGGAAGACCTGTGTCCCGACGCCTACTATCTCAACCTGGTGAATCCGATGATCCGTCTGACAACAGCGGTGCATCGTTACACCGATATCAAAGTCATCGGCCTGTGTCATCAGTTGTTGTGGGGCTATGCGATGGCGGCATCGGTGCTGGCGGATCGCTTCGAGATCGACGTACCGCCGGATTTCCATGTCCACACAGACGCGGACAACATGCCCGCCTTCATCCACGTAGCGAAGCAGGCCGTACAACATCTGGACATCAAAGCGGCGGGGATCAATCACTTCTCCTGGGTGTATGACATCCGTGACAAACACAACGGCGAAGATCTGTATCCCGAACTCCGCGACCGTTGGATCAACTTCTACCGGCGTGACTTCGAGCCGCTCAGCCGTGAGGTTTTCGAGATCTTCGGCATGATGCCCACCGCCGGGGACAGCCACATGTGTGAGTTCCTGCCGTTCATCACCGACCCGGAACTCAAACCCTGGAAGAAATATGATCTCAAGCTGCAAAGCTGGGAAGGCAACCGCCGCCGTCGCGCCCACCGCTGGCAGACCGCACACGACATCGTTGACGGCAAAATCGACGTAGACGAGTTGCGCGACGTCACCCGGCACGGCATCCTCGATGAAGGCATCCCGGAGATGATCGCAGCAGCGCATTACAACAAACGCTACTATCACCCGCAGTTGAACATTCCCAATCAAGGTTACATCCCCAACTTGCCGGACGACGCCATCGTCGAGGTGCCAGGGATGATTTCAGCGGTCGGCTTCCAGGGGTTGAGCTTCCCCGCACTGCCGGAACCTATCGCGGAGATGTGCCGCCGTGAGTTGACGTTGAGTTCGACCATCGTCGATGCAGCGGTCACCGGCGATCGTGGCTTGGCGTTGCAGGCGTTGCTACTTGACCCGATGGTGCGTGACATCGACACCGCCCGCGCCATCCTCGATGACCTGCTGAAGGAATTTAACCAGTATTTACCACAGTTCGCATAGGTGTAACGTCCCTGCGGATGATTGAATAACGTTTCGCTTGACTTGAAAAGAAAGGATCAACACATCATGAAAAAGGTTTTTGTGATTGATGAAGCCGACAACGTCGGTACTGTGGTCGTCGCGCCGATTGATAAAGGCGAGGATGTCGGCACTAACGGACGCATCACCGACATCAAAGTCACCGCCAGCACGGATATCGCCTATGGGCATAAGGTCGCCCTGAAGGACATCGCCAAAGGTGACACAGTCATGAAGTACGGTCTGAGCATCGGCACTGCCTCGCAAGACATCAAAGCCGGTGACCACGTCCACGCGCACAACGTTGAAAGCAATCGTGGGCGTGGTGACAAGGTCAGTTCTGATGACACGAGCACTGTACCGAGCGCATAAGCATTTAACCACACGAAACAATTAAGGAGAAAACACAAGCATGACAAACTTTATGGGATACGTCCGGCCTGATGACTCGGTCGGCATTCGCAATCATCTACTCATCCTCTCCGGCACGGTGTACGCCAACGGCGTCGTGGAGCGCGTCGCCAACACGATCAACGGCGCGGTGCCGATCACCCATGCGTTGGGACGCTGCCAGGTCGTGCCTGACCTGCGCGTGACGCGGCGTTTTCTTTCCGGCACAGGGGCCAACCCCAACGTCGGCGCGGTGATCGTCATCGACCACTTCAAAGAAGAGGGCTGCACCGCCGAGGACATCGCTCATGACATCTCACCGACCGGCAAGCTGATCGCCACCGTGAACATTCGCGGTGAGGGTGGGTTCATCAGCGCGGTGGAAAAAGCCACACGCATCGCGCAGGATTTCGCCCGGCAGATCAGCATGTACCAGCGTGAGTCGGTGCCGGTGTCGAATATTTTGTTCGGGACGGAGTGCGGCACGTCGGATACGACCTCCGGCCTTGCCAGCAACCCTGCAAACGGTGTCGCCGGTGAGATGATTATCGCCGAAGGCGGACGTATGATTATGGCGGAATGCACCGAATGGATGGGTTGCGAAAATTGGCTTACCGAGAAAGCCGCCACGCCGGAAGTTGCCGAGCAGATCGTCGCCGGGGTACGCCATATGGAAAACCGTGCTCTCGCCAGCGGTGAAGACATTCGCGGCAGCCAGCCGACCGGCGATAACATGGCGGGTGGCCTGACCACCATCGAGGAAAAGTCGATGGGTGCGTGCAAGAAGATCGGCGCATCTGAGATCGTGGAATATCTCGAAGTTGGTGAAGCGCCCAAGCAGACTAAACCCGGCAATTACGTGATGTACGGCCCCGGTATGGGCGCGGAGAGCATCAGCAGCATGGCGGCGGCAGGCTGCCAGGTGTTGACCTTCTGCACCGGTGGTGGGCATACCTCCAACCATCCCATCATGCCGACTATCAAAGTGACGGGCAACCGCAACAGCTACGAACTGATGCGCGACACCGTCGATATCGACGTCAGCGGGGTGTTCTTCGATGAAATCAACCTGGAAGAAGCCGGTCAGATCGTCTTTGACGAGGTCATGCGCGTCAACAATGGCTACCTGACCAAGTCTGAGGCGTTGAAGGATAACAACAGCTTCGCCATTCATCGTGTGGGGCCAAGCATCTAATCATCACACAGGCGAGCCGCCTGTCGGCCTATGCTCTTACCGTGTGATAGGCAGCGCAACAGTTTTAAGCCACAATCACCGGGGGCGATCAGTCGCCCCCCTACACAAATCCGGGCTGGATGCATCCAGCCCGGAAAGCTACGAACAAAGGATAAAAATCCGCATGACCACCCTGCATATCCCCTACGGTAAAACATCACTTGAAGTAAACATCGCCGATCATCACCGAGTTGAGCATATCGTCCCCGCACAGGTGACAGCCGTAGACGACGCTCGCGCCGCCGTCGAACACGCGCTCGATCATCCCGAAGGCGGCGTCAGCATTGCCGATTTCGCCGGAGCAGAATCAGCGGTGATTGCGATCAATGATAAGACACGTCCAGTACCACACGCCGACCTGCTGCCGCCGTTACTGGCACAGATCGAAGCGTTGGGCATCCCGCCGGAGCGTATCACCTTGTTGATCGCTACGGGCACACACCCGGTCATGCCACCGGAGGAATACACCTGGATTTTGCCGCAGGCCATCATCGACCGTTACCCGATTATCTGCCACGATTACAACGATGATGACGTCTTTTTGCATCTAGGCGAAACCGAACGCGGCACCCCGGTTACCATCAACCGGCATTACATGGCGGCGGACTTGCGGGTCGTGGTCGGCAATGTGGAACCGCATCAGTTTATGGGCTTCAGCGGCGGCGTCAAAAGCGCGGTGATCGGTCTCGCCGGGAGGCCGACTATCAACCACAATCACGGCATGATGGTTCAGCCGGAGGCCACGCTGGGCCGTTATGACGACAACCCGATGCGGCAAGATGTCGAGGAAATGGGACGTATCGTTCGTGTGGATTTCGCACTTAACGCGCTGCTCAACAGCCAGAAGCAGATCGTAAAAGTCATCGCCGGTGATCCGCGTGCGGTGATGGCAGCGGCGATCCCGCAAGTGCGCGAGTTGTATACGGTGCAGGTCGCAACCCCCTATGATCTGATGATCGTCTCACCGGGAGGCAACCCGAAGGACATCAACGTGTACCAATCACAAAAAGCCCTGGGGCACGCAACGCGCGTTGCCAAACCGGGCGGTGTGGTGTTCCTCTGCGCGGCTTGCCCGGAAGGGGCGGGCAGCCAGACCTACGAGGACTGGGTCGCACAACAAACCAGCTATGACGACGTCTTTGAACAATTCGCCGCTGAGGGCTTCCGCGTGGGGCCGCACAAAGCCTATCAGATCGCACGCGATGCGTCCAAGTTGCACGTCCACTGGAAGACCGAGATGCCGCCGAACTATGCCCGTAAGTTGTTGCTTGAACCGGTCAATGATTTGCAATCCGCGCTTGATGACGCGCTGAACGCTTTACCGGATGACGCCCACATTGGCGTGATGACACTCGCCAACGCGACCATCCCCGCGTTAACGGATTAATCACCGAGGTGCGTTTAACACGCATACGCCGCTGCCCCCGAAAACTCATTATCTTTGAGATACGCCAGCCCTTGCTCGATATAGTCGAGTGCTTTATCGGGCTGCCCGGCGCGATGTCTCAGGTCGCCTAACCTGCTCTGGATTGGGGCGACCATCGCACTTTTTAACTCCCGGTTGATCGAGCATCACCTGTAAAAACCATGCTTGACAAATCAGCGTTTTATCGTAAAATTACGATATGAATACAAAACAAGGGACAAAAGACTACAATCTAACAACCGATGAGACGCGCCTCACAAAGATGATGAAGGCGCTCGGTCACCCGGCACGTATGCAGATCGTCCGGTATCTGAGTGACAACCCACAGTGTTTCACCGGCGATATTGTCGAAGTGCTGCCGCTGGCGCAGGCCACCGTCTCTCAGCATCTCAAAGTACTGCGCGATGCTGATCTGATCTGCGGGACGATTGAAGGCCCCGCGACGAGCTACTGCCTCGATGAAGACAATATCGCGTGGTTCAAAGCTCAGACGAACACGCTGTTTTAAAGACCGGGAAGTTTTTTTTCGCTTTCATCGTAAAAACACGATAAAACAAAAGGAAAGCAACCGATGTTAACCTATCCAACCGCTGTAATTGGTGCTGGTCCCGTTGGGCTGGCTGCTGCCGCACATTTACTCGAACGTGGCGAAACACCCTTAGTTTTCGAAGCCGCTGCCGAAGTTGGCGCGAACATCCGAGATTGGGCGCATGTCCGCATGTTCTCGCCCTGGACGTTCACCGTCGATGCAGCGTCCGTGCGCCTGCTGGAAAAACACGGCTGGCAGATGCCACCCGCTGACGCGCTCCCGACCGGTGATGATCTGGTCAAACACTATCTGCAACCGCTGGCAACCCTGCCTGAACTCTGTGATCACATCCATCTGAATGCGCGAGTACTTGCGGTCAGCCGTCGCAACGTCGATAAGATGAAAGACACAGGCCGCGATGATGCACCGTTCGTGCTGCATATCGCTTATGCCGACGGTCACGAAGATTTTATCGAAGCACGCGCCGTCATCGACGCTTCAGGGACGTGGAACCAACCCAATCCGCTTGGTGCGGGCGGTTTGCCAGCCATCGGCGAAAAGCAACACACCGCGCATATCGCCTATGGCATCCCTGACATTCTCGGCGGGGCACGCGCACGCTATGCCGCCCAGCGTGTGATGGTCGTCGGCAGCGGACACTCCGCGATTAACGCATTGCTGGAACTGGCACAACTCAAAGAAGAACAGCCCACAACACAAATCATATGGGCGATGCGAGGTACCAACCTCAAGCGGGTGTTCGGCGGCGGCGAGGACGATGCACTACCCGCACGCGGCGCACTCGGTGATCGTGTGAAGGCTTACCTCGATGCCGGTGTGATCGAAATGCTATCGCCCTTCCGTATTCGTGAGATCGTCGAATCCACGCGAGGTATAACCGTCACCGGCGAAACATCCGATGATCCGGTGACGATCAGCGTCGATCAGATCATCACAGCGACCGGTTCGCGTCCTGAACTCGCAATGCTGCGTGAACTACGCCTCGAAATTGACCCTTCTTTAGAGAGTGCGCGAACGCTGGCACCGATGATTGACCCCAACATCCATTCTTGTGGGACGGTGCCACCGCATGGTGAGGCCGAACTACGTCACCCGGAAAAGAACTTTTACATCGTCGGGATGAAAAGTTACGGACGTGCGCCGACCTTCTTGCTGGCGACGGGCTACGAACAGGTGCGTTCGGTGGTGGCGGCGCTGGTCGGGGACTATGAAGCTGCACAAGACGTTCAGCTTTGCCTGCCGGAAACGGGTGTGTGCAACACAGATTTCGGTGATGCCGGAGACTGCTGTAATACACCCGCCGCGCCGACCATCCAGCTAGAGACGATCACGCTTAAAGTCCCTGAACAAGTGGGTAAATCCTGATGCTGAGGCGTCAATTATCCTCTGGCTGTTCTGTGGCTGTTTCGGTGTGTCTTTACCAGTGCTACCGGAATGGGTGAAAAATAGGATTTGACATCGCCCTCACCCTGAATCCCGCTCTCGCTCGATCAGTTGGCGCGGGGTAGGGGATGAGGGCCGAAAGTGTTTAGCGCCGCAGACCGTCCGTACCATCGAGGATCGCCTGAAGTGTCCCCCGGTCGAGCAAAGGCAGATCACCGGGTAGTGTGTATTTATAGGCAGCCGCTGCCGCCCCCCACGCCAGCGCATCGTCCAGGATTGCCGTTTCCATGTAACGCGACAGAAAACCGGCAGCGAAGGCATCACCACCACCGATGCGACCGCTGCCCTGTGCGGGGAAAGTGGGTTGATGATGTACCCGGTCGCTCCCCACAT
Source organism: Anaerolineae bacterium (assembly GCA_034437515.1). Classification (GTDB taxonomy): domain Bacteria; phylum Chloroflexota; class Anaerolineae; order Aggregatilineales; family Phototrophicaceae; genus DAOTTX01. The sequence continues at coordinate 39,843 of DAOTTX010000232.1, forward strand.
TGATAGCGCCCGCCCCGTCTTTGCCCATCGTCACGACGATGGGTGCTTCGGGGAATCGAGATTGCAGCGTCTTCAGCGCGGCTTCGTATGTGGCTGGTGTGTTGAACAGGCGCACGGCATCACGCAGCGCGATCATAATGAGATCAGCCTGTGCCATGACCGCGGCACAGGCGACCGTCGCTTCTTCGTCCGTCCACAGCAGGGCGCGGTGATTGACGTCGAAACTGACCCGCCAACCGGCAGACTTAGCCCGTTCGACAGCTTGAGTCACCGTCGCCGCCGCCGAAGGACCAATCGCCAACGTGATACCGGAGACATGCAGCCACCCCGCGTGATCTTCGTCGAATAGATCACCGGGTAGATCATCCGGTTGCATTCGGCTCATCGCGCTGCCCGCCCGATCATAGGTCACACGCCCGCCACGCGGCGGCGGCCCCTCTTCGACGTAGTACATACCGACTCGATCTTCGGGTGTCCAGACGACTTGTGAGGTATCGACGCCGTGTGCGCTGATCGCCCCGGCGATACGACGCCCCAGTGGGTTGTCCGTCAGGCGAGAGAGCCACCGGACGTGCCAGCCCAGCCGCGCCAACCCGACCGCGACGTTGCTCTCACTGCCGCCGACGTAGATCTCGAATTGCGCCGCCTGTTCGATCAGTTGTTGATCGCGTGGGGTCAAGCGCAGCATGGTTTCCCCTAAAGTGATGACATCAATCGGCATTAAAAGTTTCCTTTCGTGCGGTAATCATTTTACCGTTGGCGAGATGTTGGGTTACGGTGGTTTTTCTCCCGCCTTTGATGATAAGCATTTTATAGGACTTATACCAATCAGGTGAAAAGAAGCATCAGCGGACGCGACTAATCGCGTCCGAGAACCCATAATCATGCTGATTCTAATTGGTTGGCTCATAAGAAAGATCGGACAATGCCGTCCTGCCCGGCAGCCAACTTGTCCGAACCGCCTATGAAAGCTTATCGTAATTTTGGTACCAATCCGTCGTGACCGCCGGTGCTTCGACGCGCTGCGTCCACGGGACGGCGTGTGCGGTACAGATTTCCATCAGTTGTTCCATACGCTGGACGGCGGTTGAAGTCACGAATGTCCGCCGGTCATCATCTTGCAATGAGACCGCTTCCGCCCAGACCGCACGACCGACGATCACACCGCTGGCCCCGGCCTGGCAAGCGATCTGTGCTTGTTGGGCAAAGACTTCGAATGTCACCCCCGCGCTGAGCAACGCCCACGGAACGTCACATGCGGCGTCAAGTTCGACGCAAGCAGCGCGCCACTCGTCGGGATCGTCTGACTGCTTTGCATCCAACGGGAAGGGCACCTTGAGCACATCCACACCCATTTGACTGAACAACCGCGCATTTTCCACGCTGACCTGCCGTAGTTCGTCGTTGGCAAGTTTTGTCGTCGGGTCGAGTGAATACGGGATTGGCTCAAGGAAGAAAGGGATGTCATAGCGCGCACAGTGGGCGACGATCTGTTCGACGTTTTGCCGGTGTGCCGCCGCTTTCTCTCCGTCGGGATGGTAAGGCAACAATAGCTTGACGCCGTCGCCGCCCACTCGCTTGATCTTTTCCACTGACCAGCCGGGGATAAACACCGTATCACGTTGGCTGGGATGCGCGTCATAATCGGTGACCTCCACCGGGGAGAGCAACCCCAACCGCCGGGTGATCGTGCCGGTGCTGATGCCGGTGCCGATGCCATAAGTCGGGTCAATCAACAACGCGGACGCCGTGTGCCGCAGTGCATCTACAATCGACGCCTTAAACGCGATAAAGGCTGCCGGTGTCGTCTCTACACCAGCGGCCTTATTCAGCAGTCGCAGTAAGTTTTCCCGATGGTCAATTGCCAGTACGACGAAATGACCGGCTTCGGTGCTGCATCGGCCCAGATGACGATATTTACCGAGTGTCGTGTCACTCAAAATTGACGGCTCCATTCCTCAGGCCAACGTTCAACGATGACCTTGGTCTGCGTGTAAAACTCGATGCCATGCCGCCCCTGCGCGTGTAGATCACCAAAGAAACTTTCGTTCCAACCGCTGAAAGGGAAGAAGGCCATCGGCGCGGCGACACCGATGTTGATGCCGATGTTGCCAGCATCCGCTTGATTGCGGAATTGCCGGGCAACCGCGCCGCTGCTGGTGAAAATGCAGGCCATATTGCCGTAGCGCCGGTCATTGACGAGTGCAATCGCCTGTTCGATGGTGTCAGCGTGCATCAGGCTGAGTACCGGCCCGAAGATCTCGGTTGTGGCGATGGTGCTACCCGGCGTGACATCATCCAACACGGTCGGGAACATCCAGTAACCGTCTTCGTAGCCGCTGACCTGCTTCCGCCGTCCATCGACCAGCACATGCGTCCCGTTCGCCTCGCCTTCGGTGATAATCCCCTCGATGCGCTTATGGCTCTCCGGTGTGATGACCGGCCCCATCTGCACACCTTCATCTAAGCCATAACCGACCACACGCTCGTTCGCGGCATCGGCGATTTGCTCGGCGAAGATATTCCGCGCCTCACCGACGGTGATCGCAACCGATGTGGCGAGGCATCGCTGCCCGGCACAACCGAAGGCACTATCGGCGGCGATGCGGGTGGTCATGTCCATATCGGCATCGGGCATCACGATAATGGGATTTTTGGCCCCACCCTGGCACTGAGCGCGTTTGCCGTTGGCGCTCGCCCGGCTGTAGACGTACTTCGCAACCGGCGTACTGCCCACAAAGCTGACCGCTTTCACCAACGGATGATCGAGTAGCGCATTGACCGTCTCCTTACCGCCGTTGACCAATTGCAGCACCCCCGCCGGGAACCCGGCCTGCTCGATCAATTCAAACAGGCGGGCGGTGGTCATCGGCACTTTCTCGCTCGGCTTGAGGATAAAGGCGTTGCCGGTCGCCACTGCATAGGGCAAAAACCACAGCGGAATCATACCGGGGAAGTTAAACGGCGTAATGGCGACCGTCACCCCCAACGGCTGTCGGATCATGTGCTCGTCGATGCCGCGTGCGATGTCCTCGTTGTTGTACCCCTGCATCAGCACGGGGGTGCCACAGGCGACCTCGACATTTTCGATGCCGCGCCGCAGTTCGCCGAGGCTTTCTTTAAGCGTTTTGCCACATTCTTCGGTGAGAATCCGCGCTAGATCGTCGATGTTATCTTCTAGCAACATCTTGAGCTTGAATAACGGCTGGATGCGATCCGTTACCGGGACGCGCCGCCATTCTTCGAACGCACGCTGACCGGCTTCGACCGCTTGGCCGACCGTCGCGTCTGGTGTCATCGGTACTGTACCGATGACTTGTGCGCTGGCGGGGTTGACCACATCGAGGTGCGTCGGTGTGCTACCATGTGTCCACGCGCCGTTGATGAAGTTCTTAACGTCTGTTGGCATAAAACATCTCCTTCGTATCGTCTTTATACGTCGTTTTCAGTTACGCTAAACCGCCACGCCCCTCGACGAACGCCATGACCTCATCGTAGGTCGGCATAAAGTTCGCACAGCCGTGTTTGGTCACGACAATCGCGCCGCAAGCGTTGCCCAGCCGCGCTGATTTGTACCAATCCCAGCCGTGAACGTAGCCATAGAGAAAGCCACCGCCGAAGGCATCCCCCGCGCCGAGGATGTTATATACCTCAACCGGATACCCCGGCGCTTCGATCACCTCACCGGAGGCCAGATGGATAACGGCCCCGCGTGCGCCGGTCTTGAGTACCAACGCCTCCGGTTCTTGTGTCAATATGGTCTGGATGGCGGCAGTGGTATCACCCTCTACCCGTGCATCTGATACCTGCGAATGTGTTAACTCCATCTGCCCACTTTCACCGAGCATGGCGGCGTTGATCTCGTCTTCCGTGCCGATGACCACATCAGCGAGGCGCAGCGCCGCCCGGATATTGACGCCAAAGGCGCGGATGTCGTGCCATTGATCGGGGCGAAAATCGACATCCAGCACAACCTTGACCCCGGCCCGCCGCGCCCGTTCAGCAGCAAACAGGGTCGCGCTGCGGTTTGGTTCTCGGCTGAGGTTCGTCCCGGCAAACTGAAACACTTTTGCATCATGGATGGGAGCCGCCAGCACATCATCAATATCAAAGGCGATGTCCGCGCAGTTCTCACGATAGTAAACCAGCGGGAACTTATCCGGCGGTTCGATGCCGAGGATCACCGCGCTGGTGCGGTTAGTCGGCTTGCGCGGGATGTACTGTGTATCGATGCCTTCTTCGTCCAAAAAGTTGACGATGAAATCCCCGACCGGGTCAGCACCGACAGCAGTCATCAGCGCGGTGTTTAAACCCAGTCGCCGGGCGGCAACACAGATATTCGTCGGCGACCCACCGACGTAGGCGGCGAAGTTCTTGATCTGCTCGAAGGGGTTGCCGACCTCGTTGGCGTACAGGTCAATGCTGCTGCGCCCCATGTTAATCACATCGTAAGCCATCAGAGTTCATCCCTTACGATCTTCGTCCCGGCGACCATCGTCTCTAGCTTGCCCTTCGCCGCCCAGCGTGCGGTCTGGCTAAAGCCGCAATCCGGCGTCACCGTCACACGTTCCGGTGGGATGACATCGAGCACACGTCGCAGCCGTTCGGCGACGTCTTCCGGTGTCTCGACGTAGTAATTCTTCACATCGACCAGACCGACCGCAATATGCTTATCATCGGGGAACTCACGCAGCAGGTCGATCTCCGCTAGTTCGCGGTTGGCGAACTCCAGCGCGTACTGTTGCAAGTTCATGTCGAAAATGTGGGGCATCAGCGGCTCGTAGGTGCGCTTCGCCACCGGACGGCCCAAGTAATTCCCAAAACACAGATGCATACTGATGTAAGTGTCCACGCCTGCGACCGTCTTGTTAAACAACTCGACGAACTCTTTGGGTGTGGTGGAATGCACCGCCATTGACGGCTCATCCATCTGAATAAAGCGCACACCGACATCGACCAACCGCTTGAGTTCGGCGTTGACGAGGTCACTCAGCGCCCATGCCACTTCCATGCGATCTTTGTAGATGCTGCCGCCGTCGATGCGCCCGGAAAGCGTAAACGGGCCGGGGATGGGCATCTTGATAATGTGATCGGTACGGGTTTTGACGTACTCGTATTCTTCCAGCAAGCCCAAACCATACGGCGAAGCGAGTGGTTCGACGGCGAGGTATTTTTCGCGCTGGTCATGCCCACCCACACCGGACTTCCGATGCTGCTCACGCGATTCGATGCCGGTCATGTGATGGTAAAACTCCGCCGTGAAGAAGCCGACCCGCCGCATTTCGCCATCGGTGATAATATCTACGCCAGCGTCTTCTTGATCGCGGACGGCGACATCAACCGCGTCGTCCTCGGCTTCTTTAAGATCAGCCTCGCCAAAGTTGTTTTGTTCGGCGGCCTGCAACACCAGATGCAACCAACCGGGCCGCGCATACGAACCGATGACGCTGGTCGGCAGTAAAGGTAAGTTCTCTAACATAAAGCTACACTCTCTTTGCTAAAAATATTCATTCTTGATGCTTTTCCCGTGATACTCATTCGCTGATATGACCGAGCCTAACGCATCGTCCAGCCCCCATCGACGGTCAACACCGTGCCGGTGACGAAACGGGCGTCGTCCGAGGCGAGATAAGCCGCTGCTCCGGCGATGTCTTCCGGCTGGCCCATCGCCCCGGTGAGGGGTTGTAACTCGGTCAGCCGGCTCAAGATGTGTGGGTCAGTTTGTGCCCGCTGGCTCATCGGCGTGGCGATCAAACCGGGCGCGATAGCGTTCACACGGATGCGATGCTTGGTGTAATAAGAGGCCATCGCACGGGTAAAACCGATGATGCCGCTCTTACTGGCGGCGTAAGCGTGGGTGGAGAAATCGTCATCGCCGCCGACCATGCCCAACACCGACGCCAACGTAATCACCGTGCCGCCGTTCGGGTTGTCGATCATAGCGGTCAGCGTGTGCTTACACACATAAAACATGCTGGTCAGGTTGAGTTCAATCGTGCGCTGCCAGCCTTCCTCACTGCATTCATGGGCAGGGCCATCTCCCCAGCGGCGACCGCTGCCGCCGACGCCGCTGAACAACACATCGACATGACCATGAGCTTCGACAATTTTATTGATCGTCTGCCGCACGGCTGCCGAATCTGTGACATCTACCGGATAAAATTGTGCCGCTGGCAGTGTATCAGCAACCGCCGCCAGCGCGTCGGCCTGTAGATCCAACAGCATGACCGTCGCGCCCTCCTCAGCGAAACGACGGGCCACAGCTTCCCCGATGCCACTCGCCGCCCCGGTGACAATTGCAACGCGATTCGTCAGCCGGGTCATTCTTGACCACCCGCCTGATCCTCGCGGCGAGCATAAGCACGGGCGATCCGATAACGGTAATCGTCGTAGGTGCGCTCGAACAACGCCGCTGATGCCTCACTGCCGATCAGCGTGCTGCTGGTCAGGACGAGTGGCGGCTTGCCACGTTGCACCAACTCGGCGGCGATCATACTCTTCATCGTGTTGACGATAAAACCGTAGGCGATGGTCGAACCCGGCCCCACCGGATATTCGAGTCCGTCGATTTCCACGAGTGCATCTCCTTGAGGTACGCAATTGTCAATCGTAATATCCGCGATGTCTGACAGGCGCTTGCCGGAACTGTGTTTCGGCGTCGAGGCCAGACTATGTGCCATCGACACCACGCCGATCACCGGCAGGCCGCGCTGCTTCGCGCCGAGTGCGACGTCAAGCACGACCGCGTTGACACCACTGTTCGAGAATATTATTATGCAATCGTTTGCATAAAACTCAAAATTTTTAAGAATGACCTCACCCAGTCCTTCCATCCGCTCGATAAACATGGCCTGCCGCTGCCCGTTCGCACCGACCACCTGCGTGTGATGTGTCATGGAAAGCTCGACAATCGGATGAAAACCGGGGAAACTGCCATGCCGGGGGAACATCTCCTCAATCGGGATGCGCGAGTGTCCGGTGCCAAACAGGTGTACCAGCCCATCACCCGCGATGGTTTCCGCACACTGCGCGGCGGCCTGTGTCATCGCGTCCATTTGTGTCTCGCGCAGTTGGTTGATTATACGCTGTGTCGCGTCGAAGTACGCTTGTGCTGCCTGTGTCGGATCAGTCAAAATGAAACGCTCCTTTTTAGTTAGGACTTTCGCTTGAGAATCTCAGGACGGTCCAGAAAAGCTCAAATTTCTGATTTTTGAACCGTTAAAACCCTTTGTGACTATTCTGAGCGAAAGTCCTATTAGTCTCAAATGATCATTAAGTCGTGCGTTGTTTAGCCCACAACGCCGCGCCGACCGCGCCCGCATCGGGTACTTCTGCCGGGCGAATCGCCAGCTCTTCGACCGCGTTAGTGTTATTGTAGCGGTGTAACCCCTCACGAATTGGCTCAAGCAGACGGTTGCCAAGTGCGGCGACACCACCACCGACCACCAGCACATGCGGGTTCAAAATGGTGAGCACATTGGCGACACCCGCGCCGATGGCGTAACCGGCACGGGTGAGGATGGCTCGCGCGATCTCATCGCCTTCATCGGCGGCTTGCGCGACAATCGCCGGGGTGATGGCGTTCAGGTCATAGTCCACAAGGGTGCCGATCTGGGTGTTGATCCCCTGTATGACGGCCTTCACACCGGCCGCTGTGATTGCTGGCCCACTACCGTACCCTTCCAGGCCACCGGGCGTGCCACTGCCATCAGGCAGACCGTTATGATCAATGCAGATATGCCCGAATTCCCCGGCGGCCCCGTTCAACCCTAGCAGCAGCTTACCTTCGATGGCGATGCCGCCGCCGATCCCGGTTCCCAGCGTAATCCCGGCGACGATGGCGTAACCGCGCCCCGCGCCGATGGTGGCTTCTGCCAGGGTAAACGCACGCGCATCGTTCACCAGAAACACCGGACAACCGAGCGCCTGCTCAATCGGTGTGGTGACGGGTTTATTCGTCCAATTGCCGGGGATATTGGGTAAGATCAGGGTGTGTCCGGTGTCATAGTCGATCACCGCCGGGACGCCGACCCCGATACCGCTGATTGAATCACGCGACCAATTGACCTCGGCAGCAGTGGCTCGTACCAGGTCAATTACCTGACGGATAACGCCATCGGCACCTTGTTTACCATTAGTCGCCACCGTCTGTCGATAAAGTACATGCTGTTCGGCTGCGTCGTAAGCCAGTGCAGCGATTTTCGTCCCACCAAGATCGACGCCGATGTAGCGCGTCATCGTTTTCTATCTCCTATCGTGTTGCTGTGAGCTTGTGCATGGCGGACGACAAAAATGTCGTCTCTGTCCTTTATTTTTACCCTGTAGGGACGCGATTATTCGCGTCTGAAATTGAAAAATCATCATATCGCATGGCTATGTGAATAGATACCCTATCGTTAATAAGTTGGCCTGCGTCGGCCTTCGAGAACCTCACGTTGGATTTCTCGCAGCCGACCCGTATCAAGTGTGTTCTGTAAAATATGTTTGACCGCCACCGCACCCGGCAAGCTGATAACGACCGCCTCACCGAGACGCTCTATCTGATCGCTACCGAAGAGGTTACCAGCGATGGATTGCACATAGATGTGATCCGGCAGCACAGGTAAATCTGGCTCCGTCCAGACAATAACGTCGATTTCACCTAATAGCAGCAGGTCAAGCCCGGTGCTGTAATCGATCTCGACGAAGTTCACCGGCACCCCACGACTCAACTGCCGCACCATGTAAGCGTGATCCGCTGAATGGGTGTCGATGCCGATACGCATCCCCCCTTGCAGCGTGCTCGAACCGTTCAAAACCAGCACATGATCGACGGTATAAGTACCGGCACCCAGCGCGAAGATGACTTCTACATCGAACCCCCGTGCCCAGGATGCCTCGGCTGCGTAACGTGAGGTGACCACCCAATCACATTGTTGGGCGTGCAGACGTTGAATCCGTGCGGTAGAGCCGCGCATAAAGCGCAGCGTGAGATCAAACGAAAGCACGTCGAACGTCTCACGTAGGCTGGCTGCCAACCCTTCGAGGCGGCGCGAATAGGGCATGGGCAGCATGGCGGTCATCGTCCGGCGGTAGGCCAGCGTCCATAAACGCAGATAGTCTAACTCCTGCACGAACCCACCCAACCGACCGCGATTCTCAATATCGACGACCTGCTCAGTCTGGAGGTATTGCATCGCGGCCTGTACCGTGCCCACGCTCACATCCTGCTCGGTAGCGATTTGCTGCATGGCGGGCAGACGTTCTCCTGGCGCGGCGTTCAACAGAATACGCGCGAGATCCGTGATGCTTTTGCCCTGCTTGGAAAGTAATTCGTTCATAAAGATGAATACAGCGTCTAACTTACCCGTATAAAAGTGCATTACCAGCTTACCACGATTTGACAATCCCTGTACATATCATTTATATTCAATAAAATGAATGCTTAATCGAAAGTTCTCATTTGATGCAATATAAAACAACTGTCAAACAGCAGCTAACCACCGATGTCTTGGTTGTCGGTGGTGGGTCGTCTGGCGCGACCGCCGCCATCGCTGCCGCGCAGCAGGGTGCAGATGTGCTATTGGTCGAGCGATATGGGTTCCTCGGTGGCATCAGCACACAAGTGCTGGATACCTTCTATGGATTCTATACGCCCGGCTCGGAAGCGCGTAAGGTGGTCGGCGGTGTGCCGGATCAGGTAGTAGAGGCGCTGCTGGCACAAGGTAAGGCGCTTTATCGTCCGAACACTTACGGCGCGGGGAAAGGGATCACTTACGATCCGCAGACCCTCAAAATCATCTGGGAAACGCTGGCGCAGCAAGCCGGGGCGACCCTGCTCTATCACACATTCGTGGTGGATGTGCTACAAGCGGGCGACCGTGTGACCGGTGTGGTCGCGGTGAACAAATCCGGCTTTTTGCAGATCAACGCCAAGACCATCATTGACGCTTCCGGTGATGCCGATGTCGCATCGGCGGCGGGGGTGCCCTACGAAAGCGGCGGCACCGGCGCACCGGTGCAATCGCTTACCACGACGTTTCACCTGATTAACGTGGATGTCGAGCGAGCACAGGCCGTGCCGAAAGACGAACTCCATGCGCAGATGCAGCAAGCGGCAGCAAGCGGCAATTATGACCTTCCCCGGCGTGAGGGCAGTGTGCATATCAACCCGCTGCCGGGCGTGATGGTCACGAACATGACCCGCGTCGGCAACATCGACGCCACCGATGCCGAGCAACTGACGCAAGCCGAGATCGAAGGACGGCGGCAAGCAGGGGAATACGCCCGTTTCTTGATCGACTGTATACCCGGTTATGAAAACGCCGATATGACCTCACTCAGCCATCAGATCGGCATCCGGGAGAGCCGCCGCATCTATGGCGACTATCGCCTGACCAAAGACGATGTGCTCAATGCCCGTAAATTCGAGGACGCTATCGCCCAATGTGGCGCACCGATTGAAGACCACCATGCGGGGGATAACACCAAATGGCAGTATCTCCCCGACGGCGCGACCTATGACATCCCTTACCGGGCGCTGCTGCCGCAAAATGTCGAGGGGGTGTTGGTGGTCGGGCGTTGTCTTTCCGCTGACCACGATGCTCACGCCTCGGTGCGGAGCATGGGGCAATGTATGGCGATGGGACAGGCAGCTGGCACAGCGGCCTCAATCGCGGTCAAACAAAACACGATGCCGCGTGGCGTGGCGATCACGGCTTTGCAAGATTGCCTGCGTGATATCGGCGCGGTGTTGGATTGACGCTCATGACTTACATCCGCACGGTGAAGGGTGATATTTCACCCTCAGAACTTGGGATATGCCATCCCCACGAACATCTTATCGGCGCACCGCCCGCCATCTATGCCGAAACCGACCTCACCCTCGACGACGAAGATGCGGCGCTAGAGTCGCTGCGGACGCTAAAGTCTACCGGTGTTGGTGCGCTGGTCGAGATGACGCCGATAGACTATCACCGCGACCCGGCAGCACTGGCACGCATCGCCGCACAGACGGATGTGCATGTGATCGCGGTGACGGGCTATCTCAAAGCGAAGTTCAGCCAACCGCTGGTTGCATCCCAGAGCGTGGACGACCTCACGCAACGCTTTATCCACGAGATCGAACACGGCATGGATGACACCCAGAGCCGTGCCGGGGTCATCAAAGCCGCGTCCAGCATGAACACCATCACCGAGAGCGAGCATAAGGTGTTTGTGGCGGCTGCACAGGCACATCAGGCCACCGGCGCGTTGATCTCCACGCACACCGAGGCCGGGACGATGGGTATCGAACAGGTCGAGTTATTGACCGGCCTCGGCGTCCCGCCAAATCGTATTTTGATCGGGCATCTGGATCATTGTTTGGACATCGACTATCACCGTGAAATTGCCGATAGCGGCGTTTATATGGGGATCGACCAAATCGGTAAGACGAAATACGCCCCCGACGCCGACCGTATCACGGCTATCCGCCAATTAATCGACGCCGGACACGCCGAACAGCTTATGCTGTCGATGGATATTGCGCGGCGGTCGTATCTCCCGGCGTATGGCGGTAAACCGGGGTTCACCTATCTGCTAGAGGAATTCGTCCCTATGTTGTCAGCGGCAGGTGTGCCAGCCGCGACGATTGATGTTATTATCAAGGACAATCCCGCACGGGCACTGACGAGGGCTTTCTGACAATGGATTACACGATTCACGAAAGTGACATGATTACACCAGCACAATCCGGCACGGCACTGCTGGATGACATCGCCTATACGCAGGTCGAGCACGGGCAAGCGGCGATCTGGTGGCTTGGGCAGAGCGGTTACGCTATCAAAACCGCCTCGACGCTGTTCTACGTCGATCTATATTTATCCGAGCATCTCACCCGCAAGTATGCCGACACCCCTAAGCCGCATGTACGCATCACCCATGCGCCGGTGCGCGGTGGCGATTTACGCGATGTGAAATGGGTGTTCAGCAGCCACAAACACAGCGACCACCTCGACCCCGGCACACTCCCGGATGTGTTCGCCAATAATCCGCAGGTCAAGTTAATCTTGCCGCAGGTCATCGCCCAACACGCCGAGTCTATCGGCTTAGACGCCGACCGTTTCATCCCGACAAGCGGCGATGAGACACTGCACATTGAGAATATGACCGTGCATGTGTTGCCCTCCGCACATAAGGCGCTCGACTATGATGAGCGCAGCGGGTATCCATATGTCGGCTTTGTCTTTGAAGTGGACGGCGTCACACTTTATCATAGCGGGGATACCGTCGTCTATGAGGGGCTGGCGGAACGGCTGCAAGCCTTCGACCTTGATCTCGCTTTCCTGCCGATCAACGGCACAGACGACCGGCGAAGCGAGCTACACGTCCCGCCGAACATGGGCATCAGTGAGGCGCTCGACCTCGCCGCGCAGATCGGTAAGCCGTTGGTCATCCCGCACCACTACGATATGTTCACGTTCAACACGGTCGATGTGACGGTGTTTGAACGAGCGGCACACGCGGCAGGGCAACCCTACCGCGTGCTACAATGTGGCGAAAAGTTTATTTTTGAAGGAGCTTAAATAATGCAAAAAGTAACGATGTTAGGCACCGGTTTGATCGGCATGTTCTACACCATGACGCTGCACGCCGGACGCAGCGCCGACCGTGTGACGATGGTCTATTCCCGCACGCCGGAACGCGCCGAACAATTCGCGGAAGAATGGGGCATCCCCAACCACACCACCGATCTCGAAGCCGCCATCAATGACCCGGAAACGGGTGTCGTGGTGATCGGCCTACCCAACAACCAGCACGAAGAAGCGGTGAAGCTCGCAGCGGCTGCCGGGAAGGCCATCCTCTGCACCAAGCCACTCGGACGCAACGCCACCGAAGCCAAACGGATGCTGGACGCGGTCGAGGCGGCGGGGGTGTTTCATGGCTACCTCGAAGACCTGGTCTACACACCCAAGACGCTCAAAGCATTGCAAAGTGTTCAAAATGGTGCGCTCGGTGACATTCTGTGGGCACGCAGTCGGGAAACACACCCCGGCCCCCATAGTGATTGGTTCTGGAACAAAGAGATCTCCGGTGGCGGTGCCATCGTAGATATGGGTTGCCACTGCATTGAGATCGCCCGTAACTTCATCGGCAAGGATGTACGTCCGGTCGAGGTCATCTGCTGGGGGGCGACACAGGTACATCCCATCGACGCTGAGGACAGCGCGGTCGGCATGGTGCGCTATGCCAACGGTGCGATGGGGCAGTTCGAGGTCAGTTGGACGTTCCGAGGAGGGATGGATCTGCGTGACGAGGTCAGCGGCACCGAGGGCACGATCTGGCTAAACCATTGGATGCGTACCGGCTTCGAGATGTTTACGTCCGGCGGCGAAGAAGGGTATGTGAGCGAAAAATCTGAGGGGGATACCGGCTGGCTGTTCCCGGTCGGGGACGAGGTCGGCGCGTTAGGCTATACAGAGATGTTCACCGACATGCTCAACGCGCTGGAAAATGGCGAAAAGCCGATGGAAGATTTCTACGACGGTTACGTGGTCAACGCCATCATGGACGCCGCGTATAAATCTATTGAGAGCAAGCGATGGGAACCCGTCGAACTGGAAGATTGGCGCGGACGCGAAGAAGCGGATACAGATGTGCGTCTACGTGAGTTCGACGACGATCACTTCCTCATCAAGACGGAGAAAATGCCAGATGGCAAGACCAAACTCATCCTCAAGGAAAAAGAGGGTGGCGCGGTCGTCCAGAAGGTGATGGAGTAACTTCTGGCGCGGGCGGTATGGATGCCGCCCGCACCACGCTATTACATTATTGCCGGAAAGCCTGCTGACGCCCGTAAAGCGAGATCAGCACCAACAACACCGTGCCCAGGATGATTAACTGCGCCGCTTGTGGCAACCCTGCCGCCTGTAATAAGCTATTGATCAATTGGAGCACCAGCGCACCCGACATCGTCCCCCAGTAGCTCCCCTTGCCGCCGGAAAGCAACGTTCCCCCGATGACGACCGCCGCGATTGACGGAAATAGATAACGGTCGCCGAGGTTCAAAAATACCTGCTCCGTAAAGCCGAGCAATACAAATCCACCCAGCGCCGCCAACAGACCACTCAACCCGTAGGTGAGCATGACGACCAACGGCACGTTAATACCGGAAAGTTTCGCCGTCATCCGGTTGATGCCAACCGCGAACAACATTTTGCCGTAGGGGGTGCGCTCAAGCAGCAACCACATCCCGACACCGAGCAAAGGCCATAAAAAGACCACCCCCGGCAGATCGAATATCAACGGGCGAGAGATCAACTGGCTCATGATTTCCGGCGTCTCGCCCTCAAGTTGACCGCGTGTGACGAGGAGAATCAAGCCCTGTACCACACCTGCCATCGCCAGCGTCATCACCAGTGGCGGGATGCGCAAAAACACGATCCCGATCCCGTTCACCAGGCCGATCAACAAGCCGACCAGCAACACCAGCGCCAGCACCGGCACGATCAGTTCAGCGCGGCCTTCGGTCAGGCGAAAGGTCAGGATAGCCCCCAACGTGACAATAGCACCGACGGAAAGGTCAATACCTTCACCACCACTGATGATGACTAGCGTCTGCCCGGCGGCGATAATCCCCAGAAAAGCCGCCAGCCGCACAATGTTGGTGGCCTGATTAAAATTGACGAAGCCGTCGGCAACCAGTTCACCTAGAAAAAAAAGGGCGATCGCCAGAATGAGTGCCAACAGTGGCGGGCTAATCCGATTGACACCCTGCACGCGATCACGGATGGTTTCGATCATGTGATGTGACCTCTGCGGATTCTGTACTCGCGTATGATTCTCGTGAAGAAGCGGATCAAGCCCGGTGCCGCCAGTGCAATCAGGATAATCAGCGCATCCACCAGCGTTTGTGACCAGGTCGGCACATCATAAAACGAGATGATGTTACGGATAATACCCAGGATGACCACACCGATCATCGCGCCGATGATGCCCCCCTGCCCACCCCGTAAGCGCGTGCCACCCAGTACCACCGCCACGATGGAGTCGAGCGTCATCGCGTCACCGCTGGTCGAGCTACCGGAACCGAGCGACATGGTCAAAGCCAGTGCCGCCAGCGCCGCGAACAACCCGGCGACCACATAGGTACCAAAGCGGATCAACTGCACGGGGATGCCAGTCGTATAGGCCGCTTCGGGGTTGTCCCCGGCGGCGTAGATATACTGCACGAAGCGCGTTTGCCGCACGAACGCCCACAACAGAATGATTCCCAAAATCACGACAAACGCCGGGGGGATTTCGTTCAAGATTGGTATATCGCGCACGATTGGGATATCAGCGAAAACAGGGATTTCGATCAACTGCCGGTAGAGTGTGGTCATATCTCGCGGGAGCTGCCCGCCGGGACGCGGCAGCACATAAAGCGCGATCCCGGCGAAGATAAAACTGGTCGCATAGGTCGTGACGATAGGCTGCAATCGCAAATAGGCGACGGCAATGCCATTCACCGCACCCGCCGCCATGCCGATCAGACAGGTCAGTAGAATCGCCAGCATGATCTCGCCCCCGGCGGATTCTGGTGTGATCCACGTCACCAGAACAGCATTACACATTGACACCATCGCCCCGACGGAAAGGTCAATGCCACCGCCAATAATGACAATGGCTTGCCCGGCGGCGAGAATCATCAACGGTAAAAAGACCCGAATGTTACGGTTCAGCACCGAAGGTTGTAGCAGGTTATCCTGTCGAGAGTAGTTAATCATGATTACGACGATTAACAGCGCCAGTGGGAATAAATATGATGTGCGTGTGAAGAAGCGCCTGATTGCGGCCTGGTTCATGAAGTGGTGTCTTCCTTATGCTGAAAACCGCCCATACTTGCGCTGACTAAGTTTTGCCGGGTCAGGTTGCTATCGGCTAGCTCGGCACGGACGCGACCGTCATGCATGACGAGAATACGATCACACAAGCCAAGTAGTTCTTCATCATCGCTGCTATAGAATAAAATTGCCGTACCGGATTTTTGTAACTCCGTCAGTAAATTGTAAAACTCCCCCTTTGCGCCCACATCGACGCCTTTGGTCGGGTCGTTGAGCAGCAACAACTTGGGGTCACGCATCAACCATTTACCGATGACGATCTTCTGGGCGTTCCCGCCGCTGAGACTGTTGACGGGTGCATCTAATGATCCCATCACCACGTTGAGGTCGTCAGCCGTTTCGCTGGCTTGTGCGCGAGCCTTCTGCATCTGTAAGGGGACGCCGAAGCGCAACCAGGACGGCAGCAGTAAGTTATCGAAGATCGAGCGCGAAAGCAACAACCCCTCGCCGCCCCGGTCACCGGGGACGAACGCAATGCCCTGTTTCATCGCCTGCCGGGGATGGGTGAAGTGGACGGAGTCGCCGGTGTACAGAATGTTCCCGTAAAACGGAATTGCCCCGAACAATGCCAGCAACAAATCGGCTTGCCCTTGCCCCTGCAACCCACCGATGCCGAGTAGTTCACCATCATGCAGGGTGAAATCGATATTCTTGATTTTCTCGGTGGTGAGGTCCTTGACTTTAAGGCGTACCGCAGTTTCCGCAATTGACGCCTCGCGCTTATGACGATCTGGCGGGGTAGCACCCTCAATCATCATGTGGACTAACTGTTCTTCGTCGGTGTCTACGATGTCTACCGTGCCGACGCTGCGACCGTTACGTAAGACCGTCGCTTGATCCGCCACACGGAAGATCTCATCCATGCGATGTGAGACGAACACAATCGCCATGCCTTCGTTTTTCCATTGTTGGATCAACTCAAACAACCGGTTGACCTGCTGGCTATCAAGGCTGGCAGTCGCCTCGTCGAAGATCACCAGACGCGGGTTCTGGCTGATGGACTTGAGGATTTCGACAATCTGGCGTTCGTCAGGGGTTAAATCATAGATCGGTGTCAGTGGGTTCAACCGCGCCGGGATCGTCCCGGCAAACAACGCGAGCAAGTCTGCTGTTTGTTCCTGCATCTGTCTGCGGTTGATGCGCCCGAAACGCATCGGCTCGTGTGAGAGCCAGATATTTTCTGCGATGGTCATTTCGGGGATCAAGCTGAGTTCTTGATAGACGGCGGTAATGCCGACCTGCTTCGCCGCCAGAGGTGATGAGAACGTCACCGGGCGGTTATCCAAGAGTAGCTGCCCCTCGTTGGGGGCAACTACACCGGTGATAATTTTGCCGAGTGTGCTTTTACCACTCCCGTTGGCACCTAGCAGCGCGACCACTTGCCCGGATTCGACTTCGAGGTTGCCATCCGCGAGCGCGACTACGCCACCATATCGTTTAACGACGTGCTGAGCGGAGAGTGATAGGCTCATCGTGTTTAGCTATCGGACTCTTCGGTCTCTTCTTCAGACTCATCCATGTCTTCGGATTCGTCCATGTCTTCTTCGTCATCGACTTCGCCCGCTTCTTCGACGTCGTCGATGTCCATCTCAAGACCTTCAACTTCCAGCTCGCCCACATCGGCGGTCATCTCGTCGGCTTCGATTTCTTCACCGGCGATCAGCGCCTGAGCCTGTTCCTGGGTGATGATACCATCCAGCGTGAAGGAGTCCGGTGCTTCGGCGATGTTCTGGTCTTCATAGACATCGTCCAGATTTTCGTTCGTCACTGCATAGGGGATCGGCACGTAGAGCGTGTTACCGAACGGCCCGGTCAGTGCGTCCTCGTTCAGTTCAGCGCCGCCTAGCAGTTCAACCGCCACACGTAGCCCACTCGCACCGATGCCGGGTGGGTTGACCACACCAATCGTCTGGAAGTCGGCGTCATCGGCAAGCACTTCCTGCCATGTTTGCAGGTAGCTCGCACGAGCCTCACCCGTCGTGATCGGCAGTTCGTCGAGATTAGCGGAAAGCAGCGCGGTCAACACACCGGAGGCCATGCCATCCTGCGTCCACACACCGTCGATGTCATCGGTCAATGAGGCCAGGAAGTCACTCATCACCTGCTGCCCGGTGGCTTGATCCCACATACCACTTTCACGCCCGATAACTTCGATGTCGGGATATTCCGCGAGGACTTCTTCCACGCCTTCCATGCGGGCTTCGTTCGCCGGATGCCCGACAAACCCTTCGATTAGCACGATGTTACCTTCACCGCCAAGTTGCTCTGCTAACCACTCAGCACTAATCACCGCCCATTCTTTCTGGTCGATGACGACGTTGATCGCGCCTTCAGCGCCGATTTCCTGGTCAACCGCGATGACGACAACACCTTCAGCGGTGGCTTCTTCAATGGCGAGGTTCAGGCCGGTCTGGTCGCCAGGGTTGACGATGATGGCATCCACACCGCGATTAAGCAGGTTCTGGATCTGCTGTACCTGCCCGCTGACATCGGTATCGGTACTTTCGATCACCAGCTCGATACTGACGCCCGTTTCCTCTTCGATGACGACAGCAGCGTCTTCGATCTGCTTAATCATCTGCGTGCGCCACTCACTACCGACAAAGTTGTTCGACACACCAATAACGTAGCTTTCGCCCTCATCCTGGGCAAAAGCGATGCCACTGACGGCGAGCGCCAGCACCAACAAAAGAACCAAAATCCGTTTTTTCATCTTGTTCTCCTATATGTATGAAAGTTCAATATTTTGAACGGATAAAAGATTATCCGCTCATGCCTCGTGTATTTTAGCGATAGGTTGCCTTATCTGTCAACGAACGGACTAATTTATTGAATGTTTAAACTTGCCACGCCATGAACTGATCGAGATACTGTTTTGATTGGATGATCGAGCGTCGCACGTCCTCTTCGTTGCTCTCATAAGCCCGGTCTTCGACCTCAATACACACCGGCCCTCGATAATTGACATCGGTCAGCGCGGCGAAAAATGCGCTCCAATCCACACTACCCAGGCCGGGGAGCTTGGGCTTATGCCAACCCACCCCCATGATGCCATGCTCGTAGATCAGATCAGTATCGATGCGTTCATCTTTGGCATGAACATGGACGAATTTGGGATGAAATTCTTTGATCGCCCGCACGTAGTCGATGTGCTGCCAGATCAAATGCGAGGGGTCGAAATTCAAGCCGAAGTGATCGCTAGGGATCATATCGAACATTCGCCGCCACACATCCGGTGAGATTGCCAGGTTCTTACCACCGGGCCATTCATCCAGCGAGAACAGCATCGGGCAGTTCTCGATGCCGATCTTCACGTCCTGTTCTTCCGCAAAACTGACCAGTGGCTTCCAAACGGCAGCGTAGTCGTCCCAGCTATCCTCGATGGACTTGACCGGGTCACGCCCGACAAACGTGGTCATCACGTTGATGTCCAGCATCCTGGAAGCCACGATCACCTGCTTGATGTGCGCGGCGTATTTCTCGCGTTCTTCCGGGTCACTCGCCAGCGGATTGGGATAATACCCCAACGATGAGATCTCGACGCCGTATTTTTCACTTAGCGCCTTGACCTCGGCAGCGTCACTTTCGCTAAAGTCGGTGACGTCGATATGCGTCACCCCGGCATAACGGCGTTCTGCCTTGCCGACCGGCCAGCACATCACTTCCAGACATTGAAAGCCGTTCTCTGATGCAAACTTCATCACCTCTTCTAGCGGCAAATCCGCCAGGATTGCGGTGACGAACCCTATCTTCATCATGGTTGATCTTCCCCTTGCTTATGCTAGCGTTTCCCACGTACCGTTATTGCTGCTGCGCAAGATCGCCTCGCACAGTTCGACCTCGTGATGACCTTCCTCAAACGTCGGGAACGGTCTGGGCGCGTCGAAATCCCCGGCGTCGAGATACCCATAGACCGCCCGGTAAAGTTGCTTGAACGTATCCGGAAAACCTTCGTTATGCCCACCGGGATAATCAGAATGACTCGCCGCACGATCCGCCATTAGCGCCGGGTCTTTGAGCAGAATCTCACTCGGACGATCACGATGCCCGATCTGCAACTCATTCGGACGTTCGGAGTTCCACATCAGTGAGGCCTTTGAACCAGCGATCTCAAAGGTGAGTTGGTTCTTGCGTCCGGCGGTCACCTGTGAGACGTTCATCGTGCCGCGTGCACCGCCCGCATAGCGGAACAGCACCGCGCCCCAGTCTTCGGTATTGATCTCGACGTCTTCGTATTCCATCGGTCGATTGGCGTCTTTCTTGCCTTCAAACGTCGCCACCGCTTGCAGTGGCTTTTTGCGCACCGGGACGAACGTCGCCAGATCCGCCAGTAGCGACTCAACCTGTAATCCGGTCACAAAACCGACCAGATCCATCCAATGTGTACCGATATCACCAATGGCGCGAGTCTCGCCGCCTTCTTCCGGCAGCAGACGCCAGTTCCAGTCGGTGTCGTACATCATCCAATCCTGGATGTACCCGCCGCGCACGCTGCGAATGTCCCCGATGTCACCATTTTTGACCATCTCATGTGCGTGGAGCATCATCGGGTAAAAACGGATGTTGTAGTTCACAGCAGCGATCAAATGGGGGTTGGCCTGCGCTATTTGAACGAGTTCGGCGGTTTGTTCGGTGTTCATGGCGAGTGGTTTTTCACACACGACATGTTTGCCGTTTTCGAGCGCCTGCTTTGCCATCTCAAAATGGAATTTGTTAGGGGTGGTGATATGGACGACATCCACTTGATCGTCGTCTAATATCGCCTGATACGATTCATAGCCGACATCAAGGCCGATCTTCTGCGCTGTTTGCTGGCTTTTTTCCGGCGAGGAACCGAGGATACCGCGTACCGGTATCCCAAGCCGGTGAAGTGCTTCCGCGTGGACAGGGCCGATAAAACCCGTCCCGACGACAGCGGCTGTGGTCATAAAAAATCCTTTCAAGAATAATTTTTATTTCATTTATATCATGACTATAACCCACTGCACAAATTTACGCAAACGATTGCACAATATCTTTTTCAGGATTATAGTTATGCGCAAATTATCTCTTATTCGAAGGAGACTTTCTTTTGAAAGCTGTGATGAAAATCGCCAGCGGAGTCGGGAATGTCGAACTCCGCGAGATCGACGAACCCCGCCCCGGCCCGAACGAAGTCAAAATCGAGATTCAAGCAGCGGGCATCTGCGGGACGGATATTCATATCTATAAAGATGAGTTTCGCTCACGCCCGCCGGTGGTGTTGGGTCACGAGGTCGCCGGGAAGGTGGTCGAGGTGGGTGCAAACGTCGATTCGGCGCTGGTTGACAAGCGCGTCACCAGCGAAACGTATTATCAAACCTGCGGCGAGTGTATGTACTGCCGCCGGGGACAATCCAACCTGTGCCTCAACCGCCTTTCTATCGGTTCCGGTGTTAATGGTGGTTTCACCCGTTATTTGATCGTCCCCGCTAAGAATGTGCATGAATTACCAGAGAATATCGACTTCCACGCGGGGGCATTGACCGAACCGCTAGCCTGTGTGGTTCATGGCGTGCTCAACAACGCGACCGTCAGCCCCGGTGACGTCGCCGTCATCGCCGGGCCGGGCGCTATCGGCTTGCTGACGTTGCAGGTGGTCAAGGCCAGCGGTGCGACCGCTGTCGTACTCGGCACCGATGCCGACAGCACACGCCTCGAACTCGCGCAAGAACTCGGTGCGGATTACGTGTTCAACATCCAGCAATCGCAGCCGGACGATCTCATCACACAGATCACCCAGGAGGGTTTAGGGGCTGATGTCGTTTACGAATGTTCAGGCGCTGGGCCAGCCGCCCAGCAGTTGTTGACATTGGTTCGGCGGCGTGGACGTTACGTCCAGGTCGGGTTGTTCGGGCAGCCCATCGCCTGGGATCTCGATCAAGTTTGTTACAAAGAATTGATCGTCACCGGCAGCAACGCCAGCGTGCCCTCTGCATGGGATAAAGCCCTCAAGTTATTAGAATCCGGCGAGGTGCGAACCGCCCCACTCATCACCCACATCTATGAAGTCACCGATTGGCAACAGGCTTTTGACACGTTCAACGCGAAGACCGGGGTTAAAACCCTGCTGACGCCGGTTGTTTAGGGGTGTGCTATGCGCTTAAAGGGCAAGGTCGCACTTGTCACCGGGGCCGCTGACGACCGCAGCATCGGTTGGGGGATTGCCAAAGCTCTAGCCGAAGAGGGCGCGGACGTGGTGATCAACGACATCGCCCATACGGATGAACTCGATGCGCGGATGCGCGATTTGGAGCAGATGGGTTTGCGGGGATTGGCGATTCAAGCCGATGTCACCCGTCCAGGTGAGACAGATCAGATGATGGATGACATCGTAAGTCATATGGGCCGTCTGGATATCGTCGCCAGCAACGCGGGTATCATCCGCTGGGAGCCGTTCTTACAGATTACCCCGGCGAACCTGCGTGCCATCGTCAATGTCAACATCAAGGGGAACGTCAACGTGTGTCAGGCGGCTGCACGGACGATGATTGAGCAGGGCGACGGCGGACGCATTATCATCACCTCGTCTGTGCAGGCGGATATGCACTTTCCGGTTACGCCTGTGTACGGCGGGACGAAATACGCGATGCACACCTTCGTCGGCACACTGGCGTTAGAACTCGCCCAATACAACATCACCGTTAATCACATCGGGCCGGGGTGGGTGCGGTCGGCGCTCAATGACATAGCACCAGATCAACAAACCGACGACGGCGTCGAAAACAACCGCCAGGCCGTCCCGTTGAAGCGTGATGGTTCTATCGAGGAAATGGGACGCGCTGTGGTCTACTTCGCCTCTGAGGACGGTGCTTACACGACTGGTGCATTTTTGCGGATTGATGGCGGCCTGGGTATCAGCAAGTACTCACTCTAGGGGATAGCATGATTGACCTTACCGATAAGACAATCGTCATCAGTGGTGGCACAGCAGCACTCATCAGCGGCATTGTGGCATCCCTACAAAACAGTGGTGCTTATGTCTATCCACACGATGAACACCAACTCGACACCACCGACCCGGTAGCCGTCCGTGATAGTCTCGCAGCGGTTGAACGTATCGACACGATGATTATCCTGCCGATGTATTACACCACCGGTTTATTTATGCGTACCTCTCCGGCGATGTGGCATGATGCGTTGCAATCCAACTATGAGCGTGCGGTGTATCTTTCCCAGGCGACGGCACAGCACATGATCGACCGGTCGATAGCGGGTAGCATCATCTTCGTCTCGACGGTTGCGCTGCATATGCCGCTGATGCAAACCAGCGTCTACGCGACCTCACAAGCCGCGCTCTATCCATTGGCGAAGATGGCGGCGGTCGAATGTGGGCCGCACGGCATCCGCGTAAATACGGTCGCCTGTGGTTGGGTTGAAAGCGAATGGACAGCGGGACATCTCCCCGACGAGCAAGCGCGGGAAACGGTCAAAGCCGGGATACCGTTGGGGGAGATCGCCGCACCGGAAGCGGTCGGTGATGTGTGCTGTTTTCTGGCGTCGCCGCTGGCGCGTTACATCACGGGGAGTGTCATCCCGGTTGATGGCGGCTACACACTCACCCGCTCGGAAGGCACAACGCCTTACCCGGCAGGTTGAGCAGAAGCGCCGCACGAATCGCGGATGATAAGTTGGGGTTGTAGCATTGTCGAGGTTGTTTCGCGGGCGGCGATGAGATCGAGCAGCTTGCGAATGATCTGCCGTCCGCCGTCGTAGATGTTCTGTCGAACGGTGGTCAGACGTGGACTGCAATACGCGGCAAGTTGGATGTCATCGTAGCCGACAACCGAGACGTCATCAGGCACGATGCGTCCGCTGGCACGGAGATACTCCATGATGCCGATGGACATAAAATCACTGCACACGAATAACCCGTCGAGGTCGGGCGTAAGTTCGAGCAGTTTCTTTGCCATCTGGACGCCTTGCTGTTGGGTGAAATCGGTGTAGGCGACCAGTTCCGGTTTGAAGTCGATATTAGCGGCGGCTAATCCCTGCTGGTAGCCGATAAACCGTTGGTGGGTTTCGACCATGCCCGGGTGCCCACCGATAAACCCAACCCGTGTGCGGCCCAGATTGAGCATGTGTTCAACAGCAGTTCTGGCCCCGGCGACGCTGTCACAACCGACGGTGATGATGTCTTGATTGGGCATCGGCGGCCCCCACACGACGAACCGGGCGTTCAGGTTTTGTAACCGGGCGATGCTGGCAGCCTGTACGCTGCGGTCAATGATAATCAGGCCGTCTACACGTTGCTTGACAATGTATTTCTGGCACCAGGCATCATCCATTGCAGGCACGCGAGAAACGATCACATCGTAGTCGTAATCGTCAAGCGCATCGGTAACCGCGCCGAGTATTTCCATGTAGAACGGGTCGGAGATCATCCGGTGGCTATCCCCCAGATACGGGAAAACCAGCGCGATCATCTGCGACCGCTGCAAACGAAAATTCCGCGCCCGTTCATCAAGCACGTAGTTATGGGCTTCGGCAATCTCAACGATGCGTTTGCGGGTGCTCTCAGGAATTGCGGCGCTGCCGTTCAGCGCGCGAGAAACGGTCGAGACGGATACACCGGCAAGATCGCCAATATCCGCCATCGTGATTCGTCTAGTCATGAGGTTTCAATCGTCACTGACACTAGCTTCTATCATAACACAAGGAGTAACGAAATGCCCCTTCAGGAAAACGCCTGCCAGCAACGCCGGGAGCGTCTGTTGGCGCAAAGTAACGCCGATTTGATCGTAATTTCCAATCCGCGTCATGTGCTTTACTTCAGCGGATATTGGTCTACGCCATTGCATATCGGCAGTCGGGGAGGGCCACATCTGATAATCGACGGTAAAACCGGCAGCACCACACTCCTGGTACACGACTTCGCACCAGATACCCACACCGCATATGTCGATGATGTGGCGCTGTGGCATTGGTACGATGCCGCGACCGACGCTGCCCCACCACTGTTCCCGACCATGATGGCGACCCTCAAACACCACTTAAGCCATCAAACAGGCCGCATTGCGATTGAAAGTGGTAGGCTGCCGCACGGTGTCCTCACCGCGCCGACCGTTGATATTACGCCGACCATCCTCGCCATGCGGCGGCAAAAATACCCCGACGAACTTGCCCTGCTGCGTGGCTGTGTGGCAGCGGTCGAGGCCGGGCATCGCGCCGCACGGGAGGCGATCCAACCCGGTGTTACCGAGATTGATGTATACAACGCGATCTGTACGGCGGTGGTCGCCGCCGCCGGGGAGCCGGTGCTGCCGCTCGGTGATTTCGTCAGTGGCGAACGTGCTTTTAAGATCGGTGGGCACCCCACCGCGCGTGTGCTCCAACCCGGTGACGTGATGATCGTTGACCTGTTCCCGGTCAGCGGTGGCTATCGGGCAGATTTCACCGCGACCTATGCGGTCAGCGAGCGATTGACCGAGGCACAACAGACACTTGAGGTCGCGCTACATGCGGCGCTGGCTGCGGGCGAACGTGAACTGACACCCGGCGCAAAAGCCAGTACGATCTACGCAGCCGTAAAAGCCGAACTCGACGAACGCGGTTATGCCTCGGCATTTCCACACCATGCCGGGCACGGCCTGGGCCTGGATCACCCGGAAGCGCCCTATTTCGTCCCCGGCAGTGACGAAACCTTACAGACCGGCGACGTCGTCACATTGGAACCGGGCGCATACGGTGCGGACTTCGGGGGACGTATCGAGCATAACTACCTGATTATCGACAGCGGCTTCGAGCGCCTGAGCCACCACGATACCCGCTATCTCTCGGAACCATCGAGTGAGTAACCGATCATCGGTTCACCATCGGCGTATGGTGTTTCTGGTTCTATCGGCATCTGTGAGAAATAAGATTTGACATCGCCCTCACCATTAACTACACCGTATTGCGGGTTGGACGGCTGTAAAGCTATGTGTACTGACGGCGGTGTGATCTGGCGTGTAGGTGCTTCATCGGGGAAATTGCCAGAGTATGACGAAACTATGCCTCAAGTCGTGAGATTTCTTATAACCCACAGAAGCCGCTAGAATCAGTAAAATGGTATATCGGCTGGCAAAAATCACCCGCAGTGCTATAGGTCGTATAGCGCCTCACGGATGGTTTCCAACAACACACCCCGGCTCAGCGGTTTGTTGAGGTAGGCACTAAAGCCCGTCGCCATACAACGTTGGCGGGTGCTGACGTCGTTGTTTGCGGTGAAGGCCACAAACGGGATGCGATCAAATGGGTATTTTGTCTGAAGACATCGCACGACCTCGATGCCGCTGATGTCCGGTAGTTCCAGGTCAACCAGGATGAGATCGGGCAGTGTTTCCAGCGCGGTTCGGATGCCGCTAGAGCCATCCACGGCGCTAATGAGGGTGTAGGCGGTGTTGCGAAAGGCACGTTCCAGCAAGCGCAGGCTCACCAGGTTATCTTCAATGTAGAGGACTTTGATAGTCGGTGCATCCATCAGTGACACTTTCCTTAACAATAAAATCGAGCATACAGGGTTACACAAAAATACTACTGCATAACACAGCCTCTCGCTGACATGATTTAATGGAGTGTAAGAATGTGACCTGTACGTCTGGTTCTACTGTGCTTGACGCAACTCGTATAATGTGTCACGAATGGTGCGAAGCAGCAGGTTCCGGCTGAGGGGTTTCGTCAGATAAGCACTAAAGCCCACCTCCATGCAACGCTGGCGGGTGCTGAGGTGGTTGTCCGCAGTAAATGCGACGAGGGGAACGTCATCGAATAACTTGTCTTTGCGCAGGTGTTGGGCGACCTCAATACCACTCATATCCGGCAAGTTCATGTCGATCATAATGAGGTCGGGCCGTGTTTCCAACGCGGTCTGGATGCCGCTGAAGCCATCCACCGCACTGATGAGGGTGTAGGTGGTTTTGCGGAACACACGTTCCAGCAGGCGAATACTCAATACATTGTCCTCGATGTAGAGGACTTTGATGGTTGGTGTAGCCATCTGTGATACTTTCCTTACCAATAAAATTTGCTTACGATAATTCAAGCCAATCGTATTGCACACTGCTGTCTGCTGTCAATCAAAATTAATGATATGGTAATAAATTTACTTAGTTAGGTTTTCGTTTCCTGTACGTGACTCAAATCGTACAGTGTGTCACGGATAATGCGAAGCAACAGGTTCCGGTTGAGGGGTTTTGTCAGATAAGCACTAAAGCCCACTTCCATGCAACGCTGGCGGGTGCTGGTCTTGCTATCCGAGGTTAATGCGACGATTGGGACGTGGCGGAGGATCGTTTCGCTTTTCAGGATCTGTGCGACTTCGATACCGTCGATGTCAGGCAGCATCAGATCTAGCAGGATTAGCGCGGGTTGTTCATTGCGCGCGATCTCGATCCCGCTGTATCCGTCCACCGCGCCGATCAAGGTGTAAGAGGTCTTACGAAAGGCGCGTTCCAGCAGACGCAAGCTCAACGCATTATCTTCGACATAGAGGATTTTGGTCGGTTGTTGTGGAAGTGCCATCAGTGCCTCCTTCAATTACTCCAAGAGAGCGGCAATTTTGCCAACGCTCTATTTTATCAGTATTAGCAGGAAGACAGATCAGTCTTTAGTAGAGGGTTGGGGTAGCCAATTGGCTATATGAGTGACCAGGCGGTTATTTACCCAATTTTCATAAAACGTTATGTTATGAGTATCTCATTGACGTAAGACTGAGCTTATAATAAGGATGTCAGTCATTTGATGCACTGAAGGTTCTCTGTGACATATTCAGACACACGCATGATCGAAGAAGTACGCGATATCGCCCACAGGCACGGTATTGATCTCAAGACATTACTTGAGCGCCTTACTGATTCTACCGACGCTCATTTGTTTGATTCGGCGCCGGAGCCGATGCTGCGTATGACTCTCGAAGATGGTATTTTGATGCCCAACGCGGCTTTTGCCGCATACATTGGGT
>DAOTTX010000233.1:0-1909 GCA_034437515.1 Anaerolineae bacterium
GACTGCCGCCTCGCTCTCGCTCAAGCTGGCAGTGTCCTCGTCTGTCGCGTCACGCGCCACCTCGACCGCCACGCCGTCCGTCTCGACCGCCACCTCTCCGTTCAGCTCCGACCTCTGTTCCTGGACGCCATAGGCCGCTATCAGCTCTTGCAACGTGACGCGCTCGCCACCGATGTCGAAGACGGATGCCTCCGCAATCGTCGGTGCCTTGGCGCGCTCCAGGTCGGCCTCAAGCGCGTAAAGCAGCGTATTGGCCCGCGCCCGCGTGATCTCTCCGCTCTCGTTGACCACCGCCAACGCCGTCTCGATTGCGCTTCTAGCGATCTGTCTAATGTCGCTCATAATTTCCTCCGTCTCTACTGCGCCCGGTTCTTGCTCGTCGACGTTCCCCACCATTGTATTCGCTACTTTTATCGCGCTGGCCTCGCACTCGTCTTCGTCACCGCCAGCCTCGAGGCATTGAGCCAATCGACTGTTAGCCACCTTGGCCCACGTCTCCTTCTTGGCGTCCGTGTCCGCTTTTGAGGTAAATTCGCTTGCGTCTTTAGCTGTCCAAGGCATTTACTTCTCCCTGCTAGCCTCTGCGTTCTGGAGACTATCTTCGTATACTGTAATCTGATGACAATTAGGACAAAGCGCAATACAATTCCCTATGACCGTTTTTCCACCACGATACCAAGGAAGTATGTGATGATAAACCACAGTTCTTAAATCCAGGTCCACCCCGCACCCAATTTCCCCATTGCCGCATTTCCCGCTCTGGAGATGCCACACTTGTACCTGTTGGGTGTGCGTGAATCCTCTGCGGTCGTCTCTGCCGTCTTCCCTCGGTCGCCTTATCTTTATCGGAAACGTGAAAATTAGGGTTGTCTTCCCTATGTTTATTTTCATTTTTTATGCTGACTCCACAAAGCCGTCGGCGCTGACCGGCTCCCACTGTAAACGCACGACGCCACCGAACAAACGCCCGTGGCGTATCAGCGCGTCGATATCTAGAGACGATTGATTCGTTGTAGCGTCCGTCATTCCCGGTGTAGGCATTATATCATCTCCGCCACGATCTGAAGCGTACCGGGATCCGCAACCGCTCCGCTCTCCCTCGCCCGAACACGAACGCGCTCGACCGTCCCTTCCAATGCGATAGGGCCGTAGGTAAACGATTCAGCGACAGCCCCGGTCGCCTCGTAGGTCTGGTATTCACGTTGAGCCTCGCTCTGCACGTCCGAACCGGCCGCAAGCACGCCAGCGGAGTAGATGCTCTCCGCCGCCCACTCTTCCGCACCGGTCGGCACGTTGGCGGCGACGGCATAGGGACTCGTCCACAGTTGCCAGTCGAACGCGCCAGCCTGGGCGCCGCGAGTGTATGTGAATGTAAGTGTCAGGTTCTCCACGTTTGCGGAAGATGACTCCGTGGGTGTGGTGTCCCACGCGCCAGCAGCGGGAAGCGCCGCTGATGCTCGCAAGTTAACGGGGTTCGCGTAGCCTCTCGGATAGGAATCCATTGTATCTCCTCAACATAAAAGCGCCGATCTCTCGGCGCAAACAATAGCATTTGCACTCAAGATGATCGGCGCTCCATAGGCTACGCCATATTAAATTTATCGTGTAGTAAAGTATACTACATAAGGCGCGACTTGTCAAGCAATTGGGTTAAAGCCTCTCTATCCATATCCGAGTGCCGTGCCCGGTCAGGCGTCTTTCGTCATCGACGACGACGCTGATCACCAACACGAGGCCGAACCGGCGCAGTACGTCATTGATGCGACTGAGCTTGACACCAGGCGGTTTCTCACCCCGCAGAACTTCCGAATAGTCCTTCATCTCGTCAACTCCAATTCACCGCCGCACTGCCGGCACGTCAAGAGGCCGTCGTCGCGCCTCTCCTGCCTGGTGCCGCAATACGAACAGC
>DAOTTX010000234.1:0-1804 GCA_034437515.1 Anaerolineae bacterium
ACGTTCCAGAAACGAAACCCAAACGGGTATCGACTGGCAGTTCACCATCGACAAGGCCCGTACAAAGCTGAAGAGACTCTACCCAACAGTATTGAAACAATAGACTACTAGTGCCTCCGTCTGACCACAGACCGACAAATGTTCGACGTTATAGTGCTACTTGATTCGATGAACTAGGCGCCATAAGAACCCTTTCCGACAAGCACGTTGCGGCATTTCTGCTGCACAACCACAGTCGTCAACAGCAACGGAATGGGCCTGGGCCAGCCTATCGAGGGAGTGTTTGAGGGGCTCAAGGACCTCTTTGGGAACAATCATATCGATTACAAGATCGAATTCTCCGTAGAACGGGCCGCCGGAACTCCAAGTGTACATCCAAGTCTTGAGATGGCCGACAACGTCTTCCTTATCGTCCGCCAGAACGTATTGCTCGTCCTCTGATAGCGTGCCAGGCTCTTCTTCGGGCATCGCTCTACCTGGCGCAAACACGTCTTCGCAGACCACATGAAGGCCGTTCTCCGAGAGTGCTCGCTGGACTAGAGATACGAGGGCCCTGTTCACGTAAGCATCGAGCAATACGTTGGAGTAGTCCGAATCAAGAGCGACTGTAAATCGAATGGTATCTTTCGACACATTCTCTGAAGACCGCAGAATGTCCTTGGGCTCCCAACCATCGTAACCGCTGCGGTAACGAATGCGCTTTCCCGGCAATTCGATTGGCTTCATAAATGCCATGTCAGTATGCACCTCAGCAGCTTTGAATTCGGCCATTACGGCCCGCCCTCACCGCATATGATCCATTTCTCTTCTTCTGGCGGTGTTACGAACCAATCATAGACTGTTTCACTCACCGTCTTTCCTAGCCAGAACCCGCCAACCCCACCGCCGACGCTTCCAATAGCCCCGCCCACACCAGCTCCGATCGCAGTTCCCGGGCCAGGCCCGAAGAAACTGCCGACCCAAGCTCCGGCAGCAGCGCCCCCCTTTCCGCCGAGATAAGCGCCGCCAGAGGCTGCCGCCCAGCCAGAAAGTTCGGTGACCACCGCTCTGGCTCTGTCTTCTGCGTGATATACTTCGATCCCGGACTGAACTGCACCGACAACAATCATAGCTCGCCCTCCCCACTTCAGCACCTTTATCGCCCTTCCCGCATTGCGGGCAACAAAGCCTGCAGGCTGATGATTCGTCACGTTCAGCTTGAGAATGCGTGCTACCCCCCTCTGGTTGTGCTCCCACCCCAGCTGCCCTGCGCGCGGGCCTGTCTTGAGAACATCGAAATCTAAACGGTATAACTTGTTCGGCTGCCCTGCCTTATAGACGAACAGAACCGAGGTGGTTCCACTTGCTGGTATCCGCATGCCCGCTTTGGGCGTTCCAGTAATATAGAATCTTGTGCCGCCAATGTTGACTGCAGTCTTCCCATGTATTGCTCTAAGTGCTCCGATTCCTGCCCCGATAACCCAATGATTTTGGCGTTCTGCAGCTCGCCGGTCAATACCTGCATTGTATTCTGTCAGTCGGTCTTGCCGATCCCAAGCGTTCTGAATTCCGCCCCGTCCAGATTCGATTGTGTTCGGACGGGGGTCGCGAGCAGGGGCGTAACGGGCAACGCCGTCCGGCCCGACCTCGATGCCTGGGCCCACTATGGCCCCGAGCCCCGGAGGATCAACAAGATTTGCTGGAGAGCTCCGTACATACTGATACAGATTCATCCCATCGCGATATCGGGCGTGGGCGATGGAGGGCATGGCCACCAGGCAGGCCAGGCCGAGGAGGGCCAGTGCGGTGGTTCTCTTCATGATCG
>DAOTTX010000235.1:0-1755 GCA_034437515.1 Anaerolineae bacterium
TTACGCGGTGGTTCCACAAACTGGACATTTGCCCAGGTGGACGCCCGATTCGCCTGCGGCAGCATGGTACATTTTGATCTTTGTTCACAAAAAATTTGCACAAAGTGCAAATTTTTTGTGAACAAAGATGTTTTCTTCCGCCCTGCCGGAGGCGGAATCTCCTATCGGGTCAACGACCGCGTACGTCGTGTTAGATAACAGGACTTAGGGTTCATAAAAGAATAAGTTCTCCCACCACCCATGACAGGGCAATTGCATTTAAATCACCATGGAGCATGCCGTTCTGAAGCACAGGCTTGCTGCATTCATGTGATGAAACAGCATTCGCTTCACCGCTATGGTTGCTTTCACGGATGTCACGTGCAGACAAGCGTACCATAGCCGGGTTGTTCCGCACGATAGGTTGGTATGGCTCGTATCTGTGATGGCGGGGTTTCTCCGCATCCTGATGCGGCAAAACGCCTCAACAATTTATATGCGATTGCTCTGCCACCCATGATGAGATGTGTTCCTCAGTGAAATTGCACGCTTCACCCAGGTGAACATCTGGCATAGTTGACCGAGGGGTAGGGGAAGTTATTTCTTTATGAACCCTTACGTGGTCACTGACCCGGAAGAGCGTTGGGCCTCCGGCAGGGTGGAAGATCGGAGATCTTGTTCACAAAAATTTTGCACAAAGTGCAAAATTTTTGTGAACAAAATAGATCAAGTACTATGCTGCCGCAGGCGAATCGGGTTTTCATTGGGGCAAACGCCCGGTTTGAACACGCACCGCGTAACTCGTGTTACATAAAAAAGGTCTATACAACGATAACAACGGGCGGAGGTTGGATTACCCAACCTCCGCCCGGTTCTTACAGGACTAAACGAACTTACGTTGATGATGGGTCATACAGCCCGATATCTGCATCCAGATATACCTCACCTGGAGCAAGTTCAACCATGTGCGGGTTGTCTGTCGTTGGTATCCAATTTTGATACCAGTCTTGTTCGACTTCAGTGTTGACATACACCCAGTAAGTATTTGCCTCCAGTTCAGTGAAGAGATACAACCCATCATCACCGGTGACAAAGGTTTCAAGCAGGACATCATCTCCACCTGGTTCCCAGATGTTATCGCCATCATCCAGATAGAGTTCTACAATAGCATCCCACGCAGACCAATCATAACTGGGATCATATACGCCATTCGCGTTATAGTCTTCCCATATGAAGTCACCAATCGCGCCCAGCGGTTCAGGTGTGCTGGTCGGTGTATTGGTGGCCGTCGGTGGGACCGGCGTATTCGTCGGCGTATTGGTCGCCGTCGGTGTATTCGTCGGCGTGTTGGTCGCTGTCGGCGGGACCGGCGTATTCGTCGGTGTGTTGGTGGCTGTCGGCGGGACCGGCGTGTTCGTCGGTGTGTTGGTGGCCGTCGGCGTATTGGTCGGCGTATTCGTTGCCGTTGGCGTATTGGTCGGTGTATTGGTGGCTGTCGGCGGCACCGGCGTATTGGTCGGTGTATTGGTCGCCGTCGGCGGGACCGGCGTATTGGTCGGTGTGTTGGTGGCCGTCGGCGGGACCGGCGTGTTGGTCGGTGTG
Organism: Anaerolineae bacterium; assembly: GCA_034437515.1. Lineage (GTDB taxonomy): Bacteria > Chloroflexota > Anaerolineae > Aggregatilineales > Phototrophicaceae > DAOTTX01. The sequence continues at coordinate 1,582 of DAOTTX010000235.1, forward strand.
TTAGTGGCCGTCGGCGGGACCGGCGTATTCGTCGGCGTGTTGGTCGCTGTCGGCGGGACCGGCGTATTCGTCGGTGTGTTGGTCGCTGTCGGCGGCACCGGCGTATTGGTCGGTGTGTTGGTGGCCGTCGGCGGCACCGGCGTATTGGTCGGTGTGTTGGTGGCCGTCGGCGGC
>DAOTTX010000236.1:0-2342 GCA_034437515.1 Anaerolineae bacterium
AGGTCGCCAGACGGCTGCCGCACCAGACGCGACGTGATGTGAGTGAAGTAGTCGATCTGCTTCTGGAAGTCTGGTCAGAGGAACTCATCAACGGCGGCGAAATCGTCCTGCCCGACATCGGGCGGCTGAGCATCGAGGTGCAGGACATGACCGCCGGTGGCGCACTCACCGAACACGGTCGGCTGCGCCGGGTGTACGGGCGTTTCCGTCCGACACCGAGTTTGAAAGCGAAGATTGAGGAGGCAGCCCATGAGCAAACGTAAGCGGCGTAACGGTTATTCCGAACGCATCTCGGTCGGCTTCACACCGGAGCAAATGCGCCGGGTCGAGGAGATTCTGCGTGTCCGTGCCCGCGACGGCAAAATGCAGCACAAGACCGATCTCATCAGGGACGCGCTCAATCTGTATCTGTCGCACCAGGACGACATCCCCGGTACGCGAGCAGCAATTACCCGCAAGCTGGAGGGACGGTTGGATGCCGTCGAGGTGCAGCTTCAAAAGCAGAACGATCTACTGGCGAGAATCGCCAGCTACCTGCGGAAGAAGCGGGAGACGTAGGACATGGATCGCAAGCAAATGTGCGTGACCAATGTGAAGTACAAGAAACCGACGCAGAACGAGGCACGCCGGATGAAGAACCTGCTCAGCTACCTGACCTACCGTGACAGCCGCAACGACTATGTGCCGCAGGTCAGCGGCGTGGAACGCTGGGTGGATCGGAGTATGGGGCACAGCGTCAAGCAGATCGCCGACCGCTGCGAGGGATACCAGAGCGACCATGTACTGCTGTTCAGCCTCGTGGTGAATCCCAACCCTGACCTGATCCGGATGGTGCCGCCGGAAAAGCGCGAGCAGTTCGTCCGGCAACTCACTGAGCGGACGATGAACGGCTTCTTCGACGCACGCGGGATCGACACCGGGGTGGAGTGGTCGGCTGTTTTTCACCATCGCCAGACCGACGGCGGAGAAGCGCCGGGTCAGCATAACCCGCATACGCATATCGTCCTGCCAGGCACCTACTACGATGCCGATGAAGGGCAGCGCAAGCCGCTGTACTTCAGTCGAAACAAAGCCGTCAACCACATTGACATGCTGCACGAGGTCACGCAGGAGCAGATGGCTGACCTGATGGATCGCTATGCAGGCCGTGACTGGGAGCAGCGTTACGATGCACTCGCCGCCGAACGGGAACGACAACAGGCAGTGGTCTACGACGAGGAAGCACACGGTACCTGGGACAACGAGCCGGTCTGGGCAGGCGTGCGCCGTACCGATGAAGACATGAGCGCCGCCGGAGTTTATGGCTTCTTCAAAGATCGTGAGGGCAAGAAACGGCTGCAATTTCGTCTCGTTCAGCCTCATCTGGATCACGAAGAAGCTGAACGTATCGCTGAACAGTCGAAAGACCTGCTCAAAGAGGAAGCACACAGCCCAAAACGTGAGGACGATCTGCGTCCGACACCGGACATTGACTTTTAACCTGAACGCACACAGGAGCCGGAAGCGCATCGTCGGCAAACGGAACGCGCTGCTGGCCCCTGTGTACAAATGATGAAAGTGACTACAGTATGACACAGAAACACCAATCGACCAACGACAAAAACGCGGGCAGAAGTGATTTTCTGTCCGCCTTGTATCCACAGCCACCGGCTGACCTGTGGCTGGAACTACGCTGTATCCATCCAGGAACGGGTGAAGTACGGGCACTCTGGACGCAGATCGGGAACGACAAACAGCGCCAAGCCGTCCTAAAACAGGCGGATACGCTCAACGGCGAGGGCTATGGTGTGTACTTCGCGCCGTGCCTCCGTTCGCAGAAGAAAGGTAACGCGGCATCGGCGGCACTGCTTCCCGTGCTCTGGATTGACATCGACGGCCCGGAGGAACACCGTCAGCATGACCTTGAGCGACTGCAAGCCTTCGACTCGCCGCCATCGGTCATCATCAGTAGTGGCGGCGGATGGCACGGCTATTGGCTGTTCGATGAGCCGCTCGTGCTAGATGAGGAGAATAAGCCGAAAGTCAGCCGCGTAATGCAGGGTTTGTTCACTGCGCTCGGAGGCGACGAGAGCTATGTGAAGTCTGTCGCTTCGGTGATGCGACTACCGGGCAGCATCAACACCAAGCCAGACCGCGACGGCGCAGCAGTGAAGATAATCAATTGGCATCCGGATCGGCGTTACCCGCTGGACTGCTTCGACTGGCTGGAAGTCCAGCCGCGACCGCAGGTGGAGCGCATTGGCGGGCTGGATGTGGTGACACTCAACGGCAATCCACCGCTGCCGCCGCGCACCGAGAGCTATCTCGCTTCCGGTGCAGCGAATGGCAACCGCAATCACGAA
>DAOTTX010000237.1:0-5387 GCA_034437515.1 Anaerolineae bacterium
TAGGCGACGATGCGGAGTGGGAGTTTTGCGGCGCACGCTGCGAGATTAACGCCCCACGTACAGGCGAATTGCAATTTCACGTCAATGATAGCCGTCCCAACGACAACATGGGCACTTTTGTCATCGAAGTTGAAATCGGCTGAGCGAGGTGTTCGATCAGAAGGTAAATTTCGTGGCGGGCATCTACCAGCAGACAAAACGCGCTGGCTCCGTCAGTGTGCGCAGCCACGTCGAAAAGCGACTCTGCAACGTGCCGAAACCCTCCTCGATCGCGTGCAGCATGATGTCAAATGGTTCGATCAGGAAGGTACGGGCATTCATGCATCACCTCCCAGTGGCGTATCCACAAACACCAGGCCATCCTGATCGGCGGCAGTGGCAAACGTGATCCACTCGCGCAGATCAAGCTCCCCCACGACATCCGGCGGCGCAAACACACGCTCACCCGCCAACAAAGCCAGATCAGGTGGCAATTCCAGCGCAGTCACGAGCCACGCCGCGAAACCGGACGGGTTATCCGCAGCTGCCAGCAACAACGCGCCACGCAAGCGAATCAGCCAACGCCGCCAGCGCGGCAGGCCATCTCGATTACCCGTGAAAATCACGATCAGCAGCCCGCAGACGATCCCCAGTGGAATCGCTGGACCGGGCAGCAGCAGACTCAACGCGGTATACGCCAAGCCGCCGACGACGCCCGCCAGCAGCAGACGCGGGAAGGGGATGCCGAACATCCCCTTTTGGCCTAGTGCGAGCAATGGAACAGAAAACCGTTCTAAGCTGAGTTACAGCATTCAAGAATAATTGAATGATATACAGGCCACATCGTTTATTGTGAAACCGGACGTAGCGGTCGATACGTTCCTTGCCGGACAACGTCGTCGGGCACGAAGTTGTAGTAACCCAGGATGCGAATATGTTTGTAGCCCAGCGGTGTGATACGGCTCAGTTCGCTGAGATCGACATCTGGCTCTTGCTGTAACAAGTCGGTGAGTGCCCGATCCAGATAGACGCTATTCCAGTAGACAATGATGTTCAATACCAATGCTAACGCACCTAACTGCTGCTCCTGTCCTTGACGGTAGCCGTGTTTGAGTTCGCCGCGATTGCCATAGCAGATGCGTCGTGCCAGCGTGTGGCGTGCTTCAGTGTAGTTGAGTTGTGTCAAAATACGCCGACGGTAATCTGCGTCCTGGATGTATTGCAATAAATGTAAGGTCTTGGCAATGCGTCCGAGATCGCGCAAGGCCTTGCTCAAGTCGGACTTTCCGCCAGAGAAAATGCGCAGGAGTTGTGAGGCACTTACTGTACCGGTCTTCAAAGACCCCGCAACACGCAACAGATCATCCCAATGAGTGACGATACGATCCGGTTTGACACGCTGACGGGCAACCGCGTTGAAGTCACCATAATCAGCCTGAGCGTCAATCCGCCAGAAACGCAAGCGTTTGATACCGACCAGACGCGGACTGAACTGGAAACCGAGTAACCAGAAGAGACCGAAGACCCAATCGGTATAACTGGCGCTATCCGTCATGAGCTGATTGGGTTGTAAGTCTGTGCTTTGTTCAAGCAAGCCATCTAACGTGTAGAGTGCTTCGCGCAACGTGCCAGGAATCACGATATGATGAAAGCCAGTGAACTGGTCACTCATGAAGTTGAAGAAGGTAATGCCACGACCACTGCCGAAATACTTGGGATTGAAGCCCCCATGTATAGCCCGTTGCGGAACAACGAAGCGCAGGCCATCAGCCGAGGCGACCTCACCGCCACCCCAGTAGTGTACGAGGCGCAACAGGTTTTGCGCATTGACCAACCAGTCGCTAGCTGTGATCAGGGTGTCGGGCCGGATGTAATTGGCTTGCACCCAACGCAGTCGCCGCAGACTCAGCGCCTCGTGACGTTCGTCGGCAACGGCTTCCAGACCGATATTGCACGCTTCAGCCAGCAAAACGGCACATAAGCTGATGTCAAAAGCGTCCACGCGAGCCTGTGTTTCACTGATGTGCGTGAATGCGCCAGCGAATCCCGTCAGCCGATGGACTTCCAACAAAAGCTGTGGCAAATCAATGCGCGGCAAGCGCAAGCTCAAGTGACGACGTAAGTGGTGTAGTGGGGCTGTTTCAGGCAGGGCATCCAACTGGGTCACAATGGGATGTTGTTCATCGATATCGCCTTCCAAACGTAAGTCAGGCAAATCGACCAAGGCCTGCTCTGTCTGTTTGTAGGCGATATTCAGTTGCTGTGTGAGCCGTTGCCACTCGGGTTGCGGTTCTGGATCGCGATCCAGGATGTGGCAAATATGTGGACGCAGGCGTTGCCAACGGTGGTCATTGAGCAGAAACTGACGGGGATCATGCCAGCGTTCACTGGGCATAACGTAGATGTCGCGTCGTTGTAGGGCTGCTTCGAGAGCTTGCAGAACACAAAGTGTGTAGGCGTCGCGGGCAATGCCAGCCGAGCCACGTTCAATCGCTGCTCGCCAGTGTTTGCTGATAACCTGTTGCGGGGCCTCACGCAAGTCAGGTGATGTCACCGTTTCCAATTGACGCAGAAAATGCATAGCTTGCAGAATAGGCTGAGCAGTCTGGAGGCCGTTGAAGTCGATGAGCCGCAAAAAGGCAGGTAGAAAGCGACGGGCCGAGCGGTAGTATTGAGCCAGAACACCATGATAACTGTGGTATTCCGGCTGTTGCATTTGTTGGACGATTTGAACAGCAGCGGCGACCGTATCACGGTCGAACTGACGGAAGAGGGCTTGATCGGGGGTATTGACAGGGGCCTCCAATAGGAATTGCACGACCTGACTCAGCAAAGTCGCAGCCGTATCATAAGCAGCTAAGGTCTGCAAACGGTGTTGTTCAACACGCTGTTTGGATTTTGCAACGGCCTCTCGCAGCCATTGTGTGAACATATCCAGTACCAGGTCCTGCGTACGAATGGCCAGGACATGCAGACCTGCCAGTAACACCGCGACTTGTCGTGACACAGGTAAACGGCGCAATGTTGGATTTTTCGCTGCCAGGGCATAATCGGCCAAACTGCGCAAACGATTATCCGAAACCAGCGAGAAGTCTTTGTCATCCACCCCCAAAGACCGCATCGCTTCCAAACGCAGCAGCGTGGCGTTGAGTTGGGGCGTACTGAGATGGGTGGGTAACTGGCGCAACGTATCGAAATTGAAGTGCGCGTCCGCCTGTGGCGCGACCAGGCGACGCAGACGCTGACGTTCATCTGAGCGCAATTGACGACTCAACAACCGCCAACTGCGTTGTTCAGCACGATCCCGCACTTGTGCAACCAGACGCTCCAGCACTGTGACGCCTGGCAATACGATTTTGTGTTCAATCAACCAGGCCGTCGCTAGGTCAAAAACCACTGACGGTCGCTCAGCACTCAGCCAGACACGCCAGTACAGCCAGCGCAAAAAGGGCAAAGATGCCTTTGGGTCATGAAAGTTGCGGTAGCCATAGCTTTGCTGGATAATGACCTGATGATCCCAGAAGACGTCTTGTTGACGATAGTCATTCAAATCAACTGCAGTGGCATCAATATCCAGTTGTGTTGCAACATGCTGAATGACAGGAGGTGGGATCGTGGCGAGTGGTTCAATGAACGTGCCCAGAAAACGCAACGTGACAAGCTGGAGCGCAAAACCGAGGCGATTAACCGCACGCCGTCGCGATTGCAACAGGTGATGATCGAAGTCATCGAGATAAAAGTAGCGCGCCAATTGTGTATCACTGGGAACGCCATGATACTGACCATACGATTGATAATGCGTGGGGGAAAGAAAGCGAACGGGCATCTTCAGATTCCTGTGAAAAGTAGCTTTACCACAGCTATTATGCCCCTTTCGCACCGAACTGCTGCCGCCTTTTGACCGCCTGAGATGCGTCAACTATCACATTATCACAGGATAACCGTCGATGTTGTTCGTACAAGCCATTGAGCGCTTCTTACTCGACCTGACCACGGCCAACAAATCACCGCAAACGCGACGAGTCTACCGTGCCGATCTCACGGCTCTTGCTCAGATCGCACCCATACATCTCGCTCAACTGGATGTGGAGCACTTACGGCAGTTCTTTGCTCAATATCACCATCTCAAACCAGCGACACGGGCACGTAAGCAAGCCGCCGTCGCCAGCTTCTTGCGTTGGGCTTACCAGCAAGACCTGATCGACAGCAATCCCATGCTCAAAATCCAGCGCATTCAGCCTGAACAAACGCCCATTCAAGCGCCAAGTCGAGCACAAGTCGAGGCGATTTTGCATACCATTCCCAGTCAACACCTGCGGGATCGTTTGCTGTTCAGGTTGCTCTTCGAGACAGGCTTGCGTATTAGCGAAGCACTCGCCATTCACATCGAGGATATTAATTTCACGCCGGACGACGAGCATCTCACCGTTGTGGGTAAGGGTGGACGGCATCGGACCATTTTGCTGGACGATACGGCCCTTGTCGCCTTGCTCAAACGCTACATTCAACAACAGGGCTACCAGCACGGGGCCTTGTTCCGAGCACACAAAAACTATCGTGGGGGTGCATTGCGCTACCAATCTGTACAAGCGAAGTGGGCTGGCTACTGCCAACAAGCAGGCATCATTTGCACCTTGCACCAGTTACGTCATGCTCATGCGACCGAACTGGTCAACGATGGCGTCAGCCTGGCGACCATCCGCAGACGACTGGGTCACAAGCACATTCAGACCACCCTGCGTTATGCTCAGCAGTTCGATACGGCATCTGACGCTGAAATCCGCAACTGGCGGCGCAGGAGACAGTCCAGATAGACCACATAGAGTCGTTTAAATGAATTACAACATTTCAGAGGAGCTTAGAACGGTTTTCTGTTCCATTGCTCGCACTAGGCCAAGATCTCGGGTTGTTTTTTCTCCGCGAGTGGGCGAACACGATCCAACATCGGCCAGTCACGTTCCAAACTGTAGGTGAATAGAAATTTAATCGCACTGATGATGACTGTGCAGGTGCTACGTGTTAGCTGTCTTTCATCTTTCAAATACAGAAAATATTGGCGCAGTTCTTCGTCCGTTACATCTGCGGGTGACTTATCATAGTACAATGCGAGCTGCAGAACCGAACTTACGTACCGCTTTTGCGTCCCTTTCGCAAAACCACGTAATCTCATATCTTCGATCATTCGTTGTCTCAAGGCAGAGGACATTTGATGCTCCTTCTATAACTTTGTCGTTATAGAACAGCATAACCGAGACATCTCTCAATGTGGATCGCACCCTGCGCGTAGCGCTTCGTTCAACAAATACAGCATCTTTCGTAGTGGCTTACGGTTTTTTAAACGAATGCTGTTCATTGCACCTAGTAAAATCTTCGTGGGGCTATTCTTTACCCCACGATTCAAACCTAGA
>DAOTTX010000238.1:0-4906 GCA_034437515.1 Anaerolineae bacterium
TCTGATTTCACGCGACTGATTGCATTTCCTCAAAACCGACGACTGAAAAAACTCTCGATCAACCTGGGCTTTGGGAGGTGATGGGGCACATGAGCTGCGCCCATCACCCAACAAGCTCACTGAGAGAACCCAGTGACTCGCGCAAGACCAATGTAGCACAAAAGCGCAGGGCTGTGTTTTCCAGCGGGAAATCGTTCGGTTTTTAGAGTCAAGAGGATAGAACAACCATGACTCGCGCATTTGTACTGACAAATCACAAAGGGGGTGTGGGGAAGTCCACATCCGCAACGAACATCGCATTGGGCATCGCCGGGCTGCTGCGCCAGGTCGGTGCGAAGAATCCGCGTGTGCTGCTGATCGACACCGACAGCCAGAGCCACGCCACACTCGTCACGACCGGTCGCGACGACTTCGACACAGAGAACAGCCTGTATTCCGTGCTGATGGCAGATCGTGCCGCCGCACCGCAGACGCTCGCCAATGTCATTGTTGGTTCGCACTGGGATGACAACCTGCATGTATTGCCCGCGTCTCCCCTACTAGAGCAGGCCGAACGCGAATTGCAGGGCACGGCAGGCGCACCCTACCGCCTCGCCGATCCGCTATCGAAGATCGCACCGCACTACGCCGCCATCGTGATCGACACCCGCCCGTCGTTTTCACTGATGACAGAGATGGCATTGGTCGCCGCGACGGATGCGCTCATCCCCGTTGAACCGCGTTATCTGGAAACGGTCGGTCTGCTGAGCGTGATCGGCAAAATCCACGACATCCGCGACGGCTGGCGTATCCCTAACCTGCGCGTGAGTGGTGTGCTAGTCACCAAGATGGATCGTCGTGTACGTGGACATCACAACATGCTCGGTGAGCTGAAAGCGCATCCGATGCTCGGCAAACTGCTGTGTGGTGTCATCCCCATGAACGAAGCCGTCAGCTACGCCCACCGCTATCACAAGAGCATCTTCATGCAGGACCCGAAAGCCCCCGCCAGCAAAGCCTACGCGCAGTTGATCGGGCGGCTGGTGAAGCAGGTCGGGGGTGCGTGATGGCGAAGAAGCAAGACACCGACAAGCTCAGCGAGCTGCTGGTGAACTTCAACGATGATCTGCTGGGGGACGACCTTCCCCGGCACCTCAATGATGACTCCGTGAAAGTCGAACGTTTGCTGCTTGATATGGTGCGCCCTGATCCGGTGCAGCCGCGCCGGGTGCTACCCGACCGCATCCACCACGCATTTCACAACAACCAGCTCACACCCTCGCAGGCATTACGCGATCTCGTGCAGGTCGCGCAAGTCGCCTCCCGCCAGCGCGGACAACCGTTCAGCAATCTGCTGGAGCTGCTACCTAATCCGGATCGTGACGATGCTGACACCAAACTCACGCCGGAGGAGGAGCTGCTGCGTGATCTGGTCAACCTCGCCGTGACCATCCGCGACGATGGACAGGTGAACCCCATCACCGCGATCGACGTGACGCAGGGCGTGACGCGCCTCTATCGCATCGAAACGGGGGAGCGTCGTTACTGGGCGGCGTGGCTGCTACGGGATTTCCTGCCCGGCTACGAAGCCGATGGCATGATCGACTGCATCGTTGTTCCAGCGGACCGTTCGACGGTTTTCAGACAGGCGAAGGAGAACACCGCTCGCAAAGGACTATCCGCGATAGCGATGGCGCGTCAGGCGGCACTACTCCTACTGACCGTCAACGGCTTCGACATCCCGGACTATGCGGTGGACAACGACTTTTATCGTCAGGCACTGGAACTGCGTATTCCGCGGGGAGCCGCCGCACCGATCTATGCAGCGATGGGTGGCATCGATAAGCGGCGGTTCAGCCAGTACAAAGACCTGCTCAATCTCTGTGATGAGGCGATGGAGTTAGCGGACCGACACCAGATAGATGAGCGCACACTACGGCAACTGATTGTGCTTTCGGGCGAGGATCAGGTGGAGATGATGCAGCAGATTATCCAGTTTGGTCTGACAAGTCGTCAGGTCGAGGCAATCATTACCCACGAACCATCTGATAGTACAGATGAACAAGGTGATATGGTGCCGACTTTTATGGCGAAGTTTGCTCGTTCATTTGTACGTGATGCTGACAAGATGACACCGGAATTGCTCTGGGATGCGATCTACCGTGAACAGGGCGATCCTCATCTGACCAGCGCACAACTTAAACGATTGGCTCAGATGGCTTTGGCAGCGTCAAATCGAAACCCAGATGCGAGATAAGTCCACCCGGGTGGACTTATAGACGAAGGAGCAGCGAAAATGCCACGCAGTCCCCCATAGAATCGGAAAACCCACCGCTGGTGCAGGTGGGCCGGGCGAAGATGATACCGTTTGAACTGAACAATCAAACTGTATCACAGACCCCTATCTCCTGCAATCGAATTTCACTCGTTTTGTCATGTCTTTGCACATGACCATAGCTTAGATTTGTCTGGAGACACAAGCAATGAGTATCGACCTTGAACAGATTCGTTCTCGCAATCCCATCGAGGACGTTGTTGGTGAGAAGTTCAGCCTGAAGAAATCCGGCGCACGTTTCATCGGCGTGGAACACGACAGCATGGTGGTTGTACCCCAATCAGGGATGTACTTCTGGAACTCACGCGGTGAGCACGGCGACGTGTTTGACTTCGTCGGACGCTATCATCTGAATTACGGTAGCGGTTGGAACAACCGCGATCCGCAGCACTTTATGGAAGCGGTTGAGCATCTGGCGCGGCGTGCCGGAATTAACATCGAGCGTGGGACGGACTTCCGTCAGACAGCGGCGTGGTCAGAGCGTCAGCTCGTCCAGCGCTTGCACGACACACTCCTGAATACCCCACCTGCCCTGTCCTACGCCACGAAGGGGCGCGGCTGGAATCCGCAAACCATCCGGCTGGCAAAGCTCGGTTTCATGCCGTCGGACAAGCATCCGTTATTGGAAGGTCTGAACCTGCCCGACAGTTGGCGCAGTGTCATACAGCGTTTTCCGGCGGGGATGCTTGTCTACGTTCATCTACACAAAGGCCGTCTGACGTACCTCAGCGGACGCTCGATTGAAGGCAAGAAGCACTACAACCCGCCGCGTGACATCGCCGGAGAAAAACAGTCGTACTTCAATCACTGCTATGCTGATGACGCGGGACAGGTCATCGTGGTCGAAGGTCAGGCGGACGCCATCACCTTTGGTGAATGGGGTGTGCCTGCGGTGGCGATTGCTGGCATGACCGTCAGCGATGATCTGCTGGAACGGCTGAAGCGGCATGAGCGCGTGTTCATCGCGCTGGACAATACCGACGATGCCAACACCCAGAGCCGGATCATCGCAGGGGCACTCGGCGGAAGGGCGTATCTGCCACAGCTACCGCCGAGCGTGAAGGACGCGAATTTGTGGCTGGCACGGGACAAAGCCACATCGGACGATGCTGCCAATCTGCTCAACACGGCGCAGAATTGGCTGCTGACGGAGATCAACCGTGCCGGTAATCTCGAAGGGCTGGCACGAGACGATGCCATCCGCGAGTTGTTCACGCACATGGACGGCCTCGACACCTTCCTGCTGACACAGGTCAAGGAGGCGATGGGCAGGATCGGTGTGAAGGCGCGGGTCTTCAACGAGATGCTGAAAGCCTCGTCTAATGGCAACGATGATGAAGGAGATGATATGGCCGATGTGTTCGACGACAGCATTCCGGTGGTATCACCTGCAATGGGCTTCAGGGATGATCTGGCGCTGGTGACAGTCTCGCTGCTGGAGCGCACGAAGAAAAATCGACTGAACATCCAGCCCTATCTGGTAACGAGCAGCCGCGAACTCAAGCGCGTGACGGATGAGCAGATCATCAGCGTGAATGGCAAGGAGATCGCCCTGCGCGTGATCCCCGAAGGCTCGGAGTTCCTGCAACGCTGGCGCTACTCTGATATTCGACGTTATCTCGACGGTGAGACGGTGCAGCCCCGCGAGGTCTTCAACACGATCCATGATATGTTCACACGCTACGTGGATTTCCGCTCGCCGGTGGAGAGCCGCATTCTGACGCTGTGGACGATTGGCACCTACTTCTATCAGATGTTCCCGGCGTTTCCGTATCTGGCGCTGAACGGCCCGAAGAACAGCGGAAAGTCGACCGTGCTGCGGGTACTGCAACCGTTGGCGTTCAACATGATTACCACCTCCGATCCCACTGGCGCGTCGATGTTCCGGCTGATCCACTACACGTCCTGTACGGTTGGCATTGATGAGGCGGAACGCTATCACAACCCGCGTGATCCGGGAATGCAGCAGATTCGCCAGTTGCTCAACAGCGGTTACAAACAGGGGATGCCCGCCATCCGCATCACCGGCGACGACATGAAACCCCAGGCATTTGATGTGTACTCACCGAAGATTCTGGCGGCGATCATGGGATTGGAGGACGTTCTCGCCAGCCGGTGTATCGCCATTCCCATGCGCCGCACCGATAAGCGGATGCCTGCTTTCCCGCCGGACTTCGACGGCGCTCCGGTGCGACACGCGCTGTATTCGCTGCTGCTGACACACTTTCAAGCTGTGCATCGCAACTACTTCTCCCGTCCCGAACTGCACAAGCTGCACAACCGCTCCGGTGAACTGTGGTCGCCGCTGGTGGCACTGGCAGCGTTCTTCGAGGAGGTCGGACAGGTGGTGGGTCTGCTGGATGCGATCAGCGAAGCCGCCGAGTGGGACGAGCAGTTGAGCGAAGGCAAGGCTTTGAGCGACCGCGAAGAAGCCGTGCTGCAATCGCTGGAGATCATGACACGAAATGCCGACGGCGCGGTGTGGCTGAAGGCATCGGAGCTGCGAGAGCAGGTCGCCAGATTGCTCGGTCAGCCGGTCGAACAGCTCGGCCATGCCCAGTGGATTGCTCATATTCTGTCGCGCCTGCACCT
>DAOTTX010000239.1:0-25456 GCA_034437515.1 Anaerolineae bacterium
GAAACCTTCCTGACGGGAACAGCGATCAGTGAGATCGGTCAAGCCACGAACGGAGGCCCTAAGTCATGCTAGATACGTCACTTATGACCGTACTACGGGATCGCCTACGGGACGCGAGTCCTATGGCGACAGAGATCATCCATAGTAGTCGTGGGGGTAACGTCCCACCAGGGCGGTGGTGAATAAGTAAGCCACTACAGGGCGAAGGGGATCAGGTTTTCAGCTTGTAAAAAGAAGAAAGGGATGCGAAATGCAGAAAGCCGAACGGATTTTACAAGCACTACACAACATGGGAGTGAAGCGTACCCCGCTCACTCGGGTTTATCGGAGCTTGTACAGCGAAGAACTGTATCTCAAGGCATACGCCAAGATTTACAAAAACGCTGGCGCGCTCACACCAGGGACAGAAGGTGAAACCGCCGACGGGATGAGTATGGCAGTCGTCCGTGACATCATCGAACAGATGGGTTACGAACGCTTCCGTTTTCGTCCTTCACTCGGAAGTGGTGTCCCCAAGAAATCCGGTGGTATACGGAAATTGGGAATGCCCAACTTCAAGGACAAGCTGGTTCAGGAAGCACTACGCTTGATGCTGGATGCTTACTATGAACCCCGTTTCCGCGATTGCTCACATGGGTATCGTCCGGGACGTGGTTGTCATACGGCACTCAAGCAAATCAAGCAGAGCTTTCGCGGAGCCGCATGGTTCATTGAAGGTGACATCAAAGGCTGCTTTGACAACATCAACCACGATGTACTGCTTGATGTCCTCGCCAGAGATGTGCAGGACGGACGGCTGCTGAACCTTATTCGTCAGGGCTTGAAAGCTGGGAAGCTAGAGGAATGGGAATACAAGGACACCTACAGCGGGACACCGCAGGGAGGTATCCTCAGCCCTTTACTCAGCAACATCTACCTCAACGAGCTTGACTGCTTCGTTGAAGAGGTACTCATGCCTCAATACACACAGGGCAAAGAACGGCGCAAGAACCCGGAATACAAACGGTATGAATATCTCATTCGCCGGGCGCGTGAAGCTGGCGACCTCGAACGAGTGAAACAACTCGAACAGGAACGCCGTCAATATCCTTCACGTGACATGCACGATCCAAACTTCCGCAGGCTCAAATATGTGCGCTACGCTGATGACTTCATTCTGGGTTTCATCGGGACGAAGAAAGAAGCTGAAGCCATACGCGATGCCATTGGAACATTCCTGCGCGATCACCTCAAGCTGGAACTCAGTTTGGAAAAGACATTCATTACCCATGCAGCCACCGAAAAAGCACGCTTCCTCGGCTACGACATCAGCATCTATCAGGTTGATGACAAGCTGACACCACATCCGAACATGCCAGCAGGACGGCGCAGTATCAATGGTCACGTGCGGTTAGGCGTGCCATATGGCCTGGTCAACGAATACACGAAAGGTTACATGCGTAAAGGCAAGACCATCAGCCAATCTGGACTGCTCATGTACTCGGATGCCCACATCATTGATGTGTTCCAGTCACGCTTTCGTGGCATTGCGGACTACTACAAATATGCAGTGGATCGTAGCCATCTCAACAGCCTTAAGAACATCATGCAACAATCCCTGGTCAAAACGCTCGCACACAAGTTCAAGATCAGTGTCAGCAAAGTGTACCGTCACTATCGCAGCACTTATGAAGTTGACGGTTTTACTTACAAGACACTGGAAGTTGAAATCCCGACTACCAAAGGAACGCGTACGATCCGTTGGGGAGCAATCCCGCTTAAGACGGTGAAAGTGATAAGCGAACCTTTACGGGATTTCAAAGAGACCCGATGGGGTGGACGCTCCGACCTCATTCAGCGATTGAAGGCGGATACATGTGAACTGTGTGGCTCACGCGACCGCGTGCAGGTACATCATGTTCGCAAGTTATCTGACCTGAAACGTCGCTGGAAGGGGCGTGAAAAACCAACATGGGTGACAAGAATGATTGCGATGCAGCGCAAAACGCTCATCGTCTGTCACGATTGCCACGTCAATATCCATGCAGGCAAAGCTCCGAAGTTGAGTACATGAAAACGGGAGAGCCGGATGAATTGAAAGGTTCACGTCCGGTTCGCTGGAATAGCCTAACACGAGAGATTGGCCGGATTTGAAAATTGGAAAAATTGTCATAACCTCAGAGATATTTGTAGGTTCTCTACTGAATACATTCGTGCTACGGGCAGACAAAATGATAAGATATGATGCATATCAACATAGAAAATACCCATGAAAGTGATGTTCGGGGAGGTGACAAAGTTTTTTATGACACACACATCAAAGAAGTTTGTCAGACAAGAAAATGAGTTTTATGTAAACGGTGACAGCACTGAACTCTATTTCGAAGATGAAATAATGCAAAGTCTTGCTGAGGACATGTTTGACTCAGAATTTGCGAGTTATTTGCAAATCCTCGAACTCACAATTCCTTTCATATTTTTATTGCTCACTTTTGTCGCTGGATTGTATGGCAATGTATCATTCTTCATAGAAAGCTTCCAACAACCTACATTTGATTACATATTTCCGATAACAATGGGATTGATAGTTATTGGGGTCAGCGTGGGCTTACTCATAGTAATCACACGATGGCTTTACAGACAAATAGTACAGCGTATAAAGATTAAAAAAGCATATCTCGATCTTAGACAAGACGGACGAATTTTACAAGGAGAAGTTCAGGAAGTGAGATGGAAAAGACGGGGAAAAAAAGCTTTCAGGATAACCTCTTATGCCTTTACTAATCCTAATGGTAATCGAATATCAGGAAAATTTGTAATCAGAGAAGATATAAATTTATCTGCCGGGGACAACGTACATGTTCTATATTTGAACGATTCTGTAAAGATTTTATTATGATACTAGAATAATGCTGTTGAATAAGTATCACTTAAACCGAAACAGTTTAATTTGATGATGCCGCAATATTTCGCATCAATTGGAAGACAAGACCTGCTCCGATAGTCTGACTGCTACCTCAACGGATACGACCAGCTACACCATCGACCACGCCGGACGCCGCACCAGCGAGACGATCAACGGCACCACCACCGACTTCCTGTGGGACGAGTTCTTCACCTACGGTGATGTGACCCTCGAAACGGACGCGAGCGGTAACTACTTCGACAATGTCACATTAGCGATCTCAAATCCATCGTGATAGAAAGTCACTGGAACGCGCAATAAGGTTTCCTGCGAATTTCTCTCACAATCAAAATAGGAACAAGGCGGAGTCAATCTGGGGTAAATGCAACAGAAATCACCTGAAAAATGGGATTTTCTACGTCATTAAAAGCCATTGTGACCCTTTGAAGCCCTGTTGTAATGTGACATTGTCGAAGTAGTTACGTTTTGACACACTTTTCGACGATGAATTGTCCTCCCCGAACTCCTAGATGCGCCCGTAAGCTTCTGATGTTAAGGCCATGCTTGAAGCACTGGTATTTCTCCAACTAAGACAGGATACGGTGATGCTCCACCATGTTAGAAGAAGTCTATCACAAAAATGATGATATGGCATATTGCTACCGACAAATGCCGAGGCAACCTCAGTCTCGAACTCGCGTTCGGCTGATGGTTCTAGCATAGCTCTTGGCGTCATCTCCAGTATTACTGCTCGCCGTGCATACCGTGCAAGAGCAAACGGGGAAGGCGCTCGACTTATTGCAGTTCATGGCTGCGTTTATCACCGGATTGATTAATAGTGGGGGAGGTGGCTACGGCACAATGGCGATTACCGAAGCGACCGCACAGGGGGAGCTGCCGAGCATATTTGCCGGGTAGGTGATTTATGCTGATCACAGAAAACGTTAGAACCAGAAAATTTCTACCACGCAACCGCATCTTGTGAAAAATCTATCAAACTTGACACACACTAAATTCATGTTATGCTTATTCTGTGGTATGACCACCTGACCACCATACCGAATAATATTTTAAGAGATACCTTTATGAATAGTGATCCTCTATCATCCCCTCGCCTCTATGAGCAGATGGCAGAGCGCGTAAGACAGGCAATCATTGATGGTGACATCAAAACAGGTGATCGCCTGCCAAACGAACGTGACCTCGCCAAGCAATACGGCGTCAGCCGTACCGTCATAAGAGAGGCAATCAAGACCCTCCGGCAAGAAGGTTTAGTGGAGGTTCAACCCGGACTGGGGACTTTTGTGGTTGATGCAACTGGCGAACGGCTCAAGCAAACATTCGACCTGATGATGTCTTTTGGACGCGACACCATGCTCGCTGACATCGTCGAGATCCGTGAGATGCTCGAACCCCATATCGCCGCTGTCGCCGCAGAACGCGCAACTTCCGATGATATAGAGCACATGGATAAAGCCATCACACTGATGGAAGAACACATTGAGGTCATCGAAAAATACACCGAAGAAGATCACTCGTTTCACCTCGCGCTTGCTCGTGCCACACAAAACGCGGTTCTCCCGCGTCTCATCGCATCAATAGTGGACTTACTCCAAGAACTTAGAAAACGCATTGCACAGGTTGATGGCGCACGCGAACGCGGTCAGATGCACCACCGTGCGATTGTTGATGCCGTGCGTAACAAAGATCCACAGGCTGCACGGGCGGCTATGGAGGCGCATCTAGCGCAGGTGCGGCGCGATAGTGGAATCACTCGAGAGCAAGAAGAGGATGGCACTAAATGAGTACCCCATCATTAGCACCTTTACCGGATAGCTCGCAGGTTGATCGTGAGCAATGGATAGAGATGTATCAGAAGATGGTACAGATCCGGACGTTTGAAGACCAAGCCAATCAACTGTATCTCTCCGCAAAGATGCCGGGTTTAACCCATATGTACAGCGGTCAGGAAGCTGTGGCAGTGGGCGTATGTGAAACGCTGACTTCCGAAGACTACATTACAAGCACGCATCGTGGGCATGGGCATTGCCTCGCCAAAGGTGCAGAATTCAAACCCATGTTTGCTGAACTGCTCGGTAAAGAGGCCGGGTATTGCCGGGGGAAAGGCGGTTCTATGCACATCGCTGACCAAGAAAACGGCAACCTGGGTGCAAACGCAATCGTCGGTGGTAGTGCGGGTATCGCAACAGGTGCGGCGTTTTCCGCGAAGGCACGCAGCACCGATCAAGTGGCGGTCTGTTTCTTCGGCGAAGGCGCACTCGGTCAGGGATTATTTTACGAAGTCATGAATATGGCGCAACTCTGGTCACTCCCCGTGATCTATGTGTGTGAGAATAACATGTATAACGAATACACCCACTTCAGCGAGACCACCGCCGGGGAATTACTTGGCAGGGCGCAGGCATTCGGCATCCACGCCGAAGAAGTTGACGGACAGGATGTGCGTGCTGTTTACCTGACGGCACAGAAATTCGTCGAACGCGCTCGTGCTGGTGAAGGCCCCGCTTTCCTGCTGTGCCATACCTATCGCTTTCATGGGCATCACGTCGGCGACGTAGACCGGGCTTACTATCGTCCCAAAGCTGAAGAAAAAGAATGGAAGACAGAACGCGACCCGATTAAGAACTTTGGCGCGTGGCTCATCGAGCAAAAGTTCGCAGATCAAGGCTTGTTGGATAACATCACCGCGACAGTCGCGGATGAAGCGGAAAGTGCTGTGCAGTATGCGCTTGATGCGTCCTACCCAGCTCAGGAGGAAGTCGGTTTACATGTCTACGCAGACTAAAGAAGCCATGCGGAAAATCACATTCTCGCAGGCGGTCAATGAAGCACTCAGAGAAGAAATGGAGCGCGATGAGCGCGTTTTCATCATCGGCGAAGATGTTGCGGAAGCAGGCACGCCGTTTAAGGTGCTTTCCGGTTTGGTGGAAAAATTCAGTACGGAGCGGGTCATCGACTCGCCCATCTCCGAAGCGGGGATCACTGGTCTGTGTGTCGGTGCAGCCATTACGGGAATGCGTCCGGTCGTAGACATCATGTTCGGCGACTTCATCACGTTGACGATGGATCAAATGGTCAACCAGGCGGCGAAAATTCATTATATGTCTGGTGGCAAGCTCAAGGTGCCGATGGTCATGCGTACCACACTCGGTGCAACCCGAAGCAGTGCCGCCCAGCACAGCCAGAGCCTCCACGCCTGGATGAGCCACATCCCAGGGTTAAAGGTCGTTATGCCTTCCACGCCCTATGATGCCAAAGGATTACTCAAGTCTGCCATTCGTGACGAAAACCCGGTGATCTTCTTTGAAGATAAGCTGAGCTTCCAACTGAAGGGTGAAGTACCAACCGATGAATACACTATTCCTTTGGGCGTAGCTGATATTAAGCGTGACGGAGCCGATATTACCCTGGTTGGCACCAGCAGCATGGTTGATGTGGCGCTGGAAGCGGCGGACACACTCGGCGAAATCGGCATCAGAGCCGAAGTCGTTGACCCACGCACGACCGTGCCATTGGATACTGAAACCATTATTAACTCCGCCAGAAAAACAAGCCGAGCCATCGTCATTGACGAAGGCTATGAACAATACGGCACGACAGCGGAGATTGCATCTGTAATCGCTGATGGTGCCTTCTACTATCTAGATGCGCCTGTCAAGCGCATGGGCGCGATGAACGTGCCGATACCATTTTCACCTGCACTAGAAGATTTGACCGTCCCCACAGCCGAGCAGGTCGTTGACATGGCGAAGCAACTGTGCGGGCGTGTGTAGAACAACACTAAATAGTAAGTTACCAGTTTTAAGGAGTGATTTTTATGTCAATGGCAACGCAAACACACGGCGTAATGGGTGTCGATTGGGAACGGCGCGTCAACTGGGATCGTCTGCGTGACTATCGTCTGAACCGTGTAAAAGAACAACTTGCCGCCAGTGAAGCCGGTGCTTTACTGTGTTTCGACATGACCAATCTTCGCTACATCACCGCCACTCACATCGGTACCTGGGCGCACGATAAGATGAGCCGCTTTACGCTCGTGCCGCAGAACGCCGAGCCGATCTTATGGGACTTCGGCAGTGCGGCTAAACATCATGAGATTTACTGTGATTGGATCCCTAAAGGCAACTCACGCCCTGACCCCACCTTGCTGCGTGGCGCGATGGCACCTGAAGTAGGTCGCGCCGCCGCCGTTGCCAAGAAAATTTATGATGAACTGGTTGAAAACGGTGTGCAGAATGACCCGATCGCCATTGATATTGTCGAACTGCCTATTCTTTTTGCACTGCAAGAACTCGGTGTAACGGTCATCGACGGGCAACAGATCATGCAGAATGCCCGCCTGATTAAGTCCAAAGATGAGATTATGCTGCTCACGATGGCGGCGGGCATGGTTGATGCTGCGTATGATGACCTCTACCGGGCAATGGTGCCGGGCTTCCGCGAGAGTGATGCAGTCGCTCTGGCGAGCAAACGCCTATATGAAATGGGTAGTGAATTCGTCGAAGGCATCAATGCTATCAGCGGTGAGCGTTGTAATCCGCATCCGCATGTCTTCAGTGATCGCATTCTGCGCCCTGGTGACCCGGCTTACTTCGACATCATGCACAGTTACATGGGGTACCGCACCTGCTACTATCGTACCTTCGTGGTTGGCAGTGCATCCCAGGCACAGATCGACGCCTATAAACGCTGCCGTGATTATCTGGATCACGCCATCAGCATGATTAAGCCGGGCGTTACGACTGCCGATGTCGTTTCCATCTGGCCCAAAGCGGAAGAGTTCGGCTTCCCGGATGAAGAATCTGCATTTGCGCTGCAATACGGTCATGGTATCGGCATGGCAATCTGGGAAAAGCCCATCTTCAGCCGCATGGTCAGCTTCGATCATCCTGAGGAAGTCAAGGAAGGTATGGTGTTCGCGTTAGAAACCTTCTGGCCGGCAAGTGATGGCTGGAGCGCCGCCCGCATTGAAGAAGAGTTGGTCGTCACCGCTGACGGTTGTGAAGTGATTAGCCGCTTCCCTGCGGAGGAATTGATGATCACCGGGCAGAAATACTATTCTGCGACGGGGCCGCTGAGCAACACCCGCGACACCGAATCGAACTACAACAATCCCCGGATTTATCCGGAGGGCCGCCCCGCGATGCCTACTGGCGACCACGTCGCCAATGGCGCGGGTACCGGCAGCGACTAGGGGAATATCGTGCCTACGGAAGTCATTATGCCAGCACTGGGGATGTCGCAAGACACGGGCATCCTCATCGCTTGGCTCAAACATGAGGGCGACACCGTCGAAAAAGGTGAGCTGATCATGGAAGTGGAAACCGATAAAGCCACTGTCGAAGTCGAGGCGCAGGGCACCGGCACGCTGGTCAACTTGACCGCACAGGCGGGTGATGAAGTGCCGGTGGGTGAGGTAATCGCGCTGATCCTTAAAGATGGGGAAGCGGCACCGGCACCGGCAAAGGCTGCGACGGCTCAACCATCGCAGCCGGAACCTGCGCCCCCATCGCCGACTCCGACAAACGGCACGGGCAAGTCTGCGACCCCGGTCGCGGCACGTATGGCGGAAGTACACAACGTGGATATTAGCCGCGTACCCGCAACGGGTGACCGCATCACCCGTGCCGATATGGAAGCCTATCTCAACGACGGTAAATCAAGTGAAGCACCTGTCACTGACGTCGTGCTGGCTTCACCGAAAGCGCGACGACTGGCCCGCGAACGTGACATCGACATCGAGGTAATCTCCGGTACAGGGCCAGACGGTGCGGTTATCACAGCGGATGTGTTGGCCTATGAGCCACCCGTAGCCGCACAGCCGACTCAAACCGTCGCCGCACCAGCCGCCGCTCAAGCGGACGGTGCTGTGCAGACCGGGCGTATGTGGCAGCGCATGGCGCAACGCCTGACAGAAAGCTGGCAGACCGTACCGCACTTCTACCTGAAGCGTGAGGTAAACGTAAGCCAGTTGATCGCGTGGCGCACCCGATTGAAAGCGCGTGCAGAAGTCAAAGTCACGTTTACCGATCTACTGGTGTATGTGGTTGCCAGAGCTTTGAGGCAGCATCCTTACGTCAACGGAGGCTGGGACGGGCAAGGGGTGGTCTTTAACGATGAGGTTAATGTGGGGCTGGCTGTGGCCGTTGATGATGGCCTGCTGGTGCCGGTGATCCATCATGCAGATCAACTCGGTGT
Source organism: Anaerolineae bacterium (assembly GCA_034437515.1). Classification (GTDB taxonomy): domain Bacteria; phylum Chloroflexota; class Anaerolineae; order Aggregatilineales; family Phototrophicaceae; genus DAOTTX01. The sequence goes on from DAOTTX010000239.1 coordinate 9,104, forward strand.
GATGGCGACGGCACAGGCACGCGATGACATTGTCTCCCGCGCACTTGATGGCAAGTTAAAGCCGGATGACCTGCAAGGCGGGACGTTCAGCATCAGCAACCTAGGCATGTATGGTATTGATGAGTTCAAAGCCATTGTGAACCCACCGCAAGCTGCCATTCTTGCTGTCGGTAACATCGTTGAGAAGGTCGTCCCCATTGACGGTGAAGCCGTGATTCAACCCATGATGACCCTGAGTTTGTCGTGCGATCACCGGGCTGTGGATGGCGCACACGGCGCAGATTTCCTGCGGACGCTGGCGCAATATCTACAAGACCCGATGCAAATGCTGGAATAACAGACGAGAGGACAGAACGATGACATTTGAGAGACTACGTTCCGGTGACGTTCACTCTGCGTCTGATACTAAGAGTACAACGGAGTTTGGTAACTGGGGGGTGTTGATTGACGGCGAGTGGATCAACACCGATGATCCCATCGAAGTGCGCAACCCTTACAACAGTGAGGTTATCGGTATTATTCATCATGCCGGGCCAGCATTGGTAGAGCGTGCAATTCAGGCCGCTCATGAGGCGTTCCAGCAAACGCGAAAGCTGGCTTCCTGGCAGCGTGCCGATGTATTGGAAAAGGTCAGCCAGGCGATTACAGACAATCATGAGCGTTTCGCCCGTGCTATCGCCCTGGAAGCGGGTAAACCCATCAAATCCGCACGCACGGAGGCCACCCGCGCAGCCTTTACGTTCAAGGTCGCAGCAGAGGAAGCCAAGCGCATCTACGGTGAGATCGTACCGTTAGATTGGACGCCCGGTACAGAAGGCCGCAGCGCACAGGTGCATCATGTACCCATCGGCCCGGTGACTGGCATTACCCCATTTAACTATCCACTTAATCTGGTCGCGCATAAGGTCGCCCCGGCCATAGCTGCGGGGAACCCGATCATTATCCGCCCGGATTCACAGACGCCGATCAGTTCATTGTTGCTCGGTGAGGCCGTTCTCGCGGCGGGCTATCCGGCGGGTGGCATTGGTATCGTGCCAACACAAATCCCCGATGCCGCGCCACTGGTCGAAGATCAACGTATCAAGATGTTATCTTTCACGGGTAGCCCGGCTGTGGGTTGGATGTTGAAAGAACAGGCCAGTGACAAGCCGGTCGCGTTGGAACTGGGCGGTAATGCCGGTACGATCATTCATCAGGATGCTGATATTGATTATGCGGCAGAACGGGTGGCACTCGGCGCGTTTAGTTATGCGGGGCAGTCCTGCATCAGCGTGCAGCGGGTCTACATCCACGAAGATCGCTTTGACGAATTTGTCGGTAAGTTGGTGCCACGCATCCAGAACCTGACCGTCGGTGACCCGATCAACGACGACACCGATGTCGGCCCGGTCATCGACATGGGGGCAGCAGACCGTATCGAATCATGGGTTAACGAAGCCGTCGCGCAGGGTGCAACCCTGCTGGCAGGGGGTAGTCGTAAGGGTAACCTGTGGCAACCCACCTTACTAACAAACATCAAAGAAGATATGAAAGTCGCCGGTGAGGAAATTTTCGGCCCGGTTGTGAGTCTGTTTCGTTATAGCGATGTGATGGGCGCGATTCGTGCCGTTGATGACAGCAGCTTCGGCCTACAATCCGGCCTATTTACCAATGACATGGAACTGGTTTATACCGCCTTCGATGAACTCGAAGTGGGCGGCTTGATGGTCAATGATATCTCAGCTTTCCGTGTCGATCATATGCCATATGGCGGGGTGAAACGCTCCGGCTTTGGGCGTGAAGGCTTGCGCTACGCGATCCGTGAGATGAGCGAGATGAAATTGTTGACGTTTAATCGTCGCAAATAAGTGAAGTGACCCAACGGCGGGGTCAAATCCGCCGATAAATTGAATTAAAGAGATAGAACTACTTAAGGAGACAAAAATTATGGGACGTATACAAGATAAAGTTTGCATCGTAACCGGCGCAGCACAGGGCATTGGGCGTGCGATTGCCCACGACCTCGCCAAAGAAGGCGGCCATGTCGTAATCGCAGACCTCAACGAAGAAAAAGCACAATCCGTTGCTAAAGAAATCGTTGATGCCGGTAGCAAGGCAATTGCAGTCAAGGTGGACGTGACCGACCGCGCCTCTGTTCAAAGCATGATCCAGAAGACGGTGGAAGAATTTGGCAAGTTGGATGTCATGTTCAACAATGCCGGGGTTAACAAGCCGATGGACTTCCTCGAAGTCACCAGAGAAAACTGGGACATGATTATGACTGTGAATGGCTGGGGCGTCCTGCTAGGGATGCAAGAAGCCGCCAAACAGATGATTAAGCAAGGCGGCGGTGGCAAGATTATCAATACCGCCTCCGCAGTTGCCCGCACCGGCTTTGACAACATCGCCCCCTACAGCGCGAGTAAGTCGTCGGTCATTATCATGACCCAGTCGGCTGCGCGTGCGCTTGCCCAGCATGACATCCGTGTGAACTCGTTCAGCCCTGGCGTCGTGGAAACGCCACTGTGGGAAATGCTCGACAAAATGGAAATAGACGCAGGCAATACGGAAAAACCCGGCGAGGCCATCAAAGGCGCAGCGGGTAATACCATCGTAGGTCGCCCCTCAACCCCGCAGGACATTGTAGGCACGACAACCTTCCTGGCATCTGACGAAAGTGACATGATGACCGGACAATGTGTAGCGATTGATGGTGGTTGGGTCTTAGTTTAGAACCACCTTGAATCAATGGGTAACCGAAACCAATGCTGATCTGGAAGGAGGTGATGCTGATCTTAGAAGCGACTAGCGTTTTATATGCAGACAATGGTCCAACGGGAGGCTTGCCCTAAAAGTCGACGCTAACCAGCTACCCCTGATAAGGATCAGGCTAGCGTCGTCCAGTACAAGGCAATACTCATCAAAACAACATCGAGAGTGCTTTACTTGCCCATCGTTATGAGTATATGACGAGAAAGATTTCAATGCCAGCACTTCGTAACAATTTTTGTACGCTCAATTATGACGATTTTGACTATAGAGGAGTAATAATGTCAAAAAAACTACTAACCCTACTTATTGTTCTCGCAATGGCGATGACCTCCGTCAACATGCTTACCGCGCAAGACGAAGAAGACTCTGACGTCGAATGTGAAGAGACTGTCGGCGAGATCATCGCGTTCACCCCTGCACGCAGCGAGCGTTACGTCAACGGCCTCATCACCGGGCTGCAAAACGAAGCGACGAACGCCTGCTATGACATCACCATTCTGGAAAACGAATTCAACCAGGCACAGCAAGATCAGCAGGTGCAGCAGCAGCTCGCCATTGGTTTAGAACCAGATATGTGGATCTGGTGGCCTGCGGAAGGCGCAGCCGGTCTAGGTTCCCTGCGTGATCTGGCTAGTACAGACATTCCGGTCCTACAGATCAACCAGTTGCCGACCGAAGAAGCCGAGCCGTTTGTCATCGGTTATGCTGGCCCGGATGACGCCCTGCGTGCCCGTAACGCTGGCCTGATGATGGTTGAACTCGCTGAAGAACTCGGCATCGAAGAAGCCAACGCCATCGCCGTGACGTATCCTGTCGCCTATGGTGGTTATCCGCTGTCCATGGAAGCCTTCAACGAAGCCATTGCCGACTCCGGCATCACGCTGATTGAAGAGTCCAACGAGGGCTTCGGCTCACAGAACGGCTACAACGGTACAGCCGCGTTGCTCGCACAACTCCAGGGCGAAGAATTTACTTTTATCTACGGCATGGATGACGCCATCCTTCAGGGTGCAATCCAGGCACTTGAAGAAGCGGGCCTTACCGTCGGCATCGACGGTAGTGCTGATGTCATCGCCGTTGGTACGGTTTGCAATGGTGACCGCCAGCTCTTTGAAGAAGAGCGTCAATACGGCACCACGCTTCAGGCTCCCCTGCTCGAAGGTCAGTTGGCGATTCAGGTTGCTGATGAATACCTGACCACCGGTGAAGTCGAGGAATTCCTGAACTTCACGCCGAACCCGGCAGTCCTTTTCAACGAGTGGGAAGAATTCACACTCGAAGGCTTCGATGGTGAAGAATACACTATGAACGAACTCTGCACATGGGGTGTGCCAGAGGATGAAGAGGAAATGGACGAAGAGTCCGAAGACATGGATGAGGAAGAGTCCGAAGAGGAATCAGAGGACTAGACCTCACTGCTTAACCTAACCGTTGCATCGGGTGTGCCCTGTGAGGTGGCACTCGATGCAACTTCTGTCAAAAAGTGAAGTTATTACTTGGAGAAATTTTTATGCAAGAGATGTCAACCGCTCCCCACCCCACCAACACAGACCCACCACCGGATATCATCCTCGAGATGACCGACATCAGCCGCAATTATGGCGTGATCCAGGCACTTGATGGGGTGAGATTTGACCTTCGCAGAGGCGAAGTGATGGCCCTCGTCGGTGAAAACGGTGCTGGTAAATCGACACTGGTTAAAATTATTGGCGGCTTCGATGGCAACCATTCTGGAGAAATCTTGCGTAATGGTAAACCCATCACTCTGGACTCACCGGCAAAGGCAGAAGAACACGGTATCGCTATCGCCCAACAAGAACTGAGTTTAATCCCTACCATGACGGTAGCCGAAAATATCTTTCTGGCAGACCCACGTGAGCCAGCATGGTCGAGCCTGGGGGCAAAAGCACGCCGCGCCCGGCGCTATCTCGATGAAGTCGGCCTGCATGATGTGGACGCCCACACCCGCGTAGATCGCCTCTCCGTTGGGGAACAGCATCTCGTGGAGGTCGCGCGTCTCATCGCTCGTGATGCTGAGATATTGATCCTCGATGAGCCGACCGCCGCACTTGGTGAGGCTGAAAGTCGCCGCATTCTTGATATGGCAATCACACTAGCAGAGGCTGGCAAGTCGATTATTTACGTTAGCCACCGCATGGATGAAATCTTCGAGATCGCCCACCGCACAACCGTTTTACGTGATGGGCACAGCCAGCCAGCTGTTCCGACAGATACCCTCACCGTTGAGACACTGATTGAAAAAATGCTCGGTCGTTCGCTAGAGAATATGTTCCCAGAACGCACCCATGCCGCCACTGATGATGATATCGTCGTCGAAATTATCGATCTTTGGCCTGATGGTCTGGTGGAACCCGTTAGCCTTAACATCCGTGCTGGTGAGATCCTCGGTTTGGCTGGGCAACTCGGCAGCGGCAGCGGCTATGTACTCGCTGCGATTGGCGGTGCACGGCGCACACGCGGTGGCAACATTACCATTGAAAACAAGACCTTCCTGCCGAAATCACCGACAGAAGCCATCGCTAACAAAATTGCGTATTGCTCGTCGGATCGCAAGAAAGATGGCCTTTACCTGGAACGCCCTATCTATGAGAACTTCTCTTCACCCGCGCTCGAACGAATCACGTTTATGAACTGGTTGTTGCGCGGCAAAGAACAAAAACTCGCATTTCAACTTGCCGAGGAAATGACGGTAGATACCTCACGAGTGAAAGGAAATGCACAGGTATTGAGTGGGGGTAATCAACAAAAGGTCACCGTTGGTAAGTGGTTGTCAATTGAACCCAAAGTCTTGCTGATTGACGAACCGACTCGCGGCGTTGATGTAGGCGCACGCGCTGAGATTTACCGACGCATCCGTGACCTGGCAGACAGTGGCGTGGCGGTCGTCTTCGCTTCAACCGATATTCAAGAGGTAAATTACCTGCCAGACCGCATCGCAACCTTCTATCGTGGGCAATTGATCAACATCTTCGACACGACAGAAGACGACAGTACACGCATCCTTAAAGAGATCACACACCCATTTGATAGTCGGGACGGGGTGACCGCATGAGTACAACTACAACCACAGTACCAAAGAAAACAGAAACAACAGGCTTTAGCCTCCAATCATTGACTCGTGGCACATCACTACTGATCGTAATTTTAATCATTGTGCCTGCTTTCATATTGGTCTACGGCGCACTGACGACAGAAAATTTCTTGACGCCGCTCAATATCAAGGCCATCCTACGCTCGACCGCGTTTGTGGGTATCTTCGCTATTGGGCTGACTTTTGTGACTATATCCGGTAACTTCTTCCTGCTTTCCCTGGAAGAAACCGCCGGGTTAGCCTCACTGATCTTCGCGTATGCGTTCCTCAATGATTTCGGATTGATCCCGGCGTTGGGACTGACGCTCGGCGCAGCTATCATTATCGGATTTCTACAGGGTGCGATTGTCGGTCTTGGTGGGAACCCGATTGTGGTTACCCTGGGTGCAGCGGGGATTATTTTCGGCGTTGCTTCCCATGTGAGCAACAATGCAGTGATCCAGATTGAGCGCCCCCACCCGGCGGAATGGCTCGGAACCGGGTTGACGTTTACCGTCCCAAATGTGACCTGGGCCTTTATTTTGTTAGCCATCGCCGGGGAGATCGTCTTGCGCTATACCTCCTTCGGGCGCAGTTGTTACCTCGTCGGGGCGAGCAAGGATACAGCTAAGAGCACGGGCTATAGTTCCTTCTGGAAAGCAGTACAGGTATTCGGCCTGGCCTCCGCAGCGGCGGCCTTCGTCGGCATCCTGTTCGCTGCTCAGATCAGCCAGGGACAGGTGAGCTTGTTCTCTGCGACATTCGGTAGCAGTGGCTCACTCGCCATCAGTGCGATTGCATCGGTGATGGTTGGGGGCAGCGCTATTTTCGGCGGACGTGGCTCAATCCTCCAGACAACACTGGGCGCGATCTTTATTTCTGTTGTGGATAATATGATGGTGTTACGTGGCTTTGAAAGTGGCCCGCGCATTCTTTTTGTCGGTTTGACCGTCGTCGCCAGTGTGAGCCTGTACGCCCTGATTCGGAGGAATGCCCGATGAGTGTATCCAATACAACATCTCCCACGCCGCAAAAGAGCTTCGTGGAGCGAGCACAAGAGTTTTTACTACTCAATTCGCAAATTGTCTTTACCATCGTCATCGCGTTTAGCATTGCGATTTATTTCTCACTGGAATTTGAGCGATATGCCAGCACCAACAATGCGTTTGCGATATTGGAGCGATTCCCTGAGCTAGGTCTGATTACACTTGGCCTGACTGTAACTATCATCGCCGGTGAAATTGACCTTTCCGTCGGTTCGATGGCGGCTCTGGCTGGCGTTATCGTCGTTCGTTTGAATGACCCTATCGGATCGGTGCCAGCATTGCTGATTGGTGTCACCATTGCGACAGCCATCGGCGCAACGCAGGGCTTTTTGATCCGTATTTTCAATATCAGTGCAATTGTATTCACGGTGGGGACGTTGATGCTGTTACGTGGCGTTTCACTGTTCGTCGCCGATGAACAAACTGTTGTGCTGCGTGACTTTGAGTTTGGTGACTGGCTCAAGGATCGCATCGTCATCGGTGATGTAGAACTGATTCTTTCCCCGGCGAGTGTGATGACGCTGTTGGTCTTCCTGGGAATCGGGGTGTTTTTGATCTATCACAAATGGGCGCGAGAAATCTACGCGATTGGTGGCGCTCGTAAAGAAGCCGTCGCTGCGGGTGTGCCTCTGACCCGTCCGCTGGTGATTACTTTTGCGATCTCTGGATTTTGTGCGGGTTTAGCGGGTGCCATCATCGGCTTGCGTGGTGGGTCAGCCCAGCCGCTCGGTTTGCAACAATTACTACTCACCGGTACCACCGCCGCCTTTGTTGGTGGTGTAAGCATCTCCGGCGGCAAAGGCTCGGTGTTTGGTGCGGCTCTGGGTACGATCACCATCGGCCTGCTAGAGATCGGGTTGATCTTTGAGGCAAGCCCCGCTTATGTCGCCCGTCTTGCTATCGGCACGCTGCTGGTTATCGTCATCATGGTTGAGTTAGGCGCACAATGGATTGACCAGCGTCAGACCCGTCAGGCACTACTCAAAAGCATCGACGGACGACGAAAGAAGGACGACAAGCAGAACGTCCCATAGCTGTCAAATTAGGCTTTTGGTTTCCACCCGGTCTGACCTGCGGTCAGACCACCCTCCCCATAGACAGGGAGGGTAACATATCTACTAATGCTTAGATGCTACTTTGTTCGTGCATTTTGCGGCTTTGTAGGTGTAAGTACCCCTTACTCCCTTTACGGGGATAAGGGGGATTTAAGTTAAGGGGTAGTAATCACTCATAATTGCTGTTTTTAGCCCTGATTTCACCGATTTTTCGATTTACCACACGAAATCCCAAAGAGCCAGCTTGTTCACCACGCAAGATCCCAAAGAGCCGAGAAATTAGCCGGTTTGATGTAATGAAGCATATAACCACAAAAAGGTTTAAATCAGGCTAATTTAATATTGTAATTCCTAAATTTACACTAGGTAAACGATTCATAAATTTTTCAACAATGCTTACGTTAATTGTCAAAAAATTACTGTACAATTAATTAAATCAAGGGAAATAACATTCAGATTGGAATATAGCATGACGAATAACCGACTTCACCGCATCACACTGCTACTTGCAATTCTCCTCACTATATCATTCTCTGCGTCAACTGTAACACACGCGAAAGAGGCAACACCGACACCACCTCCGGTCGAATTGCCTGACTTACCAATTGATCCTCCGCTGCCGGTTGACCCAGTTGAACCGACGGAAACTACCCCAACCGAAGTAGTAACCGAAGCGCCGACCGAAGCGCCGACCGAAGAAGTGACACCACCTCCCGTCGTCACATTAGACTTACCAATCGATCCTCCAATTACGGATTTGCTTCCACCAGCGGAGCCGACCGAAGCACCGCCGACCGAAGCGCCGCCGACAGAAGCACCACCAACCGAAGCACCGCCTGAAAACAACCCGATCGATGAAACACCGATTGTCGAAATCGACGTGCCGACCACCGAACCAACACCTGATGTCGATGACAACCCGGTCTTCGAGGACGATCCGGTTATCATCAACGCACCGGATGCGACTTGCGGCATGAGCATCACCGACAACGGGGACACCAACCCGTTCTCCTTTGCATTTGCAGCGGTAGATGTACAAAACATCGCCAGCTACCAATGGGACCTCGGCGATACCACCACATCCAATGCGGTAAACCTGATCCATACCTACGCCGGGCCAGGTGTCTATGATGTTACGCTGACCTGCACACCGCTGACCGGCGCTAACCTGGTCTTGAGCGGGCGCATCAGTATCGTGCAGCCGATTTCTGCACAATTTACCGTGCGCCCCGGTCTAAGCGGCATCGCACCCTACACTGTGAACACCAGTAATACGAGTAGTGGTGCTGGGTTGACCTACGACTGGGCAGTCACCGGGCCGGAAAACTTCACCTCGATGGCAGCACAGCCCTCGTTTACATTCACGCAGTGGGGCAACTACACCATCACCCTGGAAGTCACTGACAGCTACGGACAGGTTGCCAGCGCTGGCGCAACTGTCGGAGTCATTGCCCCCGCGCCGGATGCAACCTTCAGCCTTTCACCCAACGCCGGGCCAGTGCCACTGGCGGTAACGGTCAACGGGATTGACAACAACGCCGGGCCGATTGACACCTGGGACTGGACATTCACCGGCGGCACCCCCGCGACCGCGACCGGTCAAGGACCGCACAGCATCAACTATGCGACCGACGGCACTTACAGCATCACGCTGAATTACACCGGGCCGGGCGGTGGTGGTAGCATCACCAAAGAAGTGGGCGCTTTCCCGGATAATGAACCGGTAGACGCTGTCTTTAGCTATTTCATCAACGATGATCCGAACACCGCACTCATCGAAGTCTGCTTCGTCAACCAGAGCGAAGGGCCAGTCGTCACCAGCGAATGGACATTCGGCGATGGCAGCCCGGTCTTGAGTGACAACAACGAGATCGTCTGCCACGGCTATGCCAATGAAGGCAACGTCACCGTGCGCCTGGACGTCTTCGCCACTGACACGACAATCACATCTGATGCGACAATAGTCGTGGCAGTCACGGCGGCACCAGTCGCGGATTTCACCTTTACGCCGGCTTCACCGATCACCTGGAACACCGAGATTGACTTCACCGACGCTAGCACCGGCATCATCCAGACCTGGGCCTGGGATTTCGATAACGATGGTGTGACCGACAGCACCGACGAGAACCCGCAAGATATTCTCTTCACCACGCTGGGTGGTAACATCATTCGTTTGACGGTCACCGGCCCCGGTGGTGAGTCCACTGCGGAAGCCACGATCATGGTCGAACGTCTGGAGATCACCTGTGATTTCAACGGTGAATTGTTCCCGGCACCGGGGACGACCCAGCCCTACACCTCCGTTGTAAACGACCTTGAAGGACGCGGTATCACCTATAGCTGGCAGATCACCGGCCCTGGCGTGTTCCCGGCAGAATCGACAGAAGACATCAATATAACCTGGGCCAACAGTGGCAACTACGAGGTCAAATTCTCCGCAGTGACCGATGACGGCTCAAGCTGTGAGGTCGTCAAAACTGTTGAGGTCGAATGGCCGACAATGACGTGCGCCGTCATTGGCAACCTGGCTCCTGTGCCGGATGGCAACAACAACACTTACACCGCCGACGTGACCAACATCGCCGGGCGTGACGTCACCTACGAATGGTTCGTCGATGGTACTTCGCAAGGGGTCAGCACTGCGAATACACTCACACTCAGCAGTACGACACCGATCACACACAGTGTTTATTACATCGTGCGGACTGTGAACGAAACCGGCGATTGTTCTGCGCCACCAGTCAGCGTGGTATTCGACTGGCCCGCGGTGACTTGCGGGATCAACGGGCAAGCAAACCCCGTCCCTGCCTTGCCGGATAACCCCACACGTTCCTACACCTATAGTGCCAACGTCGGCAATGTCCTCGGTCGCACGGTGACCTATCAGTGGTACGTCGACAACGTCCTGCAAGGCGAAACGAGTAACCAGTTGACCCTGAGCTGGGCCTGGGACGAAGAAGGCCCCTACGAGGTACGCTACGAAGCCACCATCGATGATGGCAACGGTGATATTGATAACTGCGGTGCGAACCGTAACGTCAATGTCAACGTGCCCAACCTGGTCTGCGACCTGCCCAACGGTGACGCTACTCCGGTCATCAACGAGAGTGTGACCTTCACGACCAACTTGAATAACCGGTACGGACGCAACTTCACCGCCCGCACCTGGGACTTCCAACAGTTGGTCGGCGGGATATGGACGGACGTTGCGGTTGGTGTGAATAATGCCAGCTATACTTACACCTTCTCCAACCCGGATGAAACCTACCGCGTGCGCTACTATGTCGTCGTCGAAGAGCCGACCGACAACTGCACCAGCGATTGGAAGCAAATCACCACAGCCGGTGTCGGCAATGACTTCACCTGTGATGCCTGGGCCGGTGGTGACCTGACTCCCACTAGCCCGACCAACAACTACACCTATGACGTTACGATAGACAACACCAACAACATCGACCTGAGCTACACCTGGGTGCTCATCGCGCCGGACGGCACAGAAACCACGCTCGGCACGAACACCAGCACCGCCGATGGTAACGTCAGCAGCCCTGCGTTTAATGGTTCGGCCTTCACTCCGGCGGATGTCTACACACTGCGGGTGGATGTCGCAGCCGTCAACGCGGCGGATACCACCTATACATGTGCGCTGCAAGAGACGCTGACCTCCGGCACGCTGACGGTCGATTTCACCCCACCGGGTGATACCGCCGTCGAGATCAACGAACCGGTTTGCCTGACGAACACCTCCACCACCAGTCACGGCGACATCAACAGCCTGACCTACATCTGGGATTTCGGCACCGTTGATAACAGCCTGGGCACCCAGACCAGCACCGATCAGCAACCGGGCTGTATCAGCTTCCTCAACCCCGGCAGCTACACGGTCACACTGACGGGCACCAACGGCTCCGGCAACCTGAGCGACACTGCCGACTATGTCTTTGATGTCTACGGCTCACAGTCCATCGCCATCAGCACCGCTGACGACACCTACGCGCCGATCAACAAGTCGTTCACCGCCATCCATCAAAACCTGACCGGTGCGTTCAACTGGACGTTCTACAATGAGGCCGGGACGCAAATCGGCACCCGCACCGGGGAAACCGTGCAGTTCTTCTTCACTAACCCCGGCATCTACAGCGCCGAAGTTGTGGGTAGTGGCCCACTGGGCAACAACACAGCGACCATGACCTTTGAACTCATCGATGTGGATGACATCCGCGCCGCGTTCAGCGCGACGACTTACGGCGGCCTCGCCCCGTTGGATGTCTGCTTCACAGATCGCAGCACGGGCAATAACATCACCTCATGGGCGTGGGACTTCAACAACGATAGCATCGTTGACATGAGCTATGATGACAATAACATCCCGGCAAACATCTGCTATACCTACACCACCCCGGCACAGAGCCATCTGGTCAGCCTGGCGATTGAAAACAACAACGGCCTGCAAGCCAACGCCACCAATATCATCCGCACCTACAACCTCGTAGAAGCTGGCGCGACCTTCACGGTCGATGCCCAGGGCGGCGGTTACTTCTGCTATACTGCCATCCTTGATGGTGACATTGACGTGGTTTCCTGGGAATACGGCGACGGCAACAACGGTCCGGCGCAAGAAGTCGTCTGTCACCAGTACGGTGCATCCGGCACCTATCTGGTCACGATGCACGTTGAGAATGGCAACGGTGACGACGGTGAGATCATCCGTGAAGTTGTGGTTGACCTGACCGATAACACACCCCAGCCTGTACTCGACATCAACGCGCAATGCAGCGCCGATGTGACCGCCAGCTTCCTCATCACCAACAACGGCGGCGATATGAAATCGCCAGAACTGGTCACCTTGCAACATAGTGGACAGGTCATCCGCACCGATGCCTCACTGATGCTCGCCGCTGGCGAAACCCAGACCTACACCGTAACCGGTTATGTCGGTGCGGTGACGCTCAACCTACTCGATAGCGCGGTCGCCACCCAAACCGATTGCGCCGAGCCGCCCATCCTCGATGGCAGCTCGGTCTGTGCGGCAGATGGCACAGCGGCCTTTACCATCAACAACACCAGCAGCGAAACCGCCGCTGACCAGAACTACGAAATCCGTAACGCCAATGGCGACCTGATACAGACTGGTATCATCCAGATTCCGGTGGGCAGTAGTGCGCAGGTCAACGTGAGCGGCACCTATGGCCCGTTGACACTGACCAGTAGCGGCCCCGAAGGCCCCACCACCGAACTGACGATCGACAGCGACTGCGACACACCGCCGCTACTCAGTATCAGTCATAGCTGCCAGTTGGACGGCACCGCCGTCTTCACGGTGAGCAACACCAGCGACGACACCGCCGCCAACCAGCCTTACGAAATCCGTAATGCCAATGGCGACCTGGTTCAGAGTGGCACACTTGCCGTACCGGTCAACAGCAGTGCGCAGGTCAGCGTGGTGAATACCTACGGTCAACTGACCTTCACCAGCAGCAGCGCGACACAGGGCAACACCACCAGCATCACAGATACGAGCAACTGCGACGAACCACCCGTGTTGACCGGGTCAGCAGATTGCACTTATGACGGCACCGCGACCTTCAGCATCACCAACAGCAGCGCAGATAGCACCGCCGACCAGCCCTACACGGTCACCGCTGAAGATGGCACAGTCATCGACACCGGCACTCTTAACGTCCCGCCGAACAGCACCCGTGACATCGTCGTAATCGGCGCGGACGGTCGCGTAACCCTGACCAGCAGCGGCCCAGAAGGCCCGACCACCGAACTGAACATCCTGACGGTCTGTGATGAACCACCGATCATCACCGGATCTGCGACCTGTGAAGCTAACGGCACCGCTGTCTTCAACATTACCAACAGCAGCACCGACCTCGATGCCAACCAGACGTATACAGTCACCGATAGCGGCGGCACGGTCGTTGATAACGGCACGCTGACCACCACCGCCAACGGCGGCACCACACAGATCCTTATCACAAATGTATATGATCTGCTGACCTTCACCACGAGCGGTCCCGAAGGCGTCACCACCGAGCTTACCCTGACGACCGACTGTGACGAGCCGCCCATCCTCACCGGGTCTGCGACCTGTGAAGCCGATGGCACCACTGTCTTCACCATTACCAACAGCAGTACGGAGAGCGTCACCAGCCAGCCCTACGTCGTCAACGGTGCTGACGGCACACTGGTCGATAACGGCTCACTGCGCATCGACATCGGCGGTAGCATCGAAATCCGCGTGACGGACGTATTCGGTCTGCTCACATTCTCGACCAGTGGCCCCGAAGGCATCACCACCGAACTCAACGTCAACAGCAATTGTGATGAACCGCCGAGTGTCTCACTCGTCACCGAAGAAAATGACGACAACGGCGAACCGCCCGCAGGCGATACCGTCACCAGTGACGGTGAACTGACATCGACGGATGAGGACACCGAACGCGACTTGACCACCATCGAAACCGGCTTCACATCGTTCCTGCCGACGCTTGACCTGACCCCGCTCGGTCGCCCGGATACCTTGCTGGAACGCCCTGCATGGGATAGTCTGGAAATCGGCGGCGCGGTCTGTGTCGATTGGTTGATTTACCACACCAATATGACCGGCAACTGGGAAGTCTTCCGGTTGGGTGATGGCCTGGGCGACTACCTCGCACCGTACAACCCGAACCTCTCGCAGGGTGTTGGTGAGAACGTCACCGACATGGCCCCGACGCGCTCACCGGATACCGCATGGGTCGCGTTCACCAGCAACCGGGACAGCACCGCTGAAGTCGAAAACTGGGAACTCTACCTTGCCCGCGTGGATAACACCGAGATCCGCCGTGTAACCTACAACACCGCCGCGAAGGACATCGACCCGGCGTGGTCACCAGATGGACGGCAAATATTGTTTGAGACTGACCGCGATGGCAACTGGGAACTCTACCTGCTTGATCTGGTCACTGGCGTGGAAACTCGCCTGACCGAAAGTGACGCCAGCGACATCAACGCATCATGGTCACCGGATAGCTCGCAGATTGTCTTCCAGAGTGACCGTGACGGTCTGTGGCAAATCTACATGCTGGACCTCGCAACCGGCGAAGAGACACGCCTCAGCGACGGCAGCGGTGACGACCACGACCCGGCCTTCGCCTTCGCCGGGGATCGCATCGCCTTCCGTACCTTCCGCGATAACCTGCGGAACAGCATGATCTACACGATGGATGCTGCGGGAGATGACGTACAACGTATCTCCGATGCACGCGGTATGGCGAGCAACCACACCTGGGCACCGGATGACAGCGTGATCGCTTATCAATCCGACCTGGACGGCGACCTGGACATCTACGCCTACGAAATCGAAACTGAGGAAACGCGCCTGGTCACCGATAACGACATCCCGGACTACGCACCGACGTGGTACTGCAACGCACCACTGGTCGTTTTCACCTCGGATGTAACGGGCGACCCAAATATCTTCAACACACCGGCGCTCCCCATCGAAGCACCGTCTATCCTGGTGGATGAAGAAGCCAGCCAGATGACGACCGATCCGGCAGACGACATCTATCCGGAGAACACCCCATCGGAAGAAAACGCCAGCCGTGAAGGGAACGTGCCGCCGAAGTTCAGCGCACCGACTCAGTAAATCTATCAGTAAAAGGGAGGCGGGTGACCGCCTCACCAGCAGCACCAAAGAATCAAAAAGCCACGATCATCATGATCGTGGCTTTTTTGTGCTGAAGGCGGGAGGCAAACCCACACTTTCGGCAACAATTACAGCATTCGCATGGTATTTTTGAACTATACAGGTCGTACGGTAGCACCCCACAATAACGTGGACGGTTAAATTTGAACCTATTTAGCGCATTCTGAGCCGCAAAAATGCGAATCTATAAGTTCATTTCAGCTCTCTGGCATGAGTTTAACATCTGTGCGATATGGGACAAATTGGTTAATGCCAGATGAGTGAAAGTCAATTCGGTTTCAGGTTACGGGTGGTGACATAGTAATGAAGGCTGGAAGGTGAACCATACTTGAGGTGGTGACTTGAGATATGGCAAACTGATACACCAAATTGAAGCAGTTCAACGATTCGGTCACGGTCTTTGTCGTAGATGCTTTCCTGCACTGTCCCAACAGGCTTCCCTAGCATAATCCCCTGCGCTTTCTTGGTTGCCAAGGCTTCCTTGGTGCGACGACTAATCATCATGCGTTCCATCTCAGCAAAAAGTGAAAGCAAGGTCACCATGGTAAGCGATTGTAAGTCACTCTGGTTGCGGTCAAGCATGAGTTGTTGCTTGATGACACAATACCTTCGCCAAAATTCAAGATGGTCGAAAAATGGCGATTTTAGCGAAAATTTGACACTTTATGACCTCTTATAAGCCAACTTTTCACGCTAATTCTGATGTTTTCT
>DAOTTX010000240.1:0-1740 GCA_034437515.1 Anaerolineae bacterium
CGTTGCCGCCAACCTCGCCCGGGCTTACGTCCGCGCCGGCCGCAAAGACGACAAAACCCGCGAACTGCTCACCAAGGTCCTCATGCAACACCCCTCCGACCGATGGACCACCTGGGCACGAGAAACCATCACCACCATGGGACAGGCCAAAGAGGAGGAATGAACCGATCGGCAGCACGCTGATCGGCTGTGAGCAGGCCGACCGACGGGCCTACCTGATGGAGATGGACCAGGCCTACTGCGACGTGATCGTCGAGCGGTGGGAGAAGTTCACCGGCAGGAAGGCCGAGCGGATGGACAAGAGATGAGCCTCAGGTCAATTTCTATTCAGACCGAAGGCCCGGCTCCCAAGCTTCTTCTTCATGCGGGTCTCCCACGCCAATACCTGTTCGCGCGTGTCGGTTCTTGGCAAGGTGTGTAGAATGGAGAATCGGAAGTTCTGGGCGTAGTCTGCGCCCTCCTCGTCCAGAAGCGCCTTGAGCCTCACATTGCCACCGTGGGGCTGTTTGGCGTACGAACGCCATCGCCCGAGAATACCCTTGTCTCCGTAGGCCGAGCCGACGTACTGCATCCCCGTCTTGTCATCCACGATGAGATAAACCCCGGCGACAGCAGCAAGCAATCGGTGCCATTCCCGGTTGGCTGCCTCATTGCTGATGATCCTACGGAGTTCCCTATAGGTAATGTCCACCTCGAGATAGCCAGGGAAGCCAGTGACATACCCGGGAGGCAGTATCTCAACGACATCCTTTGGCCTCATCCATTGGTGCCAACTCAGCGTCCCGAGTCCCCAATCGATAACGAGCCGTTCTCGCAAGTCTTCGAACCCCGTCAACGGGGTAAGCTCGTAGAAATGATGGTAGATCCCGTCAAAATCTCCAAAAGGCGTGTCTGCTGGAAGGGGAGCGGTGTTGGCGGGGCGGTGGTTCACGACCTCGTAGACGTTCGTGAATACTGCACGGTTGTAGCTGTCCCCGAGGAAGACGACCAAGTAACGGCACTCGTGGAAGATGGGATTGGCCTGGTAAGCTTGGTACGTCTCCAGCAGACCATCGCGGTACAGTTGCCAGACGTCGAAGCGCTTGTCCATGTGCCGCACCAGCTTTGTCTTCTGGCTCGGGTCCAGTCCCCTCATCTTGTGCATGACTTCACAGATATCCATAGAGAGCCCCTATCGGTTTGCAAGCCAGAGGTAGTCCATCATATGAGGGTTGATTTGACAATGGCAGGCAGGCGATCTGCAAGGTCAAAGTCTCAGGCCGAAGAGAACCCCGGCCGCAGAGACCGGGGTTGGGATGTGGAAGATGCAAGGCTCGCGTCAGCGGTTGAGGCCGAACTTGCCGCGTTCGACCTTGACGAAGCGGGACTCATCGCCCTTGGTTCTGATCTCGCGGAGGATGGCGGCGTAGAGCGTCTTGCCGGTGCCCGGCTGCCAGAGGCCCCGATCAACGGCCAGCTCGACGATGTCCTTGCAGCGCATCGCATCTCCGCTGCCCAAACTCAGCAGGTGTGCCGCCGCGTCCAGCAGGCTCATCGGCTTGGGCCCGTCGCCGTCACGCTGGCCACCCTCGTCGAGCAGGTAGATGTCGGTTGTCGAGGTCGACACGTGGCCGACGTGACGGCCAGGTTCACGTCTGGTCGAAGACTGGTTGCAGCTTGTTACGGTACTCCATGACGACCTTGGCCAGCCCGGGCCAGTCCTGGAAACGATTGTAGGAGGCACCGACACCTTGCTCTGCG
>DAOTTX010000241.1:0-3100 GCA_034437515.1 Anaerolineae bacterium
GTTGTTTCTTCTGGCACGTCAGGAATGTAGCGTGGGTGCAGGGTCATGGCTGATCTCCTCAACACAAGTTGAGACAAAAAATGGGACTATATCGACCCATTTTCCCTCAAAATCGCTCTCATGTCGATTCGCCAACAGGGTCTGTCTCAACTGGCTCAGGTACAGAACCAGCATTCAGGCTGTTGTTTTTGTGGTCAGTGGTTGTCCGTCTCAGGTGTCTCAACTGGCTCAAGTAAGGAATCGGCTCTCAACTGCCAGAAACGCACGCGGCCACCACGTACACGTTTCTGTGTGCTGAGGTTGTTCGGTCCGGGTAGCAAAAAGCCATCTTCCTTGAGCATCTTGCCGATGGCGTTGGCTCCGAAGTTAAGCGGCTGGACATGGTTCACCGCCTTGAGCGCGATCTCCGGGAGCAGATAAACGAAGTTGTCGTCCTTGTAGCCAACTACTGTTACACCCGGCGGGTACTCACGCGGATTGCGCATATCGTCGTCGATGACCGCCTGTCCACCGGCGAGCAATTGACCCAGAATATCCAGAAAGACCTGACTGGCAAGCTCCTGGCGCAGATTTTGTACCGTCTCCACAATGCAGTCCTGCCACGTCGGGAGTAGATAGTCCTCATCCATCTCGGCGACGAACTTCGAGAGCATCTGGAATACCGTCACCAGTACCGCCCAATTCTTCACAGCGCGGTCGTGCGCGTTGGATTTGCCAAGCTGCGCGGTCACTTTGGCGTTGTAGCCGATCACGTTCTGGCTGAAGCGGCTGGCAAGTTCAGCTTTGAAGTCGCCCTCATCGAGCTGGCGTGCCACCCATGACGCGAAGTGGGCAGTGAAACCGGGTAGCTTCTCACGCAGCGCCTCCGCTTCCATGAGTGTTTTCCCCTGCGGATCGCGGTGCTTCCAGGGCGGGATTTCGAGAGCCATCATGCGTGAGGACACCGACATCTCACCCTCCAGACTGGTTTCGCCAGTGGAGAGAATCAGTCCCCGGCACGGACGCGAGGTTTGCAGTTTGGCATCGCGGGTCAGCCGTCCGCGACCGAGGTTGCGAGAATAGCCCTGCAAAAATCGCGTGAAGGTGCGCGTGTCGGCGTAGATGTCCTTGTAGTCATCGACCCAGTAAAGTGCGTCCGCGAGTGGATAGCCGAGCATCTCAACGGTGTTGATGGTGTCGCCCCACTGAGCAGGCGGCGTATCGCGGCTGAACTGCCCGTAGAAGCTGCTCAGAAGCGATGCGATCTCCGATTTGCCGCTGCCCGACGTGCCGACCAGATGGATTGCTGGACGGGTCGCCGACGGCGGGAAAAAGCGCTGGATCACGGGCAGCAGCGCGAAAGCGATCAGCGAGGGTGCCAGATTTGACGGCAAAACCTTTGTTACCGCGTCGAACGCTTTCAGACTTTCGTCCCAACTGACCGCTTGCAAGCCGTAGTCGCGGAGGCGCTGGTCCAGTTCGACTGACGGCGGCTCAGCCAGCTTGCCCTTTGCCGTGATGCAATCTTCGGGCGATACATATACCCATCTGCCGTCGATTTGTTTCCAGCCCATGAAGTTATAGTGGCGGTGCGTGGGAAACTCACCCGACAGATGTACAATCGCGGGAACCAGATGTTTCGACATGCCTGCCCGAACCACATACTGCGCTCCGGCGTTGGCTCCGATGAAGCGCCGCAGCGCGACATCATCGACAAACACCTCACCTGGGACTTCCAGCTTCTTCACTGCCGATCCCCGCTGTAATTCGATAGTCGTGACGTGCGCCTCCTTGCCATCATCATCGACCTGGCAGGTCTGGTAGAGCGCGGTGGCTGCCCAATCCGTGACGGTGCGCTCCATAACGCCCCGATAAGTCTCTTTCCTGTACACGATTTTGCCATCCAGAAGCAGATAGCTCTCGGTATCGACGTATTCTTGCTGCCGTTGCCGTTCGATAGTCTTGCGCTTCTCGCGGTAGAGTTTGTCGATGTCGCTGATCTTCAACCCGTCGCCAGTCAATGCCTTGAACTTCTCGCGCTGTTCAGCCCACTCAACCACGTTGAGATGGGCGCAGGCTTCTACCGCTTCAATAATCTCGGCAGTAGAGGGACGTTCAACGGATTTCTGCTGTGTGTCGTAGCGATCCACCAGTTGGCTGACGTGCGCCTCGGCGACCTGCCGTCGCGACTGGATCGGTTCGCGTGGCGGTGAGATCGGGTCTCTAGGCCGATGGCTGAAGGCGCTGGCAATGGTCGCTCTGGCTTCCTTCTCTCTTGCAGCAGGGTTCTCACTGCCGTTCCCATCAGCGATGTAGCGGCTGACGAGTTCGCGCTCGGCATCGGACTGGCTGTAATCCGCATCCCGCAGCTGACAGGCGGCAGCGAACAGTTCGTGGTTGCGGTTGCCGTTAGCTGCACCGGATGAAAGATAACTCTCGGTACGGGGTGGCAGCGGCGCATTGCCGTTCAATGTGACGACTTCCAACCCTCCGATGCGCTCCACCTGCGGTCGCGGCTGGACTTCCAGCCAGTCGAAGCAGGCAAAGGGATAACGCCGATCCGGATGCCAGTCGGTGATCTGCACCAGTGCGCCGTCGCGGTTGGGTTTGGTGTTGACGCTGCCCGGCAGTCGCATCACCGAGGCGACGGACTTCACGTAGCCTTCATCGCCACCGAGCGCAGTGAACAAGCCCTACATGACGCGACCGATTTTCTGTTTGTTCTCCTCGTCGAGCTGCAACGACTCATCCAACAGCCAGTAGCCGTGCCAGCCGCCTCCGCTAGACACGATGATAGAAGGAAGTGGATCGAAGGCTTGCAGCCGTTCCAGATCGCGCTGGCGATTCTCCTTCGGGCCGTCGATGTCAATCCAGAGCGCGGGCAGCAGTGTCGCCGATGCCGCGTTGCCCTTCTTCCCTGAACGGAGACAGGGTGCGAAGTACACACCATAGCCCTCGCCGTTGAGGTTATCCGCCTGTTGTAGTACGGCTTCACGCTGTTTGTCGTTCCCGATCTGTGTCCAGAGTGCCCGTGCCTCACCCGTGCCCGGATGGATACAGCGCAGTTCTAGCCATAGGTCAGCCGATGGTTGCGGGTACAACGCGGACAGAAAAGTCTCTC
>DAOTTX010000242.1:0-4195 GCA_034437515.1 Anaerolineae bacterium
TGTTGGATACCAATTTAATCGGACTTCCATTTCCTGATTATTTGGAAGCAACAGATCCTGTTTTCTCATTAAATGAATACAGATCACCATCCTTTTGAGTCAGCCAGATTCCTGCACGACTTTTCTGGCCCGGTGAATGGTCCGGTTCAAGTATTCGGTTTTCCTTTTTTCGCCTTGGTGATTGATCCAATCGGATCTTTCGGCCAGAATGCAGGAGCGGATATGATCATCGGAACACCCTTTTCGAATCAGCGATAGTGCATATGCAAAATCGGTTCGGGACTCATCTCCCTTATTGTAATGGTCTCGGCAAAAGCGTTGACACACTCCCCCCCCTGGGGGTTGAGGGGAAAGGGTTTGGTTGCGAGGCATTCGGGGGCTGCAGAACCCGTTGGGGATTCGAGCGCGATATTTCCAGTCGATCCAGATGAGTCTGGCCAAAGGGAAGTGTCCCTTTGAGGATTTGTATTTGTCTTTGCGATTTCGAAACCCGGGGCATCTTCCGAATCGGTTATTCGGGTCGGCGCCGGGATCGCTGTGGAGCTTTTTCAGAAGAAACCGTTTTTGCTCAAGGCCGAGGGGGTGATCGAAGTGGATCCAGACCTGGAAATTGCCGGGTGAGGTCTCCACGACCATACGCCCGGGTTTGAAGGTGCCGTCGGCCATTATGTGGTGTGCCCGCAGGGTGGTTTCGGGCAGATCATCGGCCAGAAGATAGGCGGCCGGATCTTTGGGCTGAATGAGGATGTGCCTGCCATGGGCGTTTTCAGCTTTTAGGTAGGCGATGACCGAGGGTTTGGGCTCAAGGAGCCAACGCCCTTTTTGCAGATCGAGGACTGCCAGGCGCCAGTTGAAAAGGAAATAGCGGTCGAGTTTTTTAAAAATCGTGATCATGATTCGTGATTATTTGGATATGATTTTTGGATGATTCCGGTCGGCCAATACAGCCCTTGGCGGGTGTGGGAAAACCGATAAACGGTTTGAATTAAATTCTTTTTCAGAATAAATGGAGGATGCGTCCGGATAATGTGAACCGGATCGAATAATCCGGACGCAGCGTTTAAAGGATTTCCGTTGCGGCCAGGCGAATGTGTTCGGCCGTTACCATTTGAGTTTGTTCTTTGGCAGCTGCGATGAGCCCGCCGCGTGCCAGATGATTGGCTTTTCTGAGCAGACCGCCCGAGCCCTGGTGAATGGCCACGGCGGCCGCCTCCTCGAACAGATGGGTCTGGATGCCGGCGATCCGGGTATGATGGGCCAGATACAGGTGCATCTGCTCGAGATCGAGCCCTTCGAGATGGCACCGGGTAATAACCCGGGAGGCCAGGGCCGACGAAGTTCGGTAGTACAGCTTGTCGGTGATCGAAGCCTGGCCGACCAGAATCAGCGGCAGATAGGCCTTGGCATCCTGTTCATACTGCAAAAGGGTGTGCAGTTCGGAAAAGACGTCCAGCCGCAGCAGGGAGGCCTCGTCGATGATCAAAACCGGTTTGAGCTTTTTTGCGGATACCAGATTTTTGATTTCCGTTCGGATCATGGAGGTCATCAGCGCCTTGGAGGTGGTGGACCTTTCAATGCCGACGACCGCGGCGATCTGCCGGTAGAGCTCGAGTATTCCGCCCGAAGTGGCGATGACATACAGACAGGCGTATTCGGAAGGATGCAATCGGCCTTGGGCAAAGCGAACGGCGGTGGATTTTCCCGAGCCGATTTCACCGGTCACGACCGCCACCCCGCCCACCGACAGGGCGTAGTGAAAACGGTCGGTGACCGCCGACAGCGCCGGGGTTTTCATAATGTCGTCCAGCGCCAGATCGGTTGAGAAGGGCTCTTTGGTGAAGCCGAAAAAGGGACGATACGGATGCATGGCAGCCTCCTTTGTCAGAAAAGTTTACCGCTGTCGCGTTTGACCCGGCTGTTGACGCCCAAATCAAGCGGGGTGAGAAAGCCGTAGGAGGCCTGCTGAAAGACCGCTTCCACCGGCTGCGGATCATGCGGGTGATACAGCAGTTCGATCTGCTTTCCGATCAGGGCGACCGGAGCCTCAAACAAGACGTTGTTGAGGGTGACGGTTCGATCTTTGCCCACCCGTCTTCTGGCCCGGGCTCTGAAGTGATCCCTGAGATTGTCGGGGGCCTTTCGCAGGCATTCGATGCGGGCGGTGAACCGGGCAAAAGGGTTTTGACCCGTGGCGCTGTGTTTTTTCTGATGGTAGTGGTCGTAAAGCCAGCTTTTGAAAGCACCATTCAGATTTTCCAAAGAATCCGTGGGGGCGGTGGAAAGAAAGGCGGACCGGACGGTTCGGAAAAACCGCTCGATTTTCCCTTTTCCTTGTGGACTGTAGGGGGTTGCGTGGATCAGTGCGATGCCCAGGGAGGCGGCCACCGATTCCAGATGGTGGGATCTGAAGGCCGATCCGTTGTCCACATAGAGTTTTCTGGGAAGCCCTCGGGTAAGGACCGCCTGTTCCAGAGCCTGGAGATAACACCGGACGCCTTCGGAAAAAAAGAAGGCGCCGTAGGGAACCAGCCGGGAGTGATCATCGATGAAGGCGATGAGGTAAGTTTTTTTGAGCTTGCCCTCACACGGAACATGGGGGCCGTGCATCACATCGCTCTGCCACAGGTCATTGGGAAGCTCCGCCTCGAATTTTCGCCGGTCGACCGCAGCTTCGCCGGCCGGGTTCATCAGGTCCTGTTGGTGCAAAAAGCGGTACACCGTGGTTTTTTTCAGCTGAGTTCCCGGTGTGACGAGCCGACGCCGGTGGGCGGTCTCGATCAGAGCATACACCGGGGCTGAAGGCATTTGCTTTCTCAACGTAACCAGGTTCAGGGCGGTCTGCTCATCGATGGCCCGTGATTTTCCCCGGTCTTTTCGATCATCGGGATACAGAGACTCGATCTTTCCGCCGCTTTGCCGATACTGCCGCATCCAGCGGCGCATGGTGCTTTTGCTGATATGCGTTCTGGGTGAGAAGGGGATCTGCCATTTGCGTCCGGATTTTTCACGCAAAAGCCGCTCCTGCTCACCCGGCTCCAGGCGGCTGGCGACCAGCTCTCCGATCACGGTGAAACGAAACGTGGCGATTTTTTGCTTTTCTTCTTCGGTCATACTGAAATCCTCCTGTTTTTTGGGTTTTTACTGGGTCGATCCCAGCGTCGCCCTTGTAAAACAAAATGAGGATCGCAGTCGATGAAACGCTTCGGTGGGGTGGCGCCCGGGCAATTTTGGCCCCGGTTTAAATGGCCCGGCTGACCGGTATGAGGTCCAAAGCGATCAGTTCTTCAAAGGCCGTTTTCAGATCCGCCCCCAGGCCGTACACGGCGGCCGCTTTTTTCTTTAAGGCGACCAGCCAGTGCCGTTGGCGCTGTCGGCTGATATGGCAAAGCGTCTTTCCGGTGCTCACCATGGAATCGATGCTGGTGCGGATGGTCTCGATGGGCGCTTGAAACCGCTTGAAATACCCCTCGGGTCTGAGTTTGATGATACACCGACAGTTACAGCAGCGGTACCGCTTCAAGGGAACGACGACATCGATGCCGTCAAAGCAGGCATCCACAAATCCATGCCCCCACAACTTGGGGTTGCGGCACCTGGGGCAATGTGACGGCCGGGGCCATGTAAAATTTTTCATTAATGCCAAAAGAAGATTGAAATCGACGGGAATGCAGATTATCATAAAGCACCTTTCTGGGGTTTTATCGAAACCCCGGTCTGCGGGGAAAACAGCATTGGTCTGTAAACTGTGGCTGTTCTTCCCTTCCAAAATAAATGGGCCTTCAAAATGAAGGCCCATTTAATCCGACAATTCATTCCCGTCTGTCAATCTATTCTGAAAATTCCGGGTGCTTTTGTGTTCTTTTAATTTGCGATCCTACACCGTTGCGGTCGGCCACCTGAAGCAGCTTTCCGGCGGTATCGAACGAGAGGGTTTTACCATCCGGTTCGGTGAGCAGCGTCAACGGCCAGCCGGGTGTACAGCGCTTGCCCGTACCAGGTGACGGCGGCGATCATGATCATAAACAGCGGCAGCGCGATCACGAACTCGACGTAGGACTGTCCCCGCTCCCGGCGACGCTCCCGGCGGCGCAATGCTGATTGCATTTGTTGGCCAACTTTTTCCATCCACTTTTGCAAAGATAAGGCTAAGAGCGCTTTCATCTCACTCCCACCTCCCCGCAGTCGGCGGCCCCAG
>DAOTTX010000243.1:0-8108 GCA_034437515.1 Anaerolineae bacterium
GAAACGCTCAAGCACTTCGAGGAAAAATACGGCGAAAAAGACCTGACCGTCATCTCCATCGGTCAAGCGGGTGAAAACCTGGTCAAGTACGCGGCGTGGATGAACGAAGACGACCGCGCTGCCGGTCGTGGTGGGACGGGTGCCGTCGGCGGTGCCAAGAAGCTCAAGGCGATTGTGGTCAAAGCCAAGAAGAACTGGCCCGATGTCGCCGACCCCGAAGGCTTCAAGGGCGCGCATAAACGGGCGCTGGCAACCATCATGGATCCCGAAAACATTACCGCGCCCAAGCAGGGCGGCCTCAGCCTCTATGGCACCAACATGCTGATGAACGTCACCGCAAGCATCGGCGCACTCCCCACTAAGAACAGCCAGACGACCTCTTTCGCCGGGGCGGAAGCAATCAGCGGTGAAACCGTGCGCGAGACGATCCTGGTCAACGAACCGACCTGCCACGCCTGCCCGGTCGCCTGTAAGAAGGAAGTCGAAGTGACCTATCGTGGGGAAACCATCCGCACGGAGAGCTTTGAGTATGAAACCGCCTGGGCGTTCGGCGCACATTGCGAGAACGACGACCGTGACTCCATCGCCTACATGATCTACCAATGCAACAAATACGGCATGGATACCATCGAGATGGGGAACTCCCTGGCAACCTACATGGAAGTCAGCGACCGGGGTTGGAACGGCAAGGTGCCGCTCAACTGGGGTGACCATTCAAGTATGGTCGACCTTGTCGAGATGACCGCCAAGCGCGAAGGCATCGGTGATGTGCTGGCGGAAGGCGTCGCCGGGGTTGCCAAGCACTTTGGGCACCCGGAAATCGGGATGCAGGTACGCGGGCAGTCCATCCCGGCTTATGACCCACGCGGCCTCAAAGGGATGGGTCTGGGTTACGCGACCAGCAATCGTGGGGCCTGCCATCTGCGCGGCTACTCACCCGCCAGCGAACTGGGCGTCATCGGCTTGAAGACCGACCCGCTCGCCTGGGAAGGCAAAGGCGAACTGCTCAAGATCCTTCAGGACATCCATGCTTTCAGTGACTCGCTCGACCTGTGCAAGTTCAGCGCGTTCGCCGAAGGTGCGGAAGAATATGCCGAACAATATGCCACCATGGTCGGCATCCCGGAATTCACCGCAGACGACGTGATGAAGACCGGTGAGCGCATCTACAATCTGGAACGCTACTACAACCAGCTTGCCGGTGAAGCCGCTGGCAGTGATACCCTGCCGAAACGCTTCACGACCGAAGCCAGCACCATGCCCGGTTCCGAGGGGCATGTCTGTGAACTGGATAAAATGCTAGAAGAATACTACGACCTGCGTGGTTGGGAAAACGGCACCGTGCCGGAAGCCAAACTGCGTGAACTGGCGATTATCGACTGAGCACAAACTCAACGGGGCTTCCACCAAGGAAGCCCCATTTTTTATTTTACCCACCGCCGCGCATGGTCTTACGACGCATGAAGGCATACTTTTCCTCGACGGCGGCATCCTCACCTTCGATGATGAGCAGGTCACGCCGCACGGTCATCGTGATGATCTTCGCCGGTTCCATCGCTTCCAGGCGTGCAGACCAATCCGGCCCAGCAACACCAAGCTCGTCCGTTTTTGCGCCACCCGCTTCGATGAGATACTCCATAATGCGAAAACGCGGCAGATTGCGCAGTTCTAATTCCTTGCGCATCATCAACCACCCGCCGACGGAGGCATCAGCACAACCACGTCAGAGTCTTTAATGACGGTGTCCAACCCATCCAACCATTGAGTATGCCGCCCGTGTACCAATATATGTACCAGGCCGGTCATCTCACCCTCAGCATTGACGATTTCCTCGGCGAGTTCGGGTTGGATGTCACGAATGGTCTCGACCAACTCGCGCACGGTCTGCCCGTGCTCGAAAGGCACCTCAAGCTCACGGACACCAGCGAGATCACGTAAAGTCGCAAATAGTTTGAGTGTTTTCATCGTTCAATTTTCCATCATATCTTTTCGTTTTGTGTATTATAGCGCACCAAAGGGTGACGGATCACACTTTGATACGTCTCCGGTTTAACTATACAATTGATATTATAAAACTAACTTTAGACAAGTGAGCGAAAGCAATGCCGAAAAAAGAGAAAACACTTAGGCCACTTTTTAGTGATTTCACACCTGCAAGTTATGATGACTGGCATCAGGCGGCAGTGGATTCACTGAAGGGTAAGCCATTTGAAAAACTCATTCACACCACTTATGACGGCATCGAACTCAAACCCATCTATCGCCAAGAGGACAGCGCCGACTTCAGCGCAAAGGAAACACTTCCCGGCGAATTCCCCTATCTGCGCGGTACAGAGCCAGTACACCCGCCCTGGCAAATCGCCCAGGCCATCCCTTACCCGACACCGCAGGCACTCAACGACGCCCTACGTCATGACCTCGGACGCGGACAGACCGCGATTCACCTCAAACTCGATGCCCCCTCGCGGCGCGGCACCGACCCCACGCCGGAAAACCGCGCTCAAGTCGGTGTCGATGGGACATCCATCGCCGCCGTGACCGATCTCGAAACCGCGTTCGCCGACCTCGACTTGAGCGAGATACCTGTACTGGTCGATGGCGCATCGCCGGCGATGGCGGCGCTGCTGCTGGCCTGGGCACAAAAACACACTGTCAAACTCTCCGGCAGTGTCGGGCTTGATCCGCTAGGAAGTTTAGCCGCACACGGCGAAGCCAACATCGACTATGACATTCTCGCGGCGCTCACCAAACATGCCGAGGGTGTCGGCACGGTCGTCGTGGATGTCACCGCATACCAGAACGCCGGAGCGAACACCGTCCAGCAGGTCGCCTACGCGCTGGCGACCGGTGCCGAGTACATCCGCGCCTTGCAAGAACGCGGTCTTGATGTCAACACCATCGCCACGAGAATGCGCTTCGTAGTCGGAATCGGTGCGAATCTGTTCGCAGAGGTCGCCAAGTTCCGTGCTTTGCGGATGTTATGGGCGCAGGTCGTGGAGGCTTTCGGCGGTGATGCCGAAGCACAGAAGATCAACCTTTATGCCCATACGGGGATGCTCGACAAATCGGAACTTGACCCTTACGTCAACATGCTGCGGACGACGGTTGAAGCCTTCGCCGGTGCGGTCAGCGGCATCGACGGTATGCACATTGCGCCGTTTGACGCCACCGCCCGTCCGCCGGATGCGTTCTCACGTCGTATTGCCCGCAACCAGCATCTCGTCTTACAGCAGGAAGCCAACCTGGCTCGGCTGGTTGACCCTGCCGGTGGTTCCTGGTATGTGGAGTATCTCACGCAGGAGATTACAAAAGCGGCCTGGGCGATATTCCAGCAGATCGAAGCTGCTAGCGGGATGCACGAGGCATTACAGGCTG
The DNA here is from genome assembly GCA_034437515.1 of Anaerolineae bacterium. Lineage (GTDB taxonomy): Bacteria > Chloroflexota > Anaerolineae > Aggregatilineales > Phototrophicaceae > DAOTTX01. Next base: position 3,376 of record DAOTTX010000243.1, read on the forward strand.
AAACACCGCAAGAACAGACCGCCGAAGTCGCAGAGAAACGCGTACAGAACCTTGCTAACCGTCGTGATGTGATGGTCGGCACCAATATGTACGCCAATCCGACGGAAACGCCATTACGACCAGACGACGGTGAAAAACACGCACAGCACCGTATCGACACCATCGCGCAGCAGCGCGGTGCCGCTGGCGATGCGCTGGCGCAGATCAAACGCGACGACTTCGATACGCTAGTGCAGGCCGCGCTCTATGGGGCGACACTCGGAGAGATCACGTCAGCACTGTATGATGATCAGACCGCTACTAAAGTCACCCCACTGTGTGTCTTCCGACTCTCAGAACCCTTCGAGGCGCTGCGACAGGCCGCACGAGGTTACACTGAGCGTGAAGGTCACCCACCCCAGATTTTCCTGGCGAATGTAGGGTCGATCAAGCAATACAAGGCGCGTGCGGATTTCACAACCGGGTTCTTCGAGGTCGGCGGCTTCGAGATCGTCAATGAAGGCGGCTTTGAAACACCCAAAGCAGCGGCAAAGGCTGCGGTAGCCTCCGGCGCAGGCGCAGTGGTGATCTGCTCGACAGATGATAATTATTCAGAAATCGTCGCACCGCTGGTCGATAGAGTGAAAGCAGAAAAACCGGAAATGGTGGTTATTCTCGCGGGGTATCCACAGAAACAGATCGACACATACAAAGCGGCCGGGGTTGATGCGTTCATCCACCTCCGCGCTGATTGCTACGCGATCAACCGAGGACTACAGAAACGACTGGGAGTAAGTGATGAGTAAGAATCCTGATTTTACAAAACTAGAACCGAAGACGAATTTTAAGCAAAAGTCAAAAGACGAATGGCGCAAAGCCGTTCAACAGCAAACAGGCCAAACGCCGGAAGAATTCGTCTGGCAAACTCTGGAACAGATCGACGTAAACCCGTTGTATACCGACGGAGAAACTCAGGATCTGGAACACCTCGGCTTTACGGCAGGCATCCCGCCGTATTTACGTGGCCCCTACCCGGCAATGTATGCGGTGCGGCCCTGGACGGTGCGGCAGTACGCGGGGTTCTCTACCGCAGAAGAAAGTAACGCTTTCTATCGCCGTAACCTCGCCGCCGGGCAGAAAGGTCTCTCCGTCGCCTTCGATCTGGCAACCCATCGCGGATATGACTCCGACCATCCGCGTGTGGTCGGTGATGTGGGCAAGGCGGGTGTGGCGATTGACTCGATCCTTGATATGAAAATGTTGTTCGATGGCATCCCGCTGGATAAAATGTCCGTCTCCATGACGATGAACGGCGCAGTGCTGCCGGTGATGGCCTTTTACATCGTCACCGCCGAGGAACAAGGTGTTAAGCACGAACAGTTGACCGGCACCATCCAAAACGACATCCTCAAAGAGTACATGGTACGCAACACCTATATTTATCCGCCGGAACCCTCAATGCGTGTCATCGCGGATATTTTCGCCTTCACCGCACAGAACATGCCCAAGTTCAACAGCATCAGCATCTCCGGCTATCATATGCAGGAAGCCGGCGCGACCGCTGACATCGAACTGGCCTACACCCTGGCAGACGGTCTGGAATACATCCGTGCCGGGTTGCAATCAGGGATGAGCATTGACCAATTCGCGCCGCGTCTCTCGTTCTTCTGGGCGATTGGCATGAACTACTTCATGGAAGTGGCAAAGATGCGGGCGGCGCGTATGCTATGGGCCAAGATCATCAAGCAATTTGACCCGCAGAATCCCAAGTCAATGGCGCTGCGTACCCACTGCCAGACTTCCGGTTGGAGCCTGACCGAGCAAGACCCCTTTAACAACGTCGCACGCACCTGCATCGAGGCAATGGCAGCGGCGCTAGGACACACACAGTCACTTCACACCAACGCATTGGACGAGGCTATCGCCCTACCGACAGACTTCTCCGCACGAATCGCACGTAACACGCAGCTTTTCCTCCAGCATGAAACGGGCATTACTGATGTAGTCGATCCCTGGGGAGGCTCCTACTACATCGAAACGCTGACCGATGAGTTGGCACGGCGGGCCTGGTCACACATCGAAGAGGTCGAGGAACTCGGTGGGATGGCAAAAGCCCTGGAAACCGGCCTGCCCAAGATGCGCATCGAAGAAGCCGCTGCCCGGCGACAGGCACACATCGACTCCGGTAAAGAGGCCATTATCGGCATCAATAAGTATCGGCTCGACCAGGAAGACCCCATCGACATCCTGGAAGTGGATAACACCGCTGTCCGTGAGGCACAACTCGCGCGGCTGGCGCAGCTCCGTGAGGAGCGCGACGAGGCCAAAGTGCAGGCCGCGCTCAGCGCCCTCACGCAAAGCGCAGAAACGGGCGAAGGTAATCTGTTACAGCTCTCAGTTGAAGCGGCACGCGCACGAGCCAGCCTCGGTGAAATATCCGACGCGATGGAAAAGGTCTGGGGTCGTCACAAGGCCGTTATTCGGTCAATCGCCGGAGTCTACAGTGCGGAGTTCGGAGACGAGGACGAGGTCGCCAACACACGCCGTATGGCGGACACGTTTGCCGAACGTGAAGGTCGTCGGCCCCGCATCATGATCGCCAAAATGGGCCAGGACGGACATGATCGCGGTGCGAAGGTGATCGCTACCGCCTTTGCCGACCTGGGCTTCGATGTGGACATCGGGCCGCTGTTCCAAACACCGGACGAAGTCGCACGGCAAGCGATGGAAAACGATGTGCATGTGGTCGGTATCAGCTCGCTGGCGGCGGGTCATAAGACACTGCTACCGCAGTTGGTCGATGAACTCACCAAACTTGGGCGCGATGACATCATGGTCGTGATCGGCGGCGTGATCCCCGCACAGGATTATGAATTCTTGCAGGAACATGGCGCAGCGGCGATCTTCGGCCCTGGCACTGTCATCCCGGTCGCCGCACAGAAGGTATTGAGATCGCTCGACGAGCGCCTGATGGATTACGTCTAGTCGCGTGCGATACAATGTATGAGGGGGCGATTCGCCTCCTCAACTTTCCACACAGTACGAGGATAATGATCGATGGTCACACGATTGATGACCGTTGCTGAGTTCGAGCAAATTGCTGAAACGAACGGCGACCGCCGTCTTGAACTTGTTTACGGGGAAATTAGCGAAAAAATGCCCACACAATTACATGCTTGTATCATCACGCTGCTGATCACGGCTCTGATGAACTCTCTGGCGAATAGCACTCGTATGATGTGGCTGATCTACCCGAAAAAGCAGATTGTCAAAGTTCTTACGAACACTGAGCGTCAACTGCTGGTTGCCGCTGACACACTCAACGGCGGCGATGTGCTACCGGGATTCTCCCTACAAATAGACCGTTTATTTGAATAACAAAAATGACCAAACGTGACGACAACACCTATAAACCCGAATGGACATCCGACGAAACCGACTCCAAGTTCGCCAGCCGTGTGATGCGAGGGGTCAACGATGACAAAACCGCATCGAAGCGCCCAACACCCCGACGGCGCGATCTTTCAATCGAAGATCATGTGCAGGGTGTGCTCGCAGGTGACCGCAGCATCCTCGCACGGACGATCACCTTAGTTGAAAGCAACGCCCCGGCACACATTGATAAGGCGCAGGAAGTATTGCGGCAGCTTCTACCCCACACCGGAGAATCGATCCGTGTGGGTGTGACCGGCGTCCCCGGTGCAGGCAAAAGCACACTGATTGAGGCGCTAGGAATGCAACTGCTCGATGCCGATCACCACATCGCGGTGCTCGCGGTTGACCCAAGCAGCAGCGTCACGCGCGGCAGCATCCTCGGTGATAAGACCCGTATGGAGCAGCTTTCCATGCAAAAAGAAGCATTTATCCGGCCCTCACCGAGCGGCGGTGTGTTGGGTGGCGTCGCCCGCAAAAGTCGCGAGACTCTGCTCGTATGCGAAGCCGCCGGTTTTGATGTGGTACTGGTGGAGACGGTCGGCACCGGGCAGAGTGAAATTGCGGTGCGTTCGATGGTCGATTTTTTTCTGCTGGTGCTCATCACCGGCGCTGGCGATGAATTGCAGGGCATCAAAAAAGGCATCGTCGAATTGGCGGATGCCATCCTCATCAACAAAGCGGACGGCGAGAACAAAATCCCCGCACAGGCGGCACGGGCAGAATATAACCGAGCGTTGCATTATCTCACCCCGGCGACACAGGGCTGGCGTACCCGTGCTTACACCGGGTCTGCCCAGACGGGTGACGGTTTACAAAAGATCTGGGATGTGATCGAGAGCTTCCAACAGCGAACCACTGAGTCCGGCGTTTTTGCAGCACGACGCAAGGCACAGAACCGTGAATGGCTACACACACTGGTTGAGGAACAACTCAAGCAATATTTCTTCAGCCAGCCATCCATCAAACGACAATTGCCGGAAATCGAGCAAGCGGTCGCTGAAGGCACCCAACCCGCAACCGCCGCCGCACGTCAATTGTTAAACCTCATCAGGTGGGACTCAGACACACTGTGACATACTCCCCACACCTAACGGCAGAGGCTTCTGCCGTCAACAGCGATGCTCGCCGAAGGGCGCGGGAATTTTCCTCGACAATTCCCGATGGAAAATCCAGCCACCCACGCCCTACATGCCTATAAATGAATTTAGAGGGACTACGAACAAGTTGTCAGACGCTTGACAGTTGCAAATTTGTAACGACTCACGTGTCAAAGCTGCCCCTCACCCCCTGCGACATGCGTCGCTGTCCCCCTCTCCCAC
>DAOTTX010000244.1:0-1580 GCA_034437515.1 Anaerolineae bacterium
CGCCGGAACCGACGCAGGGGTCGTAGATGCGCATCCCGGCCTCCGGCTGGAGCAGGCGGACCATCAATCGCACCACCTCGCGGGGGGTGTAGAACTCGCCGCCCTTCTTGCCCGCCGAGCATGTCGGGGAACTCGAAGTCCTCGTCGCGCAGGCGGATGCGGCTGAAATGCTGGATCAGCGCCCGCAGCGTCTGGTCGTCGAGGCGGGCGCGGCGGCCCACCTGGCGGGGGAAACTGATGTGGTCGAGCACGCCCTCGAGGGCGCGGTTATCCTCCTCCAGCGCGCCGAGGGCCTTGTTAAGCTGGTCGCCGACCTCCTGGTGGACCTCGTCGCGCAGGTAGGCCCAGCGGGCCTCGGGCGGGACGTAGAAAGCGTCGGCGTAGTACTCCTTGCGCTCGGCGCGCTTGCGGGCCTGGGCCTCGGTGCGACCGTGCACCCTCATCTGCTCATGCATGATCGATTCGTAGCGAGTCTGGAAGACGTCGGAGGCGCGCTTGAGGAAGAGCATGCCGAAGATGTACTGCTGGTATTCAGAAGCGTCCATCTTGCCGCGCAGGATGTCGGCCGCGGCGAAGAGGTGGCGTTCGAGTTGGGCTAGGGTTAGTTTGGGCATCGTGGGGTATTCTTTCTCTGGTCGAATGGCTTGGGTGGACAATTGTGCTGACCCAAGTATAGTCCAAGCTGGGGAATGGGGCAAACGGACGGGCTGGACCGGCTGGAATAGGTCGTTCAGATGGTGTTAGGGCAACATCTCATCCGCTTCGGTGGGTCGAGGAATAGCGTGACGCCGATGCCCAAGATGCGCTATACCCGGGCTCGCGGAAGGTGTGCACCCTCCGCGAGCCCGGGTATAGCCAGCCATCAGAAGATGGTCGGGGATGACCAAGTAGGCGTCGGGCATGGGATGGTTGGAGTCGAATGATGCGTTCACAGCAGCTGCATTTCTCGGACGTTTCGGTTTCCGGCGTCCAAGCCGGCCGATAAGCCGGATTACATCTGGTTTTACAAACTGCCTTACAGTCGCCAACTGGCAGATATTTTCGACAATTGTCAAAAACGCAAGCACGCTCGTTGTAGCAACGAGCGTGCTTGCGTTTTTTGTTGATATGTAGGGTATAGTAAATTTTAGAAGGAGGAATAGATGAGGATTCAACAGGAACAGTTCTCTGTGATTGGGGAGCGGATTCGTGAGCTACGTTTAGCACAGGGCTTGTGCGTTCAGGAACTGGCAGAGCGAGCCGTGATCAGTGGCGCGCAGGTTTATCGGCTAGAAAGCAACGAGCGCCCGAATGTATCTGCCATTCTTTTAGCCCGTGTGGCTATAGCTCTCAACACCAGTATGGAATACCTGCTCGGAATCGTAGATGATGGTAGTAAAATACAAACGGCGTATACCGACAGCTAGTAAGGAGATTGTGATGCCAAATAGTGGAATGATATTCATCGTCGGCTTCATTGCCCTCGCCATCTTGGTCTTGTTCCTGACCCGTCGGCTTGGCTTGTTCCTGATCGTCGTTGGCGTGCTTGTGGTCATCGCCATCGTCGCCAGTGCGATGTTCAGCCAGGCAGAGGCCACTCG
>DAOTTX010000245.1:0-77200 GCA_034437515.1 Anaerolineae bacterium
CGACGGCCTGCTCTTCGTCGTCCTCGATGCCGATGTCCGCTAGCCAGTCGGGTTGCTCGTCAGCGACCGCGGCCTCTTCGTCGTCCTCGTCATAGGCGGCGACGGGTTGCACTTCGTCTTCGTCGGCTTCCTCGTCCATATCACCGATATCTGCTAGCCAATCTGGGACATCATCGCTGAGCGCTTCGGCTTGCTCCGTCTCGAAGTCATCGAACGTGAATGTGTCTTCGTTGGCGGTGTCCGGCATCGCCTCAGAAGTCGGGTCGCCTAACCAGTCCGGGGCCTCCTCGACCTCAAAACCGCTGTCCTCGGTGTCTAATTCGTCGAATGTGAAGGCGTCTTCTTCTTCGATTTCTTCGACGTCTTCGGCATCGACATCACCCAGCCAGGCCGCGAATTCTTCATCGTCGAATTCTTCCTCTTCTTCGATGGTTTCTTCGACATCCTCGGCATCCAACACAAAGCCATCCGACTCTTCCGCAGCTTCTTTGCCCAGATCTTGCGTTTCGTCGTCGATGAGTGAGTCGTTCAACCAGCCGAGTGTGTCCGCTTCGTTGGGTGCCTCGAATTCGTCGTCGGCGTCGTCGGTGAGCCAGTCCGGTTGTTCATCAGCGGACATGGCGACGGCGTCTTCGCTCTCGTCTTCTGTTTCGACATCACCCAACCAGCCGAGTGTGTCCGCTTCGTCGGGTGCCTCGAATTCGTCGTCGGCAACATCTGCTGTCCAATCGACATCGTCCAGCGAGTCTTCGTTCCAGTCGATCTGGCTGTCGGTATCACCGAACAGCGCCGGTTCGACGTTTTCGCCGGTGTCTGCAAGTTCTTGCGCCCAGTCGAAGTCGTCACCTTCATCGATGGCGTCCATCGGCGTGGTTTCGTTCTCGCCGTCGGGTTCGCTCATCCAGTCGAGCGCGAACTCGTCTTCTTCGGTTAACGCGGGTTCGATGCTGGCTGAGTCTTCATCATCCACTTCGGAGAGCCAGTCGAGGTCATCCTCTTCATCGTCAGACCACTCCGGGGTGTTGTTCATTTCGTCTTCGGGCATCTCATCCTGCCAATCCGTGTCACTTTCAAAATATGCTTCTTCATCGTCGCTGTCCATATCAGGCATAGCAGCGGCGACTTGCGCATCGTCATCATCATCGCTGAAAAAGTCGTCGTCATCGTCATCGCCGAACAGATCGTCGTCGCTGTCCACATCGGACATAGCAGCGGTGGCTTGCGCGTCGTCGTCTACGTCACCGAAAAAGTCGTCATCGCCGAACAGGTCGTCGTCGCTGTCCCCATCGGATATAGTAGCGGCGACTTGCGCGTCGTCATCTACATCACCAAAAAAGTCGTCATTGTCATCGCCGAACAGATCATCGTCGTCGCTGTCCCCATCGGACATAGCAGCGGTGGCTTGCGCGTCGTCTACATCGCCGAACAAGTCGTCAGCTTCATCGCCGAACAGGTCGTCGTCGTCGCTGTCTATATCAGGCATAGCAGCGGCGGCTTGCGCGTCGTCGTCTACATCACCGAACAGGTCATTGAAGTCTTCGTCGCTGGTGAGATCTTCCATATCAAGCATCTCGTCGAGCAGACTATCGTCGGCGAGCCAATCCGGGGAGTCATCCTCAACCGCTTCTCCGGCGGTAGCTTCATCTTCGTCTTCCTCGGACAGATCGATGCCACTCTCTTTAAGCCAAGCCATCGGGTCGTCGTCTTCGATGGTATCATCGGTAGGTGGCGCATCTTGCGCTGTGAGGTCGTCTTCATCTGCTTCGACCAGCATTCCGGTACCCTGTAACCACGCCAGAGGATCAACGCTGGTGGGGTCTTGTAGTTCACCATCGGTTTCTACGCCGTAGGGGTCGAACGCATCTCCGGCGTCATTTTCAACCAATTCGATACCGCTTTGGCTCATCCACGCCAGCGAGTCACCGGCATCACTGCTCGGCAGTTCAGACGGCGCTGCATCCGGCTCGTCGGTCTCATCTTCGTCGGTCAGCCAATCTAGCACATCGTCATCATCACCGAACAGATCGTCGTCATCGTCATCTGTGTCTGTTTCCACCATATCTGCGAACAGATCGTCAAAGTCTTCAGCGGACGGTGCCTGTGCCTCCGGTTCCTCATCATCGCTCGCAAGGGCAGATTCGACGTCTTCGTCACCGTCTAAAGTAGCAAGCAGACCGGTCAAGCCTGTACGTCCAGATTGTGAGGGCGCTTCCGGTTCGTCAGCGTCAAGTTGTGCGAAGAAGTCGTCTTCGGCCTCATCAGGTTCTTCTGCGTCTACGCCGAGATCGCTCAACCAATCATCATCGAACGGTGCTTCTTCGTCTGCGGTATCAGGCTCGTCTGTACCATCGAGGAAAGCGAAATCGTCATCGTCGTCAATGGCGTCGGTGTCGTCAATGGCGCTCAGCCAATCTGGATTGGCTACGGTGACGCGCCGCCGCGCTTCGGTTTGATAATCGGCCTCATCGAGCATCACACTGTCTTCGTCGGGATCTTTACCGGCGGCGATGCGGCGTGCCAGATAGGGGTCAACCGGTTCGATGCGACTGAGATATCGCTGTGCGTCGGAAGACCGCTGCTCACTGAGCCATAGGTTCGCCATAATAATATTGGCGTCGAGGCAATCCGGCAGTGTTTCGAGGACGTCCATCGCGGTTTCTGCCGCCGCAATCTGATCTTCGGCGGCGCTGTGGGTACGCGCCAACTGTAACCGCAGGTCAACACGTCCCGGCATCTGCGCTAAGGCTTTGATGAGCACGTCAACGGCCTGGTCATAAAGTCCGCTGCGGGCGTACTGCTGCGCGACCGCGCCGGTCGTCAATTGTAGGCGGGCGTTTTCCACGCCGCGATGGTCGAAATATAAATCTTTGAGTTGCTGAACAATCTCTTTGTTGTTGGGGTCTTGTTCGTAGGCGCGTTCCATATGCCAGATGGCATCTTCGGGGCGTGAGGTACGGTTGTAGACCTCACTGAGCATGTAGTGGGCGTTGCGATCATTCGGTAGCACACTGAGTGTACGCCGTAGCGCCTCACCCGCTTCGCCCCACATAGAATCGCCCACGAGGGCTTGCGAAAGACGCTGGTAAGCGTCAATGTTCTTGGGTAATTGGCGCAAAATATGCTGGCAGTGATAGATCACCGCATCATAGGAAGCATCTTCCAACATATCATCCAATTGTGCGAGATACTGTTTCAGGTTGATGTCGCTCATTGACCTTCCCTGTGTTGCTTTGCCAGTCACCGGGCACTCTGCAAAAATTATAACACATTCATCAGATCGTGCCTTAAGTCTACGAGACGTTTTCTGATGCGGCAAATGGAAGCGTCTATGAACTTGGTTTAGCCCGCGTTTCCCATCCGGTTGTGAGCGGCATCCAGCGCCAACTGCGACGATTCAATCAATACGGCGATGTTCTGCCGCTTGCGAAGTTCCAGCGCCTTCTCAAAAAGATTGATCGCCTTGAGACAGTGCCCCTGGTCGAAGGCGTTCTTCCCAGCGTGCTGGTAGAGGAAATCGGCGTAATTCGGATCAGGCGCTTCGAGCAGTTGGTCGAAGATCGCGTTGCTTTCCGCGTACCGCTGCTGCCATTGATAGACGTGCGCCAACCGGATGCGGTTGACGAAGATCGCACGCGGGTTGCCCAGCGTTTCACTGAGTTGCACGGCGCGTTCCAGCGCGACCTGCGCGGTGTCGAGGTCGCCGGTGATGCGGGCGAAGCTACCCAACTGCCCGTAAATGCGCAGCCGTTGGATGGCGCTCAGATCAACGCGGTCGAGTTCGTCACGCAGGTGGGCTACCGCCCGCCGCATGTCGTCGGGGTCATTGGGCACCTCGCGCAGGGTTTCGGGGTCGATCTCGTAAGAGACATCAAATGGGAGTTGGTTCACGATAAAATTACTTTCCTCGTTGCTTGTTATTCATCCAAAGAGAGCGGCAAAATCTCGATGTTCGTCCCGGCAGGGAAGGCCGCCGCCGGGAGCCAACCGTTACTGATCGGATAGTTAATCTTCACCCACTGGCTCAGGGTATCACGCCCGATAACCTGCACACCTTCACCAGCACGCACGGTGCCGATATCAGGGTAGTGGATGCCTGGCCCCATCTGCACGATGACGGTGTTCACCACGCGCCAGGGTGCGCCCTGTGACAGCGCGGCGAGCAGTGCACTTTCCGGCACGGGGAACGGCGCGAGGTCGAAGTCTTCCGGCAGCGCACCGTCGAAGATCCAACCGGTGCGCCTGTTCGGGATTTGCACCTGCGCCCAGGTGTTATCACCATTGCGCCCGATCACCGTGACCGTTGTGCCGCCCGGTAGCCCGTTGAGGATGTCGAACACCGTCCCCGGCCCGGCACGCACGTTGACGTCTTGCGTCACACGGATCGTCTCGCCGCTGATCTGTGCGGGTGCCTCGATTGGCTCGATAGGTGTGCCTTCGGTTGCCTCGGTAGGGATAAAATACTCGGCGAACACCCAGCCGGGCTGTTCCGGTGTCAGTTGGATCTGCCGCCAGTCCCCGGTTTCGTTTTCCCCGATAATGGGGAACACATCACCAATGACGATGACGGTTAAAATATCACTTTCGGTAGTGGGGGCCGCCCGCACGTTGAGCCGACCGACGACCACTTCGCCGAACGTCGCCTCGTCGTTCATCTCTTGTGCGTGCAGTGGTGCTGCAACGATGAAGATCAGGAGTAACGTTATAACGCGCAGCATTGCGTTTATCCTTCGAGTTAAAATCAGTTCGCCTGTCATTATACGTGCGATGCGTTAAACTTTCATGAACCGTTGTGTTGTGCATTGTGCATCTGTCGAATTTGCCGCCACATAGTAGAATAGTGACACGTTAGTTCTAAAAGGAGACAAGCGGGATAGTTACCGCGATGACTTATGGATTACGAACCGCAAAATCTGGATGACTGGTTCCCACGGGATGTCAACGGACGCCCGGTGATGCTCGACGAAGACTCGCGGCTTGGGGTGGTGGTCGGTGGCTCGTTGAGTAAAGGGCTGCTGGTCAAGGTGGATTCGTCGCAGTCCATCGAAGACCTCGCCGTCGGGCGTTATGTGGTGGTGCATGGGCACAACAAACGCTTCTTCTGCATGGTGACCGACATCGAACTGAACAACACCAGCCCCGGCATCGAGGACGACCCGCCGGATATGAGCGACCCGTTTATGCAGGCCGTCTACAGCGGCACGGTCGCCTATGGCACGGTCTACGTCGCGCCGATGTTGAGCATCGAGGCTGACGGCACCCCGCGCCCGGTCAAAACCATCCCCAGCCACTTTACGAGGGTGGTCAACGCCTCCGAAGAGGACGTCAACGATGTGTTCGGGCAGGAAGACGGCACCCACTTCAACGTCGGTGCGCCGCTGGAACTCGAACACACGCAGATTAATCTTGACCTCAAGCGTTTGGTGGAGCGTAGCGTCGGCGTTTTTGGCAAGTCCGGCACGGGCAAGAGCTTCCTGACTCGCGTGCTGCTCAGTGGCGTGATCGCTCGTGGGATCGGCGTCAATTTGATCTTCGATATGCACAATGACTACGGCTGGCAGATCACCAGCGAGAACGGTTATAACGTCAAAGGGTTGGCACAGTTGTTCCCCGGCAAGGTAACCATCATCACGCTTGACCCGGAATCGTCGCGGCGGCGTGATGCCAAGTTTGACTTTGCCGTCAAGCTGAGTTACAGCGACATCACGCCGGAAGACATCGTCATGTTGCGGGCGACCATGAACCTCTCCGACGCGATGGTTGATGCGGCCTACACGTTGAGCAAACGCTGGGGCGATAACTGGATCGGGCGACTCATCAAGGGGCGTATCGACGACATCGAAGACATCGTAGAGAACACCACCACCGCGTCCGGTACGCTGACCGCGCTGCAACGCCGCATGGAACGCTTCGAGCGGTGGGGCTTCCTCACCGAAGAACCCGCCGACGACAGCGTGACCGCCATCATCGACCTGCTGGTCAATCAAGAACGCAGCGTGGTGTTGGAATTCGGGCGCTACGGTAACTCGCTCGACGCCTATATGCTGGTGGCGAATTATCTGACGCGCCGCATCCATGAGCAATACGTCGAGAAGATGGAGCGGTCGCTCGGTGACCAGTCGCTCGAACCACCACAGTTGATGATCGTCATCGAAGAAGCGCACAAGTTTCTTGATCCTGTGGTGGCCAGTCAGACCATTTTCGGCATCATCGCCCGTGAGCTACGCAAGTATAAAGTCACGCTGCTGGTGGTGGATCAGCGTCCGAGCGCCATCGACGAAGAGGTGATGAGCCAGATCGGTACCCGCGTCACCGCGCTACTGGACAACGAGCGCGACATCCAGGCCGTGCTGAACGGCGTCAGCGGGGCGGGCGGTCTGCGTGAGGTGCTGGCCCGGCTGGATACCCGCCAACAGGCCATCATCATGGGGCACGCGGTGCCGATGCCGGTCGTCGTGCGTACCCGCGCCTATGACGAGGACTTCTACACCTCCGTGATGCAATCCGCGACCCCGGTGAGCAAAAACGATGTGCGTAAAAGCCTGGGCAACAGCGGGCGCAAACGGATCTAAATCTGCACTATAGTTACATTCTTGTGCCTATGTTTCAAAATAGTGCGTACTACACAAACCGCCCTTTGATACCGCATACTATAGATATACTTTTAGTCTACGAAGGAGCATATCTCATGCGTGTATTGGTTTATGGTGGCACAGGCTCACAGGGTGGCGCGGTTGTACACAACTTGCTCAAGCAAGGTCACACCCCGGTCGTGCTGACTCGCAGCCCGGAGAAAATCGCAGAAATTGACGGGGCGGTCGCCGCTGTCGGTGATCTCGGCGATACTGACAGTCTGAAGACCGCACATGAAAACATCGACGCGGTATCGTTCATGATCCCGGCGTTTTTAGCAGACCCGATGCAAGCCCCGCAGTACGCCCGTAACGCCATCGACGCAGCGAAAGACGCCGAGGTCGATCTGCTGGTTTACAACACCAGCGGTCCGGTCATCGAGGCGCGTATCGGCAACCCCATGTACGACATGCGCCTCGATATAATCGACTACCTCAAACAGAGCGGCGTGCCGTATATCATCATCCAGCCGACGGCCTACATGGAAAATCTGCTCGGTCCGTGGACGCGCCCCATTGTAATCGAGAAGGATGTGCTGCCCTACCCGGTCGAGGAAAATACGCCGTTGGGGTGGGTCGCCACCGACGACGTTGGTAAGTTGATCGTCGCGGCGCTGGAACGTCCCGAACTCGCCGGGCAACGCCTCATCGTCAGCGGCATCGAGAACGTGACCGGGCCGAAGCTGGCACAGCAATTCTCGCTCGGCCTCGGACGTGAAATCACCTACTACTCCCAACCACTGGAAGAATTCGGCGCGGCGCTGGACGAAGCCTTCGGCCCTGGCGCGGGTGAGGGCGGTATTCAGGGGTATAAGTTCCAGCGAGAAAATGCCGATAAGATCGTGATGTGGACGGACATGCAGCCCGTGCTCGCCAAGCTACCCGTGCAGATGACCAGCATCGAGGACTGGGTGCGCCAGCACGCTCCGGCCTTCAGCAAAGAGGCGCAGCCCTCATGAGGATCGACATTTTCCACGATACGGCCTGCCCCTGGTGCCGCATCGGTAAGGCGCACCTGAAGCAAGCCCTCGCGGATTACCCGGAGCCGGTCGAGGTGCATTATCACACGTTCTTCTTGAACGGGAGCATCCCGCCGGAAGGCGCGGAATTCCGTGAGTACATGCTGGCGAAAGGCGGCGGGCAGGTTCCGCTGGAACAGTTCTTCGACGGGCCGCGCCGTGCCGGTGCGCGTGCCGGGATTACGTTCAACTTTGAGCAGATCGAGCACGCCCCTAATACGCTGGCCTCACACCGGTTGATCGCCATGACGCCGGAAGATCAACGTGAAGCCATGATCGACGCGGTGTATGCGGCGTACTTCGAGCATGGGCGCAACATCGGCGACCTCGATGTGCTGGCAGACATCGCCGCTGATGTTGGCCTCGACCGGGACGACATCAGCACCCGGTTGGGCACGGACGAAGCCGCCGCCGAAGTTATCGCCGAAGCACGTGAGGCTCAGCAAGGCGGCGTCAGCGGTGTGCCGTTCTTTATCTTTAACAATCGACTGGCGCTTTCCGGCGCACAACCGCCGGAGACCCTGCGCATGGCAATGGAACAAGCAGAGAAGGTGAAGGAATGAAAATCACAGTTTTCGGTGCCACCGGCAGAACGGGTATTCCACTGGTGCGGCAAGCTCTTGACGCCGGGTATGAGGTGGTAGCGTTCGCCCGCACACCCTCCAAGTTGAACATCACACACGAGAATCTCTCGGTCGTGCAAGGGGACATCAAAGACCCCTCTGCCGTCGAGCAGGCCATCGTCGGTGCCGATGCGGTGCTGAGTGTGATCGGACATACCAAGAACTCCGCGAAGGATGTGCAGACGGTCGGTACACGCAACATCGTAAGTGCGATGGAAAAGCACGGTATCAAGCGCCTCATCAGCCTGACCGGGGCGGGTGTGAAAGACCCGAATGACAAGCCCGGCCTGATCGACCGTTTCATTGTGGTCTTACTCAAGCTGATCTCCGGCGATGTGCTGGAAGACGCCAAGAACCACGCGCAGGTCATCAAACAGAGCGACCTCGAATGGACGATTGTCCGTGGCCCAATGCTGACCGAAGGCCCGCACACCGGGGACTATCGCGTCGGGTACGTCGGCGTGAACACCAGTCCGCGTGTCTCCCGCGCAGATGTGGCAGACTTCATGCTCACGCAGGTCGAAGACCAGACCTACCTCGGCAAAGCACCGATGGTCAGCGACTGACTGACGAACGATGCAAACTCAACTTGTGCCTGCAACTAACGCGGCGCGATGCACAACGTCCGCTGTCCCTCGATAGGTGCGGGGCAGCGGGTGGCGTTCGGGGAGATGCTGCTTTGTACGATAAATACATCTTCCCACGGGACGGTTTCGTCTTCCAGGGAGGCACGCCCCAATAATTGACACGGCTCCGGCACGGCGGTGCCTACTCCGCTGGCCTTCGTCACGTAGACGCACTGCCCCGGTGCCAGCACGTTCACCCGTCCGATTGTCGGTCGTGTGTCGTAGACGTCTATACCGGGGATGAGTGGCAGTACGGTCTCGTTTTCCCCCTCCAGGCGCATTGTCACCAAAGACATCAGGTAATCCTCACCGTTGTTCAAGACCAGCAACGTATCCGGTGTGTAGAGCATGTAGACATGGTCGGTGTATTCTGGCGCGTCAGATGTGGACATATAAAACCGGCAGCGCAGCACCTCCCCGCCAGTGGAGGCCGGGTCGCAGCGTGTGCGTTCCAGCCCGTTCTGGATGATACGAAAAACACTATCGTTGGCGGGCGTCCAGAAGTGATCGCGGGCATCATTGGAGGTGAACCAGCGGGCGTAATCACCAGGGCAGCCCGATACACGTTTCGGGGCGTTCCGGTTGACCGACCATAACTGGACACATTCGCCAGCGCCCAGCGTTTGCCCCCAACGCAGCGCAAAAAAAACTTGATCTGCGCCGGTAAACCATAAACTGTTCAGCGGCAGGGGAACCTCGCCCAGGTTGCGCAGTGTGATGTCGTTGTTATCGTAAACCAGTTCAGCGTTGAAGCGGCGTGGCACGGTCAGGTTGACCACCGTCGCGGCTTCGACCATTTCCCCGGCGGTGGTGGATTGCACCCGCACCACATCGCGCTCAATGCCGGATTCTGCCGTCCATTCGAGTTGAATCTCGCGCCCGAAGTTGATTTCAAGCTGATTAAGCCTCTCGATTGCATGGGGCAGCGTCATCCCGGTGACATCTGGCACGACGATGCCTGTCGGTTCGGTTTGCTGCGCGATGCTCTCGCCGCCGAAAAACAGCAGACCGATCAAAATGAGTACATAGAATCGTGTTTGCATGGTATCCAATATGCTATAATCGCCTTTTCCACAACAGTCTATAAGAATATCATGCAACCGATTACCCTGCTGCAAAATAAACGAATCGTTTTAGGCGTCACCGGCAGCATCGCCTGCTACAAGTCCATCGACCTCGCCAGCAAGCTCACCCAGGCCGGGGCATTGGTCGATGTGGTGATGACAGCGGCGGCGCGGCGCTTCGTCCAGCCGTTGACCTTCCAGGCGGTTACCGGACGCCCGGTGTACACCGATATGTGGGACGCCGACGATTCTGAGTTGTCTACGCACATCGCACACGTCGGCCTGGGCGAAGGCGCGGATCTGTTTGCGATCATCCCGGCGACCGCGCATACCATCGCGCGGCTGGCACAGGGTATGGCAGATGACCTCATTACCGTGACTGCGCTTGCCTCACGCTGCCCGTTGCTGATCGCCCCGGCGATGGATGGCGGCATGTACGAACATCCGGCGGTGCAGGCCAACCTGGGCACGCTAACCGAGCGCGGTGTGCTGGTGGTTGAGCCGGAAGAAGGCCGCTTCGCCTCCGGGTTGGTCGGTCTCGGTCGCCTACCGGAAACACCGACTCTGCTGGGTGCGATCCGTCGCGTGGTCGGGTGTGAGGCGGCGCTCTACGGCATGAAGGTCGTGGTCAGCGCCGGTGGGACGCGCGAACCGATTGACCCGGTGCGCTTCATCACCAACCGTTCCAGCGGCAAACAGGGCTACACCCTCGCACAGGCCGCGCTAGACGCCGGGGCGCGGGAGGTCGTGCTGGTCAGCGCGGCAGTCGGGCTGCCGGTGCCGGTCGGTGTGCGCTACATCGCTGTTGAAACCACCGCCGATATGCTGGAAGCCATCCAGACGCATAGCGGAGATGCCGACCTACTCATCATGGCGGCGGCGGTCGCAGATTTTCGCCCGGTGCAAATCGCCGCGCAGAAGATCAAGAAGGGCGACGGTGGCTTAAATATCAAACTGATGCGCAACCCTGACATCCTGATGACGATTCGCGATCAGCGTGAGCAGACCGGTTATCCGCGTATGGTGGTAGGCTTTGCGGCGGAAAGCGAGAACCTGGTGCAGAACGCCGCCGGTAAGCTGGAACGCAAAGGACTCGACTTGTTGGTGGCAAACGACATCGCCGCGACCGATGCCGGGTTCGCTGTAGACACTAACCGGGTGATTATCCTCGATGCCGAAGGCGGGCAGCAGTCCTTTGACCTCGCCAGTAAGACCGTCATCGCAGAAGCAATCGTCGCCCGTGCTGCAACCTTATTCCGTGATTAATTTGGGCAATCGTATATGGATGAGTTTGGTATCATACTGACTTTGTTGAATGAAGAAAACGGATAGCTGGACCGCTCCCAAGCTCAAGTTTCAGTAGTTCACGAAAGTTGAGCAAATCTTGAAAAGTGGTCAAAGTTGGACAAAGTTAAGTCATTAAGGATTAATCATCAAACAACTTCGCCATTTGGTTTCACTACCGTACACTTTGGAGAAGTTGGTGGCAGTAGGATCACCTGGAAGCGTGGATGAGCTGCCAGCCAGTCTTCAACGGCCTGGGAGGTATGGAAGGACGCGCCATCCCAGACCAGGATAATCTCGCCCTACGGACAGGTGTCAGCGATCTGCTGTAACAATGCTAGCTCTATGTAGTTTCACTTTCTCAGATACGACATTGTCGCGTCACCTCCCTCAGTTGGTTGTGCGACGTTGTTGCACGCCATGCGGGAGTGGGTTCCATAAATCGTCAATTCGTGGGATTGTCCTCGGTTTCCGCTTGTTGCAGGAACACCGTTAACGAGTAGTCCCCGCTGGTTTGCGCCTCACCGAGACTGGATGCCCTGACGAGATACACACCCGTTCCCGGCAACGTATAATCGTCGATGAGTGCGTTTTGCGTCCCGCCGCTGTCGTCATCGCTGATCAGAGTCGCCTGTCCGCTGTTGAGCACGCTCACCAATGGGTCGAGGTCGCCGGTGGTGCGGTTCATACTCACACTGACCAGATCCCCGGCATTACCCCAGAACGCATATAACACGTCCGGCGTCACTGCGTCGATGGTGCCGGTCACGGTCGAAGGTACGATCAAACGACGCACCCCCGGCGGTAGATCGTCGAAGGCGTTGCCGTCGTCTTGCAGGGTGAGTTCGTAGCGTCCGCTGGTCAAGCCTACCTCACGCTCGAAGCGGGTGGCAATGAGATAATAAGTACCATCAGCGGGGATGAGGTAGTCGTCAATGCGTGAGTTCTGTCCGTCGCCGCCGTCGTCGTCGAAGATCAGTTCGTTCAGCGCCGCATCGGTGATGACGATGAAGGTGTCCAGGTCGTTGCTCAGCCGCCCCATACGGATGCTGACCACATCGTTCTGCCGCGCCTCAAAGCGATAAAATTGCGCGGGCAGGTCGTCACTAAGTTCACCTTCGATGGTCGCGCCGACTCGTAACGGGATCGCCGCCAACGCGGAGTTACCGAGGCCACTATTTGCCGTCTCATCGAGGGTCATCACAAAGCTGCCGCCGCCGACACCGTAGCGCGTGGCGATGATGTAGTAAATACCATCCGCCGGGATGAGCAGCGACTCGACCTGTGCGTCAAGGTCGGTGCCGGTGTCATCGGCTTGCTGCAAGATATACCCGCCGGCATCGGTAACGAACAGACGCGGGTCGAGTGTGCCCCCGATGGCACGCATGGTGATGCGCACAATCTGTCCCTGTTCGCCCTCGAAGCGATACCAGACCTCCGTTTGTTCGGCGTCAATGGTGTTGGTGACAGTATCGCCGTAACGCAACACACAACCGTAATCCGAACCGTTACCGATGCGGTCGATCACCAGTTCATAGCCGCCGCTGGTCGTGCCTAACCCGTACCCAAAGCGCCCGATGACCAGCGTATACGAACCGCTACCAGGGATCGACAGCGGTTCGTAGAAAACACCGGCGGTGCCTTCGGTATCATCGCGGGTGAGGACTGCCGCGCCACCGGCATCTAGCACGGTCAGCATCGGGTCAAGGTTGCCGCTGGTCGCCTGCAAACGGATCGACACAAAGTCACAGCGCAGCGCCTCAAATGTATAGACACGGCTGGGTGTGGCATCGCTGATTTGCCCGGTGACCACCTGCCCGTAGACAATCGTGTTAGCAGGGTCAGGGGTGGCTTCCTGCGCGGTGAGCGGCAGCACGAAGAACAGACAGAATAGAAGGCAAAGTAATCGTCTCATAGTGCTGGATTTTATCACAAACTGGGGAAACGCAAGGTAAAGGTGGTGCCCTGGTCGGGCGTGCTTTCGACATCAATACTGCCGTTATGGTTCTCAGCTACCAGCTTGACCAGCGCCAACCCCAGCCCTGTGCCGGAGATCGCGCCGACGTTATCCGCCCGGTAAAACACATCGAAGATATGCGCGATTGCTTCCGACGGGATGCCGATGCCCTCATCGCTGATGGCGATGCAGGCCGTCTGCCCTTCAAACCACAACCGGCAGGTTACCGTATCTCCCGCCGACGAATACTTCACCGCGTTGGAAAGCAAATTCGTAAATGCCTGCCTGAGCTGCTTCTCGTCCGCGATGATGGTGCGACCGCCGATGTCGTCGATCAAGTCAAGTTGATGATCCTGCCAGTAGAGCTGAGACGTCTCCTGACAGATGCGGCTGAACAATTCACCGACCGGTACGGCTTCCATCACCATCTCAACGCCGATTGTCTCCGAACGACTGATAAGCAAAATATCATCGAGCAGATTGGTCAGGTGTGTGACCTGCTGTTTGATACGACCGGGGATTTCCTTCCGCTGGGTGCTCGTCATGCGTTCGCCGTAGCGTTCCAGCAATTGCCCGGAAACCTGGATCACGCTCAACGGTGTGCGGAACTCGTGTGAGATCATGCTGCCAAAACGTGATCGGAAAGCGTTGAGTTCTTTTTCCCGTTCGAGTTGTACATGCAACTGCTCATTGACTTTTTCCAGTTGGGCGGTGCGCTCACGGACGCGCTCTTCGAGCTTGGCATTCAAACTACGCAATTCTTGCTCGATCAGCTTTTGCGTGGTGATGTCTCGTATGACCGCCACCGCGTAACTTTCCGCTGAACGGGCGCTGCTAAAGGTCGTGTCGGAGACGGATGTCAATTGCACCAACAGATAACGTTCCCGTGACACATCACCGATTTGAAACGTGGCTAAGGGCTGTTGCTCGATGGTCGCCCAGGCTGCGGCGAAAGCCCCGGCAAAGTCATACTGTCCGTATTCCGGTTCCATAATTTCCGTAAGTGTGCGTCCACGCGCAGTACGAATGCTGACCAGCCCCCAATTACCCAACACACGGTTGGTACGTAAGATGCGCCCCTCACGATCCAACAGGCAGACGCTTGCCGGCAGCGAGTCAACGGTCGCTTCCCATTCTTGCTTGGCACGCTTGATGAGTTCGTTATTGGCTTGTAACGCGGTTTCAAAGGTCTTGTGGATGCTGATGTCTTGCAGCGTCCCATCGACGTACTCAATCTCGCCCCTCTCGTTGAGCCGCACACGAGCGATATCACGCACCCAGATCGGCTCACCGTCTTTGCAGCACATCATGACCTCGTTGGTCACGGTGTCCGCCTGTGCCTGTTGATCTTGCCGTATCATCTGGTAGACGTCAGGCTCCGGGTAAAGATCACGGATGTTCGTGTGCATCAATTCTTCGGCACTCTCGAACTTCAGCATCTCAGCCAATGCCGGGTTCGCCTGTAAGAACCGCCCGCTGCTATTGACACGGTAAATGCCCACCGGCAACCGCTGGATGAGCGAACTGTAGTGATCCTCGACGGTGCAAAACCGGCGATAATTGGTGTAAAACCAGGGCAAGCTCATCATGATGACACCCCAACCGCCCCACGTCCCGACGACCGGCACGAGATAGAGTTTCGTCAGGAACAACGCCAACACAGCGTACAACACATGCCAAAGCAGCAGCATACCACCGCTATCACGAATAAATGCACCGAAGAGAAGTTCTGTCGTTTGCCATGCATACGGTATAAGTTTACAAAGAAGATATACACCGGCGACGGCGAGATTGGTCAGCAGCAATGTGAAATCATCAGCGATAGTAGCACGATTCGCATGGAGCATCGCATAAACCACACCGCCGGCGCTGGCGCTCGTCGTGTAGATCAGCAGGTTTGACCATGATGGCGCTCGCTGTGGTACGAATTGGAGGATACCCATCACACCGAAAACGATCAGTGGCAGCAACCAGAGTGGTAAAATCGCGTATGCTGCGATGATTGCGATATCCGCATGGTTGAAAACCAGACTGCCCAGGCGCGTCTGAAAATAGGCCGCCACGAAAATGACCAAACACCAGAAAAGCACATCTCCCCATAGGATAGGATGCACCGGCGCGGTCAGGCTTAGCAGGCTAATTACCCCAAGATTGCAAGCGAACAATACGCTGGTGCGCATCCCGAAAAGAGAAATAGACATTTAAAAACTCAGTGTGCTGATTGCTTTTATCGACGTTATTGAATGACCGTATT
Source organism: Anaerolineae bacterium (assembly GCA_034437515.1). Taxonomy (GTDB): domain Bacteria; phylum Chloroflexota; class Anaerolineae; order Aggregatilineales; family Phototrophicaceae; genus DAOTTX01. The sequence continues at coordinate 15,457 of DAOTTX010000245.1, forward strand.
TATCACACTATATCAACAACGTTATACTGGTTTCATTCTATCGCATATTCTTCGTCAGTAGTATTGACATTTAGTTTCCGACAAATATTGGCATGGTGTGTTTCCGACCCCCCATCCGCCTAAATCTCCCTTGTCCCTATAGACCTATGCATTTATCCACATCATGCCAGATGTGTGCTTGGATCAGCCGCCCGCCGAGCGTTGAACACACCCCGCTATTCTCATGGATAAGCAAATAACCACTGACGATGCCGTCACGCAATTCAACGGGCTGTTTAATGATCGACAGTCAATTTGCCGGTGAATCAAAACCGCCGGAGAGCAAACGCTCCCCGGCGGCGGTATTACTGTATGTACCAGCGACTGCGTGTTATGGCAGGTACTGGAAGGTGGAAGGCGCGGATTGGACGATGCCCGAATTGCCCGGCCCCCAGGTCGCAACCGTCCAGGAGTAGACACCGGCAGGCAGGGTCACACCGGTCAGGTCGAGGCCGCAGTTGTTACCGGAAGTATCACAGCCGAGGTCTTCGGCGGTGTTCCAGATCGTGGCGACCGAGGCACCACCGCTGGTGCTCAGGTAGAACCCGTACCAAGTCGCGGCGGCATCACGGCTCCAGCGAGCGGTCACGCCATCCAGGGAGGAGACGATCGCGGTATCCACCGGGGTGTAAAGCGTCACAGCACCCGTTTCCGGCACATCGATGGTGAAGTTCGCCGCATCGTAAGGATCACCGGCGGTTGCATCCCCGGGGACGGTGTACGGTGCCAGGCCGATGTCCTCAGACCAGGTGCGGGCATACCAGGTGTAGCTGCCGCCATCCTGGAAGAAGCTCGGATCGACTTCTACATCACACCAGCCGTTGAACGGCTCACAGAAGGGATCGGTATCGGTGTTGAACCACTCGTTATAGATCGTACCGACGCCGTCCTGGTCAACACGGATGTTAATCCAGTCCACCGGGAAGTTTGAGAAGTTACTCCATGTAAAGTCAAAAGCGATGTTTGTCGAGGTGCAGACCTCGTCGATGTTCTCACCCTGGCAGATGCCGCCATTATTGTAGTCATCGAAGACGTAGAACAACTCAAAACCTTCGTTGGTCGGTGCGGGCACTGCCATCGTGAACTGGGTGTTGCCCGTCCACGGGCCGAAACCGCCATCGATGCTGTAGGTGTTCATCCAGATGGTGTAGTCACCGCTGGCGAAACGTTCCACCGCAGGCATGGAGCAGGAAGCGCCCACACCGCAGGTGCTGGCGGCTTCGTACCACTCGTCATAGGCCAGGGCACCGGTCGAGTCGAGCACGACCACGCGGTACCAATCTGGCATCTGGTTACCGGCCATCGGCTGGTTGATCTGGAAGCTCGGCGTTGCGGACGGTGAGTCAAGGTCGGTGGGGGCGAGGACTTCAGCACCCAGGATGTTGAAGATGAACGGGCCATCTTCGGTACCCAGCGCAGAACCGTTCCAGGAGTTCAGGTACCAGTTGACTTCGCTGTTCGTGCCAACCACACCGAGCTGTGTCCCCAGTTGGGTCTGGCAGGTGCCGCTTGCACAGATGTTCGTTGCCTGGAACCACTGGCTTGCGACTTGCGTGCCGCCGACTTCAGCGCGGATGTTGTACCAGACCGGGCCACCCACCGAAGCGACGCTGTCCTGGAAGGTGAAGAGCGGGCGGATGACCAGGCTTGCATCACCATCCGGGGAGACCGCGTTGACGGTGAAATCACCGGAGCCTACCGGCCCGTCGCCAGTACCGTTGGTGCCGAATACTTCCCAGAAGTAATCCTCACCGATGGTGAGCGGGGCGGTCAGCGTGTAGCTCTCGTCAGTCACGCCGGAGGCGGTCTCGACGACGCTCTCGTCAGACGCATACACCGTGATGGTGTAGGTGTCCGCCAGGATGCCGTCCCAGGTGAAGGTCGGGCTGACCAGCGCGGTGCTGCCGACCGGGCCGAGCAATTGCACAGATGGCAAGACCGCGTTCGCCAGGTCAAGGCGCGGGTAGGTCTGGCCGTTGCCGGTGTATTCCGTCTCCTCGGATTCACCTACAGGCCAGGTTTGACCGTTATCAGTGATCGGTGTACCGGTCGCCTTGAGATGGTTGAGGATCTGATCGACGGTTGCCGTCGGGTCGGCCTCACGCATCACGGCGAAGGCACCCGCGACATGCGGTGCAGCCATCGACGTACCGGCGTAATATTCGTAGTTGGAGCCAAGCCAACCGGCGCGAGTATCATCACCCGTGCCCACGTTCATGGTGGACTGAATGAAGAAGCCAGGGGCCAGGATGTCGAGGAAATCCGCGCTGTTGGAGAAGAACGCGACTTCGTCGTCCAGGTCGATGCGATCATCGCTGGCGGCGACGGTCGTCGCACCCACGCTGATCATCCCCGGCAGGCAAGCCGGGCCACCCATCGAGTCTTTGAATGCGGCATTGCCGGATGAAGAGACGACAGCGATGTTTGCGCTGTTCAGCGCACGGAGGACACTCGGGTACGGACCCGTCACACCACCGTAAGCTGCCAGACATGCCTGTTCGGAGAAGTACTGATCACCGCCCAGGCTCAGGTTGGCTGCGGCGATGTTTGTCATTACGCCACCGCCGAACACACTCTGCTGGTAGAGATATTCCAGCGCCTTAATCTGGTCACTGCTGTAGCTGCGGACGCAACCATCAGCTTCCGCACCCGTAGTGCTGCAAATACCGATGCCAGGACGGAAGAAGCTAAACACGTTCAAGCCGATGATGTCGGCTTCGTAAGCCACACCCTGGAAGTCAACACCAACTTCGACATCAGGTTCATAACCAGCGACCGTGCCGGCAACATGCGTGCCGTGACCACAAAGCTGTGAGTCAGCCGGGGTCGGCGCACAGACCGCAGCCGCGCCCGGGCCAACCTGAGATTCCTGACCGTTGGGGCACAGGGAGTCAACAAAGCCGGGGAAAATCGTGTTGAAGCAGGCTTCACGGATGTTTTTACCAGCCAATGCAGGATGGTTGTAATCAACGCCTGTATCTAGCACGGCGACCGCGTAGCCGTCACCGGTGTAACCGGCGTCCCACGCAACCTGAGAACCGATGATCACGTTGGAGTCCAACATTTGGGGTTCTGAGAGGTGGTCAGGCGTAATGTTGGTGACCAGCACGTTGTTTTGCAGGGCTGCCGCACCAGCATCATCGACCCATAACGCCATATGCGGGATCGTCTGGTAACGGTGGACGTTGCTGACCGTCGCACCACTGTTGTTGAGTGCGTTCAAGACCGCGCCTTGCGCGTTCTGGATGGCACTACGTTGTTGGGTTACTGCGGAAGCGGAACTGAGTTCAGTTTCGACCTGGAAGGGGGTATCCAGCGTCACGATCACGGGGTAGAACTGTTGCCCACTGGTGTTGGTGAAGCTATAAAAGCCGTCACCCTCATCAGTGAAACCGGTGATGTCATCCTGTGCGGAGACCGCGCCGGTAAACAGCGCCAGGAGGCCGAGCATCAGCATAACGCCAAAAACACGCCCCCAGGTGGAGAAAGAAGAGCTTTGCATGTTTCAATCCTCTACACACATACAAAAATTAGAATATTTACCGCGCCACCTGTTGCAAGCCGTTAACGCTTTTGCAACCAGGATATAACACGATGGCACTTATTATAGCCAAATGTCTCTCTCATATACAACGTAAAAGCATGTCTTTTTCGTTTAGACTTCACAATTTTTTAACAAATTTTACAGTTGTGCTTACACTATCTTATTGTTAATAATAAGAATAATAAAAGAATAAACGCGCTTCCCGTAACGAAATCCTCAGGTTTTACGTATACTGAATGATAGCAATAAACGCGACGAGGAAACTGAGAATGTCAAATAACAACCTGTTAGACCAAATCCTCACGGTGATTATCGGTTCGATCACCACCGTGACCAAAACCATCACCGAAGGCCGTAGCGTGCTAGAAGACTTCTTTTATGTACGGGTGAACGGTCTATCGTTCGTGGTTTTCGGCGCACGGCAGGTCGGCAAGACCACATTGATCGAGTGGTTACAGAAGCACATGCGTGACATCACCGACTTTGAGCCGGAGCCGACTGCCGCCGGTGGTGACCCGGTCGATGACTTTACCTCCAAGATCGGCGACCAGCACATGAAGCTCAAGCCGGGGCGTGATGTCGGTGGGGAATACGCCATGTGGGAGACGGATTGGACGGCACTCTTTCGGGAAGCGCAACCACGCGGCATTATCTTCCTGCTAGACCATACCGATGTGCATCTGCAAAAGGACGCGCTCAACTTCGTCATGCAGATGATCGACGACCAACCCGCCGCCGCCCAAAACCTGACCGCCCTCTACCTGATCGTCAACAAGTCCGACCTGTGGGGTGCGGAGATGTCGCTCGAAGACATCACCGCCAACTATCGCAATGAGTGGAAGCGCCTGCAATCTCAAGCAGAGCGCGTGGGTTACAAGTTTGAGGCGTTTTCTGGCAGTTTGCACACCGGCTACGGCATCAAGGCGGTGATGCAAAACTTCTTCAACGTCATCCGTCCCAAACCGCGCCAGGTTTCCTAGATGGTGGGGCAACTTACCATCGACTATGTGTTTGAGGGGCACCGGCGCGGCTACAACTTTACCGGGCCGACCGCCCCCCACGATGATGAGACGGTCAAATCCGTGTGGCGTCACGCCATGCCGCGCGGTCAGGGATGGGCGGCCTATACCGGCGCACGTTCGATGAAAGGCTTCGCTCTGCCGTTTGACCAGTACGCCGTCGCCGAGGTGACTGTCACCGATAAAGAAGATGAAAACGGGCGGCGCGGCATCCGGCGGGCAGTAGTGGATGTGATGACGCCGGTGGTCTATGGGCATCATCTGCACTCACGGTTGGCGGGTTACCCGGCGGCGACCCTTGCCATAGCACAGGCACACTACGAGACGGTCGCCCGCCGGATGCCCAAACTAAAAAAGGATACGCCGTTTGTGCTGGCCTATCCTTTTACGACCGTTCAAAATTGGTGGGTGGTCGAGGCGTTGATCTTCAAACTGCTGCTAACACCCGTCAAGCGGATGAAAAAATGGTCTGCGCTTACGTTTACCACGCTGGCCCTGGACTACCGCGAAGAATCGCAGATTGTCGCGCTACCGGCTGACCGCGCTGAGTCGATCAACGCGGTGCCGGTGCTAGCACTCGACGGTTAAACCTCCTCTTCGGGGATTTCCTCGAAGCGTAGAATCTTGAAACGGGCGATGCCGTCCGGTGTTTTGACTTCGACCTTATCGCCAACGCGCTTGCCGAGCAATGCCTTCCCCACCGGGGATTTGATCGACACACCCCGCCGCCCGTGTGCGATTTCCCAACCGCCGAGCAGATCGAGCGGCAGTTCTTCTTTTTCGTCCAGGTCACGCACCACGACCCGATCACCGGGGGAAGCGACGTCGGGGTCGGGGTCTTCATCGACCACTTCGGCTTGTGCGAGGATGGCCCGCAACCGTAAAATGCGCTCGTCGAGATGGTTCTTCTCTACCAGAATCTCGTAGAAAGCGCCGTCTTCGTCGAGGTCGCCGTCTTCGCGTGCTGCCGCCATTTTCTGTGCCATCTCGCCTTCGGCTTTGTCCTGTAGGTTATTCAGTTCGCGTTGTAATTTATTGTAACCGGCACGAGTCATGACATATTCGTCGTTGGTCATGGCTTCTCCTTCACGTATGTAATAGATCCGACAGTATGCCGATAAAGTATCACAAATTCATCAGAAAGATATAAGCACGTGTTATGTATTGATGAAATCTAAGACATAAAAATAAAAAGATGCAGCCTGAGTGACTGCATCTTTGCGATGTCATTTGCTATCGTGGTCTAGAAGCCTTCAGGGATCGTCACCGTCGGCTGCGTCGGGATCTGGTTATCATCGGTGTACCAGGTCGGCAGACTAAGTTGGCTATTTGCTGGCGGGTTATTCGTGCCGGGTGGGGCATTGTTATCCCCTGGGCCACTGTTGCAATCCGGCAAGAACGGGGGACAGTTGGTACTGCCGTCGTCGCCGGGCGGGGAGCTGGTGTCAAACGGTGGGCCACCGCCGCCATTGTCCATAGGCGGGCTGTTGCTATCGCCAAACGGCGATGCATCCGCGACCCGTTGCCCATCGTTTTCAACCTGTTCAGTGCCGACAAAATCCGCGAAGACGTAAGCCGTGCTGCCCTGGTAGCGGATGCTAGTCCATTGACCGCTGTTGCCTTCGACTTCGATCTCGGTGCCGGGTTCGATCTGACCGAGAATGTCACAGGTTGTCTCCGCACAGGAGAACACGCTCACCGGTTGACGACCGCCGATCACACTGACCGTGCTGGTGAAGCTACCGCCACCAAAGGGGGAGCCACCGCCGCTGTTATTTCCGAAAGGCAGGCCGCCGCCATCATTGCCGGGGGCGCTACCGCCGCTAAAGGGATTGCTGTTGTTGTTTACATCGAACGGCAAATCGCTATTAGGGCCGCTGTCGCTGCCACCGGACGAACTGCCATCACCGAACGGTAAGCTGCTATCAGCTTCGGGGCTGCTGTTATTTGTATCAAAAGGAAGATCGCTGTTTGGGCTGCTGGCATCAGGATCTTCTTCGGCAGGGGCACCGGCGAAACCGGGGGGGGCATCTTCACCGGCGCTGTCGTTCCCTACCGGGTTAAATGGCAGCGAGCCATCAATGTCGGTATTAGCCTCAGCTTGCTCGAAGTTCGGGGCACTGGGGGCTTCCGCAATCGTGAACGGCATACTGTTTTCTGGCGCGCTGTTTTCTGGCGCGGTATCTGCTACCTCACCGGGGTTGTTGTCGTTATTGGGTTGGGATGCTGCGGGTCTCGAACGCGGCGCAAGCGTTGGGATGCTGGCGCTGGTTTGCGGTGCGAGAGCAGCATTGTTGTTCGCACGCGCACGCAAAGTCGGAACTTCACGCGGTTCTTCGACCTGACTTGCCTCACCACCGCACGCCGCGATCACACAGGCGATCAGCAGCAAAATGATTGCGGTGTTTATTCGTGATGATTTGTGTGGCATGTATATCCCTAGTCGTCTCGTGAACATCTTGCTTAGAAATATCGTAACATCATTCCGAAGCCGGAATATAGTACGAATCTCACAATTAACCCTTATTTTACAACTGTATAGATAACTGTGGGGAAAAATTCACAACTTTTTAGAATTCATTACATCAAACCACCGCCGTTTCCGTGTATAATTTAAGAAATTGTTAAATACAGTTTAAATAAGTGACGAATTACTTAACATTGTGCCGAATTTCACAGGCATGAGATAGAGAGGATGACAACCTATGAACGCAAAGAATACCCATCAAATTATGAGGATTGCGACGCATTTGCTGGAAATGACCGCGACATTTCAATCTGCTTATGGCAAGGGCTACCGCGTCGGCCCTGGCGATGCGAAAGACACCTGGGCGTTATATTACGACATCTGTAAGGCACAGACCGCTATCGCACGGCTGCTGGACCCACAGGTGTTAGAGGAACCCCATTCCTTGTACGGTGCCTGGTGGGAAAAGTCCGACGTCCCCGCGCTTCACCTGACTCATGCGCTGGTGGGGCAAGCCGGGCATTTGATCGCCGCTTGTGCTTATGCTGATGCACAGTCACCCGCCACCGGGAAGCACCCCCACGCGCTACTGGCGACCCAACGGGTGATCGCCGGGATGCTGCAACCGGCCGCTCTGCTGCTGGCACAGGACGGGTTGGTCGAGCAGAATGCGAGTTAGCCGCTTGCGTGTAACGGCATAACGGGTCATCGTGACGGGTGACCCGTTTTTGATTCTGCGACATTGAAGCATGGCTAACGTTATTGCAAATGATGGGCAAGCGTTCTTGTGGAGAGATATGGCAGCAACACAGGCAACAGAAGAAGTGGCTACGACGTATACCGCGTTCGCGCCGTTAGTGCTGGTCTTTCTGGGCGGCGTCAATCTGGTGTTGACCCAGTGGATACTGGTCAGAGAATTGACCACAATGCTGCTGGGCAGCGAGTTGGTCATCCTGTTGGTGACGGTGGTCTATTTCGCCGGGCTTTCCATCGGATATAGCGTCTCCGGGTTTGTGCGGCATGGTTGGTTGCTGCCGCTGGGCGTGGTCGCGCTACTGCTGAATTTGACGCTCCCGGTGTGGCTGCGGCTGGCGGTCGCCGGGCTTGACGCGCTGGACGCCTACGGACTGGCTTTTTTTGTGTTACCGGTGGCGGTGCCTTTTGTCGTCTCCGCGTTTTTCAGCATTTTTTTACCCCTGCTCGCGGATACAGGCGCGGCGCGGCTTTCCACATTGTATGCCGTCGAAGTCACCGGATCGGTCGTCGGCGTGCTGGTGCTGGTGGTCTTCGGGATGATCGGCTTGACGGCGGTGCTGGCGGTGTTTGCGGTGGTTCTGCTGGGGCTTTTGTGGACGTTGGGACTGCGGCGGGATGTGTTTGGGGTGTTGGTCGCGGTGGCGGTCGGCTGGTTGGTCGCGTTCCCGGTAGTGAACGACTGGAGCAACGCGGTATGGTTCCGGCAAATCCAACGGTTGCCCGCCGGGACGACCACCCTCTTCACCGGGTACAGCCCTTACCAGAAGGTCGATGTGCTGGAAGCACCGGACGGCAATCGCTATCTTTTTCTGGATGGTCTGGAACACTTCGGCTCTTACGGCGGTCGCTGGCTCAACATTATGATGGGACGCATCCCTGCCTCGTTGATTCAACCGGAAAACGCGCTGGTGCTGGGTGCCGGCTCCATGCAGATGGAATTGATGATCGCCAATTATGCCGAGCATGTGACCACCGTCGAGCTTGACCCGATGGTCGCCGAGGCCAGCCTGGAATACCTCACGGCGTACAATTTTATGGATCGGTTGGAAAACCGCACGATCATCATCGACGATGCCAAACATCACATCGCCACGACGGACGCGACCTATGATCTGATCGCCACCGATTTACCGGGTGCGTTTATGATCCAGACCGGGGCGTTGTATACCGTACCGGTTTACGAGAACATCACCGAACGGCTGAGGCCGGGTGGGGTTTTCGTGGTCAACCTCACCGGGGATTTTGAACCGGATGCTGTCGTGTCACGACGAATCGCCGCCTCGCTGCTGGCTGTTTTCGATGAGGTGATGGTGGTGACGTCGCGCTCGGCGGGTTGGAGCTTCGCTTACGCCGGGGACGACCTGCCTTTCACCACAGACGAGGTACGGCGGGCGATTGAGGTCGCCGGAGAAACGCAGTTCGGCATCTTTGAAACGGACGCCGTGCGTGCCATCGTCGGGGATGCGCAGCCGATCACACCGGATTCGCTCGATCTGGTGTTATATTCAAGTTGGGATCGCGTCTCGGATCGTATTGGAGTAGATGATTAATGTGGGAACGTCGATCATTTCCGTTCATCGTCGGTTTGCTGCTGGGCTGGATACAAACCGGTCTGTTCTTCCAATTTTCGTTTCTGCTGTCGTCCGGTTTTGGGACGTACCTGCTCATCACCATTAGTTGGTTAGTCGGCAGCGCGTTCGGCGCGGCCTTTGCCGACCGGCTGACCTTCCCATTGCAGCGTTTCCTGCTGTTGATGCTTGCCGCTTATGGCGGTGCCGGATTGCTGGTGGTGCTGCTGCCCTTCCAGATGACGTTCTGGCCGTTGTATATGATCGTCATCGCGCTGATCGGCATTTACCCCGGCATTTTCTTCGCCCGGATGGGCACGGCGTACCCGGCACGGGCGCTGTTCCTGCTGGAAAACAACGGCTTCATCACAGGTGTGGTGGTGTGTACCCTGCTTTTCATGGTTACCGGGCGGGTGGTCTTGTGGGCGGTGCCGGTGCTGCTGGTGGCGGTGCTGTGGGTTCAAACCGGGCGCTTACTCTCGGCAAATACCACGCAGACCGACTCATGACGCCTGGCCTACGCTTGCCCACTTCCCCCCATTTCTAGGGGGGCGAGATGACCTCCCGGTGCGGTACAATATAAAGTATAAGAGCAACCCTGTTAGGCAAAGGAGTCCCCATGTTACGTAGAGGTTTATTGTTTATATTGATGCTGCTGTTGAGCCTGTCATTTGCCGGGATCGTCGCGGCACAGGACGAGGAAGAAGACCCGAACGTCTTCGCCCCGCCGGTACTCACCAGCGGTGAACAGTTTGTCGATTCGGTTGAGAGTATCGCCCAACCGAAATTATATACGTTCCTCGGTAGCGCAGGGGATACGGTCACGATCACCATGCAGCAAGAAGAAGGCTCCATGTTAGACCCCTACCTCGTGCTGCTGGGCAATGCCGGTGAGGTCTACGCGAACGACGACGACTCCGGGTCGGTGTCACTTTCCGCGCAGATCAGCGAGTTTGAACTGCCTTTCGACGGTGCGTATTTCGTGCTGGTGACCACCTACAACGATCTGATTCAAGGCGGTCTGCCAATCGACGCGCAACAAAACGACGAGCCGTTGCTTTACACGATCAGCCTGGAAGGGGCGACACCTCCCGATGGATTTGACACGGAAGAACTGGATTACTTCGCGGTCGAGGTCGGCCTGGATGACGCGGTACTGCTCGAAGTTACACCGGATGAGGCGGTCTACTACGTGAACTTCCTCGGCAACGCGGATGAAGTCATCAACGTGGTCACCGAAAACAACGGCGATGACTTTGTGACGACACTGCTCTATGTGTTCGACCGATCCGGTGAGCGCATCGCCGCCGCCAGTGGCGACAACGACGACGATTTCTACGCCGTGATCGAAGGACTCGAACTGCCGGAAGACGGCATTTACTTTATCTTCGCCACCGCCCGTGATTTCTTCCAATCCACCAACCAGAGTTGGAGCGGCGACGGCGAGTTCATCTTCGTAATTGAGTAGTTTTACACCCGCAAATTTCTACCGCCAGGACGCCAAGAGTTCAGCTTGGCGTCCTGGCGGTTACCCCGGATAGAAAAGTATATGAATTATGATTACCACCAATAAAACCAAACACAGTTCCGCGAACCCGATCATGCGTTATGCCATCGGCAACCTGCACCGCACCGTGCGCGATCTGCTGCCGGTGACCGCGACTGAGGTGCTCGAGGTCGGCGTGGGCGAGGGCTTTTCCGCACAGGATGTGCTCGGCGACCGCGCCGAACTACGTAGCTACGGCGGTGACCTGCACATACCGTCCGTTGATGAGGCGGCGAGCCGCTACACACCGATGCACTACAGCGTGTTCGACGCCAAACATCTGCCGCTTCCGTCGAACAGCGTCGATCTGATTTACTCACTCGAAGTGTTGGAGCACATCCCGCAACCAGCGGAAGCCGTGCGCGAGTTCATGCGTGTGGCGCGGTCGAACCTGCTCATCAGCGTGCCTAACGAGCCGGTCTTTCGCATCCAACGGATGATGCAAGGCAAAGGGTTAAGTGCGTGGGGTGATCATCCCGAGCACGTCAATCACTGGTCATTGGGCGGGATGCAGCGGTTTCTACAGTCGCAAGGGTTGCGTGTGATCGCGGCGACGTCTCCTCCGCCGTTTGCCTGGAGTGTGATTTTATGCGAAGTGCCCCACGCCGAGAGGGCGGCGCGGGGCTGATAGGTGTTACTCGTCGTCCGCGTCGGTGTCCATCTCCGGTTCGGCGGTGGCTTCGGTGGCTTCTTCCATGCTCATCTCCGCGCCTTCGACCAGTTCCGGTTCTTCGCAGTCGTCGCAGGCCAGCGTTTCGACTTCCTCACCCGCTTCGAGATCGGCGACCCATTCAGTGAACGGCACCCCATCAACCGCGTAGACGTAGAACTCCGGCAGCGTCAAAATGGTATGCACGTCCCCACCAGCGGTGTAGTAGGCGAAGTCCTCAACGGCGGCTTCGATGTCGGCGAAGTTCGCAGAGAGCAGGCCGGGCAGGTCGGCATCCGGTATACCGGTCAGCGCGAGGAAGTCCAACTGTACCTCGTCGTTGGCGGTGTTGTACTGCGTCATGCTGATGTCGGGGTATTCCTCACCGACCTCGATGTAAAATGCCTCGAAGTCGAGTGTTTCCAGCGTGTAATCGGCATATAGGTCAGAAGTGATGTCCAGCGTGTTCCAGGCACCGAAGATCACCGGTGCGGCTTCCGGTGTACGGTAGCCACCCGCGCCATCGCCCAGCACTTCGATGCGGGCTTCGGGGTAGGCTTCCGCGACGTACTCGGCATAGAACGGCGACGGGATGGCCCCCGCGCTGCTGCCCGCGACAAAGACCGTTTCCGGTGATTCGTAGTTGGCGAACGTCCAATCTAACACGGCGGAGACGTTGTTGAAGCCGTTATGTTGGATGGTCACTTCACCCGCGCTGGATTCATACGTCGTGCTACTGTTGCCGATGTGGACATCCGCCGTACAGTAGGGGATAAACACCATGCTATAGTCCATGAAAGGGTTGGCCTCGTTGGTGAAGTCGAAGATGCCCGATGCGTTGGCGGGGTTGTCACTTTCATCTACAAACGGGTCGTAGGTCGGGTTGACGCTGAGATCACAAATATCCCCGAACCAGCACGCGCCCCCCCCCTGTAAGTAGACCATCAGGTTTTCTCTCTCGTTGGGATACACGAAGAACGAGAACGGCGTATCGTTAGAGCAGACGGTGTCCCCACCCGGCGCTAACATGTGCCATTCGCCCGCTTCAAGGTCATCGACAGTAGGCAGTTCTTCCTGTGCGGAAAGCGCAAAGGTGAGCACAAAAACCAGCAAAATTGGAACTAATCTTTTCATGATCTTTCTCTTTAATTAAGTAACCAAAAATTTTGAACTTGCGACACCTATCATAGCACGTCTCGCTGATGTATGCACTTATTCCCGCACCGTCTCGACCTCGGTCGTCGTGTTATAGTCCAGCGGTGAATCGCTCATCTCCTGCCCGGCTTGCAAGGCGGCTTGTAGATCATCGGCAAGGCGGTTGAGGTTGTTGGACACGGTGCTGACCATGCGTGTGTTGGTTAGACTCTGCTGCGTGATGCGCTCCACCCGGTCGATATGTATGGCGATCTCCTCTAAGCCGTCGGCCTGCTGGCGGATGACCTGGTAGATCGAGCGTACCGCTTCGTTGGTCGTGCTGACATTTTGCGCGAGTTGCCGCATGATTTGATCCGCGCTGCGGGTGACGGTAACGCCGACATCAACGTCATTTTGTCCGGCTTCGGTCGCGGAGATCGTCTCCTTAACCGCACTCTGAATCTCCGCGAGGATGCCGCGCACCTGCCCCGCCGCTGTGGTCGATTGTTGCGCCAATGACCGCACCTCATCCGCGACGACGGCGAAGCCCCGCCCATGCACACCGGCGCGTGCCGCCTCGATGGACGCATTCAACGCCAGCAGGTTGGATTGCGTGGCAATCTCACTGACGGATGTGATGATCTCATCAATGCGGCGGGTGAGCTGCGCCAACTTGACGATGGTGCCGCCGATGGTCTGCACCTGCTCGCGGATTTGCTCCATACCGGTGATGGCCTGCTCGATGGCCTGTTTGCCCTGCTGCGAGATCTCGTCACTCTCCTGTGCGGTCTTGCTGATCTCGCGGGTGTTCTCGGTAATGCGCTCGGTCTGCACGAGGAAGTCATCCATCATGTGATTGGTCATCTGGATGACTTCGGCCTGTTCTTCCGCGCCGCTTGTCTGCTGCCCGGCGACCTCCTGCACAGCCTGTGCGGAACGCACCAGCCCATCGACCGTCACATGAATACGCATGGAGAGGTCAAGCAGTTCGGACGACCCCAGAATCGGGATGCGCATGTCCTGTGTTTCGGTGAAGCGCGGTTCCTCCGCTTCGGCGGGTCCCAGTGCTGGGCGCAGCCGCCCGGCGAGGAACGTCGCCTGCCCGATGCCGAACATGCCCAACCCGAATAGAACCGTCTGGGCGTTTTCCGCCACCATGCCACTGATGACCGCCCCCGCCGTCGCGCAAATCCCGATGATGGCGGCGTAGGTAAAACGAGCGTCGGCGCTGGTCGGCTGACCGATCAAGCCGGGTGCGGCTGGCACCAGCGAAAGGCCGATCAGCGTGAGCCACAACGTCCATGCGCCGGCATCCGGCAGCACCAATAAACCGAAGCCCGCTACCATCCCCCCGGCGAGGTGGGCCAACCGGCGCAGCATCCCACGCGGCAGCGGTACGACCTGTGTCGCGGCGATGCCGACCGCCCCCATCGACAGATACATCCCGGCGACAAACACCACCGCGCCCGGTGAATCCTCGGTGATGAGATGGACGATAAGCATCAATAAGCCGGTCAACAGGGTGACGACGGCGGTCAGCGAAAATTGTTGGAAGAACTGCACACTTAGAAGACGGAGACGAGTTCGCATGGCATCCACTTGATCTATTCGAAAGACTCTCTCAATATTGTACTCGAAGGGGCGGCGGCGGGGCGAGTTGGGGTATTATAACAATCTCTAGCAAGGATGTTCAGCAAACCGGGTTAAACTAGGTAGCAGGTCTTTAGATGCCTTCGGAAGGGATAGTTAATGAGACATAACAGGATTGTTTTAACAACGGTCATTTTAATGCTGCTGCTGGCGGCCTGTTCCGGCGATGACGACGGCGGCTCGAACAATGGCGGCGGTGGCAACGACTCACAGAATGAAACCGAGGCCATCGGCTGGGATGACAGTACCGACCACGTGGTTTTTCAAGCGGATGTGGTCGGCGGTGAAAACGCCGATGCGTTCATCAACGCGGGGCGCATCCCGCAGTGTACGGTCTATGGTGATGGGCGCGTGATCTGGGTGGTGGATGAGGTTGACCCCAACGGACAGGTATTATTCGATGTCATCACACCAGACGAAATCCGTGATTTTGTCGAGGTGCTGGCGATTGACTACGCCTTCCGGGACTACGAAGCGGGGGCCAATCTGCTGACGGATGCGACCCAGCCAGTGGTGGAAACACTGACACTGGGCATCAATGATGAAACCTACGTCACCGATATTTACGGCGGTTGGGACATCGAATATTTCGAGGATGTGCGCAACCTGTGCTTTAATGTCGGGAGTGAACCGGCGGTCTACGAACCGCAGGGTGCGTGGGTGCTGGTTGAAAATGTCGAGTACGACACCAGAGCACCGCTGCAACGCTGGGATGCCAATGTCACCGGGTTTGACCTCGCCGAGATCGCCAATGCCGGTGAGCCGCGCTGGGTAGAAGGGCAACTGCTGCGCATACTGTGGGATTTGACCCGTCGCAACGAACGCGATCTTCAGCTTGACCAGGACGGCGAGACGTACATGCTCGCGCTGCAAATCCCCAACGTGACGGCAGTCTCTCCCCCCGCGCCGTAACAAAAAACGGTGCGGCTCTCAGGCCGCACCGTTCAAAAGGTGTATCTTACATTAAAGTTGATCCGGTGGGGCGTCTTTAGAAGAACGCCCCTAACGATAAAACTTAGTTAGTCGCCAGTTGCCGGTGCTGCTGCGCCACTCTGCTTACCCGGTAGGGGCAGTACGTCAGGCCACACGGAAGCGTCGTGCTCGTAAGCGTCGATGCCGATTTCTTCCGCAGTCGCCGGGATGCGCAGCAGGCCAATTGCCTTCAGCGCAGTGAACATGATGGCGCTTGCTACAACCGTCCAGGCCACGATGACGCCGATGCCGAGAGCCTGTGTGATGAACTGATCCACACCACCGCCGACCAGCAGGCCGCCACCGGTACCGCCGAACGCGACGACCAGTTCTTCGATGCCGAACAGACCGACCGCCAGCACACCGAACGCACCGCAGGCACCATGTACCGCGAACGCGCCGACCGCATCGTCAATCTTCGCTGCTTCAACCAGGTCGATGCTGATGACCACGACCACACCAGAAGCCAAACCGATCAGCAGGGCGGCCCAGGGGGCGACGAAAGCACATGGTGCGGTGATGCCGACCAGACCCGCCAGCGAACCGTTGAGGATCAGGCCCATGTTCCAGGAACCGCTCTTGAGGTAGCCGTAGAACATCGCGCCCAGGCAACCAGTAGCCGCGGCAAGTGTGGTGTTAGCGACGACCAGACCGAGCTGGTTGGGGTCTTCCGCTGCCAGCGTGGAGCCGACGTTGAAGCCGTACCAACCGAACCACAGGATGAACGTACCGAGTGTCGCTAGCATCAGATTTGAGGGCTGCGGCGGTTTCCCGAATTCACGACCCGGACGCGCCCCGACGATTGCTGCGCCGACCAAACCAACGACACCACCGGTCAGATGCACGATGCCGGAACCGGCGAAGTCGGTATAACCCTGCTCCGCGAGGAAGCCACCGCCCCAGGTCAGATGAACCACGACCGGGTAGATGATCGCACCCAGAAGCACACTGTAGATCAGCTTGCCTTTGAAATCTGTGCGTTCCGCCATGGCACCGGTGGCGATGGTCGCCGCCGCACCTGCGAACGCGAATTGGAAGAAGAAGTCGATGAAGGCGATGCCGTCACCTTCGCCGGTGCCGTCAATGCCATCGAGGAAGAACATACTGCTGTCGTAAAGACCAGCGCCCAGCGTGTTACCGTAAGCGATGCCGAAACCGACGATGAAGAACATGATCCCTGTCACACAGGCATCCATGAAGTTCTCCGCCATTGAGTTCACCACCCCTGTTTGACGGATGAAACCGCCTTCCAGCATGGCAAAACCGGCCTGCATAAAGAAGACCAGGAAGCCCGCCAGCAGTAACCAGACCTGATTGAGGTTGGTTTGTACGTTTGCGACCGCTTCTTCAGCGTTAAATGCAATTTCCTCGGTGTTTTCGACGACTTCGGCTGCGGTGTCATCCCCGGCACCTTCGCCTTCATCATCCTGCGCGAACACGCCACCGGTGACGGCCATCAAAAAGATTGTGGCTAAACCGACGGAAAGCAATGTGCGCAGTACGCGACTCCAATGTTTCGACATCATGCTATCTCCCTACTACTTGATATTCATAAATTACATTGGGGAGTTTACTATCCCACGGTAGAGCGTTTTCACCGAAACATATAACAAGATTTAAGGAGATATTTTTGTAAGAATGACACAAGTAAGTTGTAAGTTTTGACCATAAACCACGCCGGTTAGAGGATTTTACGAGCGAAACGCCCCGTCAGTAGGGGAAAGCGTACGAGGTGATGCGTCAACCATAGATCACAGCCTATTTGTGAATTATACACAATAAATTTGGTGATTTTGCTAAAGACTTCGTTGAATTTACTGATTGCGTTAAGCAAAAATTTAGAAAACCTTTATGCAAATACCGGTCACTTCGAACATATTATTGCATATAACGACGAGGTTTACATTTATGACGAGAGCGAGATCGTGACGCCAAAAGAAACAACTGTATTGGAGATGCTGCTCAACGAAGGAACGATCACCGCTGCACAGGCCCAACAAGCACTCGACATTCAACAACGGAACAAGACATCGCTGCTGGAAATCCTCGGTGCGACGAATTTCATCGACGTCAGAGACTACGCTGCCGACCTCGCCGAAGTCACGGAGACGGGCTACGTTAGTGATTTGATCGATTCGGAGAACTTCGCCTACGATCTGGCCTTTATCCGTCAATTTGACCCGGCGCTGATGATTCATAGGCTATTCGTCCCCGTACAGCAAACCGGCGACCTGGTGATCGTGCTGGCGGTTGACCCTGACGAAGACGCGATCACCAATATCGTACAGCGTACCTGCCCCGATGCGGATGTGATCTCGCTGATTGGCACCACTTACGACATCAAAAAGTTGGTGAACATGGCCTTCGCCGAACAATTCACCGAAGAAGCCGTGCACGGTTTGGAGCGCCGCGCCCCGCAACATTCCGCCTCGACCGTGTTCACCCGGCCTCAATTGGCGGTATTGGCACTGTTGCTGGTGGCTTTGCTGGGTGGGTTGGCCTTTGCCTTCTGGCCGACGGTGCGGTTCTTGATTGTGCTGTTCAGCGTGTTGTACATCATCGGCATCGGCTTCAAGTTTGCGCTCAGCCTCGCAGGGATGCTCAATCGTGAACACCGCGCTCGCCAGCACGACATCGAGCAGATCGACGACGCCAGCCTGCCGATCTACAGTATTCTGGTGCCGGTTTACAAGGAACCGGAAGTTGTACCGCGTCTGCTCAAGGCGCTCTCTCGCATTGACTACCCGCGTGAAAAGCTCGATGTGCTGCTTTTAATGGAAGACGACGACAGCGAGACGATCGCCAGTGCGAAAGCTGCCAAACCGCCCAGCCTCTTCCGGTTTATCCGCGTGCCGGAAAGCCTGCCGCGCACCAAACCGAAAGCGTGCAACTACGGCTTGCCCTTCTGCCGGGGAGAATACGTCACGATCTACGACGCCGAAGACATCCCCGAACCCGACCAACTGAAGAAGGCCGTCGCTGCGTTTCGCTCCGATGGGGATGACTTGATCTGCATCCAGGCGCGGCTGAACTATTTCAACAGCCACGAGAACTATCTGACCGGCATGTTCACGCTGGAATATACCTACTGGTTCGACTATCTGCTGCCGGGGTTGGATCGCTATGACTTGCCGATCCCGCTGGGCGGCACCAGCAACCACTTCCGGTTGGATAAGCTGCTGGAACTCGGCGCGTGGGACCCGTACAACGTCACCGAGGACGCCGACCTCGGCATCCGAGCATCGGCGCGGGGCTATCGCGTTGGCGTGATTAACTCCACCACTTATGAAGAAGCCAACAAGAAGCTCGGCAACTGGTTACGCCAGCGTAGTCGCTGGATCAAAGGCTACATGCAGACGTGGCTCGTCCACAACCGCAATCCGTTGGGGCTGCTGCGCAAGCTCGGCTTGAAGGACTGGTTGAGTTATCAATTTTTCATCGGCGGGACGGTGTGGGTGTTCTTGATTAATCCGATCATGTGGAGCCTGTTCTTGATCTGGCTGTTCTTTGACCCGGCATGGCTCAGTCAACTGTTTTATGGCTGGGTATGGGAAATCGCCATGTTTAGTCTGGTTGTGGGCAATCTATCGGTAATCGTGTTAAACCTGCTGGCCTCCGTCCGACGCTCGCGAGATCGGCTGCTGTTGTACAGTTTTACCAATCCGCTGTACTGGGTGTTGCACTCCATCGCCGCGTATATCGCGCTCTACCAGTTGATCCGCAAGCCGTTCTACTGGGAAAAGACCACACACGGCCTGACGACCGTTGACCCTGAGCATCTTTTCAACGCGGAATAGACCCGCCAACCGAACGCAGGAACGCCCGTACCTGTGTGATAACCGGCTCGATGTACTCATGGTCGATGGCGGCATATGCGGTGATGGGCACACGTTCCCCGCTGCGTAATACGAGGAACACGCCGTAAGCACGCGCCTCGGCGTTGCGTTCGATGTCCAGGCGAGAAACGCCGTAAATCGGGTAGCTCTGCTGGGTGCGGCGCAGCATCGCCGTGCCCTCGATGGTGACGGTTTCGGTATCTTTGTCCAACGTCCAGGTCACGCCGTAGAGGAAGTGCAGCGTCGCCATCAGCCCCAGCCCGGTCAGCCCGATGCCGATAAGCAAAAACGACCCCACACCCACATAACGCCAGAACATCAAGTCTTTGCCGCCATGTACGATGAAGGCCTCGTAAGCCTGCACCGCTGTTAGCAACACCATCCCCGCGCTGACGACCGTAAACAGGGCGGCGGCGATCCCGGCGTTACGTCGTTTATCTTCTAGAATCATTTTATCCGGGGTGTGTTGGGTGATCTTTAACATCAAAACTGATCTTTCGCTTACACTACATTACAGTTCTATTCTACATCAATATCAATAGCCTGCGTCTACATCTACCGGATGCGGGATGGCCTCACCACGAGCAGCGGCGTTGATGCTCACCGCCAGCGCCCGCAGCCGTCGCTGTTCTGATTCGGGGACGTTCAACGCGCCGGAGCGATGCGGACTCATCACTACATTTTCCAACTGGTAGAACGGCGCATCGGAGGGTAGTGTGTTAGCCCGTGCCTCGACCGAACCCGGATAGGTATACCACACATCCAACCCCGCGCCGTGTAGATGCCCGGTGCGCAACGCCTCATAGAGCGCCCACTGGTCGAACACCGCCGCCCGCCCCACGTTGACCACGACCGCGCCGCGTGGCAGCAGCAGCAGTTCCGTCGCGCCGATCATGCTCTCGGTTGCCGGCGTCCCTGGCAAACAGCAGATCAGTGCGTTTGTTTCCGGCAGCAGCGTGTGGAGTTCGTCGGGTGTATGCAGATGCGGGTCGGCTGAGGGTGTGCGCCGGATGGCGTGGACGTCCATGCCCAACGCCCGGCAGACCGCCGCCACCCGCTGACCAATCGCCCCATACCCCAAGACCAGCGCGGACTTGTCATCGAGGATGAGGGCCGGTGCGCCCTCATGACGCGGTCGCCAGTCTCCGCTACGAAATACCCGATCCACCGGCACCAGATAGCGGGCGGTCGCCATCAACAGCGCGATTGCCATCTCCGCCGTCATCGGTGCGTTGTGGTGCAGGTTATGCACGGCGATCTGTGGGTAGTTCGCCATGCGCTCGTGCGTGACGCTCGGCAACCCCGCAAACGGGATCAGCAGCACCCGCAGGCCGGGCGCGGCCTCAAGCTGTGCTTTCGTCGGGCGTCCGGCGACCAGCACGACCGTTTCTGCTGGCACCTCGTCGCCGGTGGAAAGTGTGACACCTTCATTCAAGTGGGTGCGGAGGAAATCGAGCTGGTCAGGCGTATAGGTGAGATGAACGTGCATAATGGCTCCGGTAAATGACGAATGACGCCTCTATTATGCGGCGACTCATCTGCTGTATGGGCACGGTTCAGTCGATTTTATACAAAGTCTCACTTTATAACGGTAGGGTGAGAAAAAATGTATCATGAGCTAAGGAGGGGTGATGCCTGACGAGAAAAACGATAATAAACAATGGATCGATAAATCCGTTGATGATGTTTTGCAGGGATTTGATGTAGACGCGCAGCAAGGCCTGAGCGACCAGGAAGTCCAACAGCGGTTAGATAAGCACGGTCGCAACCGCCTACGTGAATCCGAGACGCGCAGCGCGTGGGAAATTCTAATTGAACAATTCAAGAGCATCGTCGTGTTGCTGCTGCTCATCGCCAGTGTGACGTCGTTCGCCTTCGGTGACCTCATCGAAGGGGTCGCGATTTTGCTGGCGATTGCCGTCAACGCGGTGATCGGCTTTACCACAGAGATGCGGGCGGTGCGTTCCATGCAAGCCCTGCGAGAGATGAGCAAGGTCAACGCGCAGGTACGGCGAGACGGCAGTGTGCAGGAGATCGAAGCGGAGGAGATCGTCCCCGGTGATGTGCTGCTTGTCGATGAGGGCGCGGTCATTTCCGCTGACGTGCGCTTGATTAAAGCATCCAAGCTCCAGGTCGATGAATCTCCGTTGACGGGCGAATCGGTGCCGGTCACCAAACAGACGGAAGCCATCGACGCCGACACTGAACTCGCGGAACAGGACAACATGCTGTTTAAAGGGACGACCGTCACACGCGGCGCAGGCGAAGGCGTGGTGGTCGCTACCGGCATGGGCACCGAACTCGGTCACATTTCCGAGTTGGTCGAAGAAGCCGACGCCGGGGAAACGCCCCTCAAAGAACGGCTGGACGCTCTCGGCAAGCGGTTAGGGGGCTTCACGATTGTAGTCGCTATTCTCGTGGCGGTGGCGGGGTTGCTTTCCGGCAAAGAGGTCTCGCTGATGATCGAGACCGCGATTGCGCTTGCCGTTGCCGCTATCCCCGAAGGCTTGCCCATCGTGGCGACCGTCGCGCTAGCCAACGGGATGCGCCGCATGGCGGATCGTAACGCGCTGGTCGAAAAGTTGGAAACGGTCGAGACGTTGGGGGCGACCAACGTGCTGTTCACCGACAAGACCGGCACGCTCACCGAAAACGAGATGAGTGTCGCCCGTTACGCCTTCGCCGGTGGTGCCGAAGTCGAAGTCAAAGATGATGACGCGCAAGCGTTCCAATGGCGTGAGCAAGAACAAGCCGCCGACCCTGACGAGTCGCCCGTATTGAAAGAAGCCCTGCGCATCGGGATGTTGTGCAGTCAGGTCAACGTGAATGGGTCGAAAGGTGACGAAGAACAAAAAGAGGACGATGACGGCGGCGATACGGTCGGCGGTGATCCGCTGGAAGTTGCGTTGATAAACGCCGGACGCAAACACGGCTTCAGTCGTCCGCAACTGCTCGAAGCGATGCCGGAAGAACGCGAGGTGCCTTTCGACCGCGAAACCAAGATGATGGCGACCTACCACAAACAGGACGGCGATTATTACGTCGCGGTCAAGGGTGCGCCGGAAGCGGTCTTTGACGCCTGCACACAGATCAAAACGACAGAAGGTGATGAAACACAGTCATTCAACGACGACGACTGCGACCACTGGCGAGAGCGTAACAAAGAACTCGCCGCCGATGGTTTGCGGATGCTGGCATTAGCGTATAAGACGGTCAGCAGTACCGACGCTGAGCCTTACGAAGACCTGACGCTCGTCGGCCTGGTTGGTCTGGTTGACCCGCCGCGCGAAGCCGTGCCGGATGCCATCGCCGAGTTCCAGAGCGCAGGGATCAAAGTCATCATGCTCACCGGTGACCAGGCCGAAACCGCTCGGAACATCGGTGTACAGGTCGGCCTTGCCGATGAAGACGCCGATGTCGTCCCCGGTCATAAGCTGGATGTGAGCGACGGCCTACAAGAAGACGAACTCAAGGCCATGCGCAACTCGACCATCTTCGCCCGCATCACGCCGGAAGAAAAGCTCTCGCTGATCGAACTGTATCAGGAGGACGGTAAGCGTGTCGCCATGACCGGCGACGGAGTCAATGATGCCCCGGCGCTGCAAAAGGCCGACATTGGTATTGCGATGGGCAAACGTGGCACGCAGGCCGCCAAAGAAGCCGCCGACATGGTACTGCAAGACGACGCGCTCGGCTCGATTGCGCTGGCGGTCGAACAGGGGCGGATTATCTTCGGCAACATCCGCAAGTTCATCATCTTCTTGCTTTCCGGCAACTTGAGCGAGATTCTCATCGTCGGGGTGGCTTCGTTGTTTGCGGTGCCGCTGCCACTGCTGCCGCTGCAAATCTTATACTTGAATGCCATTATTGACGTGTTCCCGGCGCTGGCATTGGGTGTGGGGCCGGGCAGTGGTGATGTGATGAAAAATGCCCCGCGTGACCCGAACGAGCCGGTGCTCACCCGTGATCGCTGGATGGGCATCTTCGGCTACAGCGTCGTGATCGCAGCGGCGGCGCTGGCGGTCTTCGCCTACGCCCAAACCGCGCTCGACGTCAGCGAGACGCAGGTCATCACCAGCGCCTACCTGACGTTAGCCCTCGGTAGGCTGTGGCATGTGTTCAACATGCGCGACAACGACGCCTCACCGTTCAATAACGACATCACCCGCAACCGCTGGGTGTGGGGCGCGATTGTGCTTTCCGGCGTCTTGATCTTCGCGTCTGTGTTGGTGCCCGGCTTTAATAATCTGCTCGGTACGGCAGTCCCGACCGCGCAGCTCTGGCCGTTTATCATCGCGGGCAGCATCATCCCGACGATCATCATCCAGATCGCCAAGTCCATCATCGGGCAGCGTGAATCGGATTAGACGTTACACGATCAGGGACATAGCCGACCGGCTGTGTCCCTGTTTTTCGTCCGGTGTCTATGGGTTGCTGGTGACTTCAGTCTTGGTGGGGGTGTCGTCCTCGTCTGCTGTGACGGTGGGCGTATCCGTCGCAGTGTCCACCGGGTCGGAGTCGTCCATGTCTTCCCAACTGACGATCCAGATACATAACCCGGCGACCAGCACCGTCATCACGATCAGCGCGATCCAGTTCCCGGCGGCCAGGCCGACATCCCGCGCTTCGATCACTAGCAAGATGACCATCCCGGCAGAAAGCACAATCCAACCGGCAAGGCGGGGGTGAGTCATCGCCCACTTGACGGGCGGGAAGTTTTCAAGGCTATTCATCGCATATTCCTTCGTTAGTATTTGCGATTATCGAGCGTATT
The DNA here is from genome assembly GCA_034437515.1 of Anaerolineae bacterium. Lineage (GTDB taxonomy): Bacteria > Chloroflexota > Anaerolineae > Aggregatilineales > Phototrophicaceae > DAOTTX01. The sequence continues at coordinate 39,411 of DAOTTX010000245.1, forward strand.
CTAGCGGATGAAACCGCCAGGGTACAGACAACTTCATGATAAACGAACAAGCTTTCCATTTTTGATTAAGATCGGGAACCATAAAAATGAGTTATAGATGAGACAATCACCGATTCTTATTGAAGCGTTTAACCGCATGTGATAGGTTGCTTACGTCTATATACAAGAAACTTCAGGAGCAATACCCAACACATTATGTGTGGCATTATTGGTGTTCATGGTCAAACCGAAGACCTGAAAGACTACCTAAGCCGAATCACTCATCGCGGCCCGGATGGGCAGCATACGACTATTCAACATAACGCCGTGCTAGGCCATACCCGCCTCGCCATTGTCGATCTCGAAACCGGTGACCAGCCGCTGCAAACTGCCGATGGCAGTGCATGGCTTGTCGCCAACGGCGAGGTTTACAACCACGAGGCACTCCGCGCCGAGTACGACGATTACAACTATCTGACCGACTCCGACAGTGAGGTCATCCTCGCGTTGTATGAAAAGCACGGCGCGGAAGCGGTACGCTACCTCGACGGCATGTTCGCCTTTGCGCTGGTTACTAAAGACGACCTGCTGCTGGCGCGTGATCCGCTGGGGATTAAGCCGCTGTACTATGGCTGGGACGGCGATACACTCTACTTCGGCTCCGAGATCAAGGCGTTGCAACATCTGGTTACGGAGATCGAAGAATTCCCGCCCGGTCACTGGTACACCCTCAAAGACGGCTTCACCCGTTACTACAATCTCGGTGAAAGCACACAAAACGCTGATGAACCCACCACCGAGATCGAACAAATCTACGAGTCACTGCGTGAGGCTGTGGGCAAACGCCTGATGGCAGATGTGCCGGTCGGTGTGTTCCTCAGCGGCGGGCTGGATAGCTCCATCATCGCCGGGCTGGTCAGCCAGGCGCTGCCGCATGTGCATTCGTTCGCGGTCGGCTTTGAGGAAAGCGAAGACTTACAATACGCCCGTAAGGTCGCTGAGCATCTCGGCACAGAGCATCACGAGTACATCTACACTGTCGAGGAGATGATCGAGGCGCTGCCGGATGTGATCTATCATCTGGAATCGTTTGATCCCTCGCTGGTGCGTAGTGCCATCCCGAACTATTTCCTCTCACGACTGGCGCGGCAGCATGTGACCGTCGTGCTTTCCGGCGAGGGCGCGGACGAACTCTATGCCGGGTACGAGTACTACAAAACCATCGACACTGATGACCTTCACCGCGAGTTGGTCATGGCGACGGACGCACTGCACACCTCCAACCTGATCCGCTGCGACCGTATGTCAATGGCGCACAGCCTGGAAGCGCGAGTGCCGTTCCTTGATACGGCCTTCATCGACCTATCGTTCAAGGTGCCCATTGAGCAGAAAATCTACGGTGATGAACCCGTCGAGAAGTGGGCGCTGCGCAAGGCGTTCGAGCATCTCATCCCCGAAGAGGTGGTCTGGCGCGTCAAGAGCCAGTTCAGCAAAGGCGCGGGGTCATCACACGTCTTCGATGAAATCGCCGAGCGCGACATCAGCGATGCGGACTTCGCCATGATGCAGCAGCACGTCCTCAAGGAAGCCGGGATCAAGATCGGCACGAAAGAGGAAATGTACTACTACCAGGTGTTCCGGCGCTTCTTCGATGTGCCTTCGGTCGGGCTGGTACAGCGTTGGCGCGGCGATGACGGCACTGCCGAAGCCCTGCAACTGAACTAACAGCGTATTTTCTGCGGCGGCGGGGCTTCTCGCCGCCGGAGCGTTGGTCTGCTCACGCATATCAGATCACCATATATCGCCTCATGCGCCACACTTCCCAATAGATCAATCATTGAGGTCTCATCAGAAACGCTCTGTGCGATTAAACCGCGCTAAAGGCAAAATGCTGCGCTATAATAAGCTCTACGCAACTAAAAACGAGGGTGTAAACGACCGATGGTTGAATTTATCGAAAGCATTGTACTCAGCCAGCTTCTAGTTTTCCTGCTGTTGATGGGCATTTTGCTGTCGCTGACGCAATGGGCATGGCGCGAAAAAGAATACGCCGGGTACGCGCTCGGCTGGTTGGTCGGCATTCTGTTAATTCTGATGTATGGGTCGTTGACGGGCGGCATTTCCACACCCGCAGAAAACACGGACGACTTCGATCTTTCATTTTTCACCGTCGTGATTCCGTCGTTCTTCGGGATCATCACCGGTTACGGTGTGCTTTACTTTTTGGAGGCATTTCGCGGTAGTGGGCAGAACCGGCGGCGGTCGCTGACCATCGCCATCCTCACCACGTTGGATGTCTTTTTGCTGTACATAGTCTTTGACCTTTCCGGGCAGGCCAGCCGCATCATCGGCATCTTCGCGCTGGGATTTGCCATCGGCGCATTGTTCAACCGCGTGCTTGACAGTACAGCCGTCCCTACACGCGGTCAGTTTGAAACCCGCGACGAGCAAGGCCCGCGTATGCAGCCCTTCGAGGAGGGGCCGCCCTCCGGCAACCGGCAACCGCCGAGTATTGACCCCAACCGTGACCGCTTCGATAACCTGCGCCGCCCTCCGCCGGATCGCCGGCGTTAAGCCATCACCGGCACGGCATCGACGACTTCAGCCGCGAGGTGATACTTCCCGAACGCCGGGATGACATACGCGCCAGCGACCATCCCCGCCACGTCTCGCAGCAATTCCTGGGCGATGCGTACCCCTTCCTGCGGGGCGTCGTCGCCGGCGTCCTCGATACGCTTCATAATATGCGGCGGGATGTTGATCCCCGGCACCTCATTATGTAAGAACTGCGCATGTCGCAGACTGTACAACGGCAGAATACCCATCAGCACCGGCAGACGGAAGGTTTCGCCGGTGATTTCCTCGTAGCGTCGCAAGAATTGCTCGACTTTACGCGGATCAAACACAGATTGACCGAGCGCAAAATCCGCCCCGGCGTCCTGCTTTTTGACCGTCAGCTTGATCTCACGTTCGAGGTCGTCTGCGAACATATTCAACGCACACCCGACGGTGAAGGCGGTCGGCTGTCCGATACTGCTACCGGCCATGTCCTCGCCGTTGTTCATCTTCTGTTTGATGAGGCCAATTAGCTTGGACGGCACAATGTCGTATTGATCCATCGCTTCGGGATAGTCGCCGATTTTGGTGGGGTCACCCATTGTGACGAAAAGATTACGCAGGTCAAGCGCGTGTGCCGCCAGCAGATCACCCTGTACGCGCAGCAGGTTGCGCCCGCGTGTGGGGAAGTGCAGCACGGTTTCCATGCCGACCTGCGTGTTGAGCAGGTGCGCCACCGCCCAGGGACTCATACGCATCCGGGCGGCGGGGGTGTCTGCCACGTCGAGCAGATCGGCCCCGGCATCCCGTAGCAACCGGGCGCTTTCCAGCAGATTATCGACCGCGTAGCTGCGCGGCGGTGCCATCTCTACGGTGACGGTGAACTTCCCGGCGGTGAGGCGCTGCGCCAATGTGGTCGGCAGTGCCGGGAGCTTGTCACTCGCTTCTTGTTTGTTGTCGATAATCTCAATAAAGGCGGCGATGCGCTGCGGGTCGTCCAACGCTTCGCGCATGGCGGCGATGTGGTCGGGTGTGGTGCCACAGCACCCGCCGATGATCGATGCGCCAATCGCTTTAAACGTCAGCGCGTAGTCGCCGAAGTAATCCGCCGTCGCCGGGTACATAATGCGCCCGGCGCTGGCTTCGGGGAAACCGGCGTTGGGCATCGCGGAAAAACGCGCTTCCGGTACGGCATCGCGCATCTTTTGCAGTATCCCGGCGATCTGGTTAGGGCCGGTGCTGCAATTGACGCCGATCACGTCCGCACCAGCGCGATGTAGCTCACTGGCGACCCGCGCCGGGGTAAAGCCGAGCATGGTGCGGTCGTCCGGCGCAAACGTCATCTGGCAGATGACCGGCAGTGCGACCTCGTCGTTCAGCCGTACCGACTTGACGACTTCCAGCGCGGTCAAAATCTCGTCGTGGTCGGTGAACGTCTCCAGCAGCAGCACATCGACACCGGCTTTGACCAGTGCGCGGATCTGCTGCACAAACGCGGTACGCATTTCCACCTCGTTGATGCGTCCGTAAGGCCGCATCCGTATCCCCAACGGGCCGACCGACCCGGCGATGTACACATCATCGCGTCCACTGGCGGCGATGGCACGCTTGGCGATCTCCACAGCGGTGGTGTTAACCGCTTCGACCTTGTCACCCAGGCCGTACTCATTGAGCTTATAACGGTTCGCGCCGAAGGTGTTGGTTTCAATTAAACGGGCACCGGCGTCGATGTAATCACGATGAACCTGCTCGATCATCGCCGGTTCGGACATATTCAAAACGTCGAAGCAAGCGTCAATCGCCGCGCCGCGCTGGTGAAGCAGAGTCCCCATCGCACCATCGGCGATGAGCGGAATTTCTTGTTGAAGGGCCGTCAGGAAGGGGGGCTTTGGCATACGTTAATCCTCTTTCTTAGTCGCTGTTAGAAGAATACCGGATACTCCGGCATCTGACCAGACCGCTTAGAAGTTCGCCAGATCAGGCGCACATTCCATCGTGTGGATGATAAACGTGCCTTCGGGGTCGGATGCTGGCATCAAGCGCCACGTCGGTAACCCCACACCGGAGCGACGGCGGCGGTCTTCGTCTTCCAGTTCGCTTTCGTTCTCTAAATACCAGTTGCGGATGTCAATCTGTGTGTCTGGCGAATAATAGACCAGTGTCGTATCACCGATGCCGAAGCGTTGAAACAGCGTATCCACATCGGAATCAATCAATTCGGAATTAGGCTACTGCGGCAACCACAAGTCCGCATCTCGTATGCAGCGATATTCTACCGCGCCGTAAATCATACCGCTGCACGCGATGACACCGAGCACGATCAACACCATGACAATCGCACAACCACGCGACGAGTAGCGACTTTCTGAACGGTCAACGTACATAATTATCCTAACGTCATCAGTTACAAGATGTTCTATCCTACAAGAAAATCCCCGGATGGCAATTTAGAAACGTGCCAACCTGGGCGCACACTACGACCGGTAAAAGGGCAAGTTTAACGCGGTTCTAGCGCGAGGTGCAAGCCGAGGCCAATCAGCACTAACCCGCTGACCGCTTCCAACGCTTGCCGTGTGCGGGGACGGGTCAGCGCCTCGCGCACGGTGTTGATCGCCAGGGTGACGCCTGAGAGCCAGATCACCCCAAAGACGAAGTGAATGCACGCCAGCAGCACAGATTTCACCAGCACCGGATCACCGGGGTTGAGGAACTGCGGCAGAAACGCGAGATAGAACACCGCCACCTTCGGGTTCAACACGTTGGTGATAACCCCCTCACGATAGGCTTGCGTCAGCGTGCGTGTTTCCATATGCGTGGTGTTGAGGTCGTGCGCGTCCGTGTCGCTGCGCCAGAATCCCCAGACCGACCGCACGCCGAGGTAAATCAAGTAGACTGCGCCTAACGTCTTCACCAGCATAAACGCCTGCGCGGATTGCAGCAGGATGACCGAAAGACCGAGGCCGGAAAGCGCCGCGTGGATCAGCAAGCCAGAGCAGACGCCGAACACGGTCAGGAAACCGGCACCGCGTCCATAAGCCAGCACATTTTTAATCACCATCATCGTATCCGCACCGGGCGTAATGGTTAACAGCGCGACCGCCCCGGCGAACGCCAGCACCTGTGGGTCAATCATCGCCGGTTAAAATCCGCGTTGTAAACGTGCGTCCGTTCCATCAGGTCAGCACCGTTGCGATGATCAGCAGCAGCAACAGGCCGGAGAAGTAAGCGATTGCAGCCTGATAATTTTGCTCCAATGGGTTGACGTCCACGGCCTCGAAGTTTGTTTCGGTGTTGGCTTTGCGCTGCAACATAAACAACGGCCCAAGATACCACGTTATCAGCATCCCACCGAGCAGACCGCCCAGATGCCCCCAGTTATCAATCGAGACACCCGTGTCACTGAAACTGGTGAGGATGCCGTAAGCGAAGTTGATCCCGCCGATGATAATCAACTGGCGTAACTGGCGCTGTGCCATCTCCCCAAACAGCTTACGATGCTTGTAGAGAAACACAATCTGCGCCCCGAAGATGGCAAACACCGCGCCTGATGCCCCTACCGAAACCACACTCGCCGGGTTGAAGATCACACTCAACACCGAACCGCCCAACCCGCCGAGGAAATAGATCAGCACGTAGCGCGGTGTGCCGAAGAACGCCTCGACCGTCTGCCCGATGGCCCACAGCGCATACATATTGAAGAAGATATGCGCGATGTTGGCGTGTAGGAACATCGCGGTAAACAAGCGGTGGAACTCCCCTTCTTCCAAGACGGCGATTTTGTTGGTCGCACCCCACGCATACGCATCGGCGCGTTGCAACTCGGTGACGAGGAAGAACATCACCACGAACACCAGCGCGTTGATGCCGATCAAGACATTGGTCGCAATCGGACGACCCAGCGGGATGTGCAGTGTGCCGCGCTGGCTGCTGCCTTCGCCCCCGGCGGGACGTGGTGGCGGTGCAGGGCGCTCTAGCGGGTGTGATTTGCGCGGTTTTTCTTCGTTTGGAGAGGACATATTTCAATTCGATTCTAACGTTCATACGATATAGTATCTCAACGATAGCACACATTGCGAGGAAAGCAGAATGCCCGCTTATGATTATCGCTGCAAGGATTGCGGCAATCGTTTCTCACTATTTTACAAAACCTACACCGCTTATGACGATGCAACACCCACCTGCCCGGAATGCGATAGTGCGGCGCTCTCTCGTTTGATCGGGCAGATCAACATGCAAGCCCCGTCGCAGGATTTCAGCAAGATGTCATCTAATGAGATGCTTTCTGTGATGGAGTCGGGCGATTCACGGCAGGTCGGGGAGATGTTCCAGCAGGTCGGCGGTGCCGATCCGCGCCTGGGCAAAGACTACCACGACGCGACGCAAAAACTGCTCAAGGGCGAGAGCATGGATAAAGTCGAGCATGATCTAAGCGACAAGCAGCAATCGAAAAAATCGTCGCCGGGTTCTGCCGGGGAATAGTTGCCACCACCACCACGACAGCTTAAAATGGAACATAGATCGAAGAATATGCACCCAACGAGGAGCCTTTACCGTGTCAACCTGGATGGTCATCGAAGACGAACCGGATCTCTACGAGATGGTGCTGGCAATGTACGACATGATGGGCGTGAATGGCCTCTCTTTTGTGGATGGTGAGGAGGTCATCGCATGGTTGGAAGAAGTCGAGAGCGGCAATTACACCGAGGAACTGCCCGAACTGGCGCTGCTTGACATTCGCCTGCCGGGGAAGATGGACGGTTTGCAGGTCGGTCAGCGCATCCGCCAGAGCCAGCACCTGAAAGCCATGCCCATCATCCTGATGACGGCTTATAAGATGTCCCCCATGCAAGAGCAAGAGGCCATCGAAACCGTCGATGCGGCGGTGCTGCTCTATAAGCCGTTGCCGGGTTACGAGCAGCTCCACGACTTATTTCACAAGGTCATTGAGGGCGGTTAGTTGTGTCGTCCGTCGGCGTAGCGCAGGCGGGGCAGGTCGAGATACTCTGAGAGTGTCTTGCGAATCTCCCCCTGGATGGCTTCCGGCGTGCCAGCGGCGCTGATCTCCGTGAAACGGGCTGGCTCCGCGAGTCGTAGTTCGCGGTAGCCCTTATACACACGCTCGTGAAATTCCAGGTTCATATCATCGAGCCGGTTCCAATCCTCACCGAAGAGCGTGCCCTTCGCCCGGCGGCGCAGCGCCGCCGCCGGCGTGAGTTCCAGCAGCAGCGTGACATCCGGCAAAAGGCCGCCGGTGGCGAAGCTAATCACATTTTTGAGCGCCTTCAGGCTGAGGCCGTGCCCGTAGCCCTGGTAGGCCAACGTCGAATCGATGTAGCGATCACAGATCACAACGCCGCCGCCTTCGAGGTGTGGGTTAATCACCTCCGCGACAAGCTGCGCCCGTGACGCACAGAACAGCAACAGTTCGGTGCGGGCGTGCATATCGACATTTTCCATGTTATCCAGCAAAATCTCGCGCACCTGATTCCCGATAGATGTACCGCCGGGTTCGCGGGTATAAAGCACGTCATAGCCGCATTGTTCGAGGTAATCAACGGTCAGGCGGGCCTGCGTGGTCTTGCCACTACCATCGACGCCTTCAAAGGTAATAAACATGATTACTCGTCCTCGTCCTCTTCCTCGTCCTCGACGGCGATCTGTGCATCCAGCGCGGCGAGTGCCGTTTCCAGATCCGGCGCGGAGCTGACCGCAACTTCGCTGTTCTCGCTTACGTCGGCATAACTGGCAGTGTCGATCTGCAAGCAAAGCACATCGTCCTCGCCCTGCCAGCAAGCCGCACGGTTCGGTTGGGTTTCGGCGTCACTGCCCTGTCGTGCCTCGGCGAATGTCTGATAAGCCTCGATGAACTCGTCGGCGTCTTCGGGTGTGTCCCAGGCGAACCGCGCCACCCAGATATACTCATCGCGTGTCGGGTGATAGTAGAGAATATAGCTGTCCCCGCCCCAGCCGGTTGCAGCGGCATCGACGGTCGCTTCATCGAGCTGCGTACTGAGGTACTGCCGCAAATAGAACTCGCCGAGCGTGTCATCACGGATTTCTACCCAGGCGTCAACCGTAAATTCCTCTTCTTCGACGGCATTTTCCAGCGTGATGATTTCTTCGGTGGCTTCAGCATCCACTACTTCATCGTCGATTTCTTCGTCGGCAGCGGCTTCGCCTGAAGCACCCCCTGCCAGGCCACCCCCGCCAGCAAGTCCGCCTGCTGGCGCGGCGGGTGCCGGGGCATTAATGTCAAAGACGTCGATGAGTTCGTCCAGCGTGATGACTTCGACATCAACCGGGGCATCCCCGGCAAAGTAGCGATCCGGGTGAATGATATGCTCGGTCGATTGGGGGCGCTCGGAAGGTTCCAGGTAGGCACAGTTGACGAACACCCACGCATTGACGAACTCTAGCGGGTCTGCATCCGGGTCAAATTCGGTGGCCGGGTCGCTGCTGGCTTCCAGCACTTCGGCTTCCAGGCAGGCGGGTGTGTCTTCGAGTGACACTTCACCGTCGAGCATGGCCTGCCCGCGCTCATAGAGTGCCTGTACGAATGCCTCACCCTCTACCAACGGGAACAGGAGTTCCGCCTGGATGATCTGCGGGGTGCCATCGGTAAAACGATCCTGGGTCATATCCGCATAGGTGATTTCAGCGATGGTTTCGGCGTCGTCGCGGGTTTGTAGGTAAAGGCTGTTCGTCCATGAGGCATCCCCTTCGTAGAGGGACTTCGCCGTCAGCCGTGTATCTAATGTGCTGCGCAGCGACGTGATGACCGAACGTAAATTCAAATTGTCGGAGTTATTCTGAAGCGAATTGACGTACTCATGCCCGTAGACGACGAGTTCTTCTTCGGTGTAACTTTCGATCTCTGAACGGGCACAATCATCACTGGTGGTGAAAAGCACCCGAACATCTTCATCGTAATATGCATACGCAGGCGGGAGTTGCAAATCCCTGAAGGCATTCAAGACTTCCGTGTCATCCGATGCGAGGTCAAAGGCATGCCAGAAACGCTCGTGCTCGGTGACGGTCCCCGCGCCACTGTATAAGCGAGCTGGCCCACGACCAAAGACGTTCAAGATGCGGTTACAATTGATGAAATCGTTCGGGGGTAAAGATGAATTCGCCTGAGACAGTTCACGGGCCTCATGGATACCCTGGCGTACTTCGGTCATTTGATTGCGCGCTTCCTCGCGGAAGATCCCTGGCCCATCTGGGGAGCAAGCGACCAGAATCAGGGCAAGCATCAGCAGCAGGAAAGAAATATGTTTTCTCATTATCGGCTCTACTTCTCAGGTATTTGTCGGCGTAAACGCTGCTTATCTTTCCACAAGAATGGAATTTTTGAAATAAGCAACTCACGGTTTTCATGGAAAGTAGCCCGTTCTACAATGGAAACATGAGCGTAAACCCCTTCTTCACCCCATACAGCATGTAACACCAAAATGCAGAACTTCAAAAGTTCTTGTGTAGATCAAATGGAGGCAACTCATGGCAAAGAAATTCTCCCCACCGACCCTGGCAGAAATCGCCTATAAGTATCTTGGGATGCACCAGCAGCCTGTCCGTACTGCGGATTACGAAAAGCTGCAAGACCTATTCACACGCACGCTGATGCGCACCCGCGATGGCGAAGAAATCCGGGCGGCGCTGGCGCTGGATACGCAACGTAAACTGCCAGTGCAGATGAAAAGCCCCGCTTACGAGCGTCTTTTGATACTGGAGGGGCGTAACATCCGGTTGTTGCGCGAATATGCGCAGGAGATGTACGAATTCGGCCCGGAGTTTGCCGATTACGCTGACCGGCTGTGGGTCGAGGCCAAGCAGCTCGAAGACCAGGCCGGAGACTAAACGCACACCTGACGCCTGTACCACGTTGTAGCGTCACCGGTTTACATCCGCTGGCGTTAGCATACAATAGAGGTAATGACTGAGATGATAAGAGACGATCGCGGTGATCCCTATGACACGTTCCACTCGTAAAGTGTTTTTCGTGCTAGTCTGGTTGAGCTTCGTAACTATCGCTTGCAACTTGAGTTCAACGACGGAGACACCACCTACGCTCGTCCCACGCGGCAGCCTCAACAATGGCCCGGCACCGACCGCCCAGGCCACGCTTGGTCTGCAAGACCCGGTTGGTGGTGGTGGTGGCAACAGCGACCAGAGCGTGCAGAGTGGGTCGCCCGTGCTACAGGTCGAAGATCGTCTGTACCAGATGATGCAGGAAGTTAACGCGGATAACCTGTACCGGCACGTTGAGGCGCTGGTAGGCTTCCGCACACGGCATGTCAACTCATCGCAGACTTCCGCGACTGAGGGCATCGGTGCGGCCCGGCGTTACATCTACGACCAGATGACGCTGATCCAGAACCAGTCCCCGGCGGATGTCAACTTTACCATCATGGAACATCCCTTCCAGGCAACGACGGGGGACGGCAAAACCACCCAACAATACAACGTCGTCGGGTATCTACAAGGGACGGAAACCGGCGCAGGTACCATCGTGATCGGCGCACATTATGACAGCCGCGCCGATGACCTGCTCGACGCGAGCGGCAACGCCCCCGGCGCGGCAGATAATGGCTCCGGTGTGGCGGTAGTGCTGGAACTGGCCCGCATCCTGAGCCAGAAACCGCCGCGTGCCACTGTGATGTTCGTGTTATTTTCCGCAGAAGAGCACAACCGGCAGGGCAGCCGCACCTTCGTGCGTGACTACATCAAACAATACGATGTTGATCTGATTGCGATGATTAACATCGACACCGTCGGCAGCGTCAACAACACGCAAGGGGAAATTAATAACACGGAGATCCGGGCGTACTCGTCGGATCAACCGGCCTCGCGGCAGTTGGCACGCATGGCAGATTTTATGCAATTCGGTTATGGGCTGACCGACGAAACCCTCAAGGTCAACGTGATGAACGACCTCGACCGTGAAGGGCGCTTCGGTGACCACTTCTCATTTGACGAAGAAGGATACCCGGCGGTGCGCTTTATCGAGGCGTTTGAAGACCACTATAACCGTGAAACCCGCGATACGCTGGATAAGATCGAGCCGGAATACATGGTCAGCGCCACACAGACCATCCTCAGCTACATGATGGCGCTTTCCGACGGCCCGCGCCCGCCGGAAAATATCAGCCTGCGCGACGACGGCAACGGGATGCGCTCCCTGGTGTGGGACCCGGTATCGGGCGCAGACCAATATTACGTGGTGCTGCGCCGTCCGGGGTCACTGGCCTATGACAACTGGTTCCCCTGGAACGACAATATCACCAACCCGACCGACATCTGGGGGGACTATGCCGCCCTCGCCATCGCCGCTGTTGATGAAAGTGGCGTCATTGGCCCGCTGTCCGCAGAGTACGTCATTCAGTAGTATTTATATTTTTCTCGTAGAAAGAAGACTTGTATGTCGAACGTGATCCCTGACAACCTGAAGAATTTACTCGAAGAACCTATCGTCGTCGGTTTGGTGACGACCATGCCGGATGGACACCCACAGGCGACACCGGTCTGGTGCAGTTATGACGGTGAGCATATCCTCGTCAACTCCACTAATTCACGGCAGAAGGACGAAAACATGCGCGAGCGTCCGCGGGTGACGGTGCTGGCGATCAACCCGGAAAATCCGTATAACTACCTGGAAGTGCGCGGCGAAGTGGTGGAAATCACGGAGGAAGGGGCGCTCGAGCACATCCACCAATTGTCGAAATTGTATTTCAATCGTGATGATTTCTACGCCAATACCCCGGAACTACGCGGCAAAGAGACACGGGTGATCTACAAGATCAAACCCTTGCACGTCACCGGGCAATAAAACAAACGGGCGGGGCAACGATCCCCACCCGCCCGTCGCTATTTCGCCTTAGTCTACAACCGGGATGGAAAGATCACCGGAATTACGGAGTGCGCCGTTATCGGCGAAGATCCAGCCGACAGCCGCTGACCCATTGCGACATTCTGTACTCAGCAAGAACCAGGTGCCAGTCGCGTTCTGCCCGGCGATGATGTGCTCACGTCCGCCGGCAATCTCGCAGATCGGCGCAGCGTTCACCGAAGGCGCGGTGCGGACGGCAAACGGGATCGAAATGTAGAGGCGCGGCGGGAAGATTTCGCCGTCTACTGGCACCACCGGCACATTCGTCAGGTTGCCGCGAATAATGACCAGTGTCCCGTTGATCCAGCCGCGCAGACCACCAGCTTCAACCAGCCACCAAGAGCGATCATCGTTACGCCCACGTACTAGCAGACGATCCCCGCCGACGACCTGCCCGACGACCGTGTACTGCGGGCCATCACCGCTGCGCAGGTTGATCGGCCCTGGTGAGGCCGCGACCAGATAACCGGCTTCGTTCTCCCCGGCGTTCGGTGGATTTACCGAGCGGGTTGGGGCGCTGTTCAACGGAATGGACGGACTGGTGATGTCGTCCGCATCGTCTTCGAGTCCTTCAAAGAGCACGACATCGCTTTCAAAGGCTGACTCAAGTTCGGTGCAAGTGCCAAGTGTGGCGTAGACGGTCTGTGCGCGGAAGCCGTTCCCGGCGAGGCTGGTCACACGTAGCAAAATGGGATTGACGGTCGGCGGGCTTGTCCATGCAAATGACGCCCCCGGCTTGACCGAGATGCTCGACCCGACGAACGAAGAATCCTGTACCGGGCCAAAGATCACCTGACCGGCACCATCGACGGCGGCGATCTCAAAGACTTCGCGCCCGTTGCCGGTGTTATCCCGGTCGAGTTCGATGCTGCCGCCCTGGCTGGTGAAGCCATCGCAACCCGGCACCCAGTTGAGCGTGTTGGTGGTGGCGGCCTGGGTCACGCTGACCTGGGCCAGAATTAACAGCGCGAAGACGAGCATCACGCCGAATTTACGCGAGAATAAGTGCTGTTTAACCATTCGCTTTTCCCTTATATTTTGTGTAGAACGCATACAGGCCACAATTAACGTGCAACCCATTTCCCTATTCTGATGGATATTGACGTTTTTGACAATTAATTTGCCGTATGGCTGTGGCTAGAGTTTATCTACACCGTCGATTAGTCGTCAGGCAATGCACCAAAAGCATTGTGTACAATAGAAGGCATATCTGACAGATGATGAGAGTGAATGCTATGCTGTTACGATCAATCACACGACTGTTTCTTCTGCTCATCTTCGCGCTGAGTGTCGGCCTGGTTCCGGCACAGTCACAGGAAGCACCGCCCACATGGGACGGCGAGTCGCGCTTTACTGTGCTGGTCATGGGGATGGATCGCCGACCGACCGACCGCGACCCCTTCCAGACACGCACGGATGCCATCATCCTGTTGAGCATTGACCCCGCCAACGAACGCATCGGAATGCTGCATATCCCTCGTGACTTGCATCTGACACCACCAGATTCGCCCTATTTCGTGCGGGTCAATACGCTGCTGCAACAGGGCGAGGACTTGCAAGAAGGCTACGGCCCTTATTACGTGATGGACACGTTGCAATACAACCTGGGTATCTACATCGACCGCTACATGCTGTTTGACTTCACCGCGTTCGAGGCGATTGTGGATGCTATGGGTGGTGTAGAAATTGAACTCAGCTACATCATCAACGACCCCACCTACCCGGATCGCGGGCGGGGCTACGATCCGTTTTATCTCTCCGCAGGCACACACACCCTTGACGGCTACGACGCGCTACGCTTTGCGCGCACCCGGCACGGTGATAACGACTATGTGCGCGGGATGCGCCAGATGCAGGTGGCACGCGCCATCTACCAACGTGCCAGTAACCCGGACGTGTTCGAGCAACTGGTCGATAACGCGCCACAACTGCTTGAAGACCTTGAAGATAACGTCTATACTGATCTTTCGTTACGACAGATAATCGCGCTGGCACGGGCGGCGCGCCAACTCGACGCCGAGGACATCGTGACCGGGTCTATCAACGAAGCCAATATCAGATCTCACCGGCAGGTGGGCGACGGTCTGATCAAAATACCGGATCGCCGCACCCTTACTGATCGCATGATCGAGGTATTTGGTGAAAATTACGGCGGATAGCATTATCCTGCTGTTAAAACGAGATTAATGCTATAATGATGTTCTCCCCCAATAATTGGGGGAATGCTATTTTATTCTATATTTTTAATATAGATGAGATTTCCCTGATCCAGGTAATTTTTTTATCCATACCAATAAATCCTCTTTAGACTAAATTTATTGCGGTGTTCGAAATAAAGCGACGGAGGTCTGCATGGAGTTTATATTGTTTTTGGCGGTGCCATTTTTGCTGGCACTGTTTACACCGCTGCTATATGACGCAGTTGGTCGGCGAGGACTCATCGCCATTGTACCGGGCAGTTTGCTGGCACTGTTTGTCGTCACGCTGTTGCAACTCCCACGGGTTACGGATGGTGAGATCTTGCAACGCAGCATCGAATGGGTGCCGGATCTCGGCCTGATGCTCTCGTTCTATATGGATGGATTGGCGCTGTTGTTTATGGCGCTGGTGACAGGTGTTGGCACGGCGATTTTCTTCTATGCCGGGCACTACTTCGACGAAGACGCCGATATGATCCGCTTTTACCGCTGGTTGCTGACCTTTACCGGCGCGATGTTGTGGCTGGTTATGGCGGGGAACTTACTGGCGCTGTTCATCGCCTGGGAGCTGACGAGCATCACCTCATTTATGCTGATCGGCTTCAAAGGTGCAAAGTACGAAGACGCCCGCAGCGGGGCGCTACAAGCCCTGATGATTACCGGCGCGGGTGGTCTGGCGCTAGTCGTCGGCCTGTTGTTGATCGGCACGGCAGCGGGGTCGATGGAATATACTGAAATCCTCAATACCTCACTGGCGGATCATCCCTATTACAACGGCATCGTGGGCTTGATCGCCCTGGCGGCCTTTACCAAAAGTGCGCAATTCCCTTTCCACTTCTGGCTACCGGGGGCGATGAGTGCGCCTTCCCCGGCGAGCGCGTTCTTGCATAGCGCGACGATGGTCAAGGCCGGTATCTATCTGCTGGCGCGGTTCTACCCGACGCTGGGTGACACCGCCTTGTGGGAAAATCTACTGGTCGGCGTGGGCTTGTTCACGCTATTGATGGGGTCGGTATTGGCATTGCGCCATGTCGATCTTAAAGGCATCCTGGCCTATACGACGATTGCCAAGTTGGGGGCGCTGGTCGCGTTGATCGGCCTGCCGGAAGCAGCGGGCTTCAAAGCGTTGATGGTCGGCATTCTGGCGCACGCGCTGTATAAAGCGCCGTTGTTCCTCTCCGCTGGCATCGTAGATCACGCCACCGGTACCCGCTTGATCGACAAACTCGGCGGCTTGTGGGAGAAGATGCGCGGCCTCGGCATCGTGGTCGGGCTGGCATGCATCTCGATGGCGGGGGTGATCCCGTTCCTCGGCTTCGTCGGCAAAGAGACACTAATCGAAGCCTTCATTGACGATCCGCTGGCGTTGACCGTCGTGGTCGTCAGCGCGGTGCTGACCGTCGCCGTCGCTATTGTTATCTGGTGGCAGGTGTTCATGGGGCCGCTGCCGAAGAAATTGCACTTCCACGCGCCTGTGCCGGCCATGCTCTATGGCCCGGCGGCGCTGGCAGGTATCGGCGCGGTGACGGGTGTGCTGCTGCCGCTGACCATCATTCCATTGATTACACCTGCGGTACCAAAGGACTTCTCACTTTACCTGTTCCCTGGTTTCAACACTGCGTTTATCTTGAGCACGCTGGCGATCATCGGCGGTGTGCTGCTGTACGTGGTCCGTAGCCTCTGGCTGCGCCCGGTCAGTGATGTGCCGCTGCCCACCGGTGTGACCATCTATGGGCAGATCGTCGGCGCGGTCGAATGGAGCGCGGATCAACTGTTGCGCACGCAGAACGGCAAGCTGCGCTACTATCTGATTGTCATTCTGGGCAGTGTCGCCGCGTTGATGGTGTTTTCCGGCATATTGGTGGATATTGCACGCGGACAGTCGATCAAAGTTGAATTCGATGGTGCATCGGACATCCTCGAAGTGGTGCTGGTGGTGCTGGCGCTGGGCGCGACCCTGGGCAGCATCGTCTACCGCAACCATCTCACCGCCGCGCTTTCGCTCGGCGTGATGGGTTACTCGGTCGGCGCAATCTTCTTGCTAGAACCGGCCCCCGATGTGGCGTTGGTACAGTTCCTCGTGGAAACCCTCGGTACGGTGTTGGTTATCATCATGATCGGGCGCATCAGCCGCCGCCACCGCGCCGAAGCGATGGATCGCCTGTGGGAATCATCGCAGGAAGGCCGCTGGCGTGACATCGCCATCTCGGTTGCCGTTGGTTTGATGGTCGGCCTGTTCGCGCTGACCGCCATCACCAACCGACCGGAGCGCGTCTCGATTTCCGAATGGCACATCGAGAACGCCTACCCGTTGACTGGCGTGGTCGATGTGGTCGCGGCGATCATCACCGACTTCCGCGCAACCGATACGCTGATCGAGATCATGGTGTTCGGTATGGCGGCGTTGGGTGTGCTGACGTTGTTCTCACTCACCCGCAACCAGGACGAGGAGCTTGATCTGGAAGTCCTGGAACGCCTCGAAGCGCCCTCCCCACTGAACCGTCCGCTGCCGCGTCTGGTGGCGCTGGTGATGCTGCCGTTCGCGTTATTGATCTCCGTGAGCCACATCTTGTATGCGGGGGAAAACCCCGGCGACGGCTTCACGGCGGGGGTGATTAGCGGCCTCGCGGTCGGTCTGTGGTATATCGTGTTCGGCTACACGGAAGCCAAGCAGCGGTTAATCTGGCTTAAACCCTGGTGGATGATCTCAGGGGGGATGGCGGTGGCGCTGGTCAACGCGGTGCTGCCACTGATTTTTGGACGTGAATTCTTCGCCATCACTAAGATCACCGGGGTTGAGGCTCCGGCAGGGCTGCATCTGGCCTCGACGATGATCTTTGAGATCGGCGTTTTCCTGACCGTCTTCGGCGGGGCCAGCCTCATCATGGAGGCGCTGGCACACCCCGAAGGCTTAGAAAAAATCGAAGAGATAGGCACAACCGAGGAGGTTTCAACAAATGGACGTGGTACTGGCGATAGCGACGGGCGTGATGTTCGGGATGGGGGTGTTTCAGATCCTACGCCGCGATCTAATCAAGGCGGCGATGGGGTTCTTCATCCTGTCCACGGCGATTAACTTGTTTTTCTTCGCGGCAGGGGCTTACCAGGGCGATGTGCCGGCGTATGTCGATTCTTCGACCAACACCGTCACCGAAGGCCAGCCGAGTGACCCACTGGTGCAGGCGCTGGTACTAACCGCGATTGTCATCAGCTTCGGGACGTATGCGGTGCTGCTGGGGTTGATTAACCTGGCCTCCAAGCGGTTCAAGACCGCCGACATCGACTCTATAGATAAGCTGGTAGGCTAAACGATGGTCAATAACGCACTTGTACTTGGCCCGGTGTTCTTCCCGCTGGCCGGCGCGGTCATCGCACTGCTGCTCGCCCGGAACAACACCTTACAGCGTGGTGTCGCGGTGGCAGCCGGGACGCTGGCCTGGCTTTCCAGCGTCGCGGTACTGCTGCAAACCATCGACGACGGCGTGCAGATCTATGTGATGGGGGGTTGGCAACCGCCGTTCGGCATCGTGCTGGTCGCGGATATGCTGGCGGCGTTGTTCTCCGCGATGGCGATGACGGTCGTCGCCGGGGGGATGCTCTACGCCTATCACTGTCGGGATAAATCCATTACCTACCCGACATTTCTTCCGCTGTTTCTGGCGATGGGCGCGGGGCTGGCGGGTTGCTTTTATACCGGCGACCTGTTCACGCTGTTCGTGTTCCTCGAACTGATGGTGATCGCCTCGGTGCTGCTGGTCGCCATCAGCGATAACCCGCTGGGGCTGGAAGCGGCGATCAAGTATCTGTTCATCAGCGGCATGGGCACCATATTCTTGCTGCTGGGTGTGGCGGCGATGTACGCCACCTTCGGCACGCTCAACCTCGCGGATATGGCAAATTTGCTGGCAACGGGCGAACGGCCTTTCCTCGCTACCGAAGCGGCGGTGATGCTGCTGGCAGCCTTCCTGCTCAAGAGCGCGGTGTTCCCGTTCCACTTCTGGCAGCCAGATTTCCACACGACCGCGCCGACGCCCGTCCATGCGGTGCTGTCGTCGGTGGTGGTCAAGGTCGGCGTTTACGGTATCATCCGTATGCTGACGCTGCTGTTTACTGAGGAAGCCGGGTTAATCGAGGATATTCTGATCGTGCTGGGCGTGATCGGTATCTTCTTTGGTAGCCTGGGGGCGCTGCGTACCTACGACGCCAAACGGATGCTGGCTTACTCGACCTTCGGGCAGATCGGCTTTATTCTGGTGGCGATTGGCTGGGGCAACCCGGTCGCGCTGACCGGGGCGCTGGTCTACGCGGTGAACCATGCGTTTATCAAGTCCTCGCTGCTGATGCTGACTGGTGTGGTTTCCAGCCGGACGAAGACCAAAACCGCCCGCCTGACCGATATCGGCGGTGTGGGCAAGACAATGGCGCTGACCAACGCGCTCTATCTGCTGGGGGGGCTGGCGCTGGCGGGCATCCCGCCGTTGAACGGCTTCATCAGCAAGGTGGCGCTGGTACAGGGTGGCATCGCCGACGAAGGATGGATCGTGCTGGCGCTGGCGGTCGGCGCGGGGATGATTACACTGCTCTACATGATGCGGACGTGGCAGTTGATGTTCCAGCGTAACCCGGACGAAAACACAGTCGGCCTCAAAGACTACGGCGATAAGCCCTACGCGCCACTGCTGCTGATCAGCCTGTGTGTGTTGTTGGGCATCTACGCCGCGCCGCTGGTCGAGGTCGCCAATATGACCGTCGAACAACTTGGTGACCCGCAACTTTACATCACCGCTGTACTTGGAGGAGGAAGTTAAACGATGATTCGTCTTGTGATTTTATCGGTCATTGTCGCGTTGGTCTGGGTGATGCTGACCGGGCATACCAGCATTGAGAGCGCGTTGATCGGCTTTGTGCTGGGGTTGACCATCGTCACCCTGCTGGAACGTTCCCGCGAGCTGGGTACCAGGCGCACCCGCGTGACGGGCATCCCCGCGCTGCTGCTGTATCTGGTCAAACTGCTGCGGGAAATCCTCAGCTCCGATGTGATGGTCGCCCGGCGCATCATCACCAACCAACCCACCGAGGCCGCCGGAATGTTCGAGCTGCCGGTCGGCGGGAAAAGCGAAACCATCGCCGCGTTGAGCGCCCATGCGATTACCTCCGCACCGGGCACCTTCGTGGTGGATTTTGGGGAAGAGACGATGCTCGTCCACCTGATTGACCTGGAACTGCGCCCGGAGATCGAGGCGCAGCAAAAACGCCGTTATGAACTCTGTGAAAGGATGCTCGCCGATGAGTGATGAGATTACGTTAGGGTTAGAGATCGCGCTGACGGTGATGGTGCTGCTGCTGTTGCCGGTGGTTTACCGGGCCGTCACCGGGCCAGCCCAGGCCGAACGGCTGCAATCTATTGATACGATGAGCGGCTTGCTGGTCGGGATCATAGTACTGCTGGCGCTGGTGCAACGCTCCGGCTTGTTGATGGATGTGGCGCTGGCGTTGGCGGCATTTAGCTTCATCGCCACGCTGGGCATCTCGCGCTATCTCTCACAGGGGAGGGTGTTCTGATGGACGTCATCGGCTTGATCTTCGTCTGGATCGGTGTGATCTTCTGTACGTTAGGCGTGCTGGGGGTGTGGCGCTTCCCTGATGTGTTTAACCGTCTGCACGCCTCCGGGTTGGTTACGACCGTCGGCATCGGCGGCTTGCTAATCGGTGGGGCGTTGCTGATGAACAGCATCGCGCTCAAGGCGATCATCCTACTGTTGTTCTTGCTGGTCACCGCGCCCACCTCGACCCATGCGATTGCGCAGGTCGCAAACAACCAGCAGAAGAAGCGCATCGCCCCACCACCGGCGGAAGACCCTGCCGAGGAGACAGCGGCAGGTTAGCGGCGGTGTCTCGCATCATCACTGATATGGAGTGTACGCAAAACTCCAACCCGACCCTCCCCGATTCGCTGTGCAACTGTGTCGCACCGCTACGGGGAGGGTGCTGTTCAAGCACACCGCGTTGTTACCTCCCCCGCAGCATCCCGATGCAATCGGAAGCGCATCGGGGGAGGTGGCACGATCCGCAGGATCGTGACGGAGGGGGTCAAAGGCTGAACGAGTTATCGTCAAGGTCGAGCATCGTTCGGTAGACGCGCACGGTCTCGGCTGCGACCCGCTGATGGGTGAAGTGGTCGAGAACGCGCTGCCGGCCCTGCCGTGCCAATCGCTGCCGCAGTTGATGGTCGTCTAGCAGGCGTTTGAGTGTCGCCGCCAGTGCATCGACGTCGTTTTCCGGCACGATTATGCCCCCATCGCCGACCACATCGGGGATCGCGCCGCTATCCGACCCGACGACCGGCACACCACTCGCCATCGCTTCTACCAGCACACGCCCGAATTGTTCTTTCCAGTTGGGGCGCGTCAGCGAGGGCAACACCATCACATCCAGTTGATGATAATACGGCGGCATCTCAACCGAGTTGACCCACGCGGTAAACGTGACCCGTTCGTGGACGTTGTGGTGCTGCGCCAATCTTTCGAGATCGTCACGCAACGGGCCACTGCCGAGAAAGTGCAGGTGCGGCTCCCCTGGCAGACGGGCGAACGCTTCCACCAACAGCTTGACACCTTTTTCTTCCACCAGCCGACCAATATACCCGAACGTGAACGGGCGCTGTGGTTCGGTTTCCGCCGGATAGAACAGGTCGGGATCGGTGCCGAACTGCGGAATCGTGGTCATCGGGCCGTCGTAGCCCTTCTCCCGCCAGATGTCCCCGGCGCTCTCCGTGCCGACCAGCGCGTAATCAACATTATCAAGCATCCAGCCTTCGCCCCATCCAAACGGCGGCGGATAACGCCGGTTGAGATTTTGCCAGCTAAAGAACAGCGTGCTGGCCTCGGCTTTGCGGGCGTGGTACATGGCCTGCCAGGCGGCGAGGTTGTAGGGTTCTTCGTCGATGTGGACGATATGGGGTTGGAACTCACGCAGCACGCGCCCCAGCCCGGCGT
This sequence comes from Anaerolineae bacterium, assembly GCA_034437515.1. Taxonomy (GTDB): domain Bacteria; phylum Chloroflexota; class Anaerolineae; order Aggregatilineales; family Phototrophicaceae; genus DAOTTX01. Next base: position 61,025 of record DAOTTX010000245.1, read on the forward strand.
AAAAATGCAGATGAAAGTTCCCGTTGAAGCGTATCGGCAGTGTTTCCAGCCGGTAACCTTCGGTGTAAGCACGTTCCAGAGGTGTTTCGCCGCGCTCGTCCTTCCACGAAGGCGGGACGACGCACAACAGATCGACGTTCTGCTGTGCGATGTATTCCAGTTTGCGCTGGTAAATGCCCACAATGCAGGCCTTCGAGATCATCAGCACACGCATAAGGCGCTGCTTATTCCTTCTCGTAAGGCTGACCGATTGCCCTCGGTGCGATGGCACGCCCGACCAACCCGGCGAGGATGACCATCGTAACGATGTAAGGCGTCATCTGGACGAACTGCACCGGCACATCGACTTCGAGGATCTGGAAGCGTGTATCCAGTGCCCGCGAGAAGCCGAACAGCAACCCACCGACCGCCGCTGGTAGCGGTCGCCACTTGCCGAAGATCACCGCCGCCAGCGCGATAAAGCCGAGGCCGTTGGTCATGTTGTCGTCGAACGTGCCGGATGTTTCCAACGAGAACCAGGCCCCGGCCAGCCCGGCGATCAACCCGCCGACAATCACGTTGATGTAACGATTGCGGATCACGCTGATGCCGAGCGTATCGGCGGCGTGCGGATTTTCACCGACCGCACGAGTGCGCAACCCCCAACGGGTGAAGAACAACATCACATGCGTGATGATAATCAGCACGAACATACTGAAGAAAACCGGCTTACCGGTGAACAGTACCTCACCCAAAATCGGAATTTCCGACAGCAGCGGGAGGCTGAAGGCTTGCAACGTCTCGCGGGAGGCGTCGGCTTCTAGCAGCACCTCACGCCGTGTAAAACTGGTCAATCCCAACGCGAGGATGTTAATCACCGTGCCGCTGATGATCTGGTCAGTCTTGAAAGTGATCGACAACCACGCATGAAGCAGCGCCATCAACCCGCCGGAGAGCGTGGCGATCAGGATGCCGAGGTAGAGGCCACTCTGACCGGGAACGGACTCCGCGACGAAGGTATACATCACGAAGCCGAAGCACGCCCCGGTCAACATCATGCCCTCGATGGCGATGTTCACCACACCGGAACGCTCACACCAGATGCCCGCCATCGCCCCGATCACAATCGGTGTGGCGAGGCGAAAACTCGACGCTAACAGCGTGACCATGTTGGTCGATTTCCCCGCTGCCGCTAGTACCATCACGGTCGGGATAATCAAGATGCCGTTGATAACCAGCAGCACAGTCTTGACCCGGTCGAACCGCTCCGGCAGGGGCAGCACACCGATGACGCCGGTGATGATATAGATGATCGCTACACCGACAGCGTAAGGGATGGTCAGGATCTCCAGCGAGAAGGAGAAATCGTCGCTTTCATCGGGGAAGTCGAGCATGGTTGTTACCTGGTCGCGCAGTGGTTCCGGCGCAAACAGTAGATCACGTACCGTGTCATCCGAACTCGGCACGGTAAAGATTGTCGCCGGGTCGATCTCGATCTGATTGGGGGAAAGCAGCAGCACACCCACCCCGGCGATGAGAAAAAACAACGAGACGATAAACGTCTGGTCGATGCTGAACAGGTCACGCCAGCTTTGTGTTTCGCCTGCTGGCGCGTCGGCGGTGATGCTTGCCATGCGTTACGCCCCCCAACCTTTCGAGAATTGTGCGGCGGCTTTTTCTTCCGCCGATGCTTCGGGAATTTGCCACAGGCGACGGATGATCGCGTCTGCGGCGATGAACATGATAATCAGCGCCTGGATGATGCGCACGAGGTCAATCGAGATGTTGGCGTTGATCTGCATCAAGCCTGCGCCTGCTAGCAGGCCACCCCACAGCAACCCCGCCGGGATCATGTAGCGCGGGTTGTTACGCGCTAGCAGCGCGACGGCGATGCTGTCAAAACCGAGGCCAGCGAAGAACTCCGGCTGCATATTATGCTGCACGCCGGAAATCTGCACGGTGCCCGCCAACCCCGCCAGCGCGCCGCTGAGTGTCATCGCAAGCACGATGTTCCACTTGACGTTCATCCCGGCGTATTTCGCCGCATCCGGGTTCGCGCCGACTGTGCGTAATTCGAAGCCAGAGGTCGTGCGATCAAGATACCAACCGACAAACCACACCGCCGCCAGCATCACCACGATACCGAGGTGTAAGTCCCCGCCAACCGTGACCCACACGAAAAAATAGGCCAACACCCCCGCCAGCAGGGCGTTCAACAGCGGCCTAAACGTAAAGGGCTTGCCTTGCTGCACTCGGCGCACGGTCAAACCAATGGCGATCAATACGGTGATGACCCCGGCGACGAACACCGTGCCGGGGAAGATCGTATCCAGCGTGGCGAAGCGGGCCGACAGATCAAGAAACGGTGTGCGCGGTGTGCTGGCGGTGGTGTCCAACAGCAGCACCGGGTCGGTCGATTTAATCAACCAATCCACCAACCGGATAGCGATGAAGTTCAACATGATCGTGTTGATGACCTCGTGAGCGCCGGTATACGCCTTCAGCGCACCGGGGATCATACCCCAGAAGCCACCGCCGATGATCCCGGCGACCAACACCAACAACAGATGCACGACCGGGTTATAGTCCGATTCTGCGGGGAGCAGTTCCGCGACCAGTGCCCGCCCGCCGACCACCACCAGCGCCGCCAGCACAATCGCACCCAGCGCCAGCACCAGCTTTAACGGTCGCTCGGTGTTTTGCCTGCCCAGCGCCACCCCGACTAAGATCAAACCCAGGCCGATGCCGAAAAATGTCACGACTACCGGCGCGATCACGGTTGGGTCGCTGAAGCCGACCCAGGTTGCGAGGATCGACCCGGCGTAAAGCTGTCCTTCCGCGCCGATGTTAAACAGACCGGCCTTGAAACCCAACGCGACCGCTAACCCGGCGATCACATACGGGATAGCGCGGGTGAGCGTGTTTTCCAGGCTGGAAGGGAAGAACATCAATGCCTGATCGCCGAGCAGGGTATACGCTAGCTCCGGTTCGGTGACCAGCCGGTTCTGCGCGTTCTCGACCTCGATACCCTCCGGCGGGGTGACGAGCCGCTGCTGGGTGACGATGTCCGTATTGGGCGTGGTGTAATTTACCGCGACCGCCCCCGCGCCGATCAGCCCGCTTTCTACAAACAGATTTGCCAGCAGCAGCCGCTCACCACTACGATAGAACAACACCCGGTTGTTCGGTCGCCGGACGATCAACCCCGTTTCCAGCGCACGCGGATATTCTTCATCGAGCGCGGTCACGATGTCCTGACTGGCGAGGGCGTCTTCGCCGTAGAGGTTGAGCACGAAACGCAACTGCCCCGCCAGCCGTTCGAGGTCGGTGATGCCGGCCTGCTGCAAGCTCTGCTCTACGGCGATGAGTTCACGCAGCCGCACGATGCCCGGTGAGCGCCCGGTGCCGATCTGAGCGATGGCGTCGAACGCCTGCGCATCGTCGCCGTTGGGGTCAAGTTCCAACTGGTCGATCAGCGCGAGTTGTTCGAGCGCGATAGTCAAGCGTGTGATCCCTTCGACCACATTACGATCTTCGACCAGCCGCACATCACGGATCTTCGAGAGCAGGTAAAGCAGGTCGTCGTCGTTGTAGTCTTCTGCGAGCGGTGCGAATTCGATGATCCGCGCCCGTTGCTCGTCTTCCAACGGCGCGACCGCCCCGCCGAACCCTTCCGCGAGGCGGCGCACATCCACTGGGGATTGCTCGTTCAAAGCCAGGATCAACGGTTCGAGTTCGCGCAGACGATTTTCACCGACCTCGTTAATCACGCCGACGTATTCACCAAGCTGGTCGATGGATTCTTCATCCGGCAGCGCGGGGACGGTTTCGCCATCCGCATTGGTGATATTCACGTCCGTATACTGGGCGATGAGCGCATCATAGAGGTTGATTTCCTCGCGTCCCAACGTGACGATGGCGTCTGTATCGCGGGAAAGACCGAGTAAATCGCGCTGTGTCAGAGGGTCGGCGTCCGGCTGATCGTCGAAATAAGTCGCCAACGATTGCAACACATCAACGTCTTCCGCTGCGGCGACCTCGTTCACCGCCAACCCGACCGAGCCTTCCAGCAACGCGGCATAAGCCGTCCGTGCCACGTTTAGCCCTTCACCGATGTTGCCATCAGTGCGCGTGAGGATCATCAACGGGATGGTGAGCAACAGCGCGGTGACGATTGCCAGTAAAGGCACCAGCGAGGGTGAGATGCTGCGCCACGCATTCGCAACCGGCGTTAACATAGCGGTCGGACCACCGCCACCGTCGCCGCTGCCACGACCACCGCCTTCACCGCCACTGTCGTTTTGCTCGCGGTTTAGCGTTGCCTCAGCCATTCTCGGACTGCTCCTGTTGTTCTTCGGATGTTTCCACACCGGGTATCTGGGCGTCATCGGTCGAGTCCGGCCCGGCGATTTCGGCGTTCATCAGCGGTTCGGGTGTGGCTTGTGGTGTGGCGTTCGCACCCGGTTGAATGCCCGCCATAAGCAGACCGATGATCTCACGGTTGGCTTCCTCGGCAGGCATCACCGCGATCACCTCCCCCGCGTACATCACCGCGATGCGATCCGACAACGAGAGAATCTCGTCAAGTTCCGTGCTGACCAGCATCACGCCGGTGCCTTCGTCGCGCATCTGGACGATCTGCTTATGGATGAACTCAATCGAGCCGACATCGAGGCCGCGTGTGGGCTGCGCGGCGATCAACAAGCGGCTTTGTCGGGAAAATTCACGGGCGACGACCGTCTTTTGCTGGTTGCCGCCGGAAAGCGAGTTGATGCTGGTAAAGATGCTCGGCGTCCGCACATCGTACTTATCAACCAACTCGCGAGAAGCCTCGTCAACCGCCCTGTCATTGGTCATAATGCCGACCGCGAACGGACGGGTGTAATACGTCTGCAAACGGATGTTGTCCGTCAGCGGGAAGTTGCCGACCATGCCGTGACGATGCCGATCTTCGGGGACGTGAGACACACCCGTCTGCGTGACCTGCCGGGGCGTCAAATCGGTAATCTCAGCGCCTTCTACGTAGATATGCCCGCGCTCGACATCGCGCAGGCTGGTAATGGCTTCGACCAATTCGGTCTGCCCGTTGCCCTGCACACCGGCGATGCCGAGGATCTCCCCGACATGCACTTCGAGTGATAAGGCACGCACCGCCAGCAATTCGCGGTCGTCGCGGACGTGTAAATTCGTGATGCGCAGCACCGGCTGCCCAGGCTGTGCCGGCGATTTGTCCACGTTGAGCAGCACATCGCGCCCGACCATCAACGAGGCGAGTGATTGCTGCGTCGAGGTGACCGGGTCGGCCTCCCCGACGACCTTGCCGCCGCGCAGCACCTTGATCCAATCACAGATGCGCAGCACTTCCTTGAGCTTGTGTGAGATAAAGATGATGCTCACATCCCGGTCGAGCAGGGTTTGCATCACCTCGAACAAGCCCTCGGTTTCCTGCGGGGTGAGCACGGCGGTCGGCTCATCGAGAATAAGGATTTCCGCGTTGCGATACAAGGCCTTGACGATCTCCACCCGCTGTTGGATGCCGACGGACAAATCCTGCACCAGCGCGTCCGGGTTAACCTCTAACCCGTATTGCTTTGAGATGTCGATGATGCGCTCTCGCGCTCTGCGCCGGTCGAGAAAGGGGCCGCGTGTGTATTCCGTGCCGAGCATGATATTTTCCGTCACGGTGAGCACGGGCACCAGTTGAAAATGCTGGTGTACCATGCCGATTCCGAGTTCAATCGCGTCGTTGGGGTCTTCGATCTCAACGGGTTGGCCCTGTACCAGAATTTCACCTTCATCCGGCTTATATAACCCGTAAATCATGTTCATCAGCGTGGATTTCCCCGCGCCGTTTTCCCCCAACAGACCTAGCACCTTGCCTTTGTGAAGTTTCAGGTCGATGCGGTCGTTGGCGAGCACACCGGGGAAACGCTTGGTGAGTCCGCGTACTTCAAGTACGACCGGTGAGTCGGTCATCGGACAATTCCTTTAAAAGTGTTAGCACAATGCAGCGAGTATAACGGGGAACGTACAAAATGAAAACAGATCGTTTAACTACACGATCTTTTGTTTTATCCAGAGCTTGATGAAATCAACCACAACTTTGCACCAGCGCCTTTACGTTCACCCCTATCTCACAGAAAGCATGTTCGGGGTTGGGTGCGGACGCCATTCGGTTTGGAACCAATAGCGACCGCATAAAAGTCTACCAAAGGGGCGGCTATTTCTATGCCTTACAACCCTTCGTTAACAGTAAACATTCGGTTTTGAACCGGCGGGGGGGTACCTGCCAGGCTTCAGCCAGTGGTTATTGATGCGTCAACCCCGGATAGTCCAGAAACATGACTTCGAGCGCCAGCCGCACATTGATATTCCATTGGAGTTGGTCGAGCAGAGTTTGTGTCGCCCGTAGCGCGGTGAGCGCCGCCTCCGCGTCGATTGTATACGTCATCTGCTGGATGCTGACCTCACGGTCGATATTAGCCAGGCGTACCTGTGCGCCCTCGGCTTGCAGCAGGACATCACGCCAATACGTCTGCCAGAGTTCCAGCAGAATCGCCAGTGCGGGCTTATCTCGACCGAGACCGTTCGCCAGATCAAAGCGATGGGCGCGGTTGCCCTGTATGATATCGTCGAGCAGATTGAGCGCGGACTCGCGTCTTTCGAGCGCGTCGGGATGCTGTGCGGCGTTGATCGCCCAGCCGATGCGCCCCCCGCTGAAGCGTGCCAGCAACGTGGCGTCTGCGTCGTCTAAACCGTACTGTTGCATCAATAGCTCGCGGATCGTATCACTCGCCACCGGACGCAGATAGAGTGTCTGGCTGCGGCTGGTAATCGTTGAGAGGATCGGCTCCGGCGTCGCCGCCAGCAGGATCAGCACCGCGTAGGATGGCGGCTCTTCCAACGTCTTGAGCAGCGCGTCCTGTGCCTGACCGCGTGCCATATGGAAATCATCCAGAATGGCAACCCGGTAGCGGCCTTCGTAGGGCTTCATGGCGAGCTGGTTGCTGACCGTCCGCACCGCGTCGATTTTGAGTTGTCCGCTGCGTTCGTCGTTTTCACTGTAGATCACATCCATGTGGCTGCCGCTGAGGATGCGCTTGCACGACCGGCATTCACCGCACGGCCTCGCGTCGAGGTCGTCTTGCAGGCAGTTGAGCGCCATCGCAAACGCTCGCGCCAGCGTCATCTTGCCGATTTCCGGTGTGCCGACGATCAAATAGGCGTGGCGGATGCGGTCGTGCCGCATCCCCTTACGCAGATGCTCGACCGCCCAATCATGTCCATAGATAGGCCACATCAAGCACGCGCCGCCAATGTTTCCGCGATCTGGTCAATGTGCAATTGGGTATGCGCTGCCGCGTAGGGCAGCAGTTCCGCCGGGGTCTGGTCACCAATTTCGGGATGATGACCGGTACGGTGCCACTCGTCCTCGCTCAGACTTTCCGCGAGGATGGCCCAACGGCGGTGCAGCACGCGGATCAACGTCAGTGAGTCCTCGATGTTGGCGTGGGTGGAGTCGGGTGTTTGCGCCCACGCATCCTGATCGAAGGGCATCAACATGGGGTGATCTTCCTTGACCATCGCTTTAAAACGGCTGAAAAGCGCCATCTGTGCCTCAGCAAGATGATGAATGTTCTGTGCAACCGTCCACTCGCCGGGGATATAAGCGGTGGTCAGTGCTTCGGGAGTCAAATTAGCGACCTGCGCCGCAAGTTCGTGCGGCAAGCGCCGCAGCATCTCGATATAGTCTTGATAATTCTCGGTCATGGGGGTTGTTTGTTTCTCTACGAACAAATCGGCTACAATATTAGCGTAGTTCGAATACAGGCGGGAGGACAAATTTTTATGAAAGACCAGAAACAATTTTTAGTGGACAACGCCGAGAACGACGACGTACAGGTGACCGAAAGCGGGTTGCAGTACAAGGTCATCAAGGCCGGTGAGGGCAGGCAACCGGCAGATGCCAACGCCGAAGTGCAGGTGCATTACAAAGGCACACTGATCGACGGCACGCCGTTCGACAGCTCCTATGACCGCAACCAGCCGATGACGTTCTTCCTCAATCAGGTCATCCCCGGCTGGCAGGAAGGCTTGCAACTGATGAAAGAAGGGGCGCATTATGTGCTGTATGTGCCTTCAGAGCTAGGCTACGGGCAGAAGGGCTATCCCGGCGTCATCCCGCCCAACGCGACGTTGGTCTTCGAGGTCGAACTGCTGCAAGTGTATTAGATGAACCGGATTGATCGTCTACTGGCGATTTTGTTACTGCTACAACGTGACCGGCGCACCCGTGCGGTTGATCTCGCCGTGCGGTTTGCGGTCAGTGAGCGCACAATCTACCGTGATATGCGCGCACTGACTGAGATGGGGGTACCCCTCGCCACACTGCCCGGTGAAGGTTACGAACTGCTGGATACGTTCCGTCTGCCACCGCTGATGCTTTCGCTAGAAGAAGCGACGGCGTTATTCCTGGCGGGGCGTATGCTGGTGCGTACCGGGAAAGGACAGATCGCACTCCATACGGAAACGGCGTTGAGCAAGGTCGCCGCCGTGCTACCACAGGAGACGAAAGATCGGCTGCATCGTATGGCACGCATGATTGACTTCTTCCCCACGCAAGACGGCCTCAACTGGGATGAGCCGCACCTGATGGCGATCATCGCCGCTATTGACACGCGCCGCACCCTGCACCTCACCTACCGCGCCTACCAACAGGCTGAGACCACCGAACGCGACATCGACCCCTATCACATCACTTATGCCGATGGCGCATGGTACGTCAACGGCTACTGCCATGTACGGCGAGATATGCGTAGCTTTCGTTTGAATCGCATCACGACGCTGGAAACGACCCCGGCGACGTTCCAGCCGCGCCAGATGATCCCCGTGCCAGCAGAAAAGATCACCGTGCGCGTGCGTTTCGATGCAAAGGTGCTGCCCCACGTTCACGAACGGCAGCACTATGCCTTCGTAGAAGCCAGCGGTGATGTGCTGGTCTATCAGGTCAATGCGCTGGATGAGATTCAACACTGGCTGCTCGGTTTTGGTGCGTCGGCGGAAGTCCTCGCGCCGGATGTACTGCGTGCGTGGTTGCGTGAAGAAGCCGAAAGACTCATCAAGCGCCTGACATAACGCTGTCAGGGGTGCGGTTTATGCTGAAGGCATTGACCGTTAAACAGGAGTTTTTCCGATGAATCATGTGCTTGAAGTGGTGCTTTTCCGTCTGGTCGAGGGCACGGACGAGGCCGCATTCCTCAAAGATGCGCAGGCAACTTTCGATCTGCTCGCCTCATATGATGGCTACCTCGACCGTGAACTGAGCGTGAACGACGATGGCCTGTGGGTGGATGTCGTCACCTGGGCTGATATCGACACCGCGCTCAGCGCCACCGAAAAAATCATGGACAGTCCGGTCGGGCAGGCCTTCGGCGCACACATTGATCCCGGTTCGATCCAGATGCAGCACGTCCACCCACGTATCACCATGCACTAAACCGAAGGTTTGCCGAAGACTCACCGAGGGTCAGTCATCGACGCAAGACTTCCGTTAGATTTGGCGCATAATATGAACCTGTATGTCAATTTGACGTTCAGGAGATCGAACAATGCGTTTGGTAATGACCCTCATTTTTATCATGATGTTCGCGTTAGCGGCGTGTTCCGGTGAGGACACGACCGATACCGCCGATCCCGTCGAGGCGCTCCCGACGACCGCCGCCGAAGCAGCGGCTCCGGTTGAAGACCCTGCACCGACCGCCGAAGTCGCCGCACCCACCGCCGATACCGCCGCGCCGACCGCCGAAACAGTCGTAGAACAGCCACCGGCACCGGCAGAAGAAGTGACGACCGTTGACCGTCCCGCATGGCAAACCATCGCGCTGACGGACGCCCGTACCGGCGACACGTTCACGCTGGCGGATTTTGCCGGGAAGACTGTTTTCGTCGAACCGATGGCGACCTGGTGCGGCAACTGCCGGGCGCAGTTAAACCGCGTCAAGCAGGCACGGACGCAGCTCAACACCGACGACTACGTGTTTATCGCGCTCAGCCTGGAAACCAACCTCAGCGATGACGACCTCGCCGCCTACACCGAGCGCGAGGGCTTCGAGTGGACGTTTGCCGTCATGTCGATGGACTTGCTCGGTCAGCTTTCGGATAATTTCGGGCGTCCGATTCGCTCTGCGCCGAATACACCGCATTTCGTCATCCGCCCGGATGGGACATTTACGTCGCTTTCGACCGGTGCGAAGTCCGTTGAGCAGATCGTCTCCGAGATGCAAGCGGAAAGCGAAGCCTGACCATGTGGAGTGAATTGCTGACCGGCTTTGGATTGGGCAACGCGGCGATCCTCACCAATGTGTGCCTGCTGCCACTTTACCCCGGCTTGATCGCCTTCCTCGCCGGGAACAACACCGAGGGGCGCTCCAAATGGGTGACGCGCCTGCTCGGTCTGGTGGTGCTGGCGGGTGTGCTGACCATGATGTTGTTTATCGGTCTGCTGCTGCATCTGCTCTCGGTGCAATCCGGCGATGTGTTGTTCGTCGTGCTGCCGGTGGCGTATGGGCTGGTGATCTTGCTCGGTCTGTTCATGCTCAGTGGACGTAACCCGTTCGCCCGGTTGACCACGCTGCAAGCGCCGATGCTGGGTAACCCCTTTGTGACAGCTTACGTCTATGGGTTGCTGCTCGGCCCGATGACGTTACCCTGCACCGGGCCGATTCTGGTCAGCGCGTTCGCCTTCGGGCTGGGCGACGGCGGCTCACTCGGCGCGGAGATCGCCTACGTGCTGGCGTATGGCCTGGGCTTCGGCTGGCCGCTGGTGGTGCTGCCCTTCTTCGCCGTGGAAGCGCAGCGGATGTTCACCCGTGCGCTGGCGCAGCGCCACACCCTACTGACTCGCGTCGCCGGGGTGCTGCTGGTCGGCATTGGGGTGGTCGGCATTGCTACCGAGTTGGTGCCGAATATCGGTTGAGCGTTCAAGCCTCAAACCGGGCGGGAGACCTGACCGCGCACGGCGATGGTCTGCGCGGTGCGTAGGGCCAGCCACGTCATGATGACGCCGATCAGCACGCCGACCGCCCCGGTCAGCACATAAGACACGCTGAAGACAAACGCGAATATGGTCAGCGCCAGCCACATGACGTTAAACACCACACCGAACACGCGCACACCCAGCACAATCGCGCCTGTTAGTGTGTTGGGCAGGTTGGAAAGCGGCACCGCCACCCCCAACGCGGCGGTAAAGGCCGCATCCAGCGTGGTGTAGGCGACAAGCAACAGCGTCCACACCATGAGATGCTCCAGCCGGGCGGGGATGCCGAGTGCGCCGTCCGGCAGCGCGTCCCCGGCCTGCGCGATGAGCAGCGCCACCCAACCGATCCGCAGTATTGCCAGCATCATGTGGTCGCCCCAGAGCGCCCGTAGTGACGCCCACCATTTGCCCCACACCAACTGCCGGGAGTCGATGTTAGTCAGCAGCAGCAGTTCCCAGGTGTGGGCGGTCTTTTCCCGTGTGATGCTGTTCGCCGAGAGGCCAAGCGTAATCAGTAGCACCACCGGGTAGAGCGCGAAGTTCATCGTCACCAGCGAGACCATCCCGGCGGTGCCGAGCATAGACAGCAGATCGTTGCCAAGCGAACTCGGCCCGGCGATCACGTCTGCCGGGTCAATGCCGAACAGCGCAAAGCCGAACGCGACCAGCGACATGAGCAAACCGGGCGCGAGCAGCAGCACCGCCAACAGAATCCACCCGCGTGATGAGCGGCTGCTTTCAATCACATAACGTTGATGCCGGAATTCGGCCTGTGCGATGATCGTGCGAAAGGGTGAGGGTAAGGTTCTTTGCATGATTTTCGCCTCGTATTTGATAGGCTACCACCGTATCTTAGCATGGTTTTCATACGCGGTTGATAAACATTCGTACCAGTCGAACTTTCTCCCTTTGTCCCATCTACAGAACGGCGTACACGCCCTTACGATCAGAACAGATATCAATTACACAGGAAGAATTTTCGATGCCACGCTTAAATAAATTGCTTTTCATCATCGCTGTGTTGATGCTCGGTGCATTGTCGTCGGCTGCATTTGCGCAGGATGACGGCTCGCCGCCGGATCAGATCGAGGCCGTATTCGCTGACATGAGCCAGCGACTGCGTGAGGAAGTAAACTTCGAGACGATTGCCGGCTTCCAGTGGGCGGCGCGAGATTTCGGCGATACCAGCCTCGGCTGCCCTGACCCGAATCAGGTCTATACTCAGGTTGTCACACCGGGGTACCAGTTTTTCATCACCTACGCCGGGGAAACTTACGATTACCGTGTCTCCGAGGACACCAGCATCGTGATACTGTGCGACATCACCCCCGCCGTGCCCAGTGAACCAACACCGACCCCGACAGCCGATGACCCGGTGCCGCCTTGCGGGGATAGTTACGTGGTCACCGAGGACGATACACTGATCGAGATCGCGCAGAACTGCAACACGAGCATTGCCGCGATGCTCAACGCTAACCCCGGCATCGAAGATCGCGCCTTGATCTTCGCGGGGCAGGAACTCGCCATCGCTGACGAAGTGCGTGCTGTCGCCATCCGTCCGTTGAGTGGTCCGCCCGGAACGCAGGTCGAAATGATTGCCAGCGGCTTCCCGCCCGGTTCACTGGTTGAGATCGGTCTCGGTGTGCTTGCTTCGGAATACACGGTCGTCGGGACGCGCGAAATCGGCCCTACCGGACAGATCTTCGCCATGCTGATCATCCCGCCGGAGACGACCATCGGGCAGGAATGGGTGGCTGTTGTGGTGTTGAACAATGTGGAAACCATCTCTGAGCCGTTCGAGGTCACCGAAGCACCCGTCGAAACCACACCCGCACCCGCCGACCCGGACGAAGACCCGGACGCCGCACTGTTCGAGCAAACGCGGGTCTATCTGGTCGCGCTGCGTGATGAAGGTCGCTCCGGGCCGACCATCGGCTGTGATGACAGTCTCGTCCCGGTGCTGGTCACGTTTGAGCCGACCGTCGCGCCACTAACCGCCGCGCTGGAAGAACTTTTCGCCGTCAATACCCGCACTTATGGTGAGTCAGGGTTGTATAACGCGCTGTACCGTTCGGATCTATCGGTAGAAGGCATCGACATCAACGATGGCCTGGCGACGATCAACCTCTCCGGTGAATTGATCGCGGGTGGGGTTTGCGACGTGCCGCGTATCGAGTCCCAGCTTCGCCAAACCGCGCTGCAATACAGCACCATCGACGAAGTGGAGATCTTCATCAACGGGGAACCGCTCGACGACATCCTGTAGTAGAGTCGTTCGTCGGGGATGCGGCACAACACCGCATCTCCGCACTCAAACTGAAGTTGCCATTCGCAAAGGCTTCGCCGAATTTGTTATCATACTCACATCTGATTTTTGTGAAATGAGAAATGATGACACCCTTTAACTTTGACGAAGTAATTCCCCGGCGTGGCACCGACTGCGTGAAATATGACCTCTTCGAACCGGACGTGCTGCCGCTGTGGGTCGCTGATATGGACTTCCCCGCCCCTAAAGCGGTGACCGATGCCCTGCACAATCGTGTTGACCATCCGATTTTCGGCTACACGATGGAAATGGCGGGACTGCGTGAAACCATCTGTGAGCGGCTGGAGCGCCTGTACGATTGGCATGTCGAACCGCACGAGATCGTCTATCTGCCCGGTGTGGTCGCGGGATTTCACACCGCGATCCGTGCCAATGCACGGCCCAACGGTAAGGTGCTTATCCAGACGCCGATTTACCCGCCCATGTTGAACGCACACGGCGGGGTCGGGCAGCGGATGACCCACGCCCCGATGACGCCTGTCCGTGACGGAGCCAGCCTGCATTACACGGTCGATTTTGACGTGTTCGAGGACGCCATTGACGCGGACACACATACGTTTCTGCTGTGCAGCCCGCATAATCCAGTCGGGCGGGTATGGACGCGAGACGAACTCACACAAATGGCGGCGATCTGTGAAAAGCACGACCTGTTGATCTGTTCTGACGAGATCCACGCCGACCTGGTATTCGACGAGCATGTGCCGATTGCCGCGCTTTCGCCGGAGATCAGCCAACACACCATCACATTGATGGCCCCCAGCAAGACCTTTAACGTTCCCAGTTTGGGCTTTAGCTTCGCCGTTATCCAGAATGACGAACTGCGCGGTAGGTTCCAGCAAGCGGAAGGCGGCGTGGTGCCGCATGTGGGCGTGCTCGGCTTGACCGCTGCGAAAGCGGCCTACCAGCACGGCGATGATTGGCTGGCCTACACGCTGGAATATCTCAAAGCCAACCGGGATAGGGTACGTGATTACGTCGAGACGCACTTGCCCGATGTGGCAATGGCTGAGGCCGAAGGGACTTACCTCGCGTGGCTTGATTTGAGCGCATACAGCACACCGTCGATGAAAATCGAACCCGGTGACGGTCTGCTAGAGACCATGCCGGCAGAATTTTTCGAGTTCCTCTCCAACGGGATCGAGCCGTTCATGCTCAAACATGCCAATGTCGCGCTCAATAACGGCAAGTCGTTCGGTGCGGATGGCGCGGGTTACGCACGGCTGAATTTCGCCTCACCGCGTGCCGTGCTGGATGACGCGCTGGATCGCATGTGTCGCGCTATCGAAGGCGTCCGCGCATAATGCGTTTTTCATCTGCTGGTTAATAACGGTTAAGTCTCGCCTAAAGCCGGGTCTATGTGCGGTGGGTATGGTGCGATAAACGTAAATCAATGGACAGATAAAAATGACTTACCTTGACCAGCCCAACGACGATGAGACGACAAGTGACAGCCAGCTTACCGAAGAACAGGTCGAGAATATCCGTGAAGCGAAGGAAGTCCATGAAGATTGGATCGAACAACGCATCACCGACCCGGAAGAATCGGTCGAGGCGTCTAACGCGCCCAACATCACCAATGCACCCGGTGACGACGACGACGAATAACACACGTCATAGACCGCGCCATCCCCGGCGCGGTTTCACTTTCCCCGCAGTTTGTTTCCAATCCGCTGCACGTTGTAATACGCCCGGTCGATCAACGCGAAGGCCCGGTTGACCTGCCGGAACCGCCGCAGCCGTGCGTCCGCATCAGGGGTCGCCGCCCATTGTGTTGTCAGCCGATCTAGCGCCCAGTCGTAAAGCTGCCGGTCAAGCTGGTTGTGTTCGGCGATGAGGGCGCGGGTGGTCTCATCGACCGGCTGCTGATAACTCACCGGAGTTTCGTTGCGTCGTCCATAATAGGGCATCGACCAGCCGAGGCGGTGCGCCATCAACAGCACACTCCGGTCAAACGCGGTCGTCAGCCCGACGATGATGTCATGGTCGATGATCTGCTGCTGCACCTGCGCCAGATGCGCCGGTGTGACCATTTCATCAGCGCGCAGTCCCATCCCCAACAACTGGCGCACCTGTCCGTTCACCATATCAATGGCATGTTTCCCCTGTACGAGTGCTGCCAGTGAAATCTGGTTTTCCTGCACTACCGTGTGCAGGGGATGCGCGGTTTGTCGCTGAATGTGCCGGTAGTAGGAAATCGTGCGCGAAATGGGGTCGCGCAGCATGGTGATATGTTGTACCGGCGGCTTGAGTTGTGTATGCACACCGAAATACAGATGCCCACGCACCACGACCAACGCCTCACGCTCCGCCGGGGAAAGCGCCCCAAGCTGCTGTACCCCCTGGTGGTTATCCGGCGCGAAGAGATGCGGCCCGCGTGGGTACTGTCGTTCGATGATCTTATGCAGGGTGGTACCACCCGATTTTGGAATGTGCAGAAAGACCAGTGTCATCAAATGTCGATCTGTTGGCGAAAACTGCGGTCACGATACCACATCAACGGAGTGGCTGCAAAGTACCGTATGTCTAGGGGTGCAGTTCAGATTTTTGATACCTGACATACTGTGCGACATTCAAAACCCATCGTATGTTTTGGGGCGATTGATAATTCAAAAGGAGAACCGCTAGGTTCGGCAGGGGGGGGTAGGCTCACAACAATACATATGATTTGATTCCACTAAAAACGTTAGAACCAGGAAAATTAAGACTATTCTTTTCCGTTTATGGATGACTCCGCTGAAAGAACTCAATATGCCCCGAAAAACGTGGTTCATAGAGGTTCACAGTAGTGTAACACCGGGTCAAATTTTCGGCAAAATGACCTTTTTTCAGTAAAGTC
>DAOTTX010000246.1:0-5886 GCA_034437515.1 Anaerolineae bacterium
CGTATCGCCGAGACGGTGCGCTGCCTGCGCCTCCTGCGCCAGCGATTATGGTGGCAAAATGAGCTCTCCGACGCCCCGCTCTTGATCGAAGATATTCGCGTCGAGTTCCGCGAGCGGCGGCGCCCGATACGTGTGGGCGAGAAAGCCGTCCCTATCACGGAGACGACCTCCTTCTTGCCGCCCGAGATCGCGCAGGCTTTCCAAGAAGACATCGGCTTCACCCACCTCAGCGGTTTCCAGGACCGGGCTCTCAAACAGATATTCGCCTGCGCGCAACGTGGCAACTACGCTAACGACGCTTTCATCGTCGCCGGCGACACCGGCGCCGGTAAGACGGAGGCCTTCCTCTTCCCCATCCTGCTGGACATCGCCAGCGAGCCACCGGAGATCCGTGGGCAACCCGGCGTCCGCGCAGTGTTGGTCTACCCTCGCATTCGCCTGGCCCGCAACCAACTGGGCCGGCTGCTGCGCTACACAGGGCACTTCCAAGCCGCAGGTGGGCCGCGAATCACCGTGGGTATCCAGAATGGCGACGTGCCGCGTGACAGAAACGCCCTGGTCGAGAACTGGCCCTCCGAGAAGAAAGATGGTCGAACGTGGTACCGGGTCGAACTGCTGGAAACGTGTGTGGTGTGTGAGGAGGGTCATTACTGGGTAGCAGGTGACGATCTCGCTCTAGAAACTGGATGCCCACACCTGGTTTGTGATCAGTGCGGACACGCGGTAGACACGCTTCACATCACCAAGAAGGCGTTAGAGCGTAACGCGCCTGACGTCTTGATCATCACCGACGTCTCCCTCAGCCAGTGGTTAGCACGAGAGAAGTACACCCACCTGTGGGGCCTTTGGCAGGGCGACTTCGTCACCCGACCGCCTCGATTCCTGGTATTGGACGAGGTCCACCTCTACGAGCGGCTCAAAGGCGCCCACATTGCCCGCTTGATCAAGCGCTTCCAGGCCCGGGTGCGTCTCGTCTACGCGGAGATGGGTGAGCCGGACCGTCACGCCGTCGTCATCGGCGCGTCCGCCACGCTCCATGACGAGCAGCGCTTCCTGGCTAAGCTGATGGACATCGATCCTCAAGATCGAGCGCGCTACGAGCACTTGCGAGTGATCAAGCCTCTCGATGAGGAACTAGAGCCGACGGCAGGCCGTGAGCGGTACATCTTCATCTACCCGCGTCGTCTATCGCCTACGCCGCGCAGCCCTCAATATCGCGTCAACGATCAGGCAGCCGCGATCCAGATCGTGATGTGCGCGATGCACAATCTCAAGACCGATGTCGAGTGGCGAGGGTTGGCTTTCTTCGATTCGATCAACGACCTGCGCCAGTTCCGCCACAACTACGACGCCGATCCCAAACTGAAATGGTACGTCGGTCGCGATCCGCGCGGAAAGGAGATCCCACCGGCAAACCAGGATGAGCTCTGGCGCATCCGCACAGATAGACAAAAGCCGGGTTGGAGTACCTTCGGACATTGTGGCAGCACGTGCGAACAACGAGCACGCAACGCTACACTGGCGGAGTGCCCACTTTTTCGGGCTGGTGATTGTTGGATCTTCTCTAAGCTAAACGGCTGGAATTTCCCTCTCAGAGTCGCCGGGTCGGTCTACGCGGGATCCGAGCCCCAGGCCTCGACTATTGACGACCAGGATCTGATTCCGACCTCCCCCTCATTGGAGGTGGGCTACGACGATGACGCCATTCACCTGATCTACCAGCACAAAGCACCACCCAGTGCTGCCAGTTTCATCCAGCGGCGGGGCCGGGCAGGGCGCGACCCCGATGACTCGCCGGTCATCATCACGCTGCTGTGGCCCTACCGCCGCGACGACGCTTTCTACTTCTTCCATCCAGAGGCCCTCTACGACCCGGCCTTCGACGATGCACCGCTCAACGCCGGCAATTTCAACGTCCAGCGCACTCACACGTTGTTGGCTTTCTTCGACTTGCTGGCTTGCCTGCGAAGGCAGAACGTCGATGGCATCCGCGACAATCCCAGCATCCCCGACTTTACCCAGGCGGGCTGGGAGGATTTTGCCCCCAGAGTAATCCAACAATTCACGTGGCTTGCCGATCCCAAGCGCCCCGGTCAGAAACGTGTGGTAATCAAGCACTCTCAGATGAAGAACAACATCTGGTTCAGCGGCAAACCGATCGCCAAAGGATGGGTGCGGGAGGAAAATGGGTCGCTGCGGGTTAAGGGCTTTCTGGCGATGGACGAGGACCTCACGGATCAAATCCTCAAGGCAGCTTACGAGCGGTTGAGAGATTACTTTCCCGTTTACCTGGATCTCTCAGAGATCGCCAGCCAGCCTTTCCGCAGGCACCAGACCTATCCCTTCCTCGTGCCTCTCAAGGGATCGCTCCCTACCCGGTTACTCAACCGCTTCGGGCAGAAGAAGTGGCATTCGAGCCATGATCAAATCGAGTGGTATAACTGGCTCAAGACCTACCGCCACATCGACTGGATGCTCCAGGGTAGCGAAGAGGCCACTACCCTGACCGTTCACTATCCCAACTCTGAGTATGATCCAGATGCATCTGGTCCGGATCCTGAGCTCGAAGAACTTACAGTAGATGTGACCTTCGGCTTGACCGAGCTGCTACCCGGCAACGTCTCGTACCGCATTCGCGAGTCCAAGACGATCCATTGGACGCCGATCCCAGCGGATGGGGAATCCACGTTTCTTTATCCGGAAGAGGACGTAAAGGATGACGAAGGGACCGTCATTGGTCGACAACACGTTCCCGAGTTCTTGCCTGACCAAGGGGACATAACCAGCAAGCCCGACAGCATCTTTGGGGTCCCGCGCTATCTGGACGACCGATTTCCGGGCTTGCCATTTATGAGCCTGGAACGTCTGCGAGTACAACCATTCGGCCCGCCTAATCGTCAGTATAGCCCAACCTGGTATTACGATCCGGAATCCCAACAGGCGGTGGAGAAGAATCCCGATCAGGATTGCCCCGCCGATCTGCTCCCTGTATCCCGGCGCTCCTCCGCCCGCGCTAGCTCAGTTATCATTCCTTACCTTGCCTCTGATAGGGGCATCGTCCAGCGACAGATGCTTCCCCCGCTCACCAACTTGTTCGCCACCATCGACGGCTTTCTCGAAGAAGGGCGTGCGATGCTGGGATACACGCGAGCCTTCTATGAGATGCAGATCGACGTCAAGACCGATCATCGCCAACGGGACCGTCTGGGAATCCCACAGGAAGATCTCACGCTGCGTCGCATTTTTCGCGATCCCGAAGGTAGCCCGACTCTGGTTGGTTATGAGATCGAGACGCAGGGCATCCGGTTTCAGGTTAATCCCGACCTGCTGGATCAGACAGTAGAGGCGGTGCTGGCGGATGAAGACCCCCGTCTGCATCTCCGCCGCAACTTCGCGATCTACCAGATGGCGCCCTACGCGACAGAAGCGAACGTCTTTATCAAGGCACTGCTCGATGTCGTCACTGTAGCAGTCGATTACTGGGTACACAAGGTCGTACCGGCTTGCGAGGATGAGATCCGTCTGTTGAATCCTGCACATGATCGTGAATCGCTGTCCGAGTATTACCGCAACTACCGGATCACACGCGAGGCCGAGGTCGAGGAGTTCGAGCAATATCTCACCGATCGATTCTTCGAGCGGATCAACGAGGTTCTGGAAACAGCGTACAAGGATACCCCCGATTTTCGTGACTTCCTCCAAAGCGTAGTTTTGCACAGCTTGAGTGCCTTGCTCAAGAATCTGATCGCCCGGCTGGGTGGCGTGGGCAGCGACGACTTAGTCGCTTACGCGGACCTTCCGGTACTGGATCAGGTCGATCGCTCCATTGACCCACGTATTCTGATTATGGACACCGTCGCCGGCGGGTCCGGCGGCATCGCCCAGGCCTTTGAGCGATTGGACCTGACCGACAACGAGGGCTCGCTTTGGTGGACGCTCCAGACCGAGCTAGGCGATTGTCCGATTGGCAATGGAGAAGCGCTGGTCGAAACCGTCCTGTCTGGGGTACAACCGGACCAGATTGAAATGGTTCAAAAAGAGGGAACCCTCGAGGCCCTTGAAGACTTGTTGGACCAACTAGAGCTGACCGATCCAGTTCCCGAGGCTCTGGCTCAACTCGGACGCACGCTGTTCGGCAGTGAGCTTGAGGTCGGTGGGCAGACGATCAACACGGCTCTCATCCTATGGGAGCTTTTCAACTTCCAGAAGGGTTTCGAGGGGCAGGTACCGGGCACGATCCCTCGCGAGGCCGTGGTCTGCCGGGCGGTGTCCGCGCTTGATTCGGAGAAGCATCCTCACATCGTCGCTTTGCGAGAGGCTCTGGGAACCAGCGGTGTAGCTGCGGATGAACTAGACCACGAATTGGCTCTCCAGCTGTTGGTGCTTTATAACAACGCTTGCGACGACGGGTGCCCCGTCTGCTTGAGTGCCGGCAGCGACGTGGAGCACTACTATCTTGCTCCGCTGCTCAACTCCCGCCGCACGCTGAAGAGGCTGCGCCAGATTATGCTCGACAGTATGCCAACGGGCGACTGCCTGGCTGCCCTGTCGGATAAATTGCTGGAACGAGATTCGGCCCGGGTCCAGGCGAATCCCGGTAACCTGGGGGATCGACTGGATGCTAACCTGGGACTCGGCATCGTCACAGAGGTAGATGATAGGGGGCAGGTAAAGGGCGCCTCGGCTGTGGTCGTGGAGCACGAGCGCGCCCGCGATTTCGTCATCGACGGGAAATGGGAGGCGCGTTGGGGCGGTGATGAGCATAAGCCCTACGAGACGCCGGGTGGTGTGCGCGTCCGGTCGAAGGCCGAGTACGTCATCGCTACCAAGCTGGAGGCGGCGGGGATTCCGTTTGAATATGAGCCCCGTTTGCCGTATACTGATAGTGAAGGCAATACGCGTTTCATCCACCCCGATTTCTTCCTCTTCGAGCACGGTCTCTACGTCGAGTATTGGGGACGGGATGATCCGGAGTACATTGAGTCGCGGCGGTTTAAGGAGGGGATTTACGAAAAGCTCGCGGTGAGGCGGGGAATTCAGGTGTTACATCTGGAAGCAGGGGACGAGCAAAACGACGTGTTTATGGAGAAGATCGAAGTAGCGATCGGCGAGGATGCGGCTGCGGAGTAAGATATGAGCGATTTCCATGACCGATACCTGAGAGGTGTAGGCGACCTTCTGCAAGCGATAGAGCCGGCGGACGAAGCGTATTTGGCCGTGCTCACGCTTCAGGGCCGGCTGGCCGAGGCCATCGCCGAGACAAGGCAATACGGTCCCACCGACAACGCTCGCGCCGAGATTGCACGGGTAACAGGTGAGCTTGATCGACTCTGCTTGGCCCGTTTTAGGCAATCTTTCCGCAGCTTCTGCGGAATTGATGTATTGCCACAGGTTGATTCACCTTCTATCTATCATAACCTTCCCCAACCGGATTATGAGGAGTTCGTAGGACGCGAGAAAGAGTTAGCGGAGATTCACCGGCTGCTTTCACCGTCGAGCCGGCATTTTCTCATCACCATAGACGGCATCGGAGGAATTGGTAAGAGCACCCTTGCTCTGGAAGTTGCTCACCGCTACCTGGAGAAAGCAAACGATTTTCCCATTACCGAACGTTTTGAAGCTATTATCTGGACCTCGGCCAAGCAGAGTATACTTGCCACTGAAGGCATTGTTCAACGCGCCCAGTCACTCGTACCCTTGAGGATATTTACACGGCTATCAGCATCGCTCTTGAGCGTGAGGACATCACACGTGCCCGTCCAGAGGAGCAAACTGAATTGGGTGCAGATACTCTCAGTTACCAGCCCTATGAAAGTTGCAAAAAGCGCTATAACATCCAACTTAAAGCTGCAAAAATGGGTCAAGGTCTCAAATGACTGCGTTTAT
>DAOTTX010000247.1:0-79708 GCA_034437515.1 Anaerolineae bacterium
AGCACGATGCACAGCACGTTGATGAGCCGAGACACCGATTGCGGATAACGCGATGCTGTGTGGCGGTCGAAGTGTTCGCGCAGCGGACGCTCACCAACGGCACGCATGACCACCTGCTGTGCGGCATCATAGGCGTTTTGACGTTGTTCCTGAGTAAGTGGTTTGATTTGGGAAAGCATGTTTTCGTTCTTCTCCAGATTGATCTTTGCTTGCGATAAGCTGGCCGCCTACGCCGCATAAGGCAAAACACCCTCTCTGACGCAGCCCACCGTTTAGCGGAAAGGCTCAACGCACAGAGAAGGTGTTCGTGTTAGAATCACCGTCAGCCGTGCGCTGGAATGGTCAGCGCATCGGTTAGGCACCTCATCGGGGGTCGGATCCCGGTGAGGTGTCGTCATTTACCGAATAAGTTGCAGACGGATCTGGAGAAGAATCGTTTGGGGAAATGCAAAAAGCGCCAAGTTCACTTAACTTGACGCTAGGTGCAATTAGCCTGATGGCTGTTACGGGAGCGACGGGATTCGAACCCGCGATCTCCACCTTGACAGGGTGGCATGTTAACCGCTACACCACGCCCCCATTTGATGTTCCGAATGATAGCATTCTCACGAGTGAGTGTCAAGCACGAATTTTAGAATACAAATATGAGGGAAGATACCCCTCAGTGGAGGTATCTTCAACGTGAGATAGGATTAGCTCTGTGGCACCACAAAGACCGCAGTTGTGCGTCCGGGGACGGTAAAGGCACCATCTGTGAATGTAGCGGATTGGGTTACTGCATCTACTGAGTCTTGCATGATCGGATGTAGTTCGAAGGCCATTTCTGCGACCACATCATTAGAAAATGAGATTTCATCAGGCGAGGCGTTGAAAACGACGACGATCATCTCATGATCGGGATCGAGGTCTTCGCCGACAGCATCGTCAATGCTCATGACGATCACACCGGGGATTTGATCTGTGCCGGTGTTGTGAAAAGCGACACGTTCTTCGATTTGTTCAGCCGTGCGCAGACGGAACAGCACCGAACTCATACGAATGCGGAGCAGTTCCTGGAAGTAGGCTGTCGTCGCGGTAATTTGCGCTGACGTCACGGCGAGGCTTTCATCAGCCAGCAAGGGCTGCGCGAGATCGGTAAGGTCGAGGCGCGTCGGGCCGACACCGACCGCCCAGTTATTGTCTTCGTAGGTGAAGTCGAGGCGGTTGAACCAATCACCGGAGTTATAGCTGTCGCGGTCGAGCGATTTCGAGCGCAGCAGATCGTCACCAGCGTGGAAGAAGGGGATACCCTGTGTAAATGCCACGTAGCTGAGCGATAGGTTGTTCATGCGGATGCGTTCTTCAACCGGTGTGCCTTCGGGTGCTTTGAGTTGAATTGCATCCCACAGTGTTTCGTTATCATGGGCGGCGACGTAGACGATGTTTTCTTGCGGGTCGAGTGTGTAGGCGGCAGGGGCGCTGTCACCGTAAGTCAGTTGCGCCCCGGTGATGGTTTCGCCCATACTGCCCTCGAATGTGTAACCGGCGAGGTTGCCTGCCAGTGACGCGCGGATCTGGTCGGTCAGGTTTAGGATGCTATCGAGTTGCGCTTCTTCGTCGCCGGGGGTGCTGTCGTTGGGTGTGTAGTATAGGCCGTTGCCAACGCCTTGATATTGTAGCGTTTCGCCCTGCACCGGTGAGCCACCCCGCACCGCGTCGCGCAAGCGGTCGTTAAACGTGCCGATGCCGGTTCCGGCAATGTTAATCTGTGTGGCGTTGACGCCGCGTGCTTCGTTGCCGACTTCGCCGAAGTCCCAACCTTCGCCGTAGACGTAAATCGACTCACCATCGACGCCGTCTTCTTCGACGGTCAGGCTGTCGAGCGCCTCGCGGACTTCGATCATGTCTTGCAGCATGTGATGGCCCATCAGGTCGAAGCGGAAGCCATCGACTTTGTAGATGGTGGCCCAATCGACGACCGAATCTATCATGAGCTTGCGCATCATGTTGTGTTCGGTCGCGGTGTTCTGGCAGCAGGTCGAAGTGGCGACGACTCCGTTCGCATCCAGTCGATGATAGTAACCCGGTACGATGCGATCTAGCACCGAACGATCACTTTGCCCGGCGGCGTTGGTGTGGTTGTAAACAACGTCGATGACCACCCGCAGGCCGATCTCGTTGAGTGACTGCACCATCTCACGGAATTCGATGATACGTTGCGGGCCGTCCGGGTCGGTGGAGTAGCTGCCTTCCGGTACGGTATAGTGATATGGGTCATAACCCCAGTTGAACGCATCTTGATCGCGGATGGCGTCAATAATTTGTGCCTGTTCGACCGAATCTCCGGGGAGTTCGGCGAGTTCGTCGGCGGGTGGTTCGATCCGCTCTTCTGGGTTTTCGTTGATGGTGGCGATGTCAAACGAGGGTAGCAGGTGTAGATGGGTCATCCCCGCATCTGAGAGGGCTTGTAGATGCTGCATTCCGTTAGAATCCTCAACGGTGAAGGCCGCAAACGTGCCGACCAGTTCTTCGGGTACTGCTGGGTCTGCCGAGCTGAAGTCGCGCACATGCAGCTCATAGATTGTGATGTCTTCTGGTACCGCTAGGGATGGTTTTTCTAGTGTCATCCAACCGTCGGGCATGAAAGCGGGATCGTCAATATCAACCAATTGGGTGCGCTGGCTGTTCATGGAGAGGCTGTAGGAATACGGATCGGTGACCATGTTCGTCACGATGCCTTGCACGGTCGGTGCATAGACCTCGACCTCGTACAGATAATACTGATTCTGCCAGGATGGATCACCCGTGATGCTCCAGATCCCTGATTCCGGGTCGTAGTCCATGTCGAGTGCTTGGCTTTCTGCATCGGGGTCACTGCCTTCGAACAGATGAAAGCGGACATTTTGTGCTGTAGGTGCCCATACACTGACAGTGGGGACGCCATCCTCGTTGAAGCCTGTTCCGAGTTCGCCATCGTAGGTGAACAGATCATCCAGCACGCCGGCGATCTGTAAGCCGGTCGCGTTGATGAGGGTACCATTGGCATCCATCGCGCTGACGACCGCCTGACCACGCAGAATCTCCGGCACCTGTTCGAGTGCGTCTTCTGGCAGTTGAAGCGCGGCGAAATCCGCCAGATGTGGAAATTTTTGCAGGGCTTCAGCCGGTAGACCGTCTTCGGAGAGCGTCAGCGGAAATGTTAATGCAGATTGTAGGCTGGTCGGGGTGCCTTCAAGTGAGGCATCCAGTGCGTAGTGTAGGGCATAGGTGATGCCTTCATCGGTGGCGATATTCCACGCGATTGTATCTGCGAGCACCCAATGGGCTTGTCTGCGGTTAATATCCACAGTGATAGTCCTTCCTACGTTTGCCGGTTCACCAACGCCAACCGCCAGCATGTTGGTGCCAGAATTAAAGGCGAAGTTGACCTGTGTGCCGTCTGCCGGCACGCTGAAGGGAATGTTTGCACCGTCGGCAGCACCTTCCGCGCCATAATTTTCATCCCAGGTTTGATTGATGGCTGCCTTGACTTCGTAGTCACCCGCGGGGATGTCAAAAGTGCTGAGGGTATAGACACCGTCGCCGTCCGGGTCTTGTAGCCATGAAAGCAGACACCCTGGTAACCATTCACCAGAGCAGCCGATCTCATCCTGATAGTTACCAGGGGCGGTGACGATGCGATCACCGACACTATCCGCTATCCAGTTGGTTGCGTGGTCGTAGATAAAGGTGACTTCGGTATCTTCTTCGAGTACCAGGTTCACATTTGGGCCATCCTGGTCAGCGGAACCACCGTAATTTTCCGTCCAGGTGCCGTCGATAGCGACCTTGTATTCATAAGATCCGGCAGGTATCTCAAAAGTGTTACGCCAGACGAGATCGTCCGTGTCGAATTCAAGTGCAGTCGCAGCACAACCCGGTTGCCAATCGTCATCACAACCTAAAATCGCCTGAAATGTGCCGGGAATTGAGACACCTGAGGGCTGTTCGTCTTCTTCTTGGGCAATAATGAGCGAGGTGAAAAGCAAAACAATCAGCAAGAATAATAGTCGTAAACTTAGTTTCTTCACCTTGAAGTTACTCCTTATTCGTTTAAAAGAGATGGGCGGCTACAGGCATATAATTTGTAACATTCAGGACGACGTAACCGCACCTGCGGAAAGTCTAGCCGATGGAATGTGTTATGTCTACTGCATCTGCGGTATTCTAATAGTGCGAAGATTTAACATCCATTTAAAGAGACTTTCGTGCGGCAATGTTAATTTATACGCCATACACGGATAATGTTAAGGAGAATAATTTTGAAAAAGTTTTTTGCACCTCTACTGCTGCTGTTGTTGCTTTGTCTTGCGCCCCTCGCTGCGACGACGGCACAGGATGACGTCATCGAGATTGAATTCGTTCATATCTTCGGCGAGGTTGAGAACGAAGAGGAAATTACTGATGTACGTATCGCGGTGATCGAAGACATCATTGCAGCCTTTGAAGAGCAAAACCCCGGTGTGGTGGTCAATACACGCTCGGTCAGTACAGATTATGTCGAAGTTTTTGATTCTGCGCTTTCTGCTGCGTTGCAGGGAAACCCGCCTCATATCGTGCAGGTGGAAGAAGGGTTGACCCAGCTTGCAATTGACAGCGGTTGGTTTACGCCGATCAGTGTCGTTGCCACTGAGGAACAACTGGCCTCACTCGATGACCTGCTGCCACAGGTGCGTGAATACTACAACATAGGTGAGGATTTCTGGGCGCTGCCCTGGAATCTCTCAAATCCGCTGTTGTACTACAACCGTGGGATGTTCGAGGCAGCAGGGCTTGATCCTGATGACCCGCCGGGTACGTTTGACGAAGTCCTGCAATACTGCGAAGCGTTGATGTCCGCCGAACTTGAACTGGATGCCTGCATGACCTGGCCGATGGCCACCTGGTTCCCAGAGCAGTGGGTGGCGATGCAGGGTGAGTTAGTCGCCAACAACGAAAACGGTCGTGATGGTCGCCCGACGGAAGTGTTCTATAACAGCCCTGAAATGCTAGAGGTGGTCGAGTGGTGGCAGCAAATGGCGGAGCGTGACTTCTACACATATAGTGGGACGCGCAACAACTACACCGCTGAACTCGTGCCGTTTGGCACCAAGCGTGTAGCCATGACCATCAACAGCTCCGGTGGTTTGAGCAACATCGCTGATCTGACCTCCGGCCCGCCGTTTGAGCTTGATCTCGGTGTGGGGCCGTTGTTCAGCCCCAGTGAGGCGGACTCGGGTGTGACGGTCGGTGGGGCGAGTGTGTGGTTAATGGCAGATCATCCCGACGAAGAACTGCAAGCCGCCGCTGATTTCGCCTTCTTCCTGACCAACACTCAGAATATCATCACCTGGTATAAGGGCAGTGGTTACTTTGCCACTCGTCAGAGCGCGGTTGAACAACTGCGTGAAGAGGGCTGGTTGGAAGAAAACCCACAGTTCGCCGTCGCGCTTGACCAGTTGCTTGAAACCGAGGTCACTATCGCGACTGCTGGTGCGGTCATCGGGCCGTCGGCTGAGGTGCGTGGTTACCTGCTGGATGCGTTCCAGTCAATCATCGACGGTGGTGAAGAACCGCAGTCCGCGTTGGAAGCGGCAAAGGAACGCGCCGATGCCGAGCTAGAAGACTACAACGCTTTGTTTGAGTAAGTGCGTCACCTAAACCGGGATGGTGCCTTGCCTTGTGCCCGTCCCGGACTTCCCAGGAGTTGCCTGTGCCAAGTGCCATTCGATTCGAGCGTTGGTCAACCCGGTTGATTCTTACGTTCTCTTTGCTGTTTCTGCTCTGGTTTGCCATCGCTGAGTGGGATGGCTTGGTTGACTTCATCGAATACCTGTGGGGGACGATTGCGATCATCCCACAGTCTGTCGAAACAGTCATCACGTACTACGATGAGCTTCCTGCTGAGCAGTTGGTTCCGTCACTGCTATTGGGTGGGGTTTTCGGTGCAGTGATGACAGCATTGCTCCTTCTCCTCATGCGTGCGCGAGCAGAGGTGGTGCTGCCTTCACCTTTATTCATCGTCACTGGAATCTTCGGCGCGATGGTTACTTATCTTGCGGGTGTGATCTTCATCAATGCGGTGTTTTTCGGTGTGTTGGTGACGATTCTCGTCGCTGTCATCTTCCAACCAGGTGTGCGGGCGACCTTGCTTTCCGCCCAGCCGGGGCGTCTGCTGCTTGAGCCGTTCTTCTGGCTTTTGGTCAGTGCTGGGCTGGTCGGCGGTATGTTCGGCTCTCAATTGATGGCTTATCCGACGCAGCATTGCACCTACGCCGACGATGCGCAATCTGTTGATCGTCAAATCGGTGCGGTGCTGGTGGTTGTAGGAGCGTTGATCGTGCTTTTGCCAGTCTGGACGCTCATACAGCGCGGTCGGCGGCAGCGCAACGCCTCAACAGCGGGATACTTCAGCGGGTGGGCAGTCCCGGTGGCGTTTCTGTTGCCGACCATATTAAGTCTGGTGGTGTTCCTCTACTATCCGGCAGTGCAGATCCTCACGAACTCACTGGCACAGAGCAACCCGCGCTTACGAGGGCGTTCAGTCTTCGTCTGCATGGAAAACTATGTCGAACTGGTGCAAGACGTCGCCTACCAGAATAGCTTGATCGCAACTGCGATCATCACCGTTGCCGTCGTCGCCTTCGGGATGATTATCGCTTTGGGCATCGCGGTGCTGGCGGCACAGAAAGTGCGCGGCGCGTATATTTACCGCACGCTGCTCATCTGGCCTTATGCGTTGTCACCGGTGGTCGCCGGTGTGATCTTTTACACCATGTTCCAGCAAGATACTGGCTTGATTAACTATATGCTGGAACGTACCTTTAGCATCCAGCCGGAATGGCGCAGCGACGTGACCCTTGCGCGGATTATGGTAATCTTCGCCTCGGTTTGGAACATCCTCGGCTTTAACATCTTGTTTTATGTTGCTGGTTTGCAGAACATCCCCGAAGACCTGCTCGAAGCGGCGGAGATCGACGGGGCGAACCGTTTCCAGCGATTTTTCAGAATTACGCTGCCATTGCTCTCGCCTTTTACGTTCTTTTTGCTGATTACCAACATCACGTATTCGTTTTACGGCATTTACGGCGTCATTGATGTGCTGACGCAGGGCGGCCCACAGTTCGGCGAGGGTGGGGCCAGTGGCGCGACCGATGTTTTAATCTACCGGCTGTATTCGGGGAGTTCGCAGGCAGGGTCGGCAGCGGCACAGGCGCTCATCCTGTTTGTGTTGATCGCGGCGCTGACGATCTTCCAATTTGCCTACGTTGAACGGCGTGTGACCTATGCAAACTAATAAGGACAGTGCTATGCAAGACGTTCAATCAACGACGGTTCAATCACGAGTACGTCCGAGCAGGCGAGGGAAAACACGTTGGGGTGTGCATCTGGGGTTGATTGTCGTGTGCTTCGTGATATGCATCCCCGCGCTGTACGCGCTGCAAGTGGCAACCTTGACGACCAACGAATCATTTCTGGTGCCGCCGAAGCTTTTCCCGCCCAGTGGCGACTTTGACAACAACGTCCGCACACTATGGGACTCGCGTGGTTTTGACCAACTCATTCTGAATACCGTGGTCATTTCATTGGTGGTGGTGGTCGCCAAGACCGCGATGGCGATGCTAGCGGGGATGGTTTTCGTGTTTTACCGCTTTCCAGGGCGGGTATTTTTGTTCTTCTTTGTGTTGTTGACGCTGCTGTTGCCCACCGAAATCATCTTACAGCCGTTGGTTGATCTCATGGCGGAGTTGCAATGGGGCGCGAATAATCCGCGTCTGGTGCTGACGATGCCATTTCTTGCCAGTGCGGTGGGAGTGTTTTTGTTCCGGCAGCACTTCACCAATATTCCGCGTGAACTTGCCGAGGCCGCTCAGATCGACGGGGCGACCGCGCCACGTTTCCTGTTTTCGGTGTTGGTGCCGATGTCGTGGAACGTCATCGGCGCTCATGCGATGATTCAGTTCATCGCCATGTGGAACCAGTACGTCTGGCCTGTAGTGATGTCGCTGGATCGTGAAGATCAGGTGATTCAGGTCGGCGTGGCGAACGCGGCGACAGTCAGCGGGCAGGCGGATTTCGGTCTCTTGATGACGGCGGGGGTGATCGCGTCTATTCCCCCTTTGATTTTGTTTATACTGCTGCAAAAGCAGTTCATGAGTGGTTTTACGCTCACACGGGATAAGTAACGATGAACCATCTGATTGATTTCAACGCTGCGCAGTGTCGTGATTTTCAATTTTCCGGCAAGCGCGAATGGTTGGTGACCAACGGCATCGGCGGCTATGCGATGGGGACGATTGCCGGAAACTTCGCCCGGCACTATCACGGTTTATTGATCGCACCGTTGGAACCACCGCTGGTACGCTACCTGCTGCTGGTGCGTTTGGGTGAAACCATCAACTATCAAGACCGAGCATATGCGCTCTACACCGACCACACGGGTGAGGGCGCGCTCACGACGGCAGGTTACCAATATATTGAGCGATTCTATCTCGATCATGGGGTGCCGGTGTGGGTTTATGCGGTCGATGACCTACGATTGGAGAAGCGCCTCTGGATGGAGCCAAAGCAGAACACGACTTATGTACGATACCGCGTGCTAGAGGCGTCCGCGCCGGTTGAGTTGTCGTTGGGTGTGCTGGTGAACGAGCGTAATTATCATGCAAGCACAAGCGCCGGTGATCTGACGCTGGAGGTCGAGAAGACGAAAAACGGCTTGAGGGTGAAGAATACTGTCACATCTTATGTGTTTGCGCCCGCTGCTGATGTAACGATTGACCCGGAATGGCGGCATGGTTATTACAAAGCGGTTGAAGCCTATCGTGGCGAACCGATACACGACGACCATTTGCACGCGGGCACACTGCGCTACATAGTGACAAGTGGTGATGAAATCATATTAGCAGCGTCGATAGAGCCGACGGTCAAGATAGAAGGCGCGTATGAACGTTATCTCGAACATGATGCTGCTGTGCTGCGTAGATCACAAGTTCAAAACAACTGTGCGGAGATCGAGCAGTTGATTCGTACCGCCGATCAGTTTATCGTACAGCGTGCTACGCCAGCAGACCCGCAAGGGGTGACGATCATCGCCGGGTATCCCTGGTTCACCGATTGGGGACGCGACACGATGATCTCGTTGCCGGGGCTGGCTCTGGCGATTGGGCGGCTTGAAGATGCTCGTAAGATCTTGCAGACGTTCATCCAATACGTGGATGCGGGTATGATCCCTAACCGTTTCCCTGACGAGGGTGAAGAACCGGAATATAACACCGTTGACGCGACCTTATGGTTCTTCGAGGCGGTGCGCATCTATTTTGAACAAACGAAGGACGAGACTCTGCTGCGGGATTTCTTCCCGACACTACAGTCCATCATCAACTGGCATGTAAAGGGCACGCGCTACGAGATCCGTGTTGATCCGAGTGATGGCCTGCTTTCTGCCGGGGAACCTGACGTGCAGCTCACATGGATGGATGCGAAATTTGGTGATTGGGTGGTGACGCCGCGCAATGGTAAAGCGGTGGAGATCAACGCGCTGTGGTATAACGCGCTGCGCAGCATGGCGAATTTCGCCAGACATCTCGATGAGGATGCTCAACACTACGACGATATGGCGACACGGGCACGGGAAAGTTTCGCCCGTTTCTGGAACGACGATGTTGGCTATTGCTACGATGTGATCGATACCCCGGATGGTAACGACCCCACACTGCGCCCTAACCAACTGTTGGCGATTTCGCTTCATCATGCAGATGATTTGTTGACCGTCGCGCAGCAGCAAGCGGTGGTCGAAACCTGTGAGCGGCATTTATTGACACCGCGTGGTTTGCGCAGCCTTGCGCCAGAGGATGAACAGTACATTGGTCACTACGGTGGCGACCGTATGAGCCGGGATGGTGCCTATCATCAAGGCACGGTTTGGAGTTGGTTGATTGGCCCGTTCATCAGTGCTCACTTACGTGTTTATGACGATCAAGCGCGTGTTTTAGAAATGGTCGAAAACTTCTTTCCACATTTGAGCGAACACGGTCTGGGGTCGATCAGTGAGATTTTTGACGGTGATGCACCTCACATCCCGCGTGGTTGTGTGGCGCAGGCGTGGGGTGTGGCGGAATTGCTGCGCGTATGGCAGCAGCTAACCTGACCGCACGCGCTGGGCCACTTCCCGCCAGATGAAGCCCACCGCGATCAAACCCAGGCCGACCAACCAGATTTCCACATCGACCCAGAAGGCAAGGAACAGACAGGCGCTCAAGCCCAGCCATGCCACCCAACGCGGGAACAGGCGGTTCTCGTCTTCGATTTGTAAGGCCGCAAGGTTGGTAATTGCGTAGTAGATCAGCACACTAAACGCACTGAACGACCATGTCGTCTCTACGTTACCGATCAGCACTAACCCGGCGATAAAAGTGCCAATCACCAGCACGGAGACATACGGTGTGGTCTCATCAGTGTTCAACCGTGCGACGATACCCGGCATATCCAGACGGCGACCCATCGCCAGCAGCACCCGCGACAGGCCGAGTAGCAGGTTGAGTAACACACCGAGCATCGCTGTAATCGCGCCAACGGCGATCACCTGGGGTGCAAAACTCAGATCGAATGTGTCCGCAGCGACTTCGAGCGGGGCGGCGCTGGTTTCGGCGGCAGCGTGCAGGCCATCCGCGCCGATGGCCTGCACGCCGACAAAGCCTACACTCATATACAGCAGCATCGTAAAGACCAGTGTGGTAATAATCGCCCTGGGAATGGTGCGCCGGGGTTCACGGACTTCTTCACCGAGTGTGGCAATGCGTCCATATCCGGTATAGGCGACGAACATCAACGCGCTGGCCTCCAGCAGCGAACGCAGCGACTCACCGACCGTCTCCCCGCTGAAGAACGGCTCGAACGACTCACCGCTCGATCCGGTGTTGCTCACAAGGCCGCCGATGACAAAAAAGCCGAGTGTGAGGATGGTCACCGACACGATAGCGATGTTGACCTGGTTGGAGCGCCGAATACCGCTGATCACGATCCCGGTCATCACGACGACGGCGACCAACGCAACCGGGACCAGCGCATTCTGGCTGACGTCGAGTGCGTCCAGCAAATAGCCGGAAAAGCCCAAGGCCGCCGTTGCCGCCGATGCACTTTTGGCGAGCAGAAACATCCACCCGGCGATGAACCCTAATCGCGGGTTGAGGTAACGATACCCGTATTCATAAGTGCCCCCGCTGACCGGGTGATTGGCGGCGAGTTGGGCGCTGTTCAAGCCGTTGCAGGTGGCGACCCCTGCCGCGATGGCAATGGCTATCAATACTGCCGGCCCGGCAGCACCGGCGGCGATGCCGATGCTGACGAAGACGCCCGTCCCCACAATCGAGCCGAGGCCCATCATTGTTGCGCCAAAAACGCCAAGTTGTCGCCGAAGTTTTGCCTGAGATGCCATGAGTGTTCCTTTAGTTGTTGTAAGACCCGTCTATTCAAGCCCATCGGAGAGGTGTTGTCAATTTAAGAGTTCATTATGTGTTGCTCGGTTTCATCGGAGCGCGTTGTTACAATTACAAGCATAGACCTACACAGAGAGGAAAGTTTCATGCGCATAGGAATGGTCGGGTTAGGGAAGATGGGCGCAAACATGAGCCGTCGCCTGATGCAGGCGGGGCACGAGGTCGTCGTGACGGATCTCAATGCGGATACCGTCGCATCAATGGCGGAAGAAGGCGCTCTCAGTTCGGAAGACATCAACGATTTGGTAAAGAAGCTAGAGACGCCGCGTGTGGTCTGGGTGATGGTGCCTGCCGGTGACCCGACGGAAAAGACACTTGACGGCTTGAAGATATTGCTAAGTGCCGGTGACATCGTGATCGACGGCGGCAACAGCAATTACAAAGACACGTTGCGTCGGGGGGAGTCGCTCAAAGAACAGGGTATTCATCTCGTTGACGTGGGGACGAGTGGCGGCGTATGGGGATTGGCGGAAGGCTACAGCATGATGGTCGGCGGTGAGGGGGCGGCGGTCGAGCATATCACACCGATCCTCGAAACGCTGGCACCCGGCACAGACAAAGGGTGGGGCTATGTCGGGCCGACTAGCTCCGGGCACTTTGTCAAGATGGTACACAATGGCATCGAATATGGTTTGATGCAAGCCTACGCCGAAGGCTTCGAGATTATGCGGGCGAAGGAAGAATTTGAACTGGATATGCACCAGATCGCGGAGATCTGGCGTTATGGCAGTGTCGTCCGGTCGTGGTTGTTGGATCTCGCCGCGAACGCGCTTGCTGAAGATGTCAATCTCAGCGAGGTCAAAGGATGGGTAGCCGACTCAGGTGAAGGTCGTTGGACTATCGCCGAAGCCATTGACCTCGACGTCCCCGCGCCCGTGATTACTGCGGCGTTGTACGCACGTTTCGCCAGCCGTCAGGATGAGGCCTATTCATCGAAGCTGCTGGCAGCACTGCGGAATCAATTTGGCGGTCATGTAATCAGAAAAAGTGAGTGAGCCAGGTGATAGCAAGCGATAACCCATTCTGTGATCCTGTGAGCATCGTGATCTTTGGTGCATCGGGGGATCTGACACAGCGTAAGCTGATCCCCGGTTTGTACAACCTGTATCTGAAGTCACGCCTTTCGGAACAATTTCGCATCATCGGTGTCTCGCGCACCGAGTACAGCCACGAAGCCTTTCGGAATAAAGTACGAGATGGCGTAAAAGAGCAAAGCGAAGACACCTACGACGACGAAAGATGGACATCTTTCGCAGACCACATCTTTTATGTGCCGGGCGATGCAACTGAACTCAGCAGCTACCAACAACTCGACGATTTCATCAACGAGGGTGAAGCGACCAGCAAGAATCGGCTTTACTACCTTTCGACCGCGCCATCTCTTTATGCACCTACGCTCGAAAAACTCAACGAAGCGGACATGGCGAAACAAGATGGGGGCTGGCGGCGCATCGTGGTTGAAAAGCCGTTCGGTTACGACCTCAAGACCGCGCAAGAACTCGATGAGATCGTCCATGCTGTTTTCGACGAAGGGCAGGTCTACCGGATCGACCACTATCTCGGCAAAGAGACCGCGCAGAATATTTTATTTCTGCGCTTTGCCAATACCATCTTTGAGCCTATCTGGAACCGAACATATGTTGACCATGTGCAGATCACGGTCGTGGAATCCGGTGATGTTGGACGGCGAGCAGATTATTATGACAAATCCGGCGTGATGCGCGATATGTTCCAGAATCATCTCATGCAATTACTGGCGCTCACGGCGATGGAACCGCCAATTTCGCTGAACGCGGATCATCTGCGTGATGAGAAGTCGAAGGTCGTGAACGCCATCCGCAATATTCCCAAGCATGACACCGTCCGGGCGCAGTATGACGGTTACCTTGAAACGGAGGGCGTCGCCGAGAACTCACAGACACCGACATACGCCGCACTCAAGCTGTATGTTGATAACTGGCGTTGGCAGGGGGTACCGTTTTATCTGCGGTCGGGCAAATCGCTGAAGCGTAAGACTAGCGAGATTGTCGTTCAATTTCGCAGACCGCCGCTGACTCTGTTCGCGGAACATCCACGCAGTCAGCCGATCCCGAACACGTTGTCGATCTGCATCCAGCCCGATGAAGGTATTCACCTGAGCTTCGAGGCCAAACTGCCGGACTCGCGAGATGGTCGTCAGGTCGAGCTTGAGTTTCATTACGACGACGCCTTCGGTGCCGGTGTCATCCCCGAAGCGTATGAGCGTCTGTTGTTGGATGCGCTGCTCGGTGATGCCGCGCTGTTCGCTCGCACGGATGAGATCGAAGCCTCCTGGCGGTTGATCGATGCGATCATCGAGGGTTGGGCTGAGAACGACGCCCCACCTATGGTACACTACAAGCCGGGCACCTGGGGACCGACGGAGGCTGATAATCTGCTGGAACCGCATGGGCATGAGTGGTACCTGGGTTGCGAACACTGCGATGACTGATATTCGACGCTTCCCCAACAAAGACGCGCTCTCAAAGGCGGTTGCCGAACATTTCGTCAAGCTGGCAGAACGTGCGATTCGCTCGCATGGGCGCTTTGCGGTGGCGCTAGCCGGTGGCTCAACGCCGGAAAGGGCTTACCGCCTGCTGGCAACGACCCATAAAGACAAAGTGAACTGGAAACAAGTGTATGTTTTCTGGGGGGATGAGCGCACCGTGCCGCCGGATCACCAGGACAGTAACTACCGGATGGCGCTTGATGCTTTTCTCTCAGGCGTGCCTATCCCTGACGATCAAATCTATCGGATGCGTGGCGAACTCACCCCGGAAGAAGCCGCCGAGGATTACAATACGAAGCTACAAAAGTTCTTTGGTGGGGTGGGGCCGCGTTTTGACCTGATAATGCTCGGCATGGGGGACGATGGGCACACCGCATCACTGTTTCCGCATACATCAGCGTTAGACGCACATGAAGCATGGGTAGTTGCCAACCATGTGCCGCAGCAGGACGCGACACGCATCACCCTGACTGTTCCGGCGATCAACGCCGCCGCCGAAGTGCTGTTTATGGTGACAGGTGAAGCCAAGTCAGATGCTTTACAGGCAGTCTTGCAGGGTAAGCGGCAACCGGCGACGTATCCCGCACAGCTCGTCTCACCGGTTGATGGCGCACTCTTATGGATGGTGGATCAAGCGGCGGCGGTGAAAATTTGAGGCGGTTACAACGACTATGGGTCTGGTTGCTAGAGCGCAAAATCCAGGTCGGCGCGGTTATTTTCTGGGTGGTCGTGCTGGTCGCAGCACGACAATATATGACGACCAATGATCTGACGTTCGTCGAGTTGACGAACGAACTCAGGACGACCTTAACGGACGAGTGGTATGGCCCGCTGCTTTATCTTGCGGTCTACTTGTTCCGGCCTTTGATCTTGTTTCCAGCGGCGCTGTTGACCATCCTGGCGGGGAACATCTGGGGGTTGTGGTTGGGTTTTCTATATGGCTTGATCGCCGGTACTGCGTCTGCGGTGCTGCCATATGTGATTGGTCGCTGGTTTGCCAATGAAGACGTGGTTGACGAGCAGATTTCCGATGAAGAGGCCACGATCCTACAGCGATTTACCGGTCTGCTGCGTCGTAATCCCTTCCAGGCAGTGCTGACAATGCGTCTGTTGTACCTGCCATATGATGCGGTGAGCCTCTTAGTGGGCAATTTGCGTATCTCGTTTTTGACATTTTTCCTTGCGACCGCGCTGGGGAACATCGGCGGTACGTTTTCGTTCGTCGGTATTGGGGCATCGGTCGAAGGGGACATTGCCAGCGGACAGGTGGAGTTTAACCCGGAAGTTTTGATCTTCTCCGTTGTTGTTCTGGTCGCCAGTTTTTTGATCTCGCGTTACCTGAGCAATCGACAACGGCTAGCGGATGAATCAGCACGATTACAAGTCGAAGAAGATATGAGGAGTTCTGTATGAGCGAAAGTTACGATCTGCTTGTCATCGGTGCAGGGGCTGCCGGATTGACGGCGGCGGGCTTCGGCGGTCGGATCAACGCGAAAGTGGCCTTGATCGAAAAGAAAAAGCTCGGCGGTGATTGTACGTGGGTCGGGTGTGTGCCCAGTAAAGCACTGCTCAAAGTGGCGAAGATTGCCTATTCCATCCGTACTGCGGATCAGTATGGCATCATCGCCGAGCCGCCAAAAATTGACATGCCAGCGGTGCGCCGCTATGTTCACCAGACTATCGAAGATATTTACCAGCACGAGACGCCCGAAGTCTTTGCTGAAGGATACGGTGTTGAGGTGATCCAGGGGGCGGCACACTTCATCGATGCAAATACAGTGCAGGTCGGCGAACGTCAACTGCGCGCCAAGAAGATCGTGATCGCAACCGGCGCAAGGGCGACTGTGCCGCCGGTTGATGGCATTGACGCCGTGCCATATCACACTAACGAAAACCTCTTCGATAATGACACACTGCCGGAGCATTTGCTGGTAATGGGTGCGGGGCCAATTGGCATGGAAATGGCGCAGGCATACGCTCGGTTGGGCGCACAGGTCACCGTGATGGACGAGGCGCTTTTGCCGCGTGATGAGCCGGAAGTCGCCGCCGTTATGCGCCCAATCTTCGAGCGCGAAGGCATTACCTTCGCGTTGAGTCTCGTGGACTCCGTGACCATGGATGGTGATGAGATTGTCGCCACACTCAAGGACGGGCAGCAAGTGCGCGGGGATATGTTACTGGTCGCGGTCGGGCGTACACCCAACATGGGGGCACTCGACCTCGAAGCGGCGGGGGTGCAGTATGGCAAACAGGGCATCGAGGTTGATGCGCATCTGCGCACCAACGTTCAGCACATCTATGCCATTGGTGATTGCACCACCGGTCCAAAGTTCACCCATTATGCCGGTTTTCAGGGGTCGGTCGCGGCACGGAACGCCTTGTTCCCTGTCGTCAACAGCAACGGACATATGGCGCACGTCCCCTGGGTGACTTACGTCGAGCCGGAAATCGGTCATGTGGGGATGACGGAAGCGCAAGCACGCGAAAAACACGGTGATGCGGTTAAGGTGTATCAATTTTCTATGGCGGAAAGCGACCGGGGTGTGACGGAGAACGATACCGCCGGGTTTATCAAGTTCGTGTACAAGGGCAGCGGCGATCTGCTCGGTGCGACGGTCGTCGCCGACCGTGCCGGGGAAATGATTACCGAGTTCGCTTATGTGCTGGAAAAAGGCATCGGCTTACGTGGCATTGTCGATGTCATCCGGGCGTATCCGTCCTATTCGGATACGGTGCGCAAAGCAGCGGCGAATCTGATGATTGAGGAATTGTTCTCCGGCACATCGGGGAAAGTGATTAACACCGTATCAAAAGTCTTGTTCTAAACCTGCGGGTAATGCCGGGCAAAAGGGGCGTGCTGCGCCTCTTTTTGATTCCTCATTTGACAGGGCAATCGTACATGACATTTTGTGCAATCTGTCGTGGGCAGACCGATGTGTCTAGCCCTTACGATAGCTGCGATGATTTGTCGGGGAGCACCGGCGTGTGTTCCTGCTGCCCTAAATGCAATGGCCCCCCTCATTGGACTTATCATTCGATTTTAATAAGTTACAATGGGACTGTTGAGGAATCCACTATTTCGATGTATAGTTGTACCCCCTTGATTTTTCCTGATTGTTCCAGACATAAAGGAGTCCTTTGTGACAGGTTTTGCTGTTTGGAAACGCATGATGAGCTATCTTAAACCCTACATGCCCTGGACGATATTTGCTTTCCTGGGTGTGGTTGGTAGCAACATACTCATCGTGCTCGTCCCCATTATTCTGAGAGATGTGATCGACATCGGCATTATCGGTCGCTCGTCACTGATAGAGGCATCACCATCAGCAATTAGAGACATTGCCGAGGGTGTCGATCTTGCCTATGGCGACCAAGACTTTATTCCATTAGCCGGGTTGATCGTGATCGGTCTGGGGGTGCTGCGTGGTTTAACCGGCTTCATCTTCCGTTATTTCGGTGAACGCCTTTCTCATTACATCGCCTATGATGTCCGCAACGAGGTTTACGACAAAGTACAGAATCTGCCCTTCGCTTACCACGATGAGGCACAAACCGGCACGCTCATCACTCGTGCGATCAGCGATGTGGATGAGATGCAGCGTTATTTTGCTTTCGGCTTGATCGACGGTGTTAACACGACGCTGCTGTTGATTGGCATCAGTATTGCCATGTTCGCCAGCAGCCCGTTGTTGGCGGTGATCGCGCTGCTACCACTGATTCCGTTGGCATTTGCCTCGCGTAATTTTGCGATGAAGGTGCACCCGTTGTGGAAGAAAATCATGGAGCGGTTGCAGAAGCTCGGCAATCACATTCAGGAAAACTCACTAGGGGCTGAGGTCGTGCGTTCCTTCAACCGGGAGCAGTATGAGATTGATAAGTTTCGCGTAGATAATGACAAGCTCTACGAAGAACGGGTTGATCTCATTTCCGAGTGGAGCCTTTACCTGCCGCTGAGCGCGTTTATCATCGCTTTTTCGACGGCCTTGGTGTTGTTCTTCGGCGGCTTGATGGAAAGTAACGGCGTTGATGGGGTGACGGTCGGCCTTGTGGTCGCCTTTAATGCTTACGTGCTGTTGCTGGCCCAGCCGATCCGCTTTTTGGGCTTCGTCATTTTGTTGATGACGCAGGCCATCAGCAGTGGACGCCGTGTGTTTGAAATCCTGGATGAGCCGGTAGATATTACCGAAAAACCGGATGCGGTCACGTTTGAGAACATGCGTGGTGAACTCCGTTTTGAGAACGTCAGCTTCGCCTACGGGGGTAATGAGAAGCCGGTGCTAGATGGGATCAATCTGGAAGCGAAACCGGGGCAGGTCGTCGCCTTGATCGGCTCTACGGGTGCTGGTAAGAGTACGCTGGTCAATTTGGTGCCGCGCTTCTACGATGTGACCGATGGTCGTATTACCATTGATGGTGTCGATGTGCGTGATGCTGAACTGAGCAGTCTGCGCCAGAACATTGGTATGGTCTTACAGTCCTCGCTGCTGTTCTCCGCGACGATCCGTGAGAATATCGCTTACGGTCATGTGGATGCGACCGAAGATGAGATCGTCGCGGCAGCGAAAGCTGCGAACGCCCATGATTTCATTCTGGAGTTTTCCGAAGGCTACGATACGCTGGTCGGTGAGCGTGGTGTGACGCTCAGTGGTGGGCAGAAGCAGCGGATCGCTATTGCGCGGGCGCTGCTGGTTAATCCCCGTATTCTCATTCTCGATGATGCGACCAGCAGTGTTGATACCAAGACCGAATTCCAGATTCAGCAGGCGCTGGATATTCTGATGCGCGGACGTACCACGTTCATCATCGCGCAGCGACTGAACAGTGTACAGAAAGCCAGTCAGATTCTCGTGCTTGATAAGGGAAAAATTGTTGAGCGTGGCACGCATGAGAGCCTGCTGGCGTTGGATGGCAAGTACAAGGCCATTTATGA
The DNA here is from genome assembly GCA_034437515.1 of Anaerolineae bacterium. Lineage (GTDB taxonomy): Bacteria > Chloroflexota > Anaerolineae > Aggregatilineales > Phototrophicaceae > DAOTTX01. Next base: position 18,950 of record DAOTTX010000247.1, read on the forward strand.
CTTCCAGCTTGCCGACCAGGAACGTGTCCGCAAAGAACTTGCCAGGCTGGGCCACATGCCGGAGCGCATCGAAGAAGATCGGCGGCTGGCGACAGACGAATTCCGTGCGATTATTGACCGGGTAGGGACAGGTGACTGACGTATGTCATTAGACGTTCAAGAGATTGAAGAAGCAGGGTTTGACTGGCAAGTTACCAAACGGCTTGGTGGTTATCTGAAGCCATATCGACGAAATATTTTCCTGGCGATGTTCGCCGCGTTATTCAGTGTAGTTGCCAATGTCGCCGGCCCGCCGTTGATCGGCTATGCGGTTGATCAAGGCATTCGTAAGGGGGATATGACGCTGGTCGGGCTAGGTGTGCTGATGTACCTGGGGGTACAGGCACTCGGCGCGATTGGTTTCCGCGTGCAGATTATGTTGATGGCGGTTGCCGGTCAGCGTGCGATCCAGCAGTTACGTGATGATCTGTTTGAGCATATCAACCACCTCTCTATGGCGTTCTTTACGCGGTATGAAACCGGGCGTTTGATCGCTCGTGTCATCAGTGATGTTAGTGTGCTGCGTGAAGCCATCACCTTTGCGGTGGTTGGCACGTTCCGGGATACACTCATCCTGGGTGGCATTATCATCTCGATGCTTCTGATTAACTTTTCGCTGACGCTAGTTTCACTCGGTGTGATCGTCATTCTGGTGGTGATTGCGAACTTCTGGCGTATTCATGCAAGGCGAACCTATTTGCGTGTGCGTGACAATAACGCAAAGGTAAACGCGGAGCTTTCCGAGGCGTTTAATGGCGTGCGCGTCACCCAGGCCTTTGATCGGCAAGCGTACAACTATGATCGCTTCATCAATAAAATCGACTTTGAAAATCGTGAGGCGAATGTAAGGGCTTCACTGGTGGCGGCGCTGTTCTTCCCCAGTATTGAGTTAATTGGCGGGTTGGCGACCGGGGCGATTATCGTTGTCGGTGGTGGGTTGGTCGTGCAGAGTGGTAGCAATCTCTCCGTGTTTACGCTGCTGACGTTCGTGTTGTATATCGATCAGTTCTTCTTCCCGATTCGCATGTTGGCGCAGCGTTATAACATCTTCCAATCGGTGATGGCGGCGGGTGATAAGATTTTCTATCTGCTGGATACGCCAATCGACGTGAAGGATAAGTCCGGTGTCGATCAACTGCCGCAGATTGAAGGGGATGTCACATTCCGTAACGTAAACTTCACTTACGGCAGCGAGGACGACGAATACGTATTGAAGAACATCAACCTTGAGGTCAAAGCCGGGCAGACAGTCGCGCTGGTTGGTCATACGGGTGCGGGGAAAAGCACGATCATCAAGCTCATCACGCGGCTGTATGATATTACCGAGGGTACGTTGCTGATTGACGGTCATAGCGTTACCGATGTCACGTTGGACAGCCTGCGCCATCAGATGGGTGTGGTCTTGCAGGAGAGCTATCTGTTCTCCGGTGGTGTGTTGGAAAACATTCGGTACGGACGGCTCGACGCGACCGATGAGGAAGTGATCGAGGCGGCGACGGCGGTTGGTGCACACGAGTTCATCATGGATTTAGAAGATGGCTACCACACAGAAATCCGTGAGGGCGGGTCGCTGCTTTCCGCCGGTCAACAACAGCTTCTCGCGTTTGCGCGGGCGTTGCTGGCTGACCCGCGCATTCTCATCCTCGACGAGGCGACCAGCAACATCGACACAGAGACTGAGAAGCTCATCCAACGGGCGCTAGAGCGTCTGCTTAAGGGGCGCACGAGTTTTGTTATCGCGCATCGGCTAAGTACGATTGTCTCCGCTGATATGATCGTCGTGATGGATCATGGGGAGATCGTCGAGAAGGGGACGCACCAGGAACTGCTGGCAAAGGGTGGCCTTTACAGCAGTATGTACACAATGGTCTAGCTGGCTGGAATGTGCGCCGGAATTTTATTTTACCCCGGCGCTTCTCATCACTGGTCACGTTCTACGATGTATTGTGCCCATGCCGCTAGATACTGCTTATACTCCGACTCGGGGAGGACCGCGAGTTGTTCTAGTGCCTGTTCGATGTAATGATTTGCCAGGGTGCGGGCGTGGTTCACGCCGCCCGCGCTTTCCAGCAGGCCGATGGCTTCGGTCACGGCTTTTTCGGTGGCGCTACGGTCACCGAGAACGCTTAGCAGAAATTTCTTCTCCACTGCGGACATGCGGTTAATCGCGTTCAGTACGATCACCGTGCGTTTGCCCTCACGAATATCCGCGCCGACCGCCTTGCCGAGGCGGGCTTCGTCACCAGTGACACCTAGAATGTCATCTTGCAACTGGAAGGCAATGCCGCATCTGCCGGTAAAAGCCCCCATCGCCTCGATGGTTGGATGATCCAGCGAGGGATGTTTTAGACCGATAGCAGCGCCAGCCTTGCCGGTGAACTCATAGAGCACGCCGGTCTTTTGCCACAACATTTCGAGTACGGCGGCTTCGGTCAGTTGATCGACCGGTGTTTCCGCCTGCACGACGTCGATAGTTTCGCCGTTAATCAACGTGATCTGCGTATGCCGGAACAGGGCAGTGACCAGTTCAAGTGCGAGTTGAGGCGGGAGGCCGTGTGAATGGTACAGATCGGGTAGCAGCGACACCGCCCAGCCTTGTTGTAAGTCCCCGGTGAGGATAGCAATCGCCAGCCCATAATGGGCTGCGCGTTGGTCATCGAACCCCATCTCCTTTATCGCACGTTGCATAAATTCATGGTGAACGGTTGGTACACCACGCCGCATTTCATCACGGTCAATAATGTCGTCGTGGACGAGTGTAAACGTATGATAGAGTTCGACCGCTGCTGCTGCGGGGATCGCAGTGTGTTCAGCGCCGCCGACCGCACCACAGGCAAAAAGCAGCACCGCTGGCCTCAGTGATTTGCCCCCGGCTTTTAAGTAACTATAAACAGCTTCTTCCAGATGCGTATAAGTAAAATGGATTCTATTTTTTTCGTCAAAAAGGTATTCCGTGACCATATCGCGGCGCTTGTTGACAGCGTCAATGAGCGTGCGGGTAGCGTTATTGGTCTGCATTATCAAGTCTTTCGTTTGTCAGCGATATAAACCCATTATATGCAGAATCTGGAGAAATACAGGCGGTGAGTATGTCTTCTCAGCAGCGGCTTATAAAAATACCCGGCGAGGGGATTATCCCGCCGGACATGGTTTTTAGTTGCAGTAGCTCGGTGCTGCTGTGAGGTAGGGGGTGGTTAGCACATTGCCGCCGGTGGCATCCGCAGGTGGGCCGCTGGCGACACCCCACCAGTTATCGATTGCGATGGCGTTCATCGTGGCGAATGCCTGGATGTTTGAAATGCTGGTGCCGAAGTTGCCAGTGTTGCTGAACAAGCAGCTATCCTGGATGTCCAGCCCTGGACCATCCGTACCGATGCCGCCGCCAAAACTAAAGGCGAAGTTCCCGGAGATCTCAGCGTTACGAATGGTGGTGGTGGCCCCTAATGTATTGAAGAGGCCGCCGCCACTGGCGCCGATATTATCTCGGATACGCGAACTGTAGATCGTGATGATGCCGTCACGGTTGTGGACACCGCCGCCGTTCAGGTCGCTCTGATTGTTTTTGATTATGGAGTTAAAGATCGTGATACGTCCATCTGCATTGTAGATCGCGCCGCCGCTATCAGTGCTGGCGTTGTTGCGCAGTGTGATCTGGGACATCAGTAGTATGCCAGCATTGTAAATGCCACCACCTTGCGTCGCCATGCCGTTTTCAATAGATAGTTTGTTAACGGTGAATTTACCCGTTGAACTGACCTCGAAAATGCGCATCGGTAGGGGTGCGCCGATTGATATGGTATCGAAAAACGGATTGTAATTTACATCTGTAGATGCACTGTTGTTGAAAAGGATGGATGAATAGCCGCGCAGTTCGATCTCGCTGGTGATGGTCGGTAGGCCGTTTTCGCCCGCGTATACCGATGTAATTCCATAAGAGCTACCCGGTGTTAAGCAGATAATGTCAGCGATGTCATTTGCATTAGCCTGATTAATCGCATTGATGAGCGCAGGGACGTCCCCAGGTGGAATGCTAAAGTTACATGATGGGTTGATCGAAGAGGTCGGTGTCGGCGTAATCGTTGGTGTGCTTGTGTTCGTCGCTGTTGCGGTCGGTGTATTGGACGGCGTGTTTGTCGGTGTCGCCGATGGTGTGACGGTTTGAGTGATGACAGCTGTTGGCGTCGCTGTGTTGGTGGGCGTATAGGACGGCGTGTTTGTCGGTGTCGCTGTGTTGGTAGGCGTAGATGTATTGGTCGGTGTCTCGGTGGGTGTCGCCGTGTTCGTCAGTGTAGGCGTGTTGGATGGCGTTTCCGTTGGCGTAGATGTGTTGGTGGGTGTAGATGTGTTGGACGGCGTCGCTGTGTTGGTGGGCGTATAGGACGGCGTGTTCGTCAGTGTGGGTGTGTTGGACGGCGTCTCGGTGGGTGTCGCTGTGTTGGTGGGCGTATAGGACGGCGTGTTGGTCAGTGTAGGCGTGTTGGACGGTGTTTCCGTCGGCGTCGCTGTGTTGGTAGGTGTATTAGACGGTATGTCGGTCGGTGTTGATGTATTGGTGGGCGTATAGGACGGCGTCTCGGTGGGTGTAGGTGTGTTGGTGGGTGTCGCCGTGTTGGAAGGCGTGTTGGACGGTGTTTCCGTCGGTGTCGCTGTATTGGTGGGCGTATAGGAAGGCGTCTCAGTCGGTGTTGGCGTGTTGGTAGGCGTGTTAGACGGTGTTTCCGTTGGTGTATTGGAAGGCGTATAGGATGGTGTTACTTCCGGCGTCGCTGTTCCGCAATCAATCGTCTCTCGTGGTTGGCTGTTCCCTGGATGCCCAACTTGTTGATCGGCTTCCAGTCGTACCTCACCACTGCCACCGTAGTGGATCTCCATTGATTCGCCACCATCAAGCAGAACATCACCTGAATCGATCAAGATATCGTCTTGATAGAGACGCCATTCTGTCGGCTCGATCATATCACCGTTGCCCGGATCACCGGTATTCGTGATAGTAAAGACGGCGATGTTTACTTCACAGGTCGCGTTAACCTGTAGGCTGGAGCAGTCCAAGCGTCCGTTTCTCGCACAGGGGGGACGGGTAGGCTCGGTTGTCACGTCTGGTGTCGGCTCCGAGGTGACATCCGGCGTCGGTTCTTCTGTTGCGGTTGGGTCGCAGGCTCGCGGGTTCGATGCTTTTGTGTCTTGCCGGACGTTATCGACAAAAATGACCAAAGTATTCGGCGAATTTGTGCCCTGGGTCGGTGTTGTCATGAAGGTGTCTGTGTTGGCAAGTGCCGTTTTCGTCCCGCTCAAGCTCGTACCGTAGATCTGCCATGTGAAGACGACATCGTAATCGTTGCGGTTGCGGATGCGCCACACCCGGTAAGAATCCGGGCTGGAAGAACACATCGAGGTCAGGCGTAGTTTACGATAGTTATCACCGCCTCGACCCTGTTCGGCATGAGCCGCTGAACTTGTGTTCGCCCCGATAAATAATCCACTACCGATGATAAAGACAAATCCGAGTGTCATCAGTAGGGAGATGATATTTGAACTGTGTGTGCGTTTTAGCTTGAACATTCGATTTGTGTCCAATAGCGTTTCTTTATGCTTCTGCTAATAATTGATTTAAATTACGTTAATTTATTCAATTATATCTTTTATTAATTTTATATCAATTATATAGCGATTCCGAGCAGAATGATAGTATTGTCCACAGAAATTTACATTTCGGTAAAAATGGTTTCTTGCCGGTGTGTTATACTTTTCAGTCGAATAGGAGAGATTTTTCTGGGATCAACATGGAAGATCTGATCGAACGTAAACTCGGTGGGGATGTTTATGAACTACGAGAGCTTATCGGTCGTGGTGGCTTTGGTGGTGTATATCGTGCCTACCATAAATCAACTGATCGTGACGTTGCGATCAAAATTATTTTGCCCAAATACGCGAATCGTGCCTATTTCGTCCGTAACTTTGAATACGAAGCTCGGCTGATTGCGCGACTTGAACACTTACATATCGTACCACTTTATGATTACTGGCGCGATCCTAAAGGCGCGTATATTGTTATGCGTTTGCTTAAAGGGGGTAGCCTTCGTGCTTCATTGTTACAAGATGGCCCCTGGCGGGTCGAAGATGTGGCGAGGGCGCTTCAACAGATCGCTGAAGCGTTATCTACAGCGCATACCAACGGGGTGATTCACCAGGACTTAAAATCCGCCAACATCTTACTAGATATGGAAAACAACACTTATCTCTCTGACTTTGGGATCGCCAAAGACCTCACCGAGAGCAGCCCGCAACAGGACGCAGACGACCCCGACAACATCGTGCGTGGCTCACCGGAATATATGTCCCCGGAGCAGATTCTAAATTCTACGATTAGTTCCCGCACGGATACCTACAGCCTGGGTATCGTCCTGTTTGAGATGCTGACGGGGGTGCCGCCTTTCCAATCTGAAGATGACCAGAAGATTCTACAAATGCAGCTCTACGAACCGCTGCCACCTTTGCAGAAATACCGCCCTGACTTGCCGGAAGAATTTAACATTGTGATTCGACGGGCGACGGATAAGCACCCCAAGCGCCGGTATAATACGCCGCTTGCCCTGGCTGAGGGTTTTCGTGAGTTCTTAGACCTCTACGAACAGAAGACGACGACGAAGGGCAATGTTCTACAAAATCAGGTGCCACAGTCTGAGGCGACCACTGACCCGCAGGATACAACTATCGCCAGCACACAGCAAATGGACTTGCTGGGGATTACGAAAGATGTCAAAAATCCGTACAAGGGTCTGAGCGCATTTCAGGAAAGCGATTCTGCGGATTTCTTCGGGCGTGAGGTATTGATCGAAGCAATTTTGGATCGACTGCGGGAAGAAACAGAAGGCTATCGTTTCCTAACCATTATCGGGCCGAGTGGTAGCGGTAAGTCGAGTGTCGCCCGAGCCGGGGTCATTCCGGCGTTGCGGGGTGAGGCATTGCCGAATTCGGGGCGCTGGTTCATCACAGACATGATCCCAGGTGCAGAACCCATCGCGCAGCTTGAGGCGGCGCTGCGACGGATCGCACGGGTTGACGATGTGCCTATCCGCGAAATACTCGAAGCAGATGAAAGCGGCCTGCATGATTTGGTACTCAAGCTGACTAACGAGGGTGAAGAGATACTGCTGTTCGTCGATCAGTTTGAAGAAGTGTTCACGCTTGCTGATGAAAAGCAGCGGTCGCATATTTTGAAGATTATTCACCACGCGGTGATGGCAGAGGACAGTCGCCTGCGTGTGCTTCTGACCCTTCGTGCTGACTTTTACGGGCGTCCGTTGATGTACAACGAGTTCGGTACGCTACTCAAGCAGCGTAACGAGACCGTGTTACCCATGAACACCGACGAACTCCGTAAGGCCATCGCAGGCCCGGCGGAGCATGCTAATTTGAAGCTGGAAGAAGGGTTAACTGATGCTATCATCGCTGATGTAAGCGAACAGCCCGGCGCACTGCCGCTGCTGCAATACGCGCTGACTGAGTTGTTCAATAAGCGCGAGGGTGCGACGCTCACCCGGCAGTCTTACAATGAAATTGGTGGGGTTGCCGGTGCGCTGGCCACTCGTGCCGCTGAACTCTATCAACGGCTCTCACCGGAGAGCCGAAACGTCGCCCGGCAGTTATTTCTGCGTCTGGTTTCGCCGGGTGAAGGCACTGAAGATACACGCCGTCGCGTCTACCGGTCGGAACTGTCGTCCATTATCGGCGACCGAACGACGATGGATGGCATTATCGACACTTACGGGCGCTTCCGCTTACTTTCGTTTGATCGTGACCCGCGCACACGCGAGCCGACGGTTGAGATCGCACATGAGGCGCTCATCCGTGAATGGGATGAACTGCGCCGGTGGTTAGATCAAAGTCGTGATAATTTGCGGTTGCAACGACAACTCGCAGACGCAACTCGTACATGGCTGGATAACGGCGGTGACCCAAGTTTTCTCGCACCTGGCGCACGTCTCGAAGGTTTTGAACATCTCATGGAAAGTGATGACATCGCGCTCAACACTGACGAGATTACCTACATCCAGGCCAGCACCCAGCAGCGTGAGCAGGTCGAACGAATGCGACGGCGTAGGCTTGGGCTTGTCGCGGGGTTGGCGACAGTCGCGGTTATTGCGGCTATCATCGCGGTTTTCTCATTACAACAATCTGAAGCTGCTCGTAATGACGTTGTGGTCGCTCAGGTGACGACAGAGTTCGAGCGTGATCGTGCCAACGTGGCGAGTGACGTCGCACAATCACGCCAGCTTGCACTGACCGCGCTTTTCAACATCTCGCAACTTGATCTTGCGCTGTTGTTAGATATGCAAGCGTTAAATTATGCCTCAACCTTTGACGCAAGAAGCACACTGCTGACGCTGCTTCAATCTAATCAGCAGATCGAAACCATGCTACACGGACATCAGGATTGGGTGCGTAGTGTCGCCTACAGTCCAGACGGTCGATTTATCGCCTCTGGCAGTGAGGATCAAACAGTACGTCTATGGGATGCCGAAACTTACCAACCCGTCGGGGAACCGCTGCGTGGGCATCGTGCGCGGATTAATTCGGTTGCGTTCAGTGCTGATTCGAGTATCTTGGCCTCTGCTGGTGAGGATAGTGAAAATCCGGATGAAGGCCCTGTAGTGCGTTTGTGGGATGTCGAAAGTGGCGAACCCCTGCGTGAACCGTTGTACGGACACACGGATGCCATCTGGAAAGTGGCCTTTTCACATGATGGTCGTTTGCTAGCATCCGCTAGTGGTGATGGCACCATTCGCTTATGGAATACTGAAAGCTGGGAGCCGGTCGGTGAGCCGTTGGTCGGTCACGCTGCATCAGTCTATGATCTGGCTTTCAGTCCGGATGACAGTTTGCTCGCCTCAGGCGGCGAGGATGATACGGTCAGGCTATGGGATCTCACGACCGAGCCGGTGACAGGTGAGGTCATCGGCTCGCATGATAACTGGGTGCTTGGGGTCGCGTTCAACGAGATAGGGAATCTGCTAGCCTCTAGCAGTGCGGATACGACCATCCGTCTATGGAGCGTAAGTATGGGCGCATCCTTCGGTGAGCCGTTTTTAGCCCACACTGACCCGGTTCGCGATGTGCTTTTTCTGCCGGAAAACGGGGGGGTGGCCTCTGCTGGCTTCGATGGTGCTATTTACATTTGGGACATCAACACGCGCACGCCTATCAACGCTTTCGCCAACCTGGAGCAGTTGCCCACAGAACGTTCCCAACAGACATCACTCGCACTCGCCCCCACCGGAGACATGCTGGCAGCAGCCGGCCAGGATAATCGCATCCTCTTGTGGCGTTTGTCAGATCGCTTACGCCTGGGCGAGCAAATCCGCCAACATGATAATGCGGTTGCCGATCTGGTGTACGCATCCGATGATACATTATTGACAGTCGATAACGATCCAAATGAACGGCTTTCAGAAAACACGGTGTTGCGTGCGGCTGATAATGTCGTCACTTTACAGAAAGAAACACCACATATCTCGATTGCGCTGGCGCTCAGCACAGACGGCGAACGGGCGGCGACTTCGACGGGGAACCGTGAGATTCTACTTTATGACATCGAAACCGGTCAGCCAATTGGTGAACCTCTCCTCGATCATGAAGATCTGGTTTTCGCATTGGCATTTAGCCCGGATGGTAATCGCCTGGCTTCGGGTGGTGACACGGGGAGCCTTGTTGTTTGGGAACAATCATCATCCGGGGAATGGCAACCGCTTAAAACTCTCTTAGACGCGCACGATGAACGAATTACCAGCCTTGCCTTTAGTGCTGACGGTCGTGAACTGGCGTCCGGCGGGCGTGATGACCGGGTGATCCGCTGGACGATCACCGAGGACGATGTCGTCATGGTGGGGGAGCCGGATACCTTACACGATGATACGGTGTTGAGCCTGGCTTACGATCAACAGCAGCGTTTCCTCGTGTCCGGTGGTCGTGATAACTTGCTCTATGTTCGTAATCTCCAGAACGAAACCGTGCAGGAATTAGACGGACATACTAACTTTGTGCTGAGCCTGGCTTTCGCACCGGATGGTACGATTTTGGCCTCCGGTGGGCGTGACAATCGCGTTATCTTGTGGGACGTACAGGATGAGATGATTCGACAATTGGGCGATCCGTTCGTCAGTGGGGGGAGTAACGCTGTTAATGCGCTTGCGTTCAATGCGGATGGTTCACAGCTTACGACGGGTTATAATGATGGTAGCGTTTATGTGTGGGAAACGGCGTTATCAACATGGCAACGTGTAGCGTGTGACATTGCCAATCGTAATCTTACGCAGGCGGAAGTGAGGATCAATCTCACTCAAGCAGAGCAATATCGAGGGACATGCGAGAATGTATAGGGGAATGAAAACCGATGCGATACAGTATTTTATTATTGATAATGGTCATGTTTATCGGCATGGCAGGGGCGGCACAGGACGAAGAAGGTGATGTGATTACCGGGAACACACTGGCAATCGTCAATCTGCGCGGCGGCCCTGGGACGTCATTCGACAAGTTGGTGACGCTTGCAGAGCAGTTGCCGTTGGAATTTATCGGTCGCAATGCGGATAACACCTGGCTTTTCGTCCGTGCGGAGGGCGTTGAGGGGTGGTTGTTGTATCGTTATGCCAACGTCGAGGGTAGCGTGTGGGACTTGCCAATCGTAGATGAGATCAGACAGGCACCACCGCCGACTGATGCACCCGTCGCACCAGAAGCGACCGTGCCACCGACAGAATCGCCTAACGGGGAAATATCGGAAGAGGGCGCTAATCCAGAAAGGGGCGCTGAGGCCGTACCTGCCCCTCAAGCCGCATCTACTGATATTGCCCCACCAATCCCGGCTCGTGCGCGTGAAATTTTCTTGCATGGGCAGGAGTTAGGCAATCGTGCCGATGTTTTCTCGAAAGTCGGCGATAGCATCACCGCGAGCGATTTCTTCCTCGATCATATCGGGCATGGCGGCGCGGTGCTTTACGACCATGCCTACCTACAACCTGTCATCGATCACTTCTCACAGACGCCGGCTCGTGACCATTATTCCTTTGCGAATACCAGCCTTGCCGCGCGTAGTGGCTGGAACACCATCGATGTGCTCGACCCGTCTAAGAACCGCGCCGGTTTGTGTGGTGTGGACGAAACACCACTGGCTTGTGAGTATCGTGTCAGCCGTCCGGCTGTCGCCCTCATTATGTTCGGAACGAATGATGTCGGTTCGGTTGATGGCAACGACTATCGTTATAACCTGACGCAAATCGTGGAGATCAGCATCGACATGGGGGTAATCCCCGTGTTGAGTACCATCCCGGATCAGATTGATACATTTGGCGCACCACGCATTGATAACTTCAATGCTATTATTCGCTCGGTCGCAGCGGAATACAGCGTGCCATTATGGGATTATTGGGCTGCACTGCAACCGCTGCCTAACCGAGGTCTCGGCTCGGATGGCATCCATCCCAGTTACGACATAACCTATCAGGAAACGGCAATTTTCTCGCCTGGTGGGTTGACGTTTGGTTATAATATGCGCAATCTCACCGCGCTGATGGTGTTGGATGCCGTATGGCGCAGCGCGATGCAATAAAGCATGGTTTGGGGATGTCTACGCACATCCCCGAAGATGCTACTTGTGTGCTTCGATGAGGGCGGCGAGATCGTTTACGCTCCCGAAGGTGCTATTTGCGTGCTTCGATGAGGGCGGCGAGGTCGTTTACACTGTCGATGGCGTCGGCGGTGAGTTCAGTGTCTTCGATGTAGACCCCAAAATGTTGTTCGATAAAAATTTGCAGTTCCACTAACGAAAACGAATCGATCAAACCACCTTCGATTAGTGATTCGTCCTCTTTGAGCGGATAATCCGGATCACGCATGAGTTCGCGTGTGATGAAGTCTTTGAGTTCTTCTCGCATGAATAGTTTCCTTTTGGTATGCGACTGTACCCGGCTCATTATAACGCAACTTGGCAGCGGCGCGATGCACCGTTAGAATGCGACTTCGATCTGAAAAGGGACGGCGCAAGCATCTATGACCATAATCCAAATTTTGATCTTCTCCATCGCCGCGCTGCCGCTGATGTTTTTATTGCCAGCGACCGTGCGTGCGTGGGGACTGCTGCTCGGTAGTCTGCTCGGTGTTGCCTGGCTGATGGGGGAAGGCGGCTTCACACAAGTCAGTTATCTATTGCTGTTCGGCACGATTACACTCACCGGTATGACGTGGTGGTTAATCCGTCCGGCGGGGGTTGTCGCTGCTGAAGATCGAGTCTCGTTAAGCATCGTTGTGTTGTTTCTCGTCGGGTTGCTTTTGCTGATTGATGCGCGGACGCCCGTGCTGGCAAGCGTCATGTTCGGTGGGGCGGCGCTTTCTGTACTGCGTTTTGCGCCTGGTGATGCAAAGACGAGCTTCTTACAGCGTCGTTTGTTGGCAGGGATGGTTATGGTGATCGTCGGGTTGCTGGTTGTCTTGAAACTCCCCGAACTGGCGAGGCTAGCAGGTTACTCACTCAACTGGAATGCCGGACGCATCGCGGACGCATCGCCGCTGGTGTGGTTGGGGTTCTCATACATCGCGTTTCGGCTCATTGCGCTGTTGCAGGATGCGCGTGCCGGACGTCTGCCAACTGAGGGGTACTCGCTGCGTGAGGTGATGACATATGTGCTGTTTTTCCCGGCGTTTACGGCTGGGCCGATTGACCGGGCACAGCGATTCATCTCTGAACTCCGTGAAGCAAAGCCTTTGACCTCGGCCTCGTTTGTCGAGGGTGTCGGGCGTATCGCTATTGGTTTGACGAAAAAATTTCTCATTGCGGATACACTGGCACTGGTCGCCATGCAACCGGACTTAATCGATCAAGCGGATACGATCCTGGGTTTGTGGGTATTACTCTATCTGTACACTTTCCAGATCTATCTGGATTTTAGTGGTTATTCGGATGTGGCTATCGGCATCGGGCGGTTGCTTGGCATCACACTGCCGGAAAACTTTGATCGTCCCTACCTGCAACCGAACATTCAGCAGTTCTGGCAGCGGTGGCACATCACGCTGAGTACGTGGTTTCGTGTCTATTATTTCACGCCGTTCAGTCGTGCGTTAATCCGCAGTTCTTACACCTTTCCACAGTGGAGCATCGTCCTCTCGTCACAGATCACTACGATGACGCTGATTGGTTTATGGCACGGCATCACCTGGAATTTTTTCGTCTGGGGGTTGTGGCATGGCGTTGGGCTATTCGTGTTCAAGATAATCTCTGATAATACACGCAATTGGTATAAGCGCATCGGTTCGCCGAAGTGGGCAAAACGTTCATTACATGTCTTCAGCGTGTTGTTGACATTTCACTTTGTCGCATTGGGATGGGTGTTTTTTGCGCTCACCGATCTTGAGATGAGTTTAGGCATGCTGTTACGTCTGTTTGGGCTGGGAGGGTAAGCGTTATGGCACGCTGGGAATGGCTCGTAAAACCTGACGATGACTGGCACTTCATTCGTCGTGTGGTTTTGAAATCAACCCTACTTTTCTTTGTGCTGAATATCATCTATGCGCTGGCGCAGCCCTTACCTACGATCAGCCAGCTTAGTGCATATAATATGTTGGTGCCGGGTCGAGAACGGTTCCCATACAGCGACAATCCGTCTGAAGCTTTTAGCCTTTCGTATGGGGTCATCGAGGGTTTATTCGCCGCCCATGAGATTGACGCCAGCGACGTACCCGAAGACGCCTATCAGGTCGTTTTGATTGGTGACTCGAGTGTGTGGGGTGTGCTGCTGGATGTCGATGAAACGCTAAGTGGTTGTATCAACGTAGGCGACTACACGACCACCGCCGGTCAAGAGATTGTCGTACATAACCTCGGATACCCGGTGCTGAGTGTGTTCAAGGATGTGCTCATTCTTGAAGAAGCTCTGACCTACGAACCGGATGCCGTCGTATGGCTGGTCACCTTGCAGGCATTATTTGATAATGAGCAACTGCGGCACCCAATTCTACAGACGAACCCCGACCGGGTGCGTGGGTTCATTGAGGCTTATGACCTCCAGCTAGACATGAGCGATTTACCCCAGCCAAATTTCTTTGACCGCACGATCATCGGCCAGCGGCGAGAGCTGGCGGAGTGGTTGCGCTTGCAAGTCTACGGGTTGGCGTGGTGGATGACCAAGGCGGATTATGCGCCGGGTGGTTTTCTCGGTGCGCCGGTGCGCAATTTGGCGGCAAGTGAGGGGATTCTGAATCGTGACGACATCAATATCGGTAACTTGGATTCTCAGGGTGTGCTTGCATGGGATGTACTCGATACAGGTGTCGCCCTCGCAGAAAATGCAGAGGTGCCGCTGTTGTTGGTCAATGAGCCGATCTTTATCAGCGATGGCTTGAATAGTGACATTCGCTACAACGAGTATTATCCGCGTTGGGCATATGACGAATACCGTGAGTCGCTCCGGGCGCGGACGCAGTCTAATGGCTGGCGTTACCTTGATCTATGGGATCGAGTCCCTGCCGAAGCGTTCACGGATACCCCTTTTCACTATCGACCACCTTATACCTGCGAAGTTGCCGCTGACATCGCGCAACGGCTCGTCACGCTCAGTCAGCAACAGTAATGGCACCGTCGGCGTTGATCGTAACCTGTGCAACTTGTATCGCGTCGTCGCTATCATCTGTCAGACGGTCGCCTTCTAACGTGTAGAAGCCGGCGCGAATGTGGTATTCACCGGCGGGAACGTCTGTTAGCGAGATGGTACGTTCGATACGGATAATGTCGCCGGGGTACCAGTATGTCGTCGGATAGCGTCCGCTGAGTGGTGGGCCATCAGCCTGTGCCACTGGGACGGGGCTATCCAGTGGGGTAAGGTGCAAGAAGATTTGGTAATCGGTCGTGGGTGGTTCAGTGACCCCGAAGAAAAGCCTGATCTGTAAGTTGCCATCGTCGGCCTGGGTGATCTCGTGTTGATGTAAGACCACGCTTGCGAGTGTATCGATGCCCTCGGATTGATCGACCTCATCGAGTAGGAAAGGGGCGATGATTTCCGCGACGACATGTCGGTCAAGACGTCCGGCGCGATACTCCGCACTGATCTCGATACGATGGAGACCGGGGTCAAGTGTCTTTGGTAGAGCTATCAAATGATAGGTTTCTGTGTTGAGATCGGCCCAGGTCGCTGGCGTGAACACCGGGAAACTTGAGGCGATTGGATTAGCATTTACATCGAGAAGATTAATATTGAGGCCAAGCGGCAATTCTGGTGCGGCGTCAAGTTGCCAACGTAAGCCTAAGCGTAGGTTCTCACCGGCGGTAAGGCGCTGACGATCCAGCCGATAATCTGTCAACCGGACATCGGCGGCGTAGTCAATTTCAGCCGGTGTCCAGGTCGTCCAATTGCCGATTTGTTCTGGGCGTTGGTAAAGAGTGTCGTCTACTGGCTGATAATCAAACGCTGCCAGTCGAGAGTCACTGACTTTGACATCACCTAGAATGTAGTCAGGTGCCAGGCGAATTAACGTAGAAGTGAGGTCATCTTCTCGGCGTGCTTCCATGATCTGTGGTGAGCGGACGCCATCGAGCCGGTATGCCTTACCGGTGAACCCATCGAGATAGTAAAGCAGCGCATCGGTGCCTTCAAATGCAAGTGTCGTATTGGTGAGGTCGGCGATCATTCCGGCACGTTGTTGGTCGCTTAGAATAGCCTTGTCTGTCTGGGGTGGTAAGGTAACCAGCAGAAAAGCGGCGCAGACAGCGGCAACAGGCGCTAGTTTCGACGGTAGAGCCGTTCCGATGACATAGGCGACGGCAAACGCCGCCGGTAGGCTGGCAAAGGGCGGGATTTGCCCGGTGAACAGACTGTTTGCGAACAATTCTAGTGCGCCCCATGCCAGGAACAGCCAGATAATGCGCGGTCCCGGTCGTCGCTGCGCAAATAGAACACTCAAGGCAAAGACGCCCAACCACAGATAATCTTGCCAGACGAGGATTATCTGGTTTGCGACGAGATGAAGATCATCGTAGAAGAAAACGGCATAAACCGCCCACAGTGCCGTTGGTATCCAGATCCCCCGCCATAGATGAGAGCCATCTTCGTATTGCAGCGCCCAAACGCCGATGGCGAGGGCGGCGATCATGCCTTCTGCTTGAACCAGCGGTGTAAGGCCAATCACAATGCCAGCAGTTCGCCAGTTGCGACGCTGTATAAGCACGATTGCACCGAGGGCGACCGTGAACGCCAAACCATGTGGGCTGCGTAATGTGTGCCACGTTGACCAGGCGAACAACCATAACACAATAATACTCAAGGTGACGGTGACTTGTATCGATTCACGTCTCAGGAGTATATAGAGCAGGCCAGCACTAACACCTGTCGATAGGATGCTCAACAATGCTGCGATGGTATGTGCTTGTTGGGGCAGAGGGGCGATTAAAACTGAAGCCAGCGGGCTGAGTGTCAGTAATGTGTTTTCTCCTGGGTTGTAAACCAGGCCGTGACCCGCGTGTATATTCTGTGCGAGCCGATAGCGCATAAAGTCTTGATCTTGTGCGTAATCTGGGAACAGGAAAAACGTAAGCGCCGCGTTGAGGCACGCGGCGGTAAGGCTTAACAAGATGGCGATCTGCCAATTGGATAATCTGTCCATTGATGCCCATTCTGGCGAACTCAGCGCACCACAGATTATCGAAGATCGTGCCTAATCACAAGAGGCGATCAGTTCAGCGAGAATGATCCGCGAAAATCGTTTTCATCCGGTGGGGTAAGCATGGCATCAAGCAAGGCGACCTCTCGACCGTAGGTGACCTGTAATTCATCGAGCAGAAAGGTCAGGTCATCGGCGGCGAGTAAAAGTTGCTTTTGTGCTGGCGTGGTTTGCAACAATACCGCCGCGAGATAAGCGAGTGATTGTGGATTTTCTGGCAGGCGCGAACTCTGGAACTGAATCTGCCCGGCCTCTTTAAGCAACTCAAGGTAACGATTGACGCGATGTTTGAGCTGGTGTGCCTGCATACGCATCGTCTGTGGGTCACCCTCCATAAGCGCCAATGTCTCGACCATCCCCGTGAGATAGGGTTTACTATGGTTCAGGGATTGGATTTGAAAACGATCTTTGCCAATAGCCGTGATTTTCATACGACCTTCACTTAATGGCTGAACCTGTGTAATCTGTGCGGTGCAACCAATCTGATTCGGTTCGGCGTTGGGGTTGGTATCAGTCACATCATTCGAAATCAATACGACACCGAACGGCTCCCGATTCTCGATGCAGGTGTTCATCATGAGTTTGTAGCGTTCTTCAAAGACGTGCAGATGAAGTGGCATTCCAGGGAAAAGCACGGTGTTCAGCGGAAATAACGGTAGTTCCATCATGGTGATGTTAGCTAACTCTACGGCGCATTAGATTGTATTATAGCGATGATAAGTTGCCAATTACTAGCACCTAGCGGACATTTCTAATCTATTTTTGAGAAAGAAATCGCTGGATCTCGATCAAATAGCCGTTTGGGTCACGCAGGAAGCAATGATAGATCTTGTAAGCTGGATTGTGTTCGGGCGGTTTCTCAAAGTTGACCCCGCGCTCACTGAGATATTCATACCACGTATCGACTTCAGGGGTAACGAGCGTAAAGATGATATTATGTTGTTCGCCGGTCTGGAAGTTGCCTTTTGATGTATCGCTGGTCTGGCAGACGCCGAGCAAGCCGTTGCCGGTGACGGTGTAAATGCGGCAGGTGCCTTGATCCAGCCAGAGCGAAAAACCCATCACATTTTCGTAAAACGTTGCTGATTGTTCGAGATCATCGGTATAAATAAACGTGATCTGTTGTGTAATTGGTGGCTGATCCATAACATAAGCTCCGTAGTTTGGCGAGAGATAAAGAAAAATGCATATCGTGATGTTTTCCATCAATCCATTGTTTCCCGATGTTGTCATGGGGGGCGCGCCCAAACATCTGGGGAACATCGCGCTTCATCTAGGTAGGCTCGGACATGATGTAACCGTATTATGCACCCGCGCGGATGAGAATGCACGTCCGTTCCGCTGGCATGAACGGGTCGAGGTGCTGCCCCTCTTGCGTTTTAAGCAGCCGTTCCCGCAGCCTTACGCCGTCCCCGCCTATGATCTGGCGACGGCTCTACAGGATGTGGGTGACTACTTAGCGAGTGCGGATCGCTTTTACATGCACGACGGCGAGCTTTTATTTCCGTATGCCTATCAGCACATCCCGACGGTGATTTCGCTTCGTGATAACGTCTACCCGGAAACGCTGCTCGGTGGATTCTTGTTTCAGGCAGATCGGCTCATCCTGATCTCTGAGTATTCGCGGCAGTATGTTCTACATACGATGGGGCGGTTTTTCCCGGAACTGGAGGCGAGGATCGAAGTAATCCACAATGGGTTGGACTGGGCAAAGTTTAAACCAACCCAACCAGACGACATTCTTAATCTACTTCCGGCTGATCTCGCAGAGCGCCCGGTTTTACTCCATCCGCATCGGCCCGAAGAGTCGAAAGGCATCCGGCAGACCATCGCCGTTGTTGATCGCCTCGTACACCAGCACGGGCTACATGACCTGATCGCGCTGGCCCCGCGCTGGCATGATATTCAGGCGACAGGCGAACTCCGTGAGTTCTACCAGAACATTGAACGAGAAATTGCGGAGAAAAAACTTCTCGACAATTTCTTTTTTCATGACTGGATTCCACAAGACATGATGCCGCAGTATTTCAGCCTGGGGGATGTCACGTTATCGCTGGGGCATTTCCCCGAATCATTTGGTAACGCGGTTTACGAGTCGATGGGATGCGGCACGCCTTCGATCGTCGCACGGATCTCAACGCATCGTGAATTGCTACCTGATAACCTCATTCACAAAGTCGATTACGGTGATGTCGATAGGGCGGCAGCAATCGCAACACAGATTATCACCGAGAAGGTGCAGCCATCCACCGAGGCACTGGATTACCTCGAAGCACATTATTCGATTGAGCGTCAACTCGACCGCTACGCCGATGTGATTTTGAACGCGAAGATTTCCACACCGCCTGCGTATGCACACCAATCGTTCGATGCGGAAACACGTTTCCGGCTCGCGCCCTGGTGCTATCACTCGTCAGAGCGTGGTGTTTACCACGATTTCTACGCGAATTATCGACCGATGGACGAGATTTTGTCCCTCTTACGTCGTTATCCCGACGGATTTACATTGATGCAGGCCAATGCAAATGCCGTTACCGAAGCTGATGTGATGGCATATTATCGTGATGGCTATCTGGTGCCGTTGAGGTAGTACCAAGCCCTTACTCACTCATGTTTCATGCCGTCTGCTTATCATCGGTTCGATTCTTTCTATCTATCGTGAAGCAGGTGTGCTGTGAGTAAACGAATTAGTGTCTGGGTTTTGGGTGACCAACTATTGAGCGAACATCCGGCGATCACCGCCGCCGAGGAGCAGGCCGACCGCGATCACATCCGTGTGGTAATGGTCGAGAGTGACAGCCGCACCGGGCGTCTGCCGTATCATCGCAAAAAAATTGTGCTACTCTACAGCGCGATGCGACACTACGCCGAAAGGCTACGCGGGCAGGGCTATCAGGTTGATTACTACAAAAAGGATACGGTACTGGATGCCCTCAAAGAGCACGTAGACGATCACTCGCCCGATAAAGTCATCACGATGGCAGCGAGTGAATATCACGGACGGCAGTTCCAGCAGGAACGCATGGCGGATGCAATCGGCGTTGAGACTGATGTGCTGCCGAACACGCAGTTCCTCATCGGCACATATAACCCCTACGCGGACGCTGACCGGGACAAGAATTATGTGATGGAAAACTTTTACCGGCAGATGCGCCGCCACTTCGATGTGTTGATGGATGGCGACGATCCGATAGGCGGCAAATGGAATTATGATAAGCAAAATCGTAAACCACTACCCAAGAATATTGAGTTGCCGGCGATGCCAGGTTTTAGCCACGATGAGATCACAAAGCAGGTCATCGAAGAAGTCAACGCCGAGGGGGTAGGGGTTGGCAATACGGATAACTTCAACTACGCGGTGACGCACGAACAGGCGACCGCTGCGTTGGGCAACTTCATTCAGTATCGATTGGTTGATTTTGGCCCCTACGAAGATGCGATGACGGTGCGCGGCGATACACTCTTTCATTCGGTATTGTCGCCTTACATCAATATCGGCCTACTGGAGCCGATGACGATGATCCGCGCGGTGGAAAAGGCTTACTACGAAGATCGCGCACCGATTAACTCTGTCGAGGGATTTGTGCGGCAGGTGCTCGGCTGGCGAGAATATATGTACTGGCACTACTGGCGACAAATGCCGGAGATCGTTAATGCCAATTACTGGAATGCCGGGCGCAAGATGCCGCAAATGTTCTGGGACGGCAATACGAAGATGAATTGCATCAGTTGCATCGTCGGGCGCTTGCAAGACACCGCTTACGCGCACCACATCGAACGGCTCATGGTGATTTCAACATTCTGTTTAATGGCGGGGATCAATCCCAAAGAGGTGACGGACTGGTTCAAGGTCTTTTTCATCGATGCTTATGATTGGGTCATGCAACCCAACGTCGTCGGGATGGGGTTAAACGCCGATGGCGGCAAAATTGCGACCAAGCCGTATGTCGCGTCGGCAAATTACATCAATAAGATGAGCGACTACTGCAAGAGTTGTGATTATAAACACACCAAACGACATGGTGAGGATGCCTGTCCATTTAATTATCTTTACTGGAATTTTCTCATCGAGCATGAGGAAGAACTCCGCGCCAATCCTCGCACCGGGCGTAACGTACTGAACTTGCGCCACCTTGATGATGAGGAGCGCCAGCAAGTGCAGAAATCCGCACAGGAATTTTTAGACACGTTGGAGTATAACAACTGATGCCCATTGTAACTGTGATTGCCGAAGGGAAAACGCACACATTCGATGTGCCCGCAGGTGTAAACTTGCGGCGAATTTTGCTAGATGCGGGACTCTCACCCTACACTATGCTGACCAAAAAACTTAACTGTGGTGGACGTGGATTATGCGCGACCTGTGGCGTATGGCTTAACGATGGCGAGCCTGCGCCAGAACACTGGCATGACCGGCTGGCGGCAAACTTTGGGTATCCGAGGCTGTCCTGTCAGATCACCGTCCAATCAGATCTAACCGTGCATCTGGTTGACGATAAATGGATCTGGGGGCGACGTGATCCAAATCGCGCGGGTTAATCGTTGCCAGCCTCAAGTTGGTCTGGTAATTCGAGAAGCGATTTTATCATCGGTAGATGATTCTCCGCTTCGAGCCGGCCGACCTGTATGGGACCATCGACATCGGTAAAGTCGAGCGAACCATAGCCGCCGACCATAGGCCGAAGCAGCACATCCGGTGGGGCGGCTTTCAGCCGTTCTTCGTGCAGATGCCACGCCATCACGCGGAAAGAACGCCACATCGAGGCGGCGATTCCAGGGAGCTTGGCCCGTTCTGTGTTGCCAAAGAGGTTAAACGGCAATTGGAAGCCCATGATCGCGCTGAGCGGGTCTATCCAGGGGTCGTCAGTTTCCAGCGGCGGATAAACATCTACGGCGATAATGTAATCAGCGCCGACCTCATAGCCGACGTGAGTCGCTAGGCTATCTATTACACCGCCATCGGCAAGTTGCATGTTGTCGATCTCTACGGGTGGGAAGACCGCCGGCACCGCGCTGCTTGCCAGGATCGCAGGGATCAGATCGCCTTCTTCAAGCGTGACCTCGCGCCCATGTACGACATCCACCGCCATGACCTTGAGTGGAATTTTCATGTCGGCAAAGGTTTTGCCTTTCAGCCGCCAGTTAAGCTGTTTTTCAGTATCGCTCTGGCGTGCCCGTGCGCTAAAGAAATTGAAGTTGAAGATGTTGTTGCCCCTTAGATGGTCGAGATCATCTGCGATCTTTTGGGGAGAGTAACCCGCTGCAAATAGACCACCGATAATCGCCCCCATACTCGTACCAATAATATAGTCGATAGGGATTTGCTCGCGTACCAGCACTTCCAAGACACCGATGTGGGCGAGGCCACGACTGCCACCCCCACCCAGCACAAGTGCGATTTTGGGTCTCATTGTTCGTCCTCAGTTAGCATACGACGTAAAATTTTCCCGACAAATGATTTAGGAATTTCGGAACGAAACTCGATCTCCCAGGGGACGGCATAGACTTCGAGCCGTTTTTGGCATAGATCGAGCAGTTCTTCTTTGGAGAGTTTACTGTTGGGGCGGGGCACCACAAAGGCTTTAACACGCTGTCCGTCTTCGGTGCCGACGCCAATCACGGCTGCTTCTAAGACCTTGCTGTTTTCGTAAAGCACTTCTTCGACATCGCGTGGGTAGACGCTGTATTCGCCTGCCATGATCGTATCACGCTTACGGCTGATAATTTTGAAATAGCCATCGCTGTCCATTACAGCGACATCACCTGTGTGCAACCAACCATCTTCAATCATCGTCTCATCTATCGGCTTTGTTTCTTCGGCCCAGTAACCCTGCATAATCTGCGGCCCCCGGATGACCAATTCTCCAATTTGACCGGACGGTAAATCTTCCCCATTGGTCAGATCGACGATCTTGGCATCGGTATTCGGGATGGGCACACCAATCGACCCTATTTTACGCACGCCGTAAAGCGGATTGGCATGAGTGATTGGTGAACATTCCGTGAGGCCATAACCTTCGACCAGGCGACCCCGGGTTAGCTTTTCGAAGCCCTCCTGTACTTCAATCGGCAGGGGAGCCGCACCGCTAATGCAGGCTTTGATGGACGAAAGGCCATAGCTGCGGACATGAGGTGCATTATTGATCGCGTTGTATATCGCTGGCACACCGGGGAAGATGGTTGGCTTGTAATTTTTGATATGATCTAACACCTGCTTGAGTTCAAATGCTGGTAATAGCACGATGGTCGCTGCCAGGGCGATAGGCACGTTCATGGCGCTCGTCATGCCGTAGCTATGTGACAAGGGAAGTACGGAGAGAAAGGTTTCCTCGCCATACTGCAAATCCGGCACCCAATGGCGTGTTTGCATCGCATTTGCGACCAGATTTTCATGGGTCAAGCAGACGCCTTTGGGTTCCTCTGTGGTGCCGCTGGTGTAGATGATAGCGGCGAGACTGGCGTAGTCGACCTCGATGTTAGGCGGCATTTCGGAGGCTTCATCCATCAACCGCGACATCGTGTAGCCGAGTTCGTAAGTTGTGGATTTGTCTTCTTTGGCCTCACTTTCGACCAGATCATGGTATTTGCTGGCAGCGATGATGTCTCGAATGCCGGAAAACACGGTTGCTTCTACAGGCGTTTCCTTCTGAATGGTTTCTGCGAGTTCCGCATAAGAACGCAGCGCGATGAAGACTTTGGCGCTGGTCTGCTGTGCATATTGGATGATCTGTTCTTGATCCGCGTCTGGATTTGGCAGTACGACGACACCCCCCGCTCGCAGCGCCGCGTAGTAAGCGATGATGAACGTGGGTGAATTTGGCAAGACGATGAGCACGCGATCACCGGAACGGATGCCTAACCCTTGCAGAGAATGTGCAAACTGGTTGACCTTCGCGTTCAGGTCTTTGTAACTCAGTTTTTGACCGTAGAAAATGGTAGCGGTTTTCTTCGGTACCCAATCTGCCGCGCTTTCCAGGAACTTATCCAGCGAACGGCGCGGTACCGGAATTGTGCGCGGTGTTTCCGCACTGTAGCTATTTAACCAGGGACGTTGCTTGAGGAGCTGGTCAGACTCGACGTCTGCATCCCGCCAGGATTGTTTGCTCTGCCCCTCGTCAATGAACCGTTCGATGGCACGATTCACCGCGTCATAGCGTTCAAGTTGCACTTTATGCTTGGCAGTGCCAATATCGGAAACTTCCGCGCCGGGGATCATCTTCCCGACTTCCTCAAACACATGGCGAGGGAAGTAAGTATCATATTGACCAGTGATGATAAGGGTTTCAGTCGTAATGTTGCGTAGCAGCGGCCAACCCTTCCATTTGCGCATATTGTTGAACATCATCCGCTTCATCACATGGATTTCGGCGTTCCACTTCGGGCGGTATTCCCACCACAAACGGTAAAAGGCACTGGGGATGCGATAGGCCCAGTTCGCCGCACCGGGTAGGGGATATTCGCCAGCCGTTGCGATCAACACCAGCTTTTCCAAACGGTCTGGGTGTGCATTGGCATATTCCACACAGACCGAACCGCCGAAAGAATGACCAACGAGGATAAATTTCTCCGGCACATCGAGGGTTTCGACGATGTTGTGCAAATCATCGACCAATTCTTGCATGGTGTAGTGTGTGTAAGGGGCATCACTCTGCCCATGCCCGCGCAGATCGGGTACGATCACCCGGTAATTGAGTGCAAAGTGATTGATCTGATACTCCCATGTTTCTGCGCAGCCCGCATAGCCATGTAAGAACACGATGGTTTTTTCGATACCCTCAGGCCACATATCAATGGTGCTCAGGTTCATTCCTTCAAGGCCGTGAATGGGCACTTCCACTCGATAAAGGTTGAAATCGAGTTGTAGGGCTTTACGTTTGAGGCCGCGTAACTTTTTTTTCATTATTTTCAACCTAATAGTCTAAACAAGTTCTCATTTTAATCTTGTGTGTTTTCGTAACTTGACTACGTCTAATAGATAACTAACGTCAATCTACCATAATATTTCATAAAATCACAATAATCTGGGATCGCACCACTTGACGGCGGTCGCCCGTAATTTTGACCTATGCCAATCATGATTGAGGACCTATGTCGATCAAAAGAATTGCTATTTTGAGCGTCCATACCAGCCCGTTAGCCGCTCTGGGCGAGAAGAAAACCGGCGGTATGAATGTCTATCTGCGCGAAGTCTCCCGGCAGTTCTCACAACGTGGCATCCACGTAGATATTTATACCCGGTGTACGTCAGAAGATTTGCCTGCCGTCGATTATTCCCTGGCGGAAAATGTCCGCGTTATTTACCTTAATGCTGGGCCGCCGCAGGCACTTGACCCCGGTGAGGTCTATGCGCATCTACAACAATTCGCGGCACGGGTGATCGCCTTCAACACGATGGAAGGTGGGACGATTTATGACCTCATCTTTAGCCATTACTGGTTAAGCGGTTGGGTGGCGTACAAGCTCAATGAGGTGTGGGGAACGCCAATCGTGCATATGTTTCACACGCTAGGGCACATGAAAAACCGCATCGCCTCCAAAGTGCCGACCCTCTTTGACGAACGAGTGACGACTGAGACACAAATCGTTGAATGGGCAGATCGCATCGTCGCGGCGACGGAAGCCGAGCAATCACAGTTATTGTGGTTATATCGTGCGGATCGCCGTAAGATTGTGATCGTATCACCCGGTGTTGATGCGGATCGCTTTAAGCCGGTTTCACAAAAAGCTGCCAGAGAGCAACTTGCTATTGATGACGACTGTAATCTGCTGCTGTTCGTCGGTCGCATTGAACCGCTCAAAGCAATTGACACCATCATCCAGGCGATTGATACAATCCGTGCGGATAAGCCGCACTTACTTGACCAGCTCTGTTTCTCTGTGATCGGCGGTGATCCTGATAACCCGGCAGATACTGAAATTCAACGGTTGCAGGCACTCGTAAAAGACCTGGATTTAGATCGTGTGGTGCGGTTCCTCGGCGCGAAAGACCATAGTTTGCTGCCGCTGTACTATTCGGCGGCCTCAGCCGTAATCATCCCCTCGGATTACGAATCTTTCGGTATGGTCGCGCTTGAAGCGATGTCTTCCGGTACGCCAGTCATCGCAACCGAGGTCGGCGGGTTGGCGTTTCTGGTGCGTGACCAATCGACGGGCTTTCTGGTTCCCTCGCGTGACCCTGCGGCTATTGCGGAAAGTATCATTATGTTGCTAACACAACCGGAAAAACAAAAATCGCTCGGTCAGAATGCGGCTGCACTCGCCGAGCAGTATAGCTGGTCGAAGATTACAGATCGTCTGTTAGAGGTCTTTGGCGACGTGTTAAAGTCGCAATCTAACCTCCGTATGCGTTAGGCGTATCCGCGACAGTGCGTTCGAGATATGGCTCGTTGTCCTGAATATCGACCGCATCGTCTTCGTCGATTGTTTTTTGTCCTTTGTGGTAAAGCACATTATTGAACCCATCATAGCGATAGCGACGGTTCACCCATCCATAACGATGATGACGAAACACGACATTAAACTGTACGGATTCGTCTTTCTCGATGATTTTTTCGTCAACAATCCACACCGGTGCATATTGTTCGAGATGCGGGATTGCTTTTGCATCGCGTTTGCTACGAATTTCTTCGGCTTTGTCCATCGCCCGGTTACTCCTCAGTGTCTTTAGATCGACAATATTCTAACGAT
Source organism: Anaerolineae bacterium (assembly GCA_034437515.1). Taxonomy (GTDB): domain Bacteria; phylum Chloroflexota; class Anaerolineae; order Aggregatilineales; family Phototrophicaceae; genus DAOTTX01. The sequence continues at coordinate 45,377 of DAOTTX010000247.1, forward strand.
ATATTCGATAGTATAACAAATAATCGCTTGATAAGAGATCGAACTGCTTGACTTTCGGTGGTAACACGTTATGCTTGTCTGCATGATGAACTTTTCAGCCATCCGTCACGAACGTCGCCGCCGTACCAGAGACAAAGGGTTCGGGGTACTTTTGCTTCAGTAGCGAATGGCGCAAAATCTGGATGCGATGACCCCGGAGTTGGTTCGGGGTCTTTTTATTTATGGAGGTAACACAATGAGTGACATCAAGAAGGTCGTATTGGCTTATAGCGGTGGTCTGGACACATCCGTAATCGTCCCCTGGCTGCGGAATAACTACAACAACTGTGAGGTGATTTGTTTTTGCGCCGACCTCGGACAGGAAGAAGAACTTGACGGTCTGGAAGAAAAGGCACTGCAATCGGGCGCGAGTAAACTCTATATTCGTGACCTGTGTGAGGAATTTCTGAGTGATTTTGTCTTCCCGACGATGAAAGCCGGTGCGGTCTACGAGCGTGAATACTTGCTTGGGACATCGTTTGCCCGTCCGTTGATCGGTAAGCATCTGGTTGAAATTGCCGAAGAAGAAGGCGCGGACGCCATCGCGCATGGCTGCACGGGCAAGGGCAACGATCAGGTACGCTTTGAACTGACGGTCATGGCGCTCAATCCTAAGCTCAAGGTGATTGCCCCCTGGCGTGAATGGGACATCCGCAGCCGTGAAGATGCGCTAGCCTACGCACAAGAGTTCAATATTCCCGTTTCTCATACGGAAAAAGACATCTACAGCCGGGATCGCAATATCTTCCATCTGAGCCACGAAGGGGGCTTGCTGGAAAATCCCTGGAACGAGCCAGACGACTCCATGTATCAGTTGAGCGTCAGCCCGGAAGCCGCACCCGACGAACCGGCATATGTCGAGATTAGCTTCGAGAAGGGGGATCCGGTGGCGGTCGATGGTCAGGCGTTTGGCGCGGTAGAACTCTATCGCAAGCTGAACGTACTGGCGGGCAAGCACGCCATCGGACGTGCCGACATCGTAGAAAACCGGCTCGTCGGTATGAAAAGCCATGGTGTCTACGAGACACCTGCCGGAACGCTCCTGCTCAAAGCGCATCAGGCGCTGGAAAGCATCACGATGGACAAGCATACGATGCACTACAAAGATTTTGTCGCCGTGAAGTACGCGGAGTTGGTTTACAACGGTATGTGGTACACCCGGCTGCGCGAGGCGTTAGATGCCTTTGTCGAGGTCACGCAGGAGCAGGTTACCGGGACGGTGCGCCTCAAACTGTACAAGGGCAACATTATCATTGCTGGCCGCCAGAGTGACTACAGCCTTTACCGTGAGGATTTCGCATCTTTTGGTGAGGAAGACGTGTATAACCAGAAAGACGCTGAAGGCTTTATCACGCTGTTCGGTCTGCCGATGAAAGTCGAGGCTTTGCTGAACATAGATGGTGGTGGGCAAAGTCGCTATCGTCAACCGGATTACAGCAAGTTCAAACGGGATTAGCGATGAAATTATGGGGCGGACGGTTCGCGCAGGAAGCGAACGAGAATCTGCGACGGTTGAATGACAGCATCGGTTATGACCGTCGCATGTATGCTGAGGACATCCAGGGAAGCATCGCTTATGCTGAGGCGCTGGCGTCGGCTGGCGTCATCAGTGTAGGTGAGAGTGAACAGATCGTCGCCGGTCTTGAAAAAGTCAAAGCCGAATTCGATGATGGGTCATTCCGGATTGCTGATGGTGATGAGGACATCCATACGGCGGTAGAGCGTCGCCTGACGGAAATTGTCGGCGCGGTCGGTGGCAAACTGCACACCGGGCGCAGCCGTAACGATCAAGTCGCAACGGATTTTCGTCTGTGGACAATGCAGGCGATTGACCGTATTGACGCACTTATCGAACGGTTGCAAGCAGCGATCATCGAGCAGGCGGAGCCACACACCGAAACAATTATGCCGGGGTATACGCATTTGCAACCGGCGCAGCCGGTCACCGCTGCCCACTGGCTGATGAGTTTCTTCTGGATGTTACTCCGTGACCGTGATCGCCTGCGTGACGCTCGCCAACGCATGGCGGTGCTGCCGCTAGGGGCGGGGGCGCTCGCCGGAACGCCGTTTCCCGTTGATCGGCAGAAGATCACAGAAAAGCTCGGATTTAATTCGTATAGTCATAATTCATTAGACGCTGTAAGTGATCGAGACTTTGTAATTGAGACGATTTTTACGTTTGCGCTGCTTGGATCACATCTCAGTCGGCTCGCTGAGGACGTTATCATCTACAGCAACCCGGCGTTTGGATTTATCACGCTGGATGATCGTTACAGTACGGGTTCAAGTTTGATGCCACAAAAACGCAACGCTGACCCAATGGAATTGACAAGAGGGAAGGCCGGCCGGTTAAATGGTCAGCTCGCGGGTTTGATGACGACGCTCAAGGGACTGCCAAGTGGGTATAACAAAGATCTGCAAGAGGACAAAGAAAGTTTGTTCGACGCTTTCGACACGTTAAACGATCTGCTACCGGTCGTCACGGGTGTCATCGCAACTTTGCAACTCAACCGCGCAAATATGCGTGCCGCCCTTCAGGATGAAATGCTGGCGACTGATCTTGCCGACTACCTGGTCGAGAAGGGAATGCCGTTCCGCGAAGCACACCATGTCATAGGGCAGGTCGTGCAATTTTGTAGTGAGAATGATCTGACATTGACGCAACTGACGACAGAACAGTTACGGCAAATTTCGGAGTTATTCACTGAGGACGTCCATACCATGCTCAGCTTCGAACAATCAGTTGCAAAGCGACGTACTGCCGGCGGCACCGCGCCCGATGCCGTCCGCGAACAGATTAAGCAAGCGAAAAAATATATGGGTTAGCCAATCTGCACAAAAGATACGTGGTAACTTGTATGAACTTACGACAAGATCGATGAATTTGTTGACATGGCCTCTAAAGCTGGTTAGGCTATAGTTGATATACAAAACAGTTAGCAAGAGACAAATGTACATAAACATCCTTTCCGCAAACATCATTATTAGTCTTGACCTCGTAGTCCTCGTACTTATTGGCGATGGATTATAACGGCTTGGGCGGTTGCGGAAACGTACACTAACGACAACAGACAGTCTCCCAAGTCGGGAGACTGTTTTTCATTTACAGACAATTTGTCATTTTTGCGAAAGGGTCTATCGAGTGAACACAAAATATATTTGGCGTAACGGTGAGTATGTTGCATGGGAAGATGCGACCGTCCATGTCACCACACACGCACTGCATTATGGGTCGAGTGTATTTGAAGGCATCCGTGCCTATGCGACGCCAGATGGGCCAGCCGTTTTCCGGCTACGCCCGCATACGGATCGACTCGTTACCGGGTGCAAGATCGCACGGATCGAGATGCCGTATGCTGCTGAAGAACTTGATGAAGTCATCGTCAATATCGTGCGTATGAACGAGCATGAGTCAGCGTATATCCGTCCGTTGGTCTTTCGTGGGGCGGGGCCGCTAGGTCTGGAAGGCCGGGGTTGCCCTACAGAAGCAATAATCTTGACGATGGATTGGGGTCGTTACTTGGGGAACGAAGCTATTGAGAACGGCGTCGATGTGCAGGTTAGTTCCTGGCGGCGGATTGCGCCGGATACGTTCGCATCGCTGGCGAAGATCGGCGGACAGTACATCAACAGTCAGTTCATCACGATGGAAGCCAAAGACAACGGCTTCACCGAGGGGATTGCGCTGGATGTCAATGGTTATGTGAGCGAAGGTGCCGGGGAGAACATCTTTGTGATTTCTAATGGCATCGTCTATACACCGGGGGCATGGGCTTCGATTTTGATGGGCATCACACGCGATACGGTGCTGACACTGCTTGCTGATCTCGGTTATGAAGTGCGTTATGAACCAATCGCCCGTGAGATGCTCTACATGGCGGATGAACTCTTCTTTACCGGAACGGCTGCGGAAATTACGCCGATTCGCTCGGTGGATCGCCTGCAAGTCGGCGAAGGTAAACCCGGCCCAATTACGAAGGCCATACAGAAGGAATTTTTCGATATTACATCCGGTAAAGTGCCGGATCGACACAATTGGTTGACGCATGTCAAGCATTCAGAACCAACTACTGGTGATTAAATCGTATATATGATTGAGGAGAAAACGAAATGTTACTAACTGGTTCAGAGATCATCATGGAGTGTCTTCTGCGCGAAAACGTGGAAGTCATGTTCGGCTATCCCGGAGGGGCGATTTTACCCACCTACGACGCGATGACAAAATATCCACAGATTCATCATGTGTTGGTACGCCACGAACAGGGCGCGTCTCACATGGCAGATGGTTATGCACGGGCAACCGGTAAAGTCGGGGTTTGCATTGCGACCAGCGGCCCCGGGGCGACCAATCTCGTGACTGGCCTCGCCACTGCAATGATGGACTCGGTGCCGGTTGTCGCCATCACGGGGCAGGTAGGGCGAGAAGCCATCGGCACAGATGCGTTTCAGGAAACAGATGTTACCGGGGTGACACTACCCGTTACCAAACACAATTATCTGGTTTCCGATCTGAACGAACTGCCGCATATTATGCGAGAAGCGTTCCACATTGCCCGTACCGGGCGACCGGGACCGGTTTTGATTGACATTCCGAAAGACGTTCAAAAAGAACAGATGGAGTTTGAATATCCTGATACACCAATACGCTTACCGGGGTATCATCCACCAGGGGCGGCGACGGATGATGAGGTCAAAGCGGCGCTTGAGTTAATCCATCGCGCTGAACGTCCGATTATCCTTGCCGGGCACGGCATTATGATGTCTGGCGCGACACAAGAACTACGTGAGTTAGCAGAACGCGCACATATCCCGGTGACGCTGACGTTGCTAGGGAAGGGCGGTATTTCGGAAGATCATCCGCTCGTGTTGGGTATGATGGGTATGCACGGTGAGGCGGCCTGTAATCACGCTATTCAAGAGGCTGATCTGCTGATCGCACTGGGGATGCGCTTTGACGACCGCGTGACCGGTAACCTCAAGACCTACGCTGCGGGTGCCCGCAAAATCCACATTGATATTGACCCCTCCGAACTCAATAAGAATGTTAATGTCGATGTCGGCATCGCCGGTGACTTGCGCACAGTGCTGACCCAATTCCTGCCGGGCTTGCAGACGGGCGACCACACTAAATGGTTAGATCACATCCGTAACTGGCAGGAAGACTCACAAGAGCGTGACATCCTGCGTAATCACACCGGTCACCTGATCGCCGCACAGGTCATTAACGACATCTGGAAGTATACCGACGGTGAAGCGATTACCATCACCGATGTGGGGCAGCATCAGATGTTGGAAGCGCAATATTATCCTCATCGTCGCCCCTCGACCATGCTGACCAGCGGTGGCTTGGGCACAATGGGCTTTGGCTTTCCGGCGGCGATTGGCGCAAAGTTCGGTCGTCCCGACGAGGAAGTTTGGGCAATTGTCGGTGATGGCGGCTTCCAGATGACGATGTGCGAGTTGGCGACAGCAGCACAGGAGAAAATCAACGTCAACATCGCCATCATCAATAATGGCTTCCTCGGAATGGTGCGCCAATGGCAGGAAATCTTCTATGACCAACGTTACCATGCGACCCCGATGTTCAGCCCGGATTTCTGCCTGTTGGCACAAGCATTTGGCGTCCCCAGTATGCGCGTGGCGGAACGCGATGACATTCAGAAATCCGTAGAATATGCACGTAGCATCAATGGCCCGACGCTGATCGAATATGTGGTGGAAAAACAGGATATGGTGTATCCGATGGTGCCGAGTGGTGCAAACTTACAAGATATGATTCGTCGTCCCAAGTCGGGCAAAAAGGTGGAAGCGTAACATGCCGAACGAAAACAAGCAGATCGTCGTCGCATTGGTGGAAAACAAGCCCGGTGTGTTGAACCGGGTCGCCAGCCTGTTTAGACGCCGCAATTACAACGTCGATAGCCTCACGGTTGGGCGTACCCACAAGTCGCACATTTCACGTATGACGATTGTGGTCGATTCGAGCCGGACGAACGTTCGGCAGATCGTCTCCAATCTCTATAAACTGGTCAATGTGATTGATGTGCGTTATCTTTCTCACGAGCCGCATGTAAGCCGTGACCTGGCGTTGGTCAAGGTGCGGACGAACGATAGCGAGTCGTACAACAAGGTGACGGAGATTTGTGAACGTTATCCGGCGCGTATTGTAGACATTGGCAAAGAGGTTTCTATTCTGGAAATCACTGCCCGTGAAGAACTGGTCGAGGAGTTCGTAGAGGCGCTAGCACCCATCGGTGTTGTGGAGATGGTACGCACAGGTATCGTCGCAATGGGGCGTGGTACACGCATCCAGGATACGCAGTACGAACCGAATGTGCCCGTAGCGACCAACGGGAAGTCATCCGTCGTCTGATTTGTGTATTAGCAGGGAAGGTAAATGCCTTCCCTTTATTATTTAACTCACGCAAGGGAGTCAATATTTCATGGCAACACTCTACTACGATAAAGATGCTGACCTGTCTCTGTTAGAAGATAAAACCATCGCCGTGATCGGTTATGGTAGCCAGGGACACGCACATGCGTTGAACGCGCATGACAGTGGCATGAACGTCATTATCGGCCTGCATGAAGGCAGCAAAAGTAAGGCCAAAGCAGAAGCCGACGGCCTGACAGTACATTCAGTTGCGGAGGCCACCAAAGCCGCCGATGTGGTTATGATTCTTATCCCCGATACCAAACAAGCTGATGTTTACAATGAGCAGATCGGCCCGAATCTGAAATCGGGTGCGATGCTGATGTTTGCGCATGGCTTTAATATCCATTTTGACCAGATTGTGCCACCGGAAAGTGTTGACGTGGCGATGGTAGCACCGAAGGCACCGGGGCATCGCGTGCGAGAAGTCTATACCGAGGGTGCTGGCGTACCCGGTCTGCTGGCAGTGGAGCAAGATGCCAGTGGACAGTCGAAAGCCTTAGCACTCGCGTATGCACGCGCCATCGGCTGCACCCGTGCCGGTGTCATCGAAACGACCTTCAAAGAAGAGACGGAAACCGATCTCTTTGGGGAGCAGGTGGTGCTCTGTGGTGGGGTAACGGCACTCATCCGCGCCAGCTTTGAGACGCTGGTTAAAGCCGGGTATCAACCGGAGATCGCTTATTTCGAGTGCCTGCACGAACTTAAGCTGATCGTTGATCTGCTCTACCAGGGTGGGTTGAGTTATATGTGGTACAGCGTGAGTGATACCGCTGAATATGGTGGCTACGTAGTCGGTGATAGCTTCGAGGAGGCGGTCAAAGAGGAAATGGCGGGGGTCTTGCAGCGCATCCAGGATGGCACATTCGCCAAAAACTGGATCGAGGAGAACAAGACGAACCGTCCCAACTTCCGTCCGCGCCGCCAACGGGAACACGACCTACTGCTGGAAAAGGTCGGCACCGATCTACGCCAGATGATGCCGTTCCTCGATGATAAGCAGGTCAAGCAGGAGGCATAACGTGAAAGAAGATGACGTAGACGTAGTCAGAAAGGAGGTGATGTCCCATGTCGGAAAGTGATCTTAGTGACCTTAAACACGCACATCCATTGACCGATAACAATAGTAAAGGACAAAACTTCCATGACAACGCAAGATACAGTACTGATTTTCGACACCACTCTGCGTGACGGCGAACAAAGCCCCGGCGCGACACTGAGCAGTGCGGAAAAACTAGAAATTGCCCGCCAGCTTGACCGTCTAGGCGTAGACATCATCGAAGCCGGATTTCCGGCGGCCTCACCTGATGACCTCGCGGCGGTGCAGCGCATCGCCCGTGAGGTCGGGACGGCGGATGGCCCGACTATCTGTGGGCTGGCGCGGGCAGTTGAAAAGGACATTCTGACTTGTTGGGAAGGTGTTAAGGATGCCGCCAAGCCGCGCATCCACACATTTATGAGCACCTCTGATATTCACCTGGAGCATCAGATGGGTGTGACCCGCGCCGAGGCGCTTGAGGTCATCCGTAAATCGGTTACGCTGGCAAAAAGTCTATGCGACGACGTCGAGTTTAGCCCGATGGATGCCGGACGAAGCGATGTCGGCTTTCTCGTCAAGGCGTGTGCGGTTGCCGTCGAAAGCGGAGCAACCACGCTGAATATTCCCGATACGGTCGGATATGTGACGCCGGAAGAATGGCAAGAGACGATCTCTAGTTTGATTGCAGAGACGCCGGGTGCTGGGCCGGGTAGCGGTGTGATCTGGTCGGTGCATTGTCACAATGATCTGGGCATGGCAACGGCGAATACGCTTGCCGGTGTGTTGGCGGGTGCGCGTCAGGTCGAAGTGACCGTCAACGGCATCGGTGAACGCGCTGGCAACACCAGTCTGGAAGAAGTCGTGATGGCGATCCACACACGCCCGACGTTCTACAATCTGACGACGAACATCAATACCCGCGAGATCGTCAAGACCAGCCGCATGGTGAGCAACTACACCGGGATGCGTGTGCAACCGAACAAAGCCATCGTCGGCAGCAATGCTTTTGCACATGAGGCCGGCATTCATCAAGATGGGATGCTTAAAAATCAAAGCACCTATGAGATTATGACGCCGGAAGCGGTCGGCTGGTCACAGAGTAGGCTGGTGTTGGGCAAACACAGCGGACGCCACGCGCTGAAGGTGCGCCTCGTCGAGCTTGGATACAACGTCGAAGGTGATGCACTGGCACAGGTATTCAAGCGGTTCAAAGTGCTGGCGGATGCGAAAAAGACCGTTACCGATGCTGATCTCGAAGCCCTGATGACTGATGAATTCCATAAGCCGCAGGAATTCTTCAAGTTGCAGGACATACAGGTCACGAGCGGGACGATGGGTATGCCCACCGCGACCGCCAAGCTCTGTGATGCCGATGAAAATATGCACATCTACGCGGCTGTCGGTGCCGGGCCGGTTGATGCATCGTATAAAGCGATTGATAACATCGTCAAAGCGGAAAATGTGCTGGTCGAATACAGCGTGCATAGCGTCACGCAGGGCATTGATGCACTGGGCGAAGTAACAGTACGCATCGAAGCACGCGGACGGACGTTTGGTGGCTATGGCGCGGATAGTGACATCGTAGTTGCCAGTGTCAAAGCCTATCTGGTCGCTCTGAATCGTATGCTAGCAGCCTTCGGGCATGGTCAGATACAGCCAGAAGGTGACTCCGCGACCGTTAAAGTCGGCAGCACGGACTAATTTGGGATAACTTGGGATAATTTGGGATAAAAAATGAGTAATACACCAAAAACACTGTTTGAGAAAGTATGGGACAATCATCTGGTAAAGCCGCAAACAGCGGATACACCGGCAGTCCTCTATGTTGATCTACATCTTGTGCATGAAGTGACTTCACCGCAGGCATTCACGGTACTACGTGAGCGCGGGTTAAAAGTGCGCCGTCCAGACAAGACACTGGCGACGATGGACCATAGCACGCCGACGACGCCGAAGAATAACGACGGCATCATCCCGGTGCTGGATAAACAAGCGTCGTATCAGCTTGATTTCTTGACGAAGAATTGTGAAGAATTCGGTATTCCGTTGTACGCACTCGGCACCGAAAATCAGGGGATTGTGCATGTGATCGGCCCGGAGCAGGGGTTCACGCAACCGGGTATGACTATCGTCTGTGGTGACAGCCATACCAGCACGCACGGGGCTTTTGGTGCGCTGGCGTTTGGTATCGGCACGAGCGAGGTCGGGCATGTGCTGGCGACACAATGCTTGCTGCAAAACAAACCAAAGAAAATGGCGATTCGGGTAGACGGTCGGCTTGGTGAAGGCGTCACCGCGAAAGACATCATTCTGGCGATCATCGCCAAAATCGGTGTTGGTGGCGGGACGGGCTATGTGGTCGAGTACATGGGCGAGGCCATCCGCAGCCTGAGCATGGAAGGGCGGATGACTATTTGCAATATGTCCATCGAGGGTGGGGCACGCGCTGGTATGATTGCACCTGATGACACGACCTTTAAATATGTCGCCGGGCGTCGGTATGCACCGAAGGGCGAAGCCTGGGAAGAAGCCGTCGCCGCGTGGCGTCAACTGCCGAGCGACGAAGGCGCGGTCTTTGACCATGAAGTAGTGCTCAATGCCGATGATTTGGTGCCGATGATTACCTATGGTACGAATCCCGGTATGGGCATGAAAATCACGGATTACGTCCCTGATCCGGCTGCACAGGGCGACGTAAGCAAACGTTTTGCGTTGGATAAAGCCTTGACCTACATGGGGTTGCAACCGAACGAACCGTTGATCGGTAAGCCGATTGATGTCGTGTTCGTCGGCAGTTGCACAAACTCACGGATCACTGATTTGCGTGAGGCCGCTAAGATGATTCGTGGGCGGCGTGTTGCGGAGAACGTCCGTATGATGGTCGTACCCGGTTCGCAGCAGGTGAAAGCACAGGCTGAGGCCGAAGGGTTGGATCAGGTGTTCAGGATGGCAGGGGCCGAATGGCGTGAGGCCGGTTGCTCGATGTGTATCGCAATGAACGGCGATCAACTCGACCGAGGGCAGTATGCCGTCAGCACCAGTAACCGCAACTTTGAGGGTCGGCAAGGGAAGGGCGGACGTACTTTCCTTGCAAGCCCGTTGACGGCGGTCGCCGCTGCGGTACACGGTCGCATCACAGACCCGCGTGAAATGCTCGAACGGGAGGTGGCACTCTAATGGAACCGATCAAAACATTTAGTGGCTCGATGGTCGCAATCCCGATCAACGATATTGATACTGACCAGATCATCCCCGCGCGGTTTTTGAAGGTGACCGATAAGAACGGTCTCGGTGAGGCGTGCTTTTCCGACTGGCGTTATGAGCCTGATGGTACGCCCAAGTCCGATTTTATACTGAACGATCCAGAGTACAAAAATGCGCAAGTGCTTATCGGTGGTCACAACTTTGGCTGCGGGAGTTCGCGTGAACACGCACCCTGGGCGCTGATGGGCGCGGGGTTCAAGGCGGTTATCAGCACATACTTCGCTGATATTTTCCGTAATAATTCGCTCAAAAATGGTCTATTGCCGGTTACTGTCGATGAGGAAACGCAGCAACAGCTCATCAGCCTGGCGCAAGAAGATCCGACCAGCACGGTGACGGTAGACCTTGAGTCGCAGATGCTTACGCTGCCAGATGGTCGTCGAGTGGAGTTCCCGATTGACGGCTTTTCCAAATACTGCTTGCTCAACGGTGTCGATCAAATGGGCTATCTGCTTGGTCTGGACGCCTCAATTGCGGCGTATGAGTCGTCACATCCGGCACGAGTACAGACGACGGGTTAGGTGATGACCGTGCAGATAGCGATCTACGATACGACTTTAAGGGACGGGACGCAGCGCGAGGGAATCTCACTTTCCGTTGCGGATAAGATCAAGATCACCAAGTTGCTGGATGATTTTGGTGTCGGTTACATCGAAGGTGGCTGGCCCGGCTCCAATCCGAAGGATGCCGCTTACTTCGATGCGGTACAGACACTTGATCTGAAACATGCACAGATAGCCGCGTTTGGTTCAACTTGTCGCAAGCGGTGCCAACCAGAAGACGATGCCAACATCAAGGCGCTGGTCGATGCAAAAACGCCGGTTGTTACGGTCGTCGGCAAGACATCAATGCTGCACGTCACCGATGTCTTACAGACGACAGCAGACGAAAATCTGCGTATGATCCGTGAGAGCTTGCGTTATTTGAAATCGCTCGGCAAGGAGGTCATCTATGACGCCGAGCATTTCTTTGATGGCGCCAAGCTCGATATGGAGTACGCACTTGATACCATCCGAGCGGCCGTTGAAGGGGGCGCAGACTGTGTGGTGCTCTGTGATACGAACGGTGGCTCACTCCCGTGGGAGGTAGCGCGTTACGTTCGTATGGTGCGTGAGGCATTCCCAAATGTCGATCTCGGTGTCCACACTCACAATGATGGTGAACTGGCGGTCGCGAACACGCTTGCTGCTGTTGATGCTGGTGTGGTTCATGTGCAGGGGACGATTAACGGGTATGGCGAACGGTGTGGTAACGCGAATCTATGTAGTATCGTCGCTGATCTTGAACTAAAAATGGGTTATAGTTGCCTGCCGGAAAATCATCTGCGTAAGTTGGCGAAAGTCTCACGCACGGTTGCTGAGATAGCGAATCTCGCGCCGGATGAACATCTGGCTTATGTAGGCAAGAGTGCATTTGCACACAAGGGTGGTATCCATGTTGCGGCGATCCGTCGCAATGTGGACAGCTACCAACACATTGACCCAGAATCGGTCGGTAATAAGATGCGTGTGCTTGTCTCTGATCTCTCCGGTCGAAGTAATATGCTCAGTAAGGCGGAAGAGTTCGGCCTTGATGTGTCGTCGGAAGAAGCGGTCAAAGTCCTTGATGAGATCAAAGACCTGGAGAGTCAGGGCTTTGTGTTTGAAGGTGCGGAGGCATCTGTGGCTATTCGTATGCGCCGTGCCAGCGAGGATTACGTGCCGATCTTCACACTGATAGACTTTAAGGTCTTCGTGGAAGATTATCGTGACCGCGGTGCAATCTCAGAGGCGATGGTCAAGATTGATGTGGGTGGTGATGTCATCCATACCGCTGCGGAAGGGAACGGGCCGGTCAACGCGCTTGATCTGGCATTACGTAAAGCGTTGTTGCCGATCTATCCTGATCTGTCGAGTTTTCAACTTGCGGATTACAAGGTTCGCATTCTCGATAGTGTACACGGTACGGCGGCGACAACTCGCGTCTTGATTGACACGCAAAGTAATTTACAGCGCTGGAGCACAGTTGGTGCAGGGACGAACATTATCCACGCAAGTTGGCGGGCGCTGGTCGATAGTGTCGAGTATGGTCTGCTGGTCGCATCAGAAAGCCAACCTGCGCTCGCGGCAATCAGCAACGAATCGTAGAGTTTAGAATGGAAAGGGCACGATAACCGTGCCCTTTGGCGTGCTATGGAGGTTCTAACATGAATGTGAAACTGACGGTGTTACCGGGGGATGGCATTGGGCCAGAGGTAATGGAATCTGGGCTGCGTGTTCTGCGGCACATCAGCGAAAAATTTGAACACAAGATCGAGGTTACCGAAGAATTGATCGGTGGGGCGGCGATTGATGCAACCGGGTCGCCGTTGCCACAAAAGACGATAGCCGCATGTGAACAGGCTGACGCGGCCTTGCTCGCGGCGGTTGGTGGCCCGAAGTGGGATGATCCGACGGCGAACGTGCGCCCGGAGCAAGGGCTGCTGCAACTGCGCAAGCATTTTGGTCTTTTTGCTAATTTGCGTCCGGTGAAGGTTTATCCTGCGCTGGCAGCTCATGCACCGCTGCGACCTGAGTTGCTTGAAAATGTCGATATGCTCTTCGTTCGTGAGTTAACCGGCGGATTATACTTCGGGCCTCGACAAGAACACGGTGACGGTCAGGAAGCTTATGACACCATGCTTTATACCACACCAGAGGTTGAGCGTGTCGCGCATGTGGCCTACAGAGCCGCTCAGAAGCGGCGTAAGCGCCTCACATCGGTTGATAAGGCCAATGTGCTCGCTTCTATGCGTTTATGGCGTCATACAGTCGTACGATTGCATGAAGATTATGATGACGTCTCCTTAGAGCACCTTCTTGTCGATGCCTGTACGATGCACTTGCTCACCCGTCCGTCATCTTTTGATGTGATTTTGGCTGGCAATATGTTTGGTGATATTTTGAGCGATGAGGCATCGGTTCTCGCTGGTTCCCTGGGGATGCTGGCCTCCGCTTCACTTGGTGAGGGGAAGTTTGGTTTGTACGAACCTGTGCATGGCTCCGCTCCAGACATCGCAGGGCAGGGTAAAGCGAATCCGATTGGCATGATCCTGAGTGTGGCGATGATGTTGCGCTACAGCCTCGACCTTGACTCGGAGGCCAGTGCCATCGAACATGCTGTGGAGCAGACGTTAGCCGAAGGCTTGCGGACGGCGGACATCGCATCCGGTGAAGGGCGTTTGGTCGATACGAAGACGATGACGGATGCAATTATTGCGCGTGTTTGATGAGGCGCGATGCGTCCTTATTGCGGATCTTTGCTTTTTATTACTTATTTCTGTGTGCTTTTCCTTTAGAATAGTAAGTGTCTTATAAGCCGCAGAGATAGCGATAATTTCTTATGAAAGTTCTGATTGTTGATGACGAACAGGCAATTCGTGATGCGCTAGGCCGCAAGCTCCAGCGCGAAGAGTTTGATGTGGTGTTGTGTGCCGATGGACTTGAAGGGTTACGAGCGTTTCATTCGGAACGTCCAGATTTGGTCGTGCTCGATATCGTGATGCCTTCGGGTATGGATGGTTTGACGGTGTGCAGGCGTATTCGCGAAATTGCAGATACACCAGTGATGATGCTTTCTGCACAGGCAGTTACAGAAGATGACATCATCGAAGGGCTAAGTGCAGGGGCAGATGAGTATCTCATCAAACCGGTTCGTCTTAATGAGTTCATAGCCCGGGTGCGTGCGCTGCTTCGCCGTGCGCAAATCGCTTCGAGCGATGTTGATAAAGGTTACAATGACGGTTACTTGAGTGTCGATCTACATCGCCGGCATGTGCATGTCGATGGTCGCAAAGTACATCTGACGCCGACTGAATTCAAATTGTTGGCAGTATTGATGGAAAACGCTGGTCGGGTCGTTCCGCAGCGTGATCTACTTGAGCAGGTTTGGGGACAAGAGTATGTGGACGACATATACTATCCGCGTGTTTACATCAGCCAGTTGCGCCGCAAAATCGAGCCTGATCCATCAAATCCGGTCTATATTCTAACGGAACATCGTGTGGGTTATCGCTTCGAGAAACAAAATTCGACACAGGACGTCATCCAGTAGCTTTCATGGTGCCCTTTGATACGTTTTCGCTGTTGCTTAACGGCCTGACGCTTGCCCTGGCGTTAGGCTTCGTAATTATTATTCTCTGGTACGATCCAAAAAGTCGAGCGAATCAGTTCTTCGCCATCTTCTTATTTTTCATCATTCTATGGAATATTGGTTCTATACTCATTGAGGCAGAAGCCATCCTCGGTGAGGGAGCCTTACTATCATCATTTAACCTCGCTGCGCGGAGTATTGCCGAGTTCGGCTTTATCGGCTCGAGTGCGGTTATCTACATCTTCCTGACCGTAATGATCGGCATCCATGCCTGGTATTTTCGTATAGTGACGGTGGCAAGCCTTGTGCTTGTTGTCGGGTACCGTATCTTCCTCATCGTCACAGAGACGGATGTCGTTTTTGAAATTATTCCGCTGTTTTATTTCGTCATTTTTGATTTGCTGACGCTGTTTCTTGTGTGGCGTTTTCGGCGTAAACTGCGCTCTCGAGGTATAGCGACTGCTGTACTCATCATCACTGTCGGCAAATTGTTTACATTTGCCAATCCAGAGCTGGCAATCGCTTCTTTTGCGGTGAACCTCTCATCATTTGGCAGCTTGATCCTGAGTTTTTCCATCGTCCAGCGGAAGATTATCACGCCACTTTCTGAGAGCTTGAGTCAGGTAGAAGCTATACACCGAGTCAGTCTTGCCGTGACGAGCCAATTGAGCCTGGATACAGTGCTGGATGAAATCGCTTCTCAGGCCTGTGGTTGGCTCAATGCGGATGGAACAGGTATTTTCCTGACCTTTCGGGAAAATCACCGAGACTCATTACGAATGGAAACAGTCTATCATCTTCCAGGTCAATACCTCCACCATATAGTGCCTTTTGGTGTCGATATTATGGGAAAAGTCGCTTCAGAGCGTGAAACGGTCTTTCTGGAAAACTACAGCCGTGACTGGAAAGGCGAAGTGGCACTACCGCTGGCAAGATCAACATTTGGTAGTTTGATCTGTACGCCGTTGATCTATGCGGATAAAACAATTGGTGTTCTGCTGGTGGTCGCGGGCTTGCAGGGGCGTCTCTTCGACAAAAGAGATGCGCGATTGCTGGAGCTTCTCGCTGCACAAGCAGCAGTCGCTATTGGTCATAGCCGTGCGTTTGAAGAACAAAGAAACCTCGCCGCACAACTCGAAGAAGCACACGGGCAATTGAAGACGGTGTTGACGAGCACTGAAAATCCGGTGATTGCGGTTGATCGACAGTTGGATCTCATGTTTGCGAACCCGGCAGCACGGTCACTCTTTGACGCAAACGACCAACTGAGTATTATGGAAAATATTCCGCATCATTTATTCCCGGAAAGCCCCAAGGATGTGCTACGTGAGATCAAAAGCGGAAAGAGTTATATCTACGAAGTATCACTGAAGGGGCAAGTATTTTTCTGTCATCTTGCTTCTCTAGGGGTAGAGCGTGTCGAAGGATGGGTCGCCGTATTAAACGATGTGACCGAACTCAAAGAGCTTGACCGGCTCAAGAGTGAAATGGTTCGTATGGCGAGCCACGATCTGAAGAATCCGCTGATGGGTGCGATGGCTTACCTAGATCTTCTCGGTGAGGATCTGGCTGATAATGCAGAGGCTGAAAAATCAATACGTATGATTGAGCGACAGATGGAACGTATGCAACGGATCATCAGCGGAATACTTGATCTGGAACGCATTAAGCTGAGTCGTTTTGTCCCGGAGTTATGCCAAGCGCAAGATGTCATCGAGGATGCCGTTCATGATCTGAGTGATTTCATATACGATAGTGATATTGATGTGGATGTTATCATTGATGAGGGGAAACTTTCTTTTTGGGGGGATCGTGAGCAGTTTTCACGCGCACTGGTCAATCTCATAGAGAATGCTATAAAATTTACACCATCGGGGAATGGTCATGTGTATGTACGGGCATATTGCAAGGACGATCAGATTATCTTTGAAGTCGAAGATCAGGGGATCGGTATTCCTGATACGTTGAGAGATCGCATTTTCGATCGTTTCTTTCGAGGAGAGCAAAAAGGGATTGAACATGTAACTGGAACGGGACTAGGCTTGAGCCTGGTCAAGAACATTGTTGAGAACCACGAAGGTTCAATCTGGTTTAAGAGTTATCAAGATACAGGAACCGTATTCTACATTACAGTACCACATGTCAACTCGATCAATAATTTCGCATAGTCAGGAACATAAATGTATATCAGAATCCTTATCGCTTTAACGATCATTCTAAGTACCGGATACATAGCAAGCAGTCAAGAGGAACCAACACCCGCACCTACAAAAACAGAGATTCCTGAAACACAAAATGAGACAGAAGACGAGGAAATTGAGGCCCTCACACAAGAAGACCTCATCGTCCTAAATGGCAACGTTCAGAGACCGAATGGCATCGCATGGCACAATGACAAAATATATGCTGCCTGCAGCGGTGACTACACACTCTACGAAATTGGAGATACCGAAGGTGAGACAAGAACTTTCATCTATGGTATCCGTAATGCCCACACATTATTCGTTGAAAGTCTGGGTGAAACAGACTTCAACCTGTGGGTACCGGACTATGACACAAACACACTAATGCGTGTAAACCCTAGAGGTGCTCCCGTTACAATGGCAAATAACCTGGAAGGGCCATGGGGTATTGCCTATTTCGACCAACAACATTTCCTCATCACTAACTTGATTGGCAATAACATCACACTGATGGATCGTAGTGGTAATGTCATCAACACTGTAGAGGGAATGCGTTCACCGACGGGTATTACTCTTGACGAAGAAATTGTCTATGTCGCCAACAACGGAAGTTCTCGTCGTTCTATTGAATGGATCAACAGCGAAGATTTTCTCGGTGACGAAGAAATTGTACCATCACCCCTGGTTAGTGGTGTACAGAACGCAACAGGTCTGGTTCTTGGTTCTGATGGTTATCTGTACTTCGCTTATGCCCTCGGTACTCGCGGTGTTGTTGGACGTGTAAATCCTCAGATATGTCGTGAAGAGGGTGGTTGCACGAATGACCAAGTCGAGATTGTCTTATACACCGACCTCGCTGCACCGCTTGCTGGGTTAGAAATCACACCCGATATGCGTCTATTCGTCCACACAATCTTCCGCCCAGAGATTTATTGGGTTCAGTTATGAGGTGAGTTTCCCATAAATCGGAGTTCTGATCGCTACTTACCGAGAGGATTTAACAGAAGTATCCCAATAAGTGCAATCAGAACTCCGAGATTAAGCGTCACTACACCGAGTAATTCGACCCAGCGGCTTGATGTGAAGACATCAGCAATTTGGATGGCGAAACTTACAAACAGGATTGCTACACCAATAACGGGCAGCAATCCACGTCTCTCCGCGAGATAGTTAGAGGTGCGTTCCAGTAATTTTGACAGAAACGCAGATTTGTCAATCAGGTTAAACATATCGTCTTACTCGCCTATTGCTTGTACGCTTCGTATTGTGCTTCCAGGGCAGGTGGGATTTGCGCCGTTATCACGACACCATCCTGTGTATGTTGTTGATCTTCTACTTTGCCATTTTCAAACAAAAATGACACCAAATCGCCACGCTCATATGGGAGCAAGACACGGATCTCCGTGAGTTGTTCCGTCAAGACACTTTCAATCTGCTCCAGCAGGGCATCTAATCCGATTTTCCCTTTTGCAGAAACTTCAACCTGTGCGTCATAGTGTTCCAAATATGGCGTCTTGTCGATGTTGAGGTGTTCTGCCCGATCAAATTTGTTCCACACGAGAATGCGCGGTAAGGCCGGAACGTCGATTTCCGCCAGCGTATCTTCGACCGACTCAATGTGTTGCTCTACATTGGGATGCGACATATCGACAACATGCAGCAGTAAATCCGCATCCTTTACCTCTTCGAGCGTAGCTCTGAAGGCGGCGATCAACGTCGTGGGGAGTTTTTGGATAAATCCAACGGTGTCAGAGAGTAGTATCTGCCGATTGGACGGCAAATCAATCCGTCGCGTCGTTGGGTCTAATGTCGCAAATAACTGATCCGCGATGTAGACACTCGCGCCTGACAGCGCATTCAACAGCGTTGATTTGCCTGCATTGGTATAACCGATCAACGCGACCACAGGGATACCGGATTGTTGCCGTTGCTGCCTGTGCTGGCTGCGGTGCGTGCGGACGTGTTCAAGATCGTCTTTGAGCTTGGTGATTTTACGTCCGATTTCACGGCGGTCAACCTCAAGCTGTGTTTCACCGGGGCCGCGCAAACCAACGCCACCATTACCACTGCGTGAGCCACCTCCACCAGCCTGACGTGCAAGATGAGACCATTGTCGCGTCAAACGTGGTAGACGATACTCGTACTGTGCTAGCTCGACTTGCAAAGCACCTTCACTGGTAAAAGCGTGCTGCGCGAAAATATCCAGGATGAGGGCGGAACGATCTATCACTTTGATGTCTTCACCGAATCGTTTCTCTAATTCGCGCTGGTGACGTGGGGAAAGTTCATCATCGAAGACCACGACTTGAGCGTCCATCATCTCGATGTCTTGTTTGATCTCCTCGACCTTGCCGGAGCCTACGAAAGTCGCCGGATCTATATTCTGGACATTCTGACTGTTTCTTCCGATAACCTCCATGCCAGCAGTTTGAGAGAGCAGTTCCAATTCATTCAGTGAGTCCTCTACATTCAATAGAGGAAAACTGCCCTTAATCTCTATACCGACAAGATAAGCACGTTCTTTTGGTCGTTCCGATACGTAATGACTACCTTGTTTTTGCATATAAGTTCTTCGCTATCCTTTTGAATACCATACTTGGAGTTTGTCAAGTGCCTCGTCAAGCACCGCGTCCGGTACACCCAGGCTCAGCCGCACATAATCTTTACCACCTGGGCCATAGGCTTCACCTGGGGCAATGGAGATATACGCTTCGGTGAGGGCACGTTCGACATATTTAGACGCTTCCATATCTTCGACTTTTGCCCATATATAAAGCGACCCTGCCGACTTTTTCGCACTCAAGCCAATTGCCGGTAGTATCTGCATGATACGATCTCGCCGTGATTGATAGACTCGATTCCGTTCGTCGATCCAGTCTTGCGATACGTTCAAAGCCGTGATGCCGGCGTCGTAGATCGGCTGAAAATGTCCACTATCCATGTTGCTCTTGATTTTCAGCAATCGTTGGAGCGCCTCTGCTGACCCGACGGCTGCACCAAGACGCCAACCCGCCATATTATAGCTTTTGGAAAATGACATAAACTCGACAACGTGATCGTAGTGATCATGCTCGACAGCTTGAAGGGCGCTGTAAGCCGTATTGCCATCGAATAGAACCTCGACATAGGGGTTATCAGATGCCAGCAGGATATTATGTTTCTCACAAAATTGAACCATTGATCTATAGAATTCTAGATCAGCATTATAGCCTGTTGGATTGTTTGGGTAATTTACCCAGATGAGTTTCGCCTTTTCCAGCGTTTCGTCCGATAGATGCGATACCTCCGGTAGATAGTCGTTTCCCGCCCGTAAAGGCACATCGCAAATCTCACCACCGGCGAGGATCGCCCCCATTCGATATGACGGGTAACCAACATCGGGGATCAGCGCGAGATCGCCGGCATCCAGGTAGGCCAACGAAAGATTGACGATACCTTCTTTGCTACCAATCAGGGGCAACACGTTCTCTGTTGGATCCAGCGAGACACCATAGCGTTTATGGTAGTGCTGTGCAACGGCTTCACGAAATGCTGCAATGCCACGATACCCGGTATACCCGTGATGGGTTGGATTCTGCGCCGATTGAGAGAGTGTCTCGACAACTTCCTGGGGTGGAGGGAGGTCAGGATTGCCTATATCCAGACGGTAGACACGCTTCCCCTCAGCTTGCATCTGCCGGATGCGATCTCCTATGACGGAAAAGACATAGTTCGGTAAGCGTTCCAGGCGGGCTGCATGTGTGGGCATTACGCATCCTCCGTCGCGACAAGGATATTTCGCTGTATCAGCTTCGTCTCGAATATCGGATCATTTAGTATGTCAATGTTGTCTGTGAGATCGTCCAACGCACGTTGCGCGTATTTTGCGTAACGCTCACGTTTGTTCTTGATACGCTTTTGCAGGTCGGGGATGATACCAAAATTCGCCTTCATCGGTTGGAAGTCTTTTGGCTCTGCATGTGTGACGTAATGACATAACGCACCCAACATCGACGTCTTAGGTAACACCCACTGTGATTGATCGTTGAGATTTCGTGCCATGTTCACCGCTGCTACCAAACCCGTAGCGACGTTCCCAACGTAACCCTCCACACCAGTAATCTGACCGGCAAAGTAAAGCTGCTCTCTCTGGCGTGATTGCATGGTTGGATGGAGCAGGGTAGGTGCGTTGATAAAGGTGTTACGATGCATCTGTCCCATACGGATAAACTCCGCGCTTTCCAGACCAGGGATGAGCCGTAGTATCTTTTCCTGTGCGCCCCATCGGATATTGGTCTGAAATCCGACGATGTTGTAGAGGCTGGCAGCGAGGTTATCTCTGCGCAACTGAACGACCGCGTGTGGTCGCCTGCCTGTGCGAGGATCGGTCAGCCCGACCGGGCGCATAGGGCCATAGGCAAGCGTTTCATCGCCACGCGAGGCAAGTTGTTCTATCGGCACACACGCCTCGAAGAAGTTCGGGTCTTCGCGTTCAAAACTACGTAGTGTAATTGTTTCCGCATCGCGGAGTGCCTGGACAAAGCGCGAATATTCCTCTTCGTTCATCGGGCAATTGATGTAGTCACCCTCGTCGGTTTCACCGCGATCATAACGGTTCGCCTGGAATGCGACTGACATATCTATTGTTTCTGCGGTGACAATAGGCGAAATGGCATCATAGAAGTAGAGATATTCTTCACCTGTTAGCGCAGCGATCTTTTGAGAAAGCGCGGGTGAAGTCAGCGGCCCAGTTGCGATGATCGTCGGTTCTTCAGGGATGTCAACCACTTCTTCACGAATGACGGTGATATTTTCGTGCTGATTGATCGTATCCGTAACCAACTGCGCAAACACTTCGCGATCAACCGCCAGCGCACCACCGGCCGGAACTGCTGCCGCCTCTGCACATTCGATGAGTTTAGACCCCAGCAAACGGAGTTCATTCTGTAGCAGGCCGGTCGCTCGATCTGGCAATTTGGACCCCAATGAGTTACTGCACACCAGTTCTCCTAGCCGATTAGAGACATGCGCGCCGGTTTTTCGTTTCGGGCGCATCTCATAGAGCTTCACCTGAAAACCACGTTCGGCAAGTTGCCAGGCTGCCTCCGAACCGGCGAGGCCACCACCAATTACGATTACTTCTTGTGCCATTTTTTGCCTATCTGCTTTTAACGTTCAAATCAGTTGGATCGCGAAATGATAATACAGTCGAATCTTCTCGGCATCTGGCGTGCCGTTTGCAACAAGTTTGAGAGCTACTTCATAAGCCTGGGCTGCACGTCGGTATTGACCTAAAACAAAATGCGCGTTCCCCAGAATATCGTAGATTCTATAGTCAGTCAGGTGAATGTTATCTCGTGCAGCATACACCTCTATTTTTTTGACATTGTCGATCACACGTTGATAATCTCTCTTTTGATAATAACATTTTGCAATGCGAAATAATATAGATGCTTCCAAAGGATGATAAGCATTGAACCTTAGCGATTGTTCATAAGCGTATATGGCTGGTTCATAGTCACCTAGATGCAGGCGGCAATCTCCGAGAAGCTCAGAACATCGTGACATTGCGACGTCAATGCCTTTTGCGGGTTTGGCGATGTCGATTGCGTTATTCAAGTATTCGATCGCTTGTGTGATGTAGCCTTCATGATGGGTGAGTAGCTCACCGGCGGTGTAGTAGAGGCCAAACGTAAAGGTTCTATCTGACGAATTTGCCGCAAGGCTCGTGATGCTCTCGATCACCTCAGGATCGAGGATGCCTTGTGCATTCTGGATGCGTCCTTTCAGTTCTTGAAGCTGAAACCACCAGTCATCATCGTTTCTTGTAACCACTTGAATAGCAGTATTGATAAATTGCAGCGCCGCAGAACTGCGACGATATTCATAGAGTGCGATGTAGCTGAGACGCTCATAACAATAGGAATGCAAATTCTCTATCTTTGACGGTGAAACAAGGGCAGAACACAAACATTGTATCGCCGCATCGGATTGATCTTTCAATATATGCAATCGACCAAGTTGATAATATACCCAGCCGATGTTGACATAGCTGACTGCATGGTTCGCTATGTTTTGATAAATTCTCTGTGCTTCATCCAGATCGTCGCGGTTGCTAAACCCGATTGCGGATAACTCAAAGCGCGCAAAGTAACCATCCGCAAGAAGTTCCTGCGTTCCCGGCTTTTCAAACAGCGTGGGCGAGTATCGACCAATCTTAGTCAGGTCTTGGATAGATAATTCCGGTCGTTGACTGATGAAGTAGATGCGGGCACGCTCAAGTAACACCTGTGCGCGTTCAAAATCGGTTTGTCTCGATTTGACCAACTGTGCAACCGCATACTCAGCTTTCTTTATTTCGTGTGCTTGTAATAGTGCTTTGATTTCACGTAAGCGTCTGTCCATGAAACTATCATAAGCTAAATCGCACCAAATATGATGGATGCATTTTGACCACCGAGGCCAAAACTGTTTGACATCATGTATTTGAGGTTAGGTAATACCTGGGCTATCTTGGGAACATAATTCAAGTCACATTCTGGGTCAGGCGTGTCAAGGTTGATCGTCGGGGGAACCACTTTTTCAAGCAACGTAAACATACTAATCACCGCTTCGATGGCACCCGAACCTGCAAGCGCGTGACCAAGCATACTTTTGGTCGAATTGATGAGCATTTCATACGCTTGCTTTCCGAAGACTTTTTTAATTGCTCGTGTTTCCATCAAATCATTGGCCTGTGTTGATGTGCCGTGCGCATTGATATGTTGGATATCTTCAGGCGCTAGACCTGCATTACGCAACGCCCACTTCATTGACCGAGCAGCGCCGGCACCATTGGGGTCGAGTGCGGCGACATGGAAGGCATCCGACGATGACGCATAACCCATAACTTCTGCATAGCAACGTGCGCCACGTCGATGTGCGTGGTGAAGGCTTTCGAGTATAACAATGCCGCAGCCCTCACTAAATACGAAGCCCGAACGATTAACGTCAAAAGGGCGGCTGGCGAGTTCTGGCTCGTCATTATATTCGTTGGCGAGGGCGTGCATCGCCTCAAAGCCTGCCAGCGTATAATCTTGTAAGATCGCCTCAACACCACCAGCGATCACCATGTCCGCCTGTCCATCACGGATTATATCACTGGCAACGCCGATAGATTGAGTCCCGGCAGCGCACGCAGTCGAAGGTGTATTAAGCGGACCAAGAGCCTGATACATACGGCTGATGTAATGTGCGGGCATGTTCGGGAGTGCGTTAATCAATGCGAGTGGATTTGGTCGGCGGTAGCCGGTCGTTTTATATTTTAAGGTCGCTTGCTCAGACATCTCGTGTGCTCCCAAAGATGTACCGACGACCACGCCGCTGCGCTCACCTTCAGCTTCGATTGCCGCTTGTGATAGGCCGGCATCTTCAACCGCCATCGAGGCTGCGGCAATCGCGAAATGCGAGGCACGTCCCATGCGCCGTGCTTCTTTGCGCTCGACGTACTGCGTCGGGTCAAAATTGCGCACCTCACCGCCGATTTTGACAGGCACATGCTCTACGTCAATGGTTTCCAAACGTCGGATGCCTGAACATCCTTCTTTCAAACCAGCCCACATCTCACGAGCATTGCCCAGTGCAGTCACCGCACCGATTCCGGTAATAACAACACGAGGACGACCATTTCGTAAAAATTCCATATTTATCTACTCCTATATCGATAGGGTGGCTGCTGCAATGCCGGCTTCGATTGCGGAAATGACCTGACCTTCAACTGCTTTTCTCGCCTGGATGATTGCGTTCTTGATAGCCTTCGCATTGGAACTGCCATGCGAAATGATTACGACGCCGTTAACACCTAGCAAGGGCGCACCGCCAACCTCGAATGTATCAATCTTGGCGCGTGCACGGACGAACGCCCCGCGAGCAAGCAGGCCGCCTAAAATAGATAACGGATTTGACTTGATCTCGTTGCGGATTACTTGACCTAGATAATGAGTCGAGGACTCAAACGTCTTTATCATCACGTTGCCTGTGAACCCGTCAGAGACCATGACATCTACCTTACCGTTCAAGACATCACTCGGTTCGACGTTGCCGATGAAGTGAATGGGTAATTCATTTAACAGATTAGCGGTTTCCTGGATAAGCTGGTTGCCTTTGCTTGCTTCTTCCCCGTTTGAGAGTAAACCGATCCGAGGTTTCGAGATCGTCAGCGTACGCTCTGCATAAACACTGCCCATGAGGGCGAATTGTGCCAACCATTCTGCTCTCGAGTCAGCATTTGCCCCTACATCAAGAAAAATCGTCTGACGGTCAAAAATAGGAAAAATTGCCGACAAGGCTGGTCGGCGTACCCCTGGAATGCGACGTAATGTTTTCAGCATCGCAATGGCATGAGCTGCTCCTGTGTTTCCCGCAGTGACGAAAGCATCTGCCTCGCCATCTTTGACGAGTTGCAGCCCGACATGTATTGACGAATCCGTCTTATTCTTCGTCACTTCCACCGGTTTTTCATCCATAGTAATCACTTCAGAGGCATGAACTATCTCGATTGATAGCCCCTGAGTGTTGTGCTTGTCTAGCTCTTGTTTGATAGTGTCTTCTGGCCCCGTAAGGATTATCGTCTCACGGGTTTCACGAGCAGCGAGAACAGCACCTTCGACATCAGGTACAGGACGCTGATCGGTACCCATCGCATCAACCACAATTCGCATGTAAGAACCCCTCTTTCACCGCGATGTGTCGAACTATTCTATAAGACATAATCGCAAATCAAAAGGATTGACAGTAAATAACGAGATTGTATAATAACCAATACAATCAGAAGCCCTGGTGGCGGAACAGGCAGACGCGCACGGTTGAGGGCCGTGTCCCGTAACAGGGGTGGAGGTTCGAATCCTCTCCAGGGCACATAGAAAGCGAGCTTGAACAGACAGGCTCGCTTTTTTATTTGCGGTGATTTTCATATGGATGTACACTGCTCTCTATGGTGATACACCCAACAAGGGAGGCGACAGGCAATGAGTGATTCAACATCGCAATCTCTAGCAGCAGCCTATCAACAGGTTGAGGCCGGCAATTTAGAAGAAGCACGCAACATTGTGGAGTCGATTATCCGCAGTGATGCGGACAACGCAGACGCATGGTGGATATATGCACATGCGGTCGAAGACGAGGATGAAGCACAAGAAGCGCTAGAAAATGTGTTGCGCATCGATCCTGATTATCCCGGCGCGGCTGAACTATTAAGCCAATCCAGGGGCGACGAAGACACCTTCGAGGATGATCTTTTTACAGATTTAGATCAAATGGATACGGCAGATGACTTCGAGATTGACGAAGGTGATTTTGAAGATGACTTCGACATCCCGACCAGCGCCGAAACAGCACAAGAGGAGAGTAGCGGACGAAATCGCTTGCCGTTGCTATTAATTCCCGTTGTCGTTCTGCTTGTCGCCGTTGTAGCATTTCTTTTGTTTCAGGGCGGCGATGACGACGAAGAGGGTACACCTGAACCGACACAGGTCGCCCAGGTCAGTGACGAAGAAACTCCCGAAGCAGAAACGACTGAAGCAGTCACTGAAGAGCCGGCTGAGACGGCAGAAGCCGATTCAACCGTTTCGATTACCTCGGCACTCGAAGAGGATTTCACCCTTGCCAGTGACCAACCAGCAACCGTACAAGACAACGAGTTGGGCAGTACGGAAGTCATCGCGGTCTGTTTAGATGGTGACCAACGTGAGTCGCTAGATGACGTGATGAGTGCGCTTACCGAGATCGACCTCACATCGACGCAGAGTGATGCTATCGGCGTACAGCTCGTAGATTGTAGTACCGATGAGGTGATTAATCTGATCGCTGTGAGTGTCGAAGACATCCAACAGTTTAGCGACGAAGAAATTTCTGAACAAGAATTTCAGGGTCGATGGCGCGCAATTGGCTGATTGTCAGAACTCTATCATGCCTTTGCTTCGAGTGTTACGCTGCAACGGCAATGTCGGCGTTTCTGGCTATTCTTGCAAGCTCTCTTTCACTCTGGAGATTGGAAGCCTCAAGGTAAATTGGGTTCCTTCATTTACCTCGCTTTCAACTTCAATCGTACCGCGATGGTTCTGAATGATTCCATAGCTGATGAAGAGACCGAGACCATTACCATTTTCTTTCGATGATACGAAAGGCTCGAAGATGTTCTCGATCATTTCCGGCGGGATGCCAGCACCATCGTCGGTTACTTTGACGAGGATGTGCTCATCATCAGCTGTTGAAATAATCTCTACAACACCCTCGCTACCGTCTATCGCATCCTTCGCGTTAAGAATGAGATTCATGATAACCTGCTCAAGCTGATATTTATTCCCCTGGATGGGCGGCAAGTCGCCTAAATTAGTGATAAGTTCAATATTTTGCTGTTGGAAAGACTTTCTATTCAGGTCGATGATTCCTTCAATCACGCCATTCATCTGAACCTGATTGAAACTTGCTGTGCCAGCATGTTGATTGCCCGTAAATTCTAACAGGTGTTCGACAATATGTCGGATGCGCTGGACGCTCTCAAGTGTTCGTTCGACGTCCTCAACACTGATCGGGTGGTCAGCCTTAACGTCCTCAAGCATGTCATCAAGGTTGATCTGGATCGGAAAGAGCGGATTCTTAATCTCATGGGCGATACTCGCAGCAAGACGACCAATGGAAGCGAGTTTTTCCGAACG
Organism: Anaerolineae bacterium; assembly: GCA_034437515.1. GTDB lineage: Bacteria > Chloroflexota > Anaerolineae > Aggregatilineales > Phototrophicaceae > DAOTTX01. The sequence goes on from DAOTTX010000247.1 coordinate 73,118, forward strand.
AACCAGCATGTGCTGCGCGGATTCTAGCTCAGCGGTACGTTCTGCTACCATATCTTCCAGATGCTGAGCGTAATCCGCTTGTATTTCGTACAGTTCGACGTTTCGCATTGCGAGGGCAGCTTGACGACCGATACCAGCGAATAACTGTACATGGTTGAGATCATAGGCGGCATCGTTGAGGATCACGATCACACCGTTGACGTCATCGCCGTGGTGCATTGGGACGATTACGCCGTCGAAGAAGCCGTCAGGAAGCGGATGATTTTCAGGCCATAAATGTGTTTCAAGTTGATTTGTAATCCAATTCGTCAAGAAGTCGAGGTCGAGATCAATTGCGGTGATTGTGCCATCTTTCCGCCGCACACGCTGGTCAATGACCTGATAATTGTTGATTCGGTAAATTGCGGCGACTTCACAGGGGAGGAGATCAAGGGCAAGATAGAGCACGAAATCAAGCAATTCATCCATTTCAAGATGTTGGCTTAATTCCTCACTGACGCGCAATAATGCCTCAAGTTCCTGAGTACGTCGTTGTAGTCGCTCCTCAAGCTCGCGGGCACGCATCTTACTTTGCGCCCGTGCGATTAACTCCTGAGTTTGAAAGGGCTTGCGTAGATAATCATCTGCACCTAATTCTAGACCCTGTATGACATTCGACGGTTCGCCCATGGCGGTGACGAGAATAGTGGGGATCGTCTGAATCTTCGGGTCAGCGCGTAGTTCACGCAATACATCAAATCCGCTCATGCCTGGCATCATGACATCTAATAGAATAAGATCAGGATGTAAGTCTCTTGCCGCTTTCAATGCGGATTCGCCGTCATAAACACTCTGCACCTGGTAACCCTCAAATTCAAAGACGCGCTCTAACATGGTGACCGTCTGCATCTGGTCATCGACAATTAGAATAAGTGGCGGATCGTGTTTTTGACTCATGTATGATACCTTTCAAAAGAATATATACTGATGATGAATATAGTTCAGCGTTTTAGATTAACAATCAAAGTGATAGAATCTATTCGACATTATAATATAAATACATTGGTGTGAATAAAGATTTGAACAATTCTTCACGAGATTATACGCGATCACTACTGCTCGGCGCACTCGTAGGCGTGGGGCTGGCGCTGGTATTCAGTGCCGGTTTCTTCTTGCGCGATTTTATTGATGTCCCACAGACGGCCTTAGCATCGTCGGTTGACATTGGCGAAGCCGGTTATCCTCTGGTTGATGAAGTTGAGGGATTATTGGAGCGGCATTATTTGAGAGAACTTCCCGATTATCGTGAGCGGCAATATGCCGCTGTCCGGGGAATGCTAGCCTCCCTCGAAGATCCCAATACATTTTTCATTGATCCGCCGGTTGCCAGAAGTGAGTCTGATGTTCTCGCAGGTACGTATGGCGGCATCGGGGTGAGCTTGCAAAGAGATACCGAAGGGCGATTTGTGCTTTATCCTTTTGAAGACGGGCCGGCAGCCAAAGCGGGATTGCAGGGCGGTGACGTATTGATCGAGATCAATGGTGAGCCGTTATCGATCGACACGCAACAAGATGCCGTTGACCAGATGTTACGCGGTGAAGTCGATGGTGACAATGGCGTCGAAGTTACAATCGAACGTGAAGGTGACTCTTTGACGGAATTCATCGAATTTGATGTAATTGCGGTGCCGTCGGTGCTGTGGCGCGTGCTTGATGAAGATCAACGGATCGGCTACATGCAGATTTTGCGTTTCACAAGCCGCACACCAGACGAATTACAAACCGCGATAACGGAGTTAAGAGACGCGGATGTGAATGCGCTAATCATTGACCTGCGCGACAATAGCGGTGGTTTGCTGACTGAGTCTGTCGATGTCGCCAGCATATTTCTCGATGGCGGTGTTGTGCTTTATGAGGTGACAAACAACTCCGAGACTACACTCAACGCAGACCAGGGTGGGGCGGCGACCGATCTACCACTGGCGGTGCTGGTGAATAATCGTACAGCAAGTGCTTCAGAACTGGTTGCCGGCGCATTGCAAGATAGAGAACGCGCTGTCTTAATCGGACAACAAACTTTCGGCAAAGGGACGATCCAGCAGATATTTCCATTGTCTGATGAGTCATCCGTTCACGTCACATCAGCAGAATGGTTTACGCCAAATCGCAATGCACTTGACCGGATCGGGCTGGAACCAGATATTCCGATGATTCCTGACGAGAACGGTCGAGATGTTGAAATAGGTGAAGCAATACGTTACCTCCAGGCAAATTTATTGGAGGAACAGGAAGAAGAGACGAACTCATGAGTGGCAAGAAGATTATTACTCGTAATCGCAAGGCATCACACGATTATCACATCGAGGAAGCCTACGAAGCGGGTATGGTGTTGATGGGATCGGAGATCAAATCAATACGAGAAGGGCACATCAATTTGCGTGATGGTTTCGTGCAAGAACGCGATGACGAGCTGTGGTTGATGGGGGTACACATCAAACCCTATGAACAAGCCAGTATCTTCGGACACGAAGATCCGGTACGTCCGCGTAAGATCTTGCTGCATAAGCGCGAAGTCGGTAAAATCTTACGCCAATTGAACGAGCGCGGTTTCACAGCAATTCCGACACAGGTTTATCTCAGACGTGGGTTAGCAAAAGTGGAGGTCGCATTAGCGCGTGGCAAAAGGCAATATGATAAGCGGCAGACGATTGCGAAACGCGATGCAAAACGCCAGATCGAGCGGGCGCTCAAAGATCGCTACTAGTGACGAGTGGCCTACGTCGATCAGAGCAATTAACAAATTGCCGGAAGCACAGAAATTTGCGATCTATGAGCATCTCTTGCCGGAGTGGTTATTCGCGAAATATGGGATTGAGCGCCATACATTCAGAACAGCGCTTGATACACACCCGGTGGTGACCTTTCGCTGTCCTGCTAATAGCCGTGCGATGGAACTCACGGTGAAGCGGCGCAGCGCAGATATGGATCCGATCATGTACTTGAACATGGCGGATACGTTCAACAATCAATTGTTGGTCCTTCTGGTCATCGTTAACGACCCCGATTCAGCACGCTATAACACCGACGTTGACCAACATGGTAACCCAACTCAATTTGGGACGGTCACGCGAAATATCCCGGCTGAGATTGCTGCCATGCGAGCAGGGCTTGCGCCTGGTCAGATTCGTAGGGGATTGCGTGCTTTTAAAGAATCTGTCCCTCTATTCAATGAATTTGTCGCACGTATGGGGCACGATATCTTCTTCATTGAACCACTCGCATACCACAATGCGATTATTTTTGAGCGATACGGGTTCAACTACTTGAGCGGACGCTCAGAAATGCAACAGATCAATCAGGATTTACAACCTGGTGGCGTCATCCATGCTAAGCTGGATGGATCAACCCCGTTTCGTTCGCCGGATGCCTGGAAAACGGTACGGGGTCGTTCCTGGGCTATTCATGATGGTATCCTCGGTCATCCGTTTACGGGCTTCCAAATGTACAAACGTGTCAACATAGATGCCGGTGTAAATACATTTCCAGGGTCGAAGTGGTAGTCATTCCCATCGTTTCTGTGCGAGACTTGCGTGCTGCGCTTGAGTCGATGGTAAACCCCTCCGTCGAACCCGCATTGGAGTCGCTGAAGCTACTGTATCTCGTTGAAGATGCACGGAACGCCGCTCATTCACCCTATGTGCCATCGAACGATACTTACTGGGTATATGAAGTGCTGAGCGAGATTATCCGAGAGACGCTATCAGCAAGGCGGCGGGCACATGATCTCTCGACCGAACTAGACGAAATCGACCGGATAAAAGATGCAGAGTCTGTCATATCCACAGATGGCATGACAGACGACAAGGAACTAATCCACTGGAGCCTACTGTATTTTTGCTTTGTCCGTGTGGATTTAAATGTCACACTTGCGACTTACGGAGGCATCGTCGGCCTGACGGAACGAACAATGCGTCGTTATCGTGACTATGCTATCGAACGGCTTACACATGAGATCATTCGTCGGGAACAAGTGATACGTTTGCGCCGTAAATCGCAGCTTCTCCTGGCAAGCCTACCAGTCACACCAGCGAAATACGTAGGACACAATGATTTACTTGTGCAAACACTGAACGAGATCCGCAACGATCCCCAACTAAATTTCTTCATTTATGGAGATAGGGGATCTGGCAAATCCACGTTTGTTGCGCAACTTCTCAAGTTATACGTACAGGATAATAACACCACATTCAAGCATCTGGTCTGGTTCGATAAGCTGAAGTCTGTCGATGAAATTGTCAGCCGGTTGCACCCAGGACTGGAAACCGAAGAAGCGGTTAAACTGTGGCTTGTGGCGAACCCAACAGTTGTGGTTTTAGACGAGCTGGCAGGGGATAGTATCCATCTGCTCGATAGGCTTGCCGATATTCTTCGTCATGCGCTGCTCATCGTTGTTGAACGTGCCATGATCCTCCCCGAGAAATTCGATCTTCGGGTGCGACTACCTCGCATGAGCCGTGAAGATATCCCAGAATTTCTCACGCGGAATGTACTTGTCACGCACGGTGTTGACCAAATGTCTGACGATGCTATCGAAAGTGTTGTGGTACGCAGTGGTGGAAATCCATCGAAGGCTATAACACTAGCCAAGCAGATTTTATATGAAGATTTTGACAATAATGCAAGCTCATATTCAGCTTTGGGGGTCGATCTGCCTGGTGTATTGCAGAATGTTCAGAGCTTAAGGCGGATAGGGGAATACGTTAAGGCTAATGTACATCTCAAATCACATCTTTTGCTTGTCAATCATAAGCAAAATTCAGAAGCTGTATGTCGATTGATGCTTGAAAAAGTGTTTACAAGTCGAGCGCAAGGACAATTCACACAAGCGCTTGATGAACTCGATGAAGTTATGTCGATTGCACAGTCCCAGAGTATTAATCACTTCATCTATGATAGCGGATTGCTTGAAAGGGCGAGAATATATCTGGATGTGTACCAACTCGATAACGCACGCGACGCAGCACAAGCCATCACGCATCCGGAAGTAAAAGCGAGTGGCAAATATCGCATCATCTACGCTGAACTCGCTCTGCGGTATCAGAAGATCGACGAAAGTAGAATATGTGCTGAATCCGTTTTGAATACTTCGCATTCCCGATACCACAAGGGGCAAGCATACAATGTGTTGGGTCACGGCTACGTTGCACAATCGGTAACGAACGACGCTGAGGAAAGTTTCGTATGTGCGCTGTCGTGCTTCGACGCGGTGAGCGAGCCTTTATCGTATGCTCGCACACTAAATAACCTGGGCGTGGTATATATGACGCAAGATCGCGTGAATGAAGCGGAAGACATCCTAGAACATGCATACATCATTCAGCAACATTACAGGGATGATGTTGGTTTGTTGTACACGACGAAGAATCTCTCTCTGCTCAGGTAGCCATTCTCAACCCTCATCATTACTCATGATAAGCGCACTTATCACGGACTAAACGCTATTTACGGTGAGATTGTAGACTAAGTCGTGGAGAGTACGTCTAAACTGATGAATGCCTCTTTTTTCTCTTCCGTGATATACCCGATTGGTCATCAAGCTCACCACAAGTTGACGTTCAGGATCAATCCACAGCGATGTGCCGGTAAAGCCGGTGTGACCGTAAGTTCGCATCGTCAACGAATCACCGGCAGACGAGTTTTCTTCAGACTTAATCATCCAACCTAATCCGCGCCTTCCCGAAGCATCACGAATTTGTTCATTAATCGCTTGATGATACAATTCATCATTGATCTTTAAAGCACGGTCATGTGTGAGCCATGCTTGCCCAAACACAGCAACATCAAATGCTGTAGAGAATAACCCTGCATGACCAGCAACACCGCCCACACCACATGCGTTCTCATCATGCACTTCACCCCATATGCGACGATTACGCCAACTATTGTCATGTTCTGTGGGGACAATCGATTCGCGTCTTACACCATGTAAAACAGGATTAAATTGTGTATTTGCCAGATGAAGCGGGCGACAGATGCGTTCTTCGATGACCTTGTCGAGATCGTTGTCATCTAGTCTTGCAACCACCTCACCCAGTAGCATAAGACCAAGATCACTGTAATGCACATGCTTCCCTGTAAGATCAAAAAAATCGTAATCGACAAGTGCATCCAGTGCCCTTTGCCAGCGGTTTCTGTATTCTTGTTCGTTTATCTGCGCCAGTGAACTTGGTGGATCGCCTACAAAGTTGTAGACATCTCTCCACGGAGGCAGACCTGATGTATGCGTTAACAGATGCCAAAGTGTGACTGACGTAGGATCAACAGTTTTTCCTTGTAGGTCTTCTGTAACCGACAAGAAAATGCCAGTATGTGAATCCTGACCACCTGTGATCGGTCTGGGCGACCTGTTACCAAATTCCGGTATGATTTTGACGAGCGGTGTATTGAGATCAACATTTGTTTTCGGCTGGCTAAGTATGGACAACAGTGCAGTTACAGTGAACAACTTCGTGACTGAAGCCTACGTGGAAATCCGGCCTACTATGCTGGACTGGCACGAAGATGCACGAGTCGTTAACATAACTGCGATTAGTAGTAAACGACAAAGTGGAC
>DAOTTX010000248.1:0-1977 GCA_034437515.1 Anaerolineae bacterium
CCCGCGTCCAACGACGCGCACCCGGTTCGCCGCCCGCGCCAGCAGCGAGGGATCGATCTCATTGAGGGTGATGTAGACGCCCTTGGCGTTGGGTGTCAAACGCGCAGCCTCAGCCGCCAGCTTGTCAAAATCGTCGAAGTAACCGCTGACGGTGTGCGGCGCGCGGTAGGACCGCTCGGATACGCCCAGCGCCCGCAGTTCCACCACGTCGCCGGGCATCTTCAGGACACGCAACGCGCGTTTGACCTCGGCCAGATTGCCGTTAGATGGCTTCGCGCTCGTCATTGGGGCCGTCCCCCCTGCCCGGTGCGGGGAAATGGCACCAGGTCTTGACGTAGGGACAGGAGTGCAGTACAATGAGGTTGCGTTGATGCGCCCTCGGGCGCTCGTATCTGCGCCGTCACCGTGGCCGCGGTGACGGCGCTCTTTTTATGTCTCACCTTCATATCTGTTGTCCTCTCCTCCTTGTCCTTGACCCCCATCCTCGATAGGGCCTATAGGACGCTTATACGTTGAACAAACATTTGTCGTCGATATTCCCGTGGGCTCGTCCAGGCTAGGTGCTAGAAACCCCAGATCCTCGAGCTCTCGCCGGATGATGTACCTGGCCTGGTCGCGAGGGTTGCGCAACTCAACGCGCGCCAGCCTCATCAGCGCCGACCGCTCACGTTGCTCCATTGAGATCGTGATTCTTGCGTTGTCCATCTCAACATCTCCTTGGCATCAAACAAAAACCCTGCACCTTATGGTACAGGGTATCAAAAATCGAAGTGATTTGCAACAACAGTGCTGTGCTACTTTTGTGCTACTTTTGTTCCATCTCTGTTCTACTTCTGTTCTGTTTTTGTTCCATACTGCGCCTGGTAATCAGAATGCTGTTTTCTTACCGTTTCATAAGACAACCCCATCCAACAAGAAAGATCTTTGAGGGTCATTCGGTATCCCTGTACATCCGTCACGTAATGAAACCAATGGAACCACAAGTCGTGAGGCGAGTCGGCAGGCGGTGTATCCGGCTTGACGGCACCTCCACCGGTCACTTGCTCGTACCATTCGAACCATTCCGCCTGACCAGCATTCAATGGTGGGGGAGATGGCTGCGCATCCTCTGACCCGACGGTTGCACGCTCCTCACCATTGTCATGCAGCTCGTCTCGGACAGGCCGATCCCTCGATCCGCTGGTGTGACTGTCCTCCGATTCGACGGGGACCCGCGCTTTGGTTTTCAACAGGGCACGTCCCCCCGCCACCAGGGAAACACACGCCATCACGGTGAAGAAAGCGAACAACAGCGCTGCCCCACCAGGTGTCACCCAGTTCATAAAGAGCAGGGCAGCACAAATAGTTGCCCCCACAGCCTCGATGCCTACCGCCGACAAAACGAGCTCAAGCCAAGACATTTTGTTGAATTTCATACCAACTATTATACTTCAGTTAATGGCTCAAGCAACCCCACCTCTCCCGCATTTCGCCTTGATTCTGCCGGATGCGAGCATCCGTGTCGGGTTTGCACCGCTGGGCGGCGGGGGTATGTAGTTTACAAGGTTCTATCTTACAGTGCGCGCTCAATACCGCACGTAGTCAGTCGCAGTATCGGCATCATCCTGTTCCAATCCGATGTAGCGCGCCGTCGTCTTGGGATCGGCATGTCCCAACATCTGCTGGATCTTCAGTAGCGCCGCCCCATGGTCGTGAGCATTGCGCGCGCACGTGCGCCGCAGGTCGTGAGCCCCCAACCGGCCTGCCCCTGTCGCGGAGGCCAATCCCGATCGCACGCCATAGCTCGCCACCAATCGCCCCACGTCGTTGGGACTCAGGGCTGTGTCACCAATGACGTCTCCCTTGTTGACCGAATAGAATACCGGCCGATTCGCCTGCCAATCCAACCCCGCTGCATCGAGCCAGTCCGCCAGGCTCCTGTACATCACGTCCGATACCTTCAATCGTCGCGTCTTCGCCCCCTTGCCGGTCAGGACC
>DAOTTX010000249.1:0-1888 GCA_034437515.1 Anaerolineae bacterium
GCGACGGGGCAATCGGTGAATCCGCGCCCTCCGGATTCTTCCCGGTAGTAATCGCCGGAAGAAGCGCCCTGCGCGCGTAGCTTTCGCCCACACACGTCGCAGGCGACGATGCCGTTCAACAGATAGACCTGGTAATGCGGCTGATACGTCCGGGGTGCGGCCTTGCGCTGCTCTCGCACTCGGACGCAGGCCTCCCACAGATCCTCGCTCGTGATGGGTTCGTGTTGGCCTTCGATGGTCTCACCTGTGTTTTGTCTGTGGGCCACGCGCCCTTTGTAGAATGGGTCGCTCAGCATATCAGCCACCGTGTCTTTCGAGAATCGACGTCCGGCTCGCGTTCGGTGGCCTTGTTCGTTGATCCCCTCGGCGATCTCTTGATACGAGGACAATCCCGTGGCGTAGCGCTCGAAAACCTGCGCGACCACGTCGGCCTCCTCGGGCACGATTTCGGGCAGCACATCCTCGTTCCCAGCCTGGCGGTAGCCGTAGGGTAGATTGGCAGCGTTGTATGGGACGTGCGCGTGCTGCCCGCCGCGTTTTGCTTGGGTGGCGTGCGCGTTGTTGTGCAGTAGATCGACGTAGTACTGGTTCAATGTGGCCAGTGCTTTCAACACCGACCGGCCCGTCGGGGAAGAGAAGTCGAAGCGTGGTTCCTTCACCGACGCAAACCCCACGTTCAGTTTTCCCAGTTGTTCGAGGATGCTCAGGGTGTCGAAGAGACGGTGGGACAGACAGGAGAGTTCGTGGACCAGTAGGACGTCGAAGACGCCCGCTTCGGCGGCCTTGAGGGCAGACTGGAGACCTGGGTGGTCCATATCGGGGCCGGTGTTTCCAGCGTCCATAAACTCGGCTGTTATCTCCCAGTCGCGTGCCTTTGCGAAGGCCAGCATCTCGGCTTTCTGGACCGTGAGGGATTGATCCGCCCCGGCTTGCATATTGGTGGGAACTCGTATGTAAATTCCAACGCGCGTTTTCTTTTGTGTCATCTGCTGTCCTCCTACGTCGGTCGAGATGGGGCGGATGTTTCAGCGCTATTATACTCACACCGTCACGAGAGGTAAAGGTGATGTGAATGGGAGGAATTGCGGCTTGTAGGGGTTTTGGTCTGACTTTTGGCTTGATGACGCACGATGGGTTGACATTGTCTGTTAAACAAAACCTGGGACATGTCAACGTGAAGAGGACGTTAGTTTACATTGGTACGCTGGACACCGACCAGCGCCGACCGCCAGCGGTGTATTCGTTTGATTTGAGCCTGTTGCCGAGGTAGGGGAAAAGGCTGCTCGCAGAAAAACCGCTTGCCTCTCTCGCCGGTTGGTGTATACTTTACATGGAAAAGCCTCGGCGCTTTGACCGAAGCCCGAGGCGTGGCCAAGGCAATGGGCGCCCTGACAGGAATATGGTAGCACACAACGCACTTGATGGCAAGCCAGTCGCCCGCCTTTGATAGGCGGGTTTTGCATTTGAGCGACTTGTTAAGAGCCAGATGACGCAAAGTGTCGATTCCAGTTTCCAGAAGCTGGAGGAGAATTGCTGGCCCTGGACTGGCTACTGGCTACCTGACCAGCAGAATGATAGAAATAACAACGAACCCCCAAAAGGAAAAAGCAGAAGCATGGACAACAATTCCCCACGTTTAGCTACCATCCTCATTGGACTCACACTAGTTTTGATTTTACCCTGTTTATGCTCATCAGTTGGCTCCGCCATTGAGACTGGCTCTTTGATGAGCTCGTTATCAAACATCAATGAACTGACTTGGGAAGTTCTAATTGTAATAACATAGAACCTTAATTCCGCTAGAAAAAGTAACTTCCGCTCTTTTGTGGTTGAAAAAGCGAAATCGCAGCGCTAATGTCCAGAATTAGCTGAAAGCCGTGTGCAACGG
>DAOTTX010000250.1:0-1935 GCA_034437515.1 Anaerolineae bacterium
CCATTTCCCCGGACGCCTGTGCCACCACTGCCGAGGACGCCGGTGTCATCCTCGGAACCATCGCTTCGGCCATAGACCGCGGTGCCCGCATAGCCCTGAACGCCGTACCGGAGGCCCCTGCCATAGATGCCCGTGTCGCCATTTCCGTAGACACCATAGTTGTCACCGCTGCCGTAGACGCCAGCATTTTCACCGTGGCCTCCGACACCGTTGCCAGAACTGCTCACACCGTAGACACCATAGTTGCTGCTGTCGTTAATGCCTCGGATGGCATCACCACCGGCGCTCGACTCAACCGTCAAACCTGTTCCGTACCCCGACCACGTCTGCCCAAAGTGGTCGTGAGTGCCGGGGCCGTCATCCGTCTCGCACGTCACTGTACCATCGGCAGCGATAGCTCGGATAGATGAGCCTGTTGGACAGGAATCACTCACTCGTTTTTGAGTATAGATGTAATCCGCGGCAATTTTGCCATTGAACATCTTTAACCCATCGCCAACGAGGTCTATGACATCCACTCTGAATTCAGTTCCCGATAGACCAAGCCCAAACCCGTCCGTGTACGTCGTGTCATCATCCCCATCGTCCAACCCCGCTGGCCTGCCCGTGATTTCAGACCAGGCGTGGCTGTGGTCGCCTTCCGCCGTCGTACCAGCGGTAGTGCCAAAGTCGACACTCAACGTCACGTCGCCGCTTGCTCCACCACCGTTCAATCCAGTCCCGGCCGTGACGCGAGTGATGTCGCCACCGCTGTCATCGTCGGTCTCACAGGTCACCGTACCATCGGCGGCGACGGCCCGGATGGACTGCCCTGCTGGACAAGCGCCAGAGACACGACGCTGAAGGTAGGCGGTATCGGCTGAAAAGGTGGCGCTGGCCAGGTTGAGGCCCGTGCCGGCGCTGTACGTGGTATCGGTGTCTGTGTCTGGTTCACAGGTCACTGTACCGTCGGCGTTGATGACGCGAATGGAACTACCGGCAGCACAGGTGCTACTCACCCTCCGCTGCAAGTAGCTGGTGTCGGCGCTCAGTGCCACGTCACCCGTTGTGCCGCCCCCACTCAACCCTGTACCGGCGTTCACAGCGGTGATGTCACCGCCACCACCCGTACCCGTATCGTCATCCCCGCAAGCCCAACCGCTCCCGTTCCACTCGGCGATCTGGCCGTTGGAACAAGTCTGCGGCAGGCGGTAGGTTGTGTCCACACTGAACGAAGTACCTGTCAGGTCAAGCCCTGTACCGGCTGAGTAGGTCGTGTCGTCGTCGCCGTCGTCCAGTCCTGTCGGTCTGCCCGTAATCTCCGTCCAGTCGTGAACGTGAGCGATGTCAGCATAGTCGGTATCGTGATCGTGATCTGAGCGCGAAGCCGTTGCAGCAGAACCACTGCCGGCAAAGTCCACGCTGAAGGTCGTATCCGTCAGGTCGAGTCCATTCCCGGCCGTGTAGGTGGTGTCGTCGTCGCCGTCAGCCAGGCCCGTAGGTACACCCGTGAGGTCCCCCCAGGCGTGAGTGTGGCTCGCATCGGCATAGCCGGTGTGCGTGTGGTCTCCTCTTGCCACTTGCTCATTGCCAGCGCCAAAGTCCACGTTCAGGGTGACGTCCCCGGACGCGCCGCCGCCCAACAAGCCCCCGCCAGCAGCTACACCCGTGATGTCGCCGCCGCCGCCGCCCGACCCCAGGTCGTCCGTGCCACAGACCCAGGCCGAGCCGTTCCACTCGGCGATCTCGCCGTTGGCACAGGTCTGAGGCAGTTGGTAGGAGGGTGCAATACTCAGGTCCACATCTCCCGTATCCCCACCGCCTGCCAGCCCTGTTCCAGCCGTGACAGCCGTGATGTCGCCGCCGCCCAAACCGCCACCTGTGTCGTCCACCCCATCGGCGAATCCTGACGGCATTCCCGTGATGTCGCCCCAGGCGACCGCGCCGGCCTCGATA
>DAOTTX010000251.1:0-5402 GCA_034437515.1 Anaerolineae bacterium
GCGAAGCCCAGTCGGGTGCTGCCTGTCGCGACGCATCCGGCAGCGGTGAAATTGCGAGCTTCGTCGATCTTGCTGCGGGCACCTCGGTCACATTCATCGTGACTGCCTCGCTGACCGAACCGAATAATGACCAGGAGGGCACCAGCCTTTCGCTCATCGTCGAACCGTCCGGCGTGAACGATCTTGATCAAAGCAATAACGTGTCTGAATTCGAGCTGCGGAGCGGAATATTCGCCGATGGCTTCGAGGCGTCTTCGTCTCCCTGAAAAGAAAGCAGCGTTCAAGCAGGGCAGAAAGTGAGCCGGGCTGCAGGCTGCAGCCCGGCTCAATCCGGAGCGGGGCGCTTGTCTTGTATCCTTCATCTCGGATCAATAATGCCGCACGGTCGCACCGAGTCGCTCGAAGGTTTGCCGACTGCCTCAGGGATCGATCGTCCAGGTCAGTTCCGTCGACGTGGTGTTGGCTTCGTCCGATACCGAGATCGTCACCGCATAGGGGCTCGCGGCGGCAGCACCGGTATCGCCGGTGCGCGCCGATTCGGGATTGGTCGTGCTCGTGGCGCTTCCGGTGGACACCGGGCCCTGATACATCACCATGCGGTCAATGACGTGCTCGGCGGAACGTCCGGAAATCGAGATGGAATAGGTTCCCGGGCTGTCGAAGCGCGCGAATATCTCGTGGCCGTCGTTGTCGCTGGTTTTCGTCGACCAGCTCCAGGATGATGCCGAACCACCGCTGCGGTAGACCTTGAACCAGCCGTTCGAACCCGACCCGTTCGGGCTTCCCCCTGCGCAGTCGTTATCGTTCGAATCGAAGCCCTTGGGGCACAGGACGTTGCCGTTCTTCTCGGCGAAAAACGCATCGGCATCTATCTTCAGCCAGGTATCGTTGTGTTCGGTGGTATCGGTTCCTGAACCGACGATACTGCGCCACTGGAAGCGATACGTGCCGAGATTGGTGATCTGGATCGGGTACGTGATGGTGTCGATGCCCGGGTTGTTGAAATGATTGCTGCCGTCATACCTGAGGTATTCGCCCCCGGTCGGGTTCGAGAATGACGATTCGATCGGCCAGTTTGCCGGCCGCGAATCAGCTGATTCCATTTCCACGACCAGCAGGTTGTCCTGCTCGAGGAAAGCCGCGGACTGGCCGCCGCTGCTAATCGTCCCTGAAATCAGGCCGGTCGCGGAATCGATGTCGAGAGCCGGCGGCAGGCCGGAAGCGCCGTAGATCAGCGGCTCGCTGTTGTCGGGATCCGAGGCGTTGATCTGCAGGCTGACCGAATTGCCCTCGCTGTCGACTTGGTCGCCCGGCGCCGGATCGAACACCGGTGCGGTCGCCGCCAGCGTTTCGAAACCGTCGGCGAAGATGAAGTCATCGTCGCCGACCAGGAGCAGGGCCCAATCGTCGCTCGCCTGGTTCGGCGCGGTGCCAAGATCGACCGTGGCACCGCCGCTGACGCTTTTGACATCGCCGGACAGCATGCCGCCGGTTCGCGGATTGAACCAGCTCACCTGGAACGAGATGTTCGCCGGAGCCTCCGAAAGGTCGATCTCGAAAGGCCCGCCGTTGCGATCGTTGTAAACCGCATACACGTTGCCCGGTATAGCCAGCGTGTACGTGTTGCCTCCATTCGCTGAGCTGGCCTGGTCGCGGTTGGGCTGCATCTCGTCGATTGGCAGCAGAGCGAAGAAGTCGAGGGCGTGACCGGTCCACCTCAGCGCCTCGTCCATGATGGCGAAATCGTTGATCTGCTGGTCCAGGCTGTGACCGCCGCCATCCTGTTGGACGTACCACTCGAACCCGCCGCCACCGGCCATGTAAACCGGCCACATCTTGTCGCGACGGCCATGCGGATAGCCCACGCCCTCGCTCATGTTGTTCTCGATTTTTTGTGGCTCGTCGAAACTGATCACCCATGGCGTGCCGGCGTTTGCTGAATCCTCGCGCCAGGACATGATCAGGTCGAACATGCTGGTGCGCGAATCGAAGCCCTGAAAGGACGTTATGTCGAAATCGTCGTTGCCCAGAAGCGGACTGTAGAATTGATCGTACTGACCGCTGTTCGTGTGGGTCGTTACCGGATGGTCATAGGGGTCTTGAGCCTTCAAGAAGGCTGCAAACTGTTCCCGTTTCGTGGTGCCGTAGTCGTTTTCCTCGCCGATGTTGAACTGAATGCCGTTGTGATGTCCGAACAGCGCGATCAGCATTCGGTAATACAGCTTGCGCTGGGGACCAAGCTCGCCGTTATCGTGATAGTTCTCGTTGCCCGACTCGGTTTCGGCCAACACGAAATGCAGCCAAATGCCTTGCGCCTGCGCATGGGTGAACGCGATCTCCCACTGGGCGAGCTTTGACAGGTCATAGCGGGTCTTGTCGAATTCGGCAATCGTGGGGAAGGTATCCTGGCCGTCTCCGCCGATGTTCATGGGAAGAAAGTAAATACTGTTGGCCCCGCGTTCGGCGATGAAGTTGAGTGCGCCGATCAGCCCCCGCCCCGCGCCGCCGTTCCAGTCCGGATCACCGGGATTCCAGTCATCGACGTGCGCAGTGAAACTGTGGCCGGCATTCGGCGTGTTGTCGAAGCCGTCGTAGCCGAACATGTTCTCCGGGATGTCCGGGCCGCCCTTCAGAAAGATTCCGCCACCGACAAAGCTCAGGTAATGTCCGCCCCGGTTCTTGATCAGTCCGTGTTGCGCCGCCCGGAAGTCCGGCGCCGTTTTCGCAGATTCCCCAATAGTGAAGCTCCCGCTGGCACCGTTGTAGGGGGATACGGGGTTGCCGGCGTTGTCCGCCAGCGACACGGCGACTTCGCTGCCGCTGCGAAAGGAAATTTCGTAGTCCCATTCGCCTGTCGTGTCGGGCGCCAGGTGTGCCTGCCAGACGGTGCCCGACGCGCCACCGTTGCCGTCGCCGGCAAAATAGCCGGGAACCTCGAATTCCCGCCCGTCGGGCGCCGTGAATCGGACGTTGAAGCGATAGTCGAGAAACGGATTGGGATTGCTCGTCTCGGAGGCGGCCACCGCATCCTGGCGAAGCGTGACACGGTGCCATCGCTGCAGCGTTCCACTGATCGACACGCTACCGTCGCCGCTATTGTCGGGCGGCTCGCCGGCCTCGGAGGTGATCGAAAAAGAGACCGTAAATTCAACCCCATCGGTTCCGCCGCCGCCGGAATCGCTGTGCGAGCGAGCGCTGAGCTGATAATTTCCCTGTGCCGGCGGGCTTGGCTCCCAGGCATTGAAATCCTCGTCGCTGTCGCCGAAAAGTGCATACGGCGCGACGTTTTCAGTCTGCTGATGAGCGCCCTGTCCGCTCAGGTCGAAAGTGACGCTTCCAGGTGTGCTTTCGACGTTCGCCTGGATGCTGATGTCCTGGGAAGGAAGTTCGTCGAGGTTGATCTCGGCACCGTCGATCAGCGGGTCATGGGCCGAAATCGGTTCGTTGTTGTTGGTATTGATAAGGGTGAAGCCGGTGACATCGGCCACGGCACTGGATGCGACTGAAAGTATCAGCCCAGCCATGCAGTACGCACGAAAATGTTTTTTCACTTTGGAGGACCCTTCTGTGCCAGTTGATCCCCTTAAAGCACGATAAGATCGCATAAAAATTGCTAAGTTTATGTGAATAAACGAAACTTTTATTCAGGATGTCGCTCTTGAGTAGATGTGAATCTCGTTTGCGCGAATGATGTGTGATGCACGCAAGGTATTGAAGAAAACCCGAGCCCTATCCATCCCCGTTATTCCGGCCAGCGCAAAGCGTAGAGCCGGGATCTCGAAACGACGGCCAGCCGGTAAATCAGCTGCTGGCCAATCCATAAAGCTTCATAACCGGAACCACTCCGGTCAGCGTCGAGCTATCAAAGGTCGTTACATCAAACGAATGCGCCGATCTTTAGGGAGAAGTTTGACAGGGTTCGCGCATGTGGTGTACGACGTGGGGTATTAAGTGCGGTAACGTAACGATGCTGTTGGGGAAAGTTTCCCAGGGTGCGCGGACATTTGTCTTTAAGTATGTTAGCGTTACGGCCTAATAACGGTATAACGATTTGCGTACGTGGACATGTGGAATATAAAGCGCGCGAGAGCGATGAAAACGTGATTCAAGTCACAATATTTCGTTCGCCGCAAAGCCATAAAATCATAGGGGAAGTTAATGAAAAACAGTCTATTGCCGGCCGCCGCTCGGTTCGATGAGCGCGTCTTCCTGAGTCATGGCCGAGTCACTGCGATGCGTGTGGTGGCGGCATTTGTCATCGGAATTGTTGCCCTTGCATCACACGCCAATGCCCAGCCTTTGATGGTTGACCCGGCAACGAACACCACGCCTCGATTGTTTGCTGCCGAAAGCGCCGGGGAGACGTTTTTGATAGTGGTGCCCGACCAGCAGCCCACGGCTGACCTCACAGTGGCGGTCAACGCCACGGACACGTCAGATAATGCGTCCGATGTGCTGCAATCACAGCCAGCGCAGGCGCAGGTCGAGAAGGATCAATCGTCTGAGCGTATTACACAGGAGATTTTTTTGACGAGTGTGGATGGGCGTGAAATCGTCGCGCGGACTGCTGAAATTGAACCTTCGCCGCGCGCACGCTCTACCAGCATGTTGATGGGCGCACGCAATCAGACACCGCAATCCCGTGCAGCAATTCCCGAAACCAGGGCTGTGACCTTTGACGATAACGTAACGCCAGACGTAATCTTTGGTTCTGGCAACCTCAATGGCGCATTCACCGTTGACCGCGATAACGGCGTTGAAATTGGTCTGCGCGGCAAATTGAGATTCAATGCCAGCGGCGCGCCCGAAAACACTTTCAACAGCAATGGCGACGGCACCTATAGCTTCAATGCCGGCGTTGCACCGACAAAAACCTTTCCAACGCCGGAATGGTCATTTGAATGGTCAGTCAATACCGACTATGACGGTAGCAGTAGCCTGGTACTTGATGATCTGACTTATGAACTCGGACTTGACGCTGATCCGGGTCTGGGTACAGATTTCCTGGTTTTCGACAACATTACACCCAGCGACGTTGCCCCATTCTTCGATCACGCGTTTGGTGACAATACCACTGCAAACGGCGGCGGCACAACCGCTGTGGATGCAGCCACTTACAGCAACCTGTTAGCCAATAACAACGTTGCTCAGAACTCCTGGCGTTATGATTTTTTCCTTAGAGGACCGCTAGCGGCTTTTGATCCTACCGTCGATGGTCGTTACACAATCTATCTAGCGGCGATGGATGGTACCACCGAGTTGGCGCGCACTGAGATTGAGATTCTGGTTGGAGATGCGCCAGTTGATCTGGTGATTGAATCAGTGTCAGAAAGCGGAGATACGCCGACACCTACCGATAACGACTACACACGCATCAATAACGCCGTTCAGTCGGTTGCATC
>DAOTTX010000252.1:0-4201 GCA_034437515.1 Anaerolineae bacterium
GCCACACGCCGCGTCAGCTTCTCGCGGTGTACAGGATATGTGGCGAAGTCCACATGGCAAAGACCGACCGTCGTCTGCACAGCGGCGTTATCGTCATGCTCGCCGTTTAGCAACAGGTCGATCAGACGCGCTTGCAGCTTCGCGAACTGGCCGCTGTCGGCCACGATATGCACATCATCGAGATAGTCACCCAGCGCATCCAGCAGTTGGCGGCCCGCTTGTGCACGGTCCTGAGGCTGTTCTGAACGCTCGACCAGCAGCGGGCCAACCGAAGGTGGCGTGTCCTGAAGCTGTTCTGCGCGATCAAGTACAATCAGATCAGGCGGTGCTTGCTCGTCCACTTCGGCTTCAGCCACCGCGACGTTCCAGTAAGCCGCGTCTTCGGCGTCCAACGCCGTCTCGCTGGCGGCGAACATCTCGCTGGGGTCGACCAGCGTCTCGTCCTTGGCGATGGCATCCAGCAGCGCCGCCTCGAAACCGCCCTCCCCTTCGGTCAAGGCCTCGAGACCTGTCAGGCCCACATCACCCGTCAGCAGCTTAGCCGCGCGTTGCTTGCGGCTCATCAACTGCGCAGCGGTGTGTTCCATCGTGCCTTCTGCGAACAGATAGTAGACTTTACAATGTTCGTGCGTCTGGTTCAAACGATACGAACGGGCTGCCGCTTGCATCATCGTCGATAGATTAAACGTCAGTTCTGCGAAGATCAGCGTCGGTGCGAACAAGTAGGGTAGGAAGGTGGCGAGTTACCACATGGGCACTTTTCCACAGACCCCCCTCCAAACCGGACGTGCGACTTTCATCGCATCCGGCTCTCCAGTTAATCCTTTAACGCTGACTATGTATCTGATGATGACAGGCACGGCAGACAAACAGCGTCTTACGTCGCCGCGTCGTCATCACGAAGACCCAGTAGGGGATATGTTTCCCTTTGTACTTCTTGTCCAGGTCTTTGATTCTGTGGACATGATGTCCTTCTAGCTCTTGAGTCTCTTTGCCACATAGCTCACATTCGTGCGCGAGCAGCCTTGCCACCAGTTCACTGCTGCCCTGGTAGCCGCGTTGTATGTGGTCTTCTAGTGGTGCGTTCACGATGTACTGCCGCTTGAGCGGAATACCTCCCCAGGTGAACACGTAGGTTTTCTGTTTGTCATCATCCTTGATGACGCTTCGTAGGACTTTGTATGGTTGTCCGTTCACGTTGAGCGTATTGCCATAACGCCTGTAAATCTGCGATACGCTGATCTTCAATTTCGCAGATAGCGTGTGGGTTAAACTGCGTTCCATCGCATACTTCAGTCGACTCAGTTCGTGCAAATCGACTGCGTACTGATAGTAGTTGACGATGCCGCGATAGCGCGTTTGATAGTAGGTCAGGGCCTCTTCAACGCTGTAGTTGAGCGCACTCCCATTGATCTTGGGCTTTCCGCCCTGCTCCCATTCGCGACTTTTGGCTTCGACAAAGCCATCTGGCAGGCGTAGTGCGATGCGACCGTTGACACTACGCCGCTTGCCCGTGATCTTGTTCGCGACATTGCTGTAAGTGCCAATGCCGTATCCCAGGAAACGCGCATTCTCGGTTTTCGCGTGTGTCACCCTGGACTTTTCCGGACTCACTGCCAGATTTAACTCGGCCCCTAAGAACGCTTCAATTCGCTGAAGGATGGCTTGTGCTTCCGCTTTGCTGCCGATGAATCCCAGCAGAAAATCATCCGCATAGCGCACATACTTCAGCCGTTTGAAGTTCGGGTCAAACATATCTTGACTGGGTAGTTGGCGCATGGCTTGCGTCATGGCCTTGTAACGTTTACGGTCGCCCTTCTTCCTGGCCTGTATTCTCTGGAACACGACGGCCCGATATGACGGGTTCATCTGTCGTTTATCGCCGCAGTTCCATTTCGGCAACAGGTCATTCTCGATGTAATCATCCAGTTCGTGTAGGTAGATGTTGGCAAGCAAAGGACTCAACACGCCACCCTGAGGCGTGCCACTGTAGCTGCTTTGATACCGCCAGTCCTCCATGATGCCGCTTTCTAGACGATACCGGATGAGACGAAGTAGGCGATTATCTTTGATACGGCGGCTCAACATGCCCATCAGTTTGTCATGGTCGATGTTGTCAAAACAGCCGCGTATGTCGCCTTCGATGAACCAGACCGTGCCTGTCCAGTGACTGACGATCTGTTTCAGGGCTGTATGGCATCCCCGATTGGGACGATACCCGTGTGAGTTGTCGCTGAAGATGGGTTCGTAGTAGGCGGAGAGCAGGATGCGAATCACCTCCTCCACCACTTTATCGCGCCAGGTCGGAAGACCCAACGCTCGTTTACGACCATCTTTGCGGCGAATGTAGTGTCTACGAACTGGCGACCAGCGATAGGTCTCCGTTCGTAGTTGTTCGATGATGGTACGAATTTTTCCGAGACTCATACCGTCTACGGTTTCTGAACTCGCTCCTGGGGTGAGCGCGCCTTCGTTCCGGTATAGACGGCTATAGGCAGATACATAGAGATGCTCATTGTAGAGTTGGCGATAGACACGCGTCAGCGGCGTGCGCTTCTCGCCCAGCGTTTGCATTGCATGAATGATACTTTCGGTTGACTGCATTGCGCATTCCTCCATATGTCATGCTTCACGATTAACCTGCTGCCCTTCGCCCTGTGGTTGGCTTTCCCAACCGCCCTGGTGGCACGTGACCCCCACGACTACTATGGCAGCTCCGTTACCTTAGGACTCGCGTCCCTTAGGCAATCCCGTGTTTTGGTTCGCAGTTCTTTTCGACCGACTTAGGTGTCCCGTTCGTCCCGTTATGAGATTGCATGATCCCTGTCTTCAGTGGAGTGTTTCCCTGTAGGACCTTTCGCTACAGGTACGCTGAACGCTCGTTTCAGTAGATTTTCGAGCGGGTGGGCCTGACACCAACTAGGAACTGGACTTCAAGCAGTTTAGCTTTCACCTTATCAGTCTGGTCTTGCGGTTCAGTCGTGGGCTTATCTACTGCCCAACTTACCGCTTTACCGACATGCTATGGTTCCCTCCGGGTTTCCCCCTATGGGTAAGTCGGTTGACCGTAATGGTTTTACACTCAACCATTAACCTCCTTTGAGGTATGAACTACGCCCTTACACGGCGCACAAGGTCCAAGCCTGTTTTTACGATCTCAGGATTGCATATGATCACGTTGACGCCATTCAGCACCTGTTGCTCGATGACCTTCTCGCGCCGCTCCGCCGTTACGCTGCTCTTGAGCACATACGGTTTGGCCTCTGGCACGTGCTCGCGCAGCAGTTGCTCGATGCGCGGCTGGATGTCGCGAGTGCCGGTCTGACGCAGGTACACGACACAGGGACGCCCCGCTTGCAACTCCGAACCCACCAGGTCAATCAGCGCCTGCTCTTTGGCATAGACGCGCTCTTCACCAAACGACGGCAGCCGCGTCACGACATGCGGACGCTTCTCGCCCGTGATCGGGTGCTTGATGTTGTGGACCACCGCTTCAGGCCGAAACGTCGCATTCACCCAGCCCATGCTCCATTGCAGGTATGCGCCTCTGAACGTTTGATCGCCCTCCCAACGGCGTTGGATCAAGTAATCCTTGAGCAAGCTGCGGGTGCGGTCGTACTCGGCGGCGATGTCCTCGTCCAGTTGCACGGGTACGGCGATTTCTTCGTAACGTGGCAGATGCTTCCCCAGATCGTTAAGGCTGAAGAAGATCGCGTGATCAAGCACCTCGGCCACCAACAGCGGTGAGATGCCGGGCGCTTCTTCGTAAGGTCTTTCGTAAGTCGACGTACCTGTAAAGGCCCCGGTCTCGCTGTCGTAGCTGGGACGCTCCTCGACGACGCGCTCGCGCACGCCCATCGCGGCCACCCAGCGGCTTTCAGCACGTCCGCGTTGCGTCTTGTTCGACGTGACGATTGTCTGCCAGCGCCGCGACCCGCGCTCCTTGCGGCTCAAACGTTCCGCACCGCCCCAGGGAAAACGTTCACGCACACGCGGATTGAGATGATACTGGATGTTGAATAGCGACGACGCTTTGCCGTTGAAGGGCGTGCCCGTCAGCGCCAGCACCTTCTGCGCCACGCCCGCCAGCCGTCCAAACGACTCGCCGTTGCCCGTCGCGCCGTGCGCGGCCTCGTGGATTTCGTCCCAGATCAGCAAGTAGACGCGGTCGGCATATTGGCGCTGGATGTACTGATCCAGC
>DAOTTX010000253.1:0-42463 GCA_034437515.1 Anaerolineae bacterium
GAGGGACGGGAGGGTGAGGGGAAAACAGGCGATTACCTGATTGTTTTTATCGAACATAGGCAAATTTGCCTGAAATACACGACTCACTGACAGGTCGTTCGTACACCCCAACGAGATCGCCCGTTAGCCTCACCTGGCGCAACGTGCTACCATGAACGATGTCTGGTTTTAAAGTTAAGGAAAGAGAGCACGATGGAAACGATTGATCTGCGCAGCGACACCGTCACCTGGCCCACACCACAGATGCGCGAGGCGATGGCACACGCTACCGTCGGCGATGACGTTTACGGTGAAGACCCAACCGTCAACCAATTAGAAGCCGAGGCCGCCGAGATGTTCGGTAAAGAGGCCGGTCTGTTCATCAGCAGCGGCAACCAGGGCAATCTGGTCGCGGTGCTGACGCACTGCGGACGCGGCGATGAAGTCATCCTCGGTGATAAGGCGCACATCTTCGTCTACGAGGCCGGGGGCATCGCCGCGCTTGGTGGGGTGCATCCGCATCCTATACCCGTCCACGCAGACGGCACGGTTGATCTGCCGGGGATCAAAAAGGCCGTCCGTACAGATAACTACCACTTCCCACGCACCAGACTAATCGCGCTGGAAAACACACAGGGCACGGTCGGCGGGGTGCCGGTATCCAAAGATTACATCGACGAGGTCGCCGCGTTCGCCCACGAGAGCGACCTTAAATTGCACATCGACGGCGCACGGGTCTTCAACGCTGCCGCCTCGCTCGGCATTTCGGTTAAAGCGATGACCGAAAACGCTGATAGCGTCACGTTCTGTCTGTCGAAGGGGTTGTGTGCGCCGGTCGGCTCGGTGCTGGTGGGGGATGCAGCCTTCATCAAAGAAGCCCGGCGCACCCGCAAGCTGCTCGGCGGCGGGATGCGGCAGGCCGGGATACTCGCCGCCGCCGGGTTGATCGCCATCCAGGAGATGAGCAAACGTCTGCACGAAGACCACGAAAACGCCTGCTTGCTCGGCGATGTGTTGCAAGAAGTCCCTGGTTTGCACGTCAAGACCATTCACACTAACTTCGTCTTCTTTGAATTGGCGGAAGATGCAAAATGCACCCCGCCGGAACTGATGCAACAACTCAAAGAACAGTACAACATCGTGATCTCGCCCTATCCCGGTTACACGCATACCTTCCGTGCGGTGATGCACTACTGGATCACGCCGGAACGCATCCAACAGGTCGCTGCTGCAATGAGGACGCTGCTCAGTTGAGTGAAGATACATCACCCGACACCGAAGACATGAACGACGTCCCCACACAGATAGACGACGACGAAACCTTGCAGGATGCCCCGAACAGCAGTAATGACCCGTTGTTCGGGTTGCTGCTCGCCGGGGCGGTCGCCATCGGGTTGATCCCGA
Organism: Anaerolineae bacterium; assembly: GCA_034437515.1. GTDB lineage: Bacteria > Chloroflexota > Anaerolineae > Aggregatilineales > Phototrophicaceae > DAOTTX01. Next base: position 1,384 of record DAOTTX010000253.1, read on the forward strand.
TTGCGGATACCGACGCCGACCTGCGCTACACGATCGTCTGGGGAATGCTGGCGTTGTTTGGAGTGCTGGCGTGGTTGCTCGGCAATGTTACCCGCATCGACGAAGAAGCCCCCGAAGACCTCGCGTGGGGGGTGGTCTTCGGGCTGATCTTCAGCATTCCCATTCTGGCGTTCGCCGGGCAAACCCTCAACGATGTCACCGAGCTGATGTTCCCCGCGCTGCGGATCGGCGGGGTGCTGGCCTATCTGGTGTTTGTGATGCCGGTCGCGGAAACGCTGTTCTTCCGTAGCCTGATGCAAGACCGCTACGCTTTCTGGCTCGTCGCACTGATCGCCACCCTGTGGCAGTTGGTGTTGTTCTTCCCGCTGATCGACCGGGGGCCGTTGCCACTGGTCACCGGGGTCATCTTGCTAATGGCGAATCTGCTCTATGGTTACGTCTGTTTTCGCAACGGGTTGGCGGCGGCGTGGCTGTGCCAGATCACGGTGAACCTGATTTTGTTCTCAATGCCCTTCGCCGGCTTAGCCTGAGGTATCCCCCCAATCGAAACCGGGCCAATCGCTGTCTTCCAGGCCGAGGGCTTCGCTCATCAACACCGCCCCCTCGTTGGAGCGCGGCAACCGGCTGAGATACTTCTCCGTCACGGAAATATTGCTATGGCGCAGCAACCGGCTGATCTTTTCCACCGGCACACCGGACTCATGCAGCGCCCCCGCCACCGACCGCCGCAGGTCATGCGGGGCGACATGCCCGATCCCGGCGTGTTTCGCCGCGTCACTGACGATCATCCAGATGCCATCGGCGGAAAGGCCGTTCTTCGAGACACGCCCACCCTTCCAGATGCGGCGCACAAGCGGGGTGTGTGGTTCCGGGTGGAGCGCGTCCGGTGTGACCACCCGCCGCCAGTGATGCAGCGCATCCAGCACCGGGCGTGGCACGTCGATCATCGCGACTTTGCGCCCCTTGCCGTGAACTTGCAGCACCGGGCGGTTGTTCTGAATCGAAAGATCACCCCAGCGGGCTACGGACAGTTCCTCACGGCGCAGCGCCATCGTACACAACATGGTCATCACAACTTTGTTGCGCAACGCCTGATTCTCACTGGTGGCGATCTGCGGCCCGGTGCGCATCATCAGCTTGACGTGATCGAGCGACAACCAGCGGCCCGGTCGCTGACCGTCCTCAGCACGCGGCGGCCTGACCCGTGCCATCGCCGCCGCTGTGTGGTCGTCCAGCCATTCGGCTTCCGCCAGCAAATCCGCGAGCGTGACGACGGCGGCCCGTGCCTGGTCGATCCCCTGTTTGCCATGTCCATCCCCGGCGAGTTTGCCAAGCCACGCCCGCAACTGCTGGGCGCTCAAGCGTTGTTGCAACAACCGCACCGGCAGCGTGTGCATCCGTGCGATGCGTGCATCGCCTTTGGTCGGTTCAAAATCCGCTATATCAACTAAGAAAGTATCCACCCAACGGAAATACGCACGTTGTGTATGGCGGCTGCTGGCTCTCCCCGGCAGCGCCAACGCAAAATTAAACGTCAAAGCGGTGTCATCAGGCCGCGCCAGTTCACGATGATGACGGCTCAGTTTCGTCATGTGGTCGTCGGTTTCCTCGCAGAAACGATTGTGGGTTTTGAGGTTATGTATCCTCACAATCATAACATAGGGGGTGGGGCAAATCCCAACAAAACCGCCGCATCGGTGGCGATGCGACGGTTAGAATATGGCTTGATGCTAGGGCTGCCCCGGCGGGGCCACATTGGGGATTTCGGTCGGTGCGGGTGCTTTGACGAACTGTGCGGTGTAACTTTCCACACACGGGATCTGCCGGAAGTCGTTCCCTAGCGGGAAGATGCGCCAGAAGTACAGACCGCCCGCCGGAATCTCCGAGAGATCAACCGATGCGGTCTGCACCAGTTCGATCTGCTGTTCGTAGACTTGATTCAGGCTGTTGTCGGCGTTCTGGGTATAGATGCGCAGCAAACTACGCGGCGACTCCGGCCCGTTCCAGGCAAAGCCCAATTGACCCGCCCCCGGCACAGTGATCGTCCCGTTGTAGGGGGCGAGCAGTTCCCAGGGTGTACAGATGAACTCCGGTGTCAATGGGTGGGCGCTCCCCGGCACACGCAGCACCTGCCCCACGCGAATCAGCGTCGGGTCTTCGATGCAGTTGCCTTCCGCTAGCATTTCGACGGTGCTGTTATAGCGCGGCGCGATATTCCCCAGCGCATCACCGGGCCGGACTTCGTAACGCAGTTCCCAATCCGGGTTTGGGGCGCATGGTGTGGCCTCACCGGGCAGCGGGGTCTCGGTATTGAGGCCGAGCAAGCCAAGCTCATCAAGGTTGGCCTCAATCGTCGGGATCGGTGTCTCGCTCGGTTGTACGGTCGGCGTGGGTGTGGGTGTCGGTGGTTCGTCGGTGGGGGGCGGGCGCAGCGTGGCAAACGGAGTCACGCTGGGCAGTGGTTCGCCGGTTTGCAGCAGCGCGATCTCTAAGGCGCGATCCGGTGTGGCGGTGTTCGTCTGCTCCGCGATGCTTTGAAGCTGATTTTCTGCCGGAAGTGCTTCCTGTTGTGCGCCCAACGTGCAGGCCGTCAACGCCAGCGCGACGAACAAAGCACCGACCCAGCGTGATAAGCGATAATATCCCATGAAATCCTATTCCTCCCCCGCGATGGCAGGTACGTTCTCAGTCGAACGGCGGATAAGCTGCCCGTCGTGTAGGTCGTAAGCCGTATCCACGTATTCGATCACCAGCGGATCGTGCGATACGATCAAAAATGTCGTTTTCTGTGCTTCTGCGATGCCCTGAAACAGCGACAAAATACGCCGTGAGGTGCGTGTGTCGAGGCCGCTGGTCGGCTCATCGGCAAGCATAACGTTCGGTCGCAGAGCCAGCGCCCGTGCAATCGCCACCCGCTGCCGCTGCCCACCGCTGAGTTCCTCCGGCACATGGTCAGCCCAGGCGCTCAAACCGACGGCCTCCAACGAGGTTTTCACCCGATTGCGCCGCTCGAACAACCCTAAACCGGGCAGACGCAACGCCAGGTCGATATTTTCTTTAGCCGTGTAGGTCGCCAGCAGCGTGTTGCTCTGGAAGATAAAGCCGATCTGCTGGCGGCGCAGTTTGGCGCGTCTGCCATCGCGCATTTTAACGATGTCCTTACCGCACACCTCAATTTGCCCGGTGTTGGGACGGTCTAACGCGCCGATCAAGTTGAGCAGCGTGGTTTTGCCACTGCCCGACGGCCCATATAACGCGATGAGTTCCCCGGCGTGCGCTTCGAGGTCGAGGCCGCGCAGCACATCGACGCGCTTGTTCCCGCTGCCGAAGCTGCGTTCGACGTCTTGCACCTGAATCAGCGTTTCTGCATCCGCAAACTTGCTCATGATTGTTCCTCTTCTTCCTGCTCATCTTTGCGCCCGAACGGCCACAACCGGAAGCCCTTTTTCTTCGGTGGGGCGTCCTGTGGCAGTATATCTTGAAGCAGCGCATCAACACTGTCGTCCTCGTCTCGCTCCGCCCGCAGCAGCACACCTTCCGGGCGGATCTCGACGGCGATGTTCGAGGCATCGTGGAGTTGTCCCCGCGCCGCGTCCGGCAGTTGCAACCGTCCGCCGTCGTCAAAGGTGAGGCGCTTGGTCGCGTCTTCGCCGGAAATGTCCTGACCGAGTGCGCCATCGCGCAGCGTCAAGATGCGGTCAGCGTATTCAGCGATTTCGAGGTCGTGCGTGGTCATTAGAATGGTCAAATTGAATTGATCGCGCAGGTCTTGCAGTAGATCCATCACACTTTCCGCGCTTTCCCGGTCGAGCGCGCCGGTCGGCTCATCGGCGAGCAACAGCGGCGGGTTGTTCGCCAGCGCGACGGCAATCGCCACACGTTGCTGCTGCCCGCCGGAAAGCTGCATCGGTTTTTTGTTCATATGCTGCTCCAAACCGACCGCACTCAGGAGTTCTTTGGCACGATCTCCTCGTTTCAACATGGAAAGGTTCGACAGCATCATCGGCAGGGTGACGTTATGCACCGCTGACCGGTGCGAGAGCAGGTTGCGTTCCACCTGCTGCCACACAAAGCCGACCTTGTTCAGCCGGTAATCCGCCAGCTCACGCGGCTTGAGGTCGAGCAGGTCTTGCTCATCAACCGTGAGCTTACCGGCGGTGGGTGTGTCCAACCCGCCGAGCAGGTTGAGCAGCGAACTTTTCCCCGCCCCGGATGGCCCGATGATAGCGACCATCTCGCCTGCATCCATGCTGAACTCGATCCCACGTAGCGCGACGATCTCATGCTCGGCGACCCGGTAGGCTTTGACGATCTGTTGGCAGTCGATAAATTCAGTCATTCAACGCGCCTTCTCCGTTAATTGCCGATGACGACATCGCCCTCTTCCAATCCGCTGACAATCTCGACACGATCATCGGTTTGCAGGCCGATCTCGATAAAGGTACGGCGCGGACCTTCGGGCGTTTCCAGCAGTACAAACGGCTGCCCCTGGAATTCTCGAATGGCGACGGGCTGCAACCACAGCACATCTTCGCGTGTTTGCAGCGGCATCGCGACCTCGATGATCGCGCCGGGGTCGGCGAGGTCGCTCATATCGGCGGCGATGCGTGTGCTCTGGTCGGCGTCCTGTGCGCTGGCAGGGATCTGCCGGACGCGGCACTGCACCGCTGTCTCCGGGCGATTAATGACGTTGCACACACCGATCAACCCGGCACTCAACCGCTGCACCTGCGCAATCGGGATGTTTGCGATCACCTCACGCGGTTCAGGGATGCCGACGGTCATCACCGAGGTAAACGCCTGCACCGCGTCGCCCTGGTTGATGGTTACTTCCAGCACCACACCGTCAATCGGTGAGGTCAGCGTGGAACGGTTGATCTCATCTTCAATACGTTGGATCTCGATGCGCAAGTCACGGATCTGGCGCTCGGTCTGTGAAGACCCGCCGCCCTGTAGCGCCTCCTGTAGATTTTGCTCCGCTGTGATGACGTTGTTCTGCGCGTCGATCAACCGCTCGTTATACGCCTCGATCTCATCCCCCACACTGGCGGCAGACTGCGCATAATTCAATTCTGCATCACCGACGGCATCCCGCGCATCCAACAACGCATCATAAGCGTTCTTGACCGCGCTGCCATCCGGCGCGTTGGAGGCCAGCGCCGCCCGGTAATTGTCCTCGGCGTCTTCGAGGGCGTCGCGGGCGTCGTCTACCCCGCCAAGTGACGCACTTACACCACTGCGCGGGGCGTCATCTTCCAACCGTTGCAGTGCAAGCTGCGCGTCAAACAAAGCGCGTTGTGCGGTCTCAATCGAGTCGTCACCACCGCCGGCGTCCGCGAGGGCGTCGTCTAACGCAAGCTGTTGGTCAGCGAGTTGTTCTTCCAATTGTTCAATATCGAAATCCGCCAGCACCTCGCCTTCGGTAACGGCGTCACCGCGCCGTACATACACTTGACGCACGGTGCCGTCCACATCAAACGAGAGCTGCGCCTGATCGCGCGGTTCCCAGCGCCCGGTGAACTCCAACAATTCGACCACATCGCCGCGCTGCACGGTATAAGTCTGCCGAGCGACGGCGGGCGCGGTCGGGAAGGCCGTACTCGTCGGTTGGGCGGGTTCGGCGTCTTCGCCTTCGGCGCAGGCCGCCAGCAAGATAACCAACATTAAAAATGCGAATCGCAAATTGCGTTGCATCTGTCTCTCATTCTTATCTACACATCACCAAGTTTAACCACGTTGGAAAGCTGCTGGAAGCTGGCGACTATCGTCGTCATCAGCGTGACCGCAAACAGCACCCCGGCGAACAACCCATAGACGATGATGATCTCGTCCCAGGCTACCCGTACCAGATAGGGCGGCAACCCACCGCTGAAATCCAACAACGGGAGGAAGAGCTGCGTGGTCAGCACACCGATCACCGTCCCACCCAGAATACCGCTGACCGCCGCGATGCCTTGCAGCAAAATCAGATACAGCGTGGACGAGATGCCACGCATCCCCATCGCCCGCATCGAGCCTAACTGTACGGCCTGGGCGCGGAAGGACACCGTATTCTGGATAATTGTCGCAACCAGCGTCAACACAATCGACGCGATGAACCCGACCGAGAGGAAGCCCAACACCCCCCGGCGGGAGGGTTGCGCTAACGCCTCTTGCAGTTCGGTTTGTGGGTCACGCCATTGCAAGATGGGGAAGCCGAGTTCGCGCACATCATCGCGCACGCGCTGTGAGTCCAAGCCATCCGTCAGCCCTAGCCACAGGTCGTGCGGCAGCGGCGTCCCGGCAAGCTCGAAGATTGGTTCGATGTTGCCGATCATGAAGAAGTTTTCACGCGGGTCAAGCGTAGGGAAGTAATCCACCACACCGAGGATCGGCACGGATGTATCCACCCATTCGCCCAGGACGGAAACCTGTATGTCGATCTCCTGCCCGATGAGCAGATTATTTTCCGTCATCACCTGCCGGTTCACCAGCACACCGGCCCGGTTGGTCGCCAGCAGATTAAACATATCGGCGAAGGGCATATCGGCGTAATCCTCGCGTGAGCGCGTGACCGTCGCCATCGTCGCCCGGTCTACCCCGACGATGGTGCCTTCCGCACGCGAACTGCGCAGCAGCAAACGCGCCGGGTATTTGCCCACGCGGGAGACGTTCAACACACCTTCGACATCCAGCACATCATCAGCGGGCAGCACATTAAAGCCGGTAACGGTGAACGTCTGCTGACCGTCGTCGGTTTCGTTTTGTTCGGCCTGCGTATCGACCGCCGTCACCACGACCGTATCCGCGCCGATGCGATAATTGACCGAGTCGCGCAGGCTACGGTCAATCGTGCTTGCCATTGATGCCGTCAAGCCGACCAGACTCAGCGTGAAGCACATCATCAACAACGTGCCGCGATAGCGCCCGATGGAGCGCGTCAGTTCGCGTAGTGCCATCAGCAGTGCGATATTGCGCGTGTAGCTGATGATCCCCGCGCCGATGCGCATCAGGAAAGGCCACACCCGCAGGAACAACAACGTCATCCCCAACGCAAACAGCGTCGGCCCGACGAACGTCAGCGGGTCGGCGAAGGGGTCTTCGGCGTCGGTCGCCAAGCCACCCTCACCGCTGAGGTTGAACAGCACATACACACCGGGGATCAGCAGCAGAACATCGAGGTACATACGCTGCCACCAGGCCCGGCTGGCTCGTGCGGATTGGCGCTTGAAGCCGGTGATGGTCTGCCCGGTGGAACGCCACGCCATAAACAGGCCACTGCTCGCCGCGAGCATGGCGGTAAACGCACCGACCGCCAGCGCCTCAACCGTAAATACGATCTCCAGCGGGTCGTCCGTGCCTTGAAATTCCAGAAACGAGGTCGTCCGTCCGACGATCTGCACCACGAACGGCGACGCCAACAGGCCGATCAACAGCGCACCACCCGCCAGCAGCAGCCACATCAACACATAGATGCTGATGAGCATCCGACGGTTCATGCCCCGGCTACGCAAAATCACGTCCTCTTGCTGCTGCCGGCTGACCAGCAAACCCGCCACCAGCGAGACGAAGTACAACATCAATCCCGCCACCGGCAAGATGATAATCACGAGTTGCTGCGTGAGCGCGTTCACGTCCTCGGTGAAGGCGTTGAGGCCGGTCGCGGTTTCGTCACTCATACGGACGCCGGGGAGCACCCGCGCCACGTCGCGCTCCCCGTTGGCGATGTCTCCCAGCATCGCACCGATATCGGCGGTGCGCACCTCACTGCCGTCAAACACGATGTACCAACCCGCTTCCTCAATCGACGGACGCTCGGAGCCTTCCAGCGCATCCCACAAGCTCGCTTCGGAGATCATCATCACGTCCTCAAAGAAGCTCGGCACGAAGATCCAGCGCGGGTCATCCGGGTTGATCGGTTGCCAGAAAGCCGCCACCTCTAACGTCAGTTCCGGCAAACCGGCCTGGGTCGCGCTTAACATATCACCGACCTGCAAGCCCATGTCGAACAGCATGGTTTCCGAGAGCAGCACCGGGATCGTCCGTTCTTCAATCGGCGGCTGTGGGGTATCCGCGACCGGCAGTGTCGCCGGTTGGTCGTCTTCGACGTCTTCACCGGGGGGCCATGCCCCGGCGGTAATGCGTATCTTGTCTTCGATCCCCTGCACCGTGCCCAGGTTGTACGGGCCGACGGCGAAATTGCGGTCTTCCATATCCAGTTGGACGCGCCAGGGTGTGCTCAGTGCGAGGCTCATGCTGCTACCAATCGGCAGGCCGATGGGGTTGATAAAATCGCGCTCGATAGAAGCATCGGCGCTGTTGTAATCCGCTTCGGTGATGTTGCCTTCCCAACTGCCGACGTAACGAAAGCGAAAAGCATACGGCGGGTCATCAAGCTGTGAACTCAGCAGATTGGTGTTCACCGCATCCACGTAAAGCACCAGACTGAGCGCGAGCGTGGTCGCGGCGGAAAGGCCGACCAACACCCAGAACACCAGTACCTGGTGCAGACGTAGGCGTTCTAACGTAAACAACAGAATGTCAAGAATCCGAAACATAACTTAATCCGTAATGTGCCTTCGTCGCAGCGAATCTTATCGCAATTTTCGCATTATTCTAGTCTGGTCAGGTTCCTATTGGGTGACGGTTAGATAACAGGTCTAAAATCTGTTACTTGCAGGCATGGTGGATGGCGGTTGTTTGCAATTGCGTACTAACGAACAATTATTCCACGAGATTATGTATATTTGATGCGGAATAATTGTTTACATAGTGATTCCTTATAAATAGTACGTTTCATGCGACAAATGGTTGCATTCACTCATCATGCATTAAGCCTTGTATTGCGGTGATGTCAATTTCCGCCGACCAATGCGACCCATCCGGCAAGATGGTCTGTTCGTCACATACGACCCTGCTGAAGTTCGCGCCGGTCAGGTCAGCGCCGGTCAGGTTCGTGCCGCACAACGTCGCCCCCCACAGGTTAGTGTCGTGCATCGTCGCGCCGCTGAGGTCAGCGCCGGTCAGGTCGGCATTTGCCATATGCGCATGACTGAGGTCAGCTTCAGTGAGGGTGGCCCCGGCAAGCCGGACGCCGCGCATGTTCGCATAGGTGATCGTCGCCGCGTGCAGGTCAGCGTTGGTGAGGTCGGTCCGACTGAGGTAGGAATCATTTAAATTCGCGCCGCGCAAATTGGCTCCCGCCAGCCGGGCCAGCGCCAGCCGGGCGTTCTTGAGATTCGCGCTTTCGAGGTCGGTCGCTTCCATCGTGCCATCCTGAAAAGCGCTCTTTTCTTGCAGCAGTTCGACCGCTTCCAACGCCATCGCGTTGATCCGGCTGCCCATCTGCTTTGCTAGCGATTCTATAGAAACTTGTGTTGTCTTGAACTTCGTCCACTCCCGGATGATACGCCGGGCGATCCGTCGCATGAAGCGTCTCCCTCTAAAACTCGATGAAATCGGCGATCAACGTCGCCATTTTTTGTGCGGCTGTAGGGGTCAGGTGTAAGCCGTCGAACGTGTAGGTATAGCCGCCCTCTTTCTGTGCGGTGTCGAAGTCGTCCCAGCCGCTGCTGGTGCGCTGGCCAATCACCTGAATAAAACCGATGTCAATCGGTGAGCGTTCCGGCACTACCTCCGGCGCGAAGTGCGGCATCAGGTCAAGCGCGGGCGTATTGGTCGCACGGGCGACCTCCGCCGCTAGCCGGTTATACTGGCGCTGTGTTTCGACCACCGCCGGGTTGTACTCTGCCGGTGGCAGGCCCACCCACGTCTGGATGAAGTTCAGGTGCAGGCGTTCCAGCACATCACGATAATGCTGCCTGAACATCTCCGATGTGACCATACCAGCGGGCACGCCCTTCGCCTGCTCGTAGTAAATGCGCGTCCTGGGCTGGCTCCACGAGACGGCATCGTTGCCGCCGACCATCACGAAAACACCGTCCGGTGCCTGGTCGATAACGGCATCGTCGAGGCGCTCAGCCAGGTTGACGACCGTGTCTCCGCCGACCCCGGCGTTGATGATCTCGTGTCCGGGGTGCCGCTCTCGAATCGCCTCGACATAACTGCCGCCGTAGCTGCCCTCGGTCAGGCTGTCACCAAAGAAGATAATTTTCATCGTTGCAACATCGCCTCGACCAGCGCAATCGTCTCGCGGATGGTCGGCAGTGACTCACGCCACAGCAGATCGACCGGTAGACGTAGATTCGGCAACACCGCGCTCTGGTAGAGGTTGTCGGCGTCCGGTTGCTGTCGCTCGTAGAGACCGTCTGCGTTCAACTGGAAGAACAATGCCTCTTTATAGGTAAAATCCAGCACCCAATATTCGCGTACACCGCCGCGCTCGTACTCAGCGAACTTCTCCACTCGATCAACGCGCTGGCTACCCGGTGAAACGACCTCGATCACCAAATCCGCCGGGCCGCGTACTTCTTTCCCCTGCAACCGCTCGACGTTCGCCGGCAGCACCTGTAAATCCGGCGCACGCACACTTTTCACCGCCGGGTTGAGGTTCATCAACACCGGGTCTTGCACCACACGCCCGCCGAGCGATACTTCGAGCAAGTACGCGATCAAAGTACGGAGAAAATAGGTCAGCGCATCATGTTTTTCATCGACTCCTGGCATTTCGATTACCTCCCCAGCGACCCACTCCACCCGCTGCCCCTGGAAACCGTCGATGTAGGCTTCGTAGGTGACATCTGTGGCGATGATTGCACCGCTGGTTTTTGTCGTGGTTTGCATCGGTCATTGCCCTTTTCGTTTTGAGGCGTCTCTTCTCAGGACGCCTCACGGACGCCTCACTATTCTAGGTTCTCGTGGGAATTAGTCCCCGGCGACGGGTTCTGGTTCGTTTTGCCAGAACTCAACATCGTAAGCGGGGGCTTCGCAGCGCAGCGACTTATCAACACGGTTGCCGAGCGCGTAGTCAGCCTGCATCAACTGATGAATCTCGCTGGTGCCCTCGTAGATAACCGCGCCCTTGCTGTTGCGCAGATAACGCTCCACCGGATATTCGTTACTGAAGCCATACGCCCCGTGAATCTGCACCGCTTCCAGCGCGGCCTTCACGCTGTGGTCGGTCGCGTACCACTTCGCCATGCTGGTTTCGCGGGTGTTACGCACGCCTTCGTTCTTCAGGTAGCCAGCACGCATACACAGCAGATAGGCGTTGTCATACCACTGTTGCATGTGCGCCAACTTCTGCTTGATGAGCTGGTACTGGCTGATCGGCTTGCCGAACGTCTCGCGTTCCTGAACGTACTTCAGGCTTTCTTCCAGGCACGCACGGATGAGGCCGGTCGCGCCACTGGCGACGGTATAGCGTCCGTTATCCAGACAGGACATGGCGATCTTGAAGCCGTCGCCTTCCTCGCCGAGCAGGTTTTCCGCCGGGACTTCGACGTCCTCGAACTTGACCCAACCAGTAGACCCGGCACGCACACCGAGCTTGCCGTGAATGTCCCCGCTGGTCACACCGGGCATATCACTGGTGACGAGGAACGCACTCATACCCCGGTGCCCGGCGTCAGGGTCGGTCTTAGCGACGACCAGGAAATGATGCGCTTTGGTCGCCAAACTGATCCACATCTTCTCGCCGTTGAGGATGTAGCTGTTGCCGGATTTCTTCGCGGTGGCGTTCATCGCGGCGACGTCACTCCCCGCGCCCGGCTCCGTCAGGCAGAAGGCCGCGTATTTCTCTCCGCGTGCTTGCGGTGCGAGGAACTTTTGCTTTTGTTCTTCGGTGCCCCATTGCAGGATGGCCTGACTGTTCAAGCCATGATGCACGGACATGACCACGCGCAGCGTTGTGTCGGCGCGTTCCAGTTCTTCGCAGACCAGGCCGAGTGTCACATAGTCGAAGCCCTGCCCACCATACCGCACCGGGATGCTAATGCCGAGGATGCCAAGCTCACCCATGCGCGGCAGGATGTTCGGGTCCATTTCCTGCTTGGCGTCCCATTCGCCGATGGTCGGGATGACCTCTTTGGCGCACCAATCCCTGACCATCTTCTGTGCTTCGCGCTGATCGTCAGTTAAAGAAAAATCCATGTAAAATTCCTTATAAATCTCGTTGGTCTTGTCGATAAAGAAATTATATCATTGGTCAGTGTGTTTGATGAGACGAGGATATCAATCATATTAGTGACCACGTATCTACACATGACTACACCGGCACAATTCGAGCCGGCATTTATCGAAACAACGGCGACCATTGCGCACATCAATTCGCCGGATGTCGCGTTTTACCGCTTTCTGTATGACTCCGTTGGGAAAGATTGGCGCTGGCGTGACCGGTTGAACTGGCATGATGAGAAGCTCCATGCGGTGCTAGCCGCGCCGACCACATCACTATATGTGCTCTACGAGGGCGGTTTGCCCGGCGGCTACATCGAACTCGACCGACAAAACGAAGACGGAGACGGAGGCGGAGATACGGAAATCGCCTACTTTGGGCTGAGGCCGGCCTTTACCGGGCGTGGGTTAGGCAAACATCTACTGAGCTTCGGCGTGCGGCAAGCATGGGATGACGGCGCGGGGCGCGTGTGGTTGCACACCTGCAACCTTGACTCTCCTCACGCGCTGGCAAACTACAAAAAGCGTGGCTTCAGCGTCTACGATGTGGTACGGGAACCTATGCCTGTATGGTTTTTATGACATTGCTCTCATAGCGCATGTTGAAGATGCTATCGGGAATTTTCAACTGTGACTCGAACGCGAATACCTCGGCCTCGAAATAGGGTCTTTCATCCCAGGTGACGCTGATCTTTTGCGGCACGTTGAAGCCATCAACATTGACAATCCGTGGGGAAACATGGACGACGTAAGATTGCATTTCGCCGTTATTGCAGCATTCCGTGCGTGCGTAGGCGACGGTCTTGTCGTCCCGCAGGCGGATGAACGAGGTCACATCGAGTTTGGTATGGGTTGCGATGAACTGGTGTGCGCCGACCGTCTTAATCTGGATTGGCATTTCGATCAACGGCAGCAGCAACACGGAAGCCAGCGCCCACATGCGGCTGGCGATGGCGTGCGCGTGATACGATTGTGTGACCCGCTGTGCCGATTTATTGGCATAGGCACAGTAGTACGAATCACCATTGATAGATTCAATATTGCGTTCGGCTGCACGGCGTGGAGGTCGCCCGGTGAAGTCCCAGCGCATCGCGTCAGGGAAGCGGAACAAGGCCGCAGCATTCAAGGTCAACCAGGTTTCTGTAAAATCATACCGGGTCAGCACGCGACCGCGTAAATCAAGGCGGGCGTTTGCCAGCTTAGGCGGCGTCTTACCGTAGCGTGCCTCGATTGCACCATGCAGCAGCCTACGAGCATCAGGTTTACCTTGAGAAAGCATCAGAACCGTCATTTTTATGTCCACACATCGAATAATTTCGAACTTACACTGGATATTGTAGTTTGTTTTTACAAATATGAAATGAATTTTTACGTTCTTTGGAGGATTGTAAGTTCACCAGGGGGAAATGGTCGAGGCGACCCCTGTATCGGTCGCCCCATTGTTTACATCTGTTAGGGTTCGTTTGGAATCATAGCCAAACAAAAAGTACATTCACAATTCGTAAGGGCGGCCCGGCGTGGTCGCCGTGGACAGGCACAATGGCCCGCCCTCTGCATTCAGACAATTCTAATTGGCTCCCGCATTAGTATGTCGGCAGTGTGGTGTCAATGTCTCGCGCCCAGGCCAGGATGCCGCCTTCCAGGTTACGCAGGTTGGTGTCATCATAGCCGACTTCCTTCAGCATGTGGATGACATCGGCGCTGCGCTTACCCGACCGGCAGTGGACGACGATCTCACGATCTTGCGGAAGTTCCGCCAGCACGGTTTCTTCCGGCAGTTTGCGCCCGGCGAGCACGGCATTTTTCGCCGCTTGAATCTTCCCCTTCGGAATGCGCAACGTGTCATCCAGTGCGGCGATCTCCCACTCGTGCGGGTCGCGCACATCCAGCACCAGCAGATCCTCACCGCTGTCGAGCCGATCTTTCAACTGCTGCACATTGATGATTTGCAGGTCAGCGTCTTCGTCGGCGGTGCTGTAATTGCTGTGGTCGTGCGCAGGCATCCCGCAGAACTGCTCGTAGTCGATCAACTCGACCGTTTCTTTCGGAATACTGCATACCGGGCACTCAGGGTTCTTGCGCACCTTGATGGGCGTGAAACTCATATCCAGCGCGTCGTAAAGCAACATTCGCCCGATTGCCGGTTCACCGATACCGAGGATGATCTTAATAGCTTCGGTGGCTTGCATCGTGCCAATCGTCCCCGGCAGGATGCCCAGCACACCGCCCTCGGCGCAGCTCGGCACCAGACCGGGCGGGGGCGGCTCCGGGAACATGCAGCGATAGCACGGGCCTTCTTCGGCGTAGAACACACTCAACTGCCCCTCGAAGCGGAAGATGCTGCCGTAGACGTTGGGCTTGCCGAGCTTGACACACGCATCGTTGACCAGATAGCGCGTCGGGAAGTTGTCGGTGCCATCGATGATAATGTCATACGGCTCCATGATTTCCAGCGCATTATCGGAGGTCAGCGGCACGTTGTACTTGTCAATCTCGATGAACGGGTTCAGGTCTTTGATGCGCCCCTCGGCGCTATCCAACTTGGAAACACCCAGCGTGCTCTGCCCGTGAATGATCTGCCGTTGCAGATTGCTTTCATCCACCACATCATAATCCACAATGCCCATACGACCGATCCCCGCCGCCGCCAGATAAAGCGCGGTCGGGCTGCCTAACCCACCGGTGCCGATCACAAGCACATTGGCGGCCTTGAGCTTGCGCTGCCCTTCGATGCCGACCTCCGGCATGATGACGTGGCGGCTGTAGCGGCGCACTTCCTCGTTGGAAAGTTTCGCTTGTGTCTTCACTAGAGATTCCATCTTCTCACTGCTCCTCGTGCGTTTCCAATAAGGTCATGATGTCCTGCCAACCATAGGCGATTCCGGTCAGTGGCTTACCGCCGAGTGGTGCATAGAATTTCGTGAAGGATTGTCTGCCGATACTCAGGTGGGCATCTGCGACGGTTGCAAGACGGCTTGTTGCCATCAGCCACCTGCAATGCTGGGAATAATGCGCAAATTGTCGTCCGCGTCGATTTCGGTTTCCATTCCGTCGAGGAAGCGCACGTCTTCATCACCGAGGAACACGTTCACAAAGTTACGCAGTTCGTCGCCGTTGTAAAGATGTTGCTTGAGGTCGGGATACGTCTCAACGAGGCTGTTCAACGCCGCGCCGATGGTGTCTCCGGTGACGTCGATCTGTGCTTCCCCCCCGGTATAAGCACGCAGGGGCGTAGGGATCTTAATCGTTGCCATGAGCTTTTCTCTCTTCTTCGGTTTTGGATTGCGATTATTTGACAGCTTCAGATTACGGATACTTACGTTAAAACACGCTAAGCATCAATGGTCGAACTGACATCGCCCGGTTTCTTTACGCTGCCACATCTGAGTGAGGTAGCCGCCGACGATCTCGTTCATCGTCTCGACTTCGACCAGAAAGGAGTCATGCCCGAAGGCCGCTTCGACGCGGTGATACTCCACTTCACGCTTCAGGCGGCGCAGCGGATCAACCAATTCACGCGCCTGAGCGTCGGTGTAAAGCCAATCACTGGTGAAGCTGATGACGAGAAATTGCGCTC
The DNA here is from genome assembly GCA_034437515.1 of Anaerolineae bacterium. Lineage (GTDB taxonomy): Bacteria > Chloroflexota > Anaerolineae > Aggregatilineales > Phototrophicaceae > DAOTTX01. The sequence goes on from DAOTTX010000253.1 coordinate 17,015, forward strand.
TGGTCTCGCGCAGCGCGTCATAGATGGTGCCGTAAGTTTCTGACAGATCGTAATAGTCTAACGCCTTGGTGATGTAAAGATAGCTATTGGCGTCGAAACGTTCGGTAAATTTAAAACCCTGATATTGCAGATAACTCTCGACGGCGAATTCCGTCTTAAACGAGTAATGCAGATGGTCATGGTCTTGCAAGCGCCGCCCGAACTTATCTTCGAGTGAAAGCTCACTCATATAGGTGATATGTCCGATCATCCGCGCCACCGCAAGGCCGGCATCGGGGTGTTTGTCGGCTTCATAATAGTTGCCCTGTTTCCAGTTGGGGTCGGCGTAGATGGCCTGCCGCCCGATCTCGTTAAAGGCGATGTTCTGCGTGGATGAGCGCGGCGTGCTAGCGATGAACAGCACATTTTCCACCCGGTCGGGGAATTCAATCGTCCATTGCAAGGCTTGCATCCCGCCCATGCTGCCCCCGGCGACGGCAAACAACCGGTCGATTCCCAGCCGATCCATCAAATAGCATTGGGCAACCACCATATCCCCGATAGTGACGACCGGGAAGCGCAGCGCGTAGGGCTTGCCATCGGGCGCAGCGGAGGCCGGGCCGGTGCTGCCCCGGCACCCGCCGACCACATTGGAGCAAATCACGAAGTATTGGTCGGTATCGAACATCTTACCGGGGCCGACCGCGTCATCCCACCAACCGGGTTTTTCCGCCGGGTCGTCGGTGTAGTACCCGGCGACGTGGGAATCCCCCGACAATGCGTGACAGATCAAAATCGCGTTGGATTTATCCGCGTTGAGCTGTCCGTAAGTTTCATAGGCCAGCGTAAAGCCATCCAACGTGCCACCGGAGCGCATACGCAGCACGTCGTCGAAATGAGCGTATTGGCGCTCCACAATGCCGACCGAAGACGGGTCGTACATACGGACGGTTTTGCCGGGCAATAATTCCCTTAGACTTGGTTCTCCGGGCATGATCGTTTCCCTAAAAACATTCATTTGTGACCTCACCCCTATTCACCGTAGGTCGAACAGTTCGAAGGGGTGAGGTCAGGTTAGGCTCAACTAATAACTGAAAACCTCGAACTATACCGGCTGTGCGGTCTTACCCTGCGCGATCTTCAGCGCCTGGTCGAGATCCCACAGGATGTCGTCGATGTCCTCGATGCCGATAGACAGCCGGATGTAGTCCCCGGTGACGCCGCTGGCGTTTTGCTCGGCTTCGCTGAGTTGCTGGTGTGTGGTCGTCGCCGGATGGATGGCGAGTGAACGCGCATCACCGACGTTTGCCAGATGCGAGAACAACTTCAGGTTGTCGATGAAGGTAGAACCCGCTTCCTCACCGCCCTTGATGCCGAAGCCGATGATGGAGCCGGGCTTGCCACCCAGATATTTCTGAGCACGATCATAGCTGGGGTGGTTGCTCAGGCCGGGATAGTTAACCCAGTCAATCGCTGCGTGCGCTTCGAGGTACTCCGCGACCTGTTGCGCGTTCTCGACGTGGCGTTCCATGCGCAGCGGCAGTGTCTCCAGACCGATGATGTTGAGGAAACTATTGAACGGTGACTGCGCCGCGCCGAAGTCCCGCAAACCGACCACCCGCGCACGAGCGATGAACGCGCCTTCCCCCGCGAAATCGGAAAGCACCACGTCATGATAAGCTGGTTCTGGCTCGATGAGGGTGCCGTGACGTCCGCTGGCCTTCCAGTCGAACTTACCGCTGTCGATAATCGCACCGCCGATGCTCAGACCGTGCCCACCGATCCATTTAGTGGTGGAATAGGTGATGATGTCCACGCCATGCTCAAACGGACGCCACAGGTACGGCGCGAAGGTGTTATCCGTCACCACCGGGAGGCCGTGCTTGTGGGCGACTTCCACGATGCCTTCAAAATCGGGGATAACCAGCTTGGGGTTGCCGATGGTTTCCAGATAGACCAGACGGGTCTTATCGTTGATGAGTTTTTCGTATTCGGCGGGGTCGTCGCTTTCGACAAAGTGCGTCTTGATGCCCAGGCGACCGAGTGTGTACTTCAGCAGGGTATAACTGCCACCGTAAAGCGCACTGGTGGCGATGATCTCATCCCCGGCCTGTGCCAGCGAAAGGAACGTGAGCAGTTCAGCGGATTGACCGGAGGCCGTCGTGATCGCGCCGACGCCACCTTCCAGCGCGTTGATGCGATCTTCAAACGCGCCGTTGGTCGGGTTCATGATGCGCGTGTAGATCATGCCCGGTTCTTGCAGCGCGAACAGGTTCGCCGCGTGTTCGGTATCCCGGAACTGGTAAGACGTGGTCTGATAGATCGGGACGGCCCGTGCGCCGGTTGCCGGGTCCGGCTCGTAACCAGCGTGGAGCGCACGGGTATGGTAACCAAATTGACGTTCTGTTTCGTTCGACATGCTATGCCTCTTTCTTTTATTTCTTCTTCGATCAATTAAGGATTATTCGGTTGTTAAAAATTCACGCACCTGTGCGCAACAGCGACACAAATGCGACCCTTGTAAGAAAATTATTTTTTGACCACTAATTCACCTTCGTCAAACACACTGCGGTCACGCCGCAGATGCCACACTTTTTGATCAACCGCTTTGCCCTGCCGCACAGAGGTGATGACGTAGGCGAAGTTCGGCAGCGCGTGTTCGCGGTCATATTCCGAGGGGATTGCCGGGGCGTTCGGATGACTGTGATGATAGCCGACCAACGTTAAGCCGCGTGCATCGGCTTCGTCTTCCATTTGTGCCCAATTTTGCGGCGTCATCGCATAGCGGTGATACTGCTCCTCGGTTTCGAACACGTTGTCGATGTGGATGGCATCGCTGATAAGCACATCATCCCCGTTGACCTCACCGAGTAAGAAGCCGCCGCCCTCGTTAGGAAAAGTCCCCTCAACATGCTGGAAGATATTCTTTTGTAGGTCTTGCGTCAGGTTTATCGTCATCTTTTCACCTCCGAATTATCTCCAACTAAAAAGAGCCGACCGGGTGGGTCAGCTCTTTGAGAATTCACTTTGATGTGCGCCTTATTCGTGCAGCAGCAAAGAGTCTAACGCCCGGTTGGTCGCGACTGGTTGCACATGCACATACACATGGCGGCGTGGTTATGGTCGTTAAAAATTTTCATCATGGCAAAAGACTAACACGCTTTGCAGGCGATTGCAAGCAATTCGCAATCGTGAAAGATTTATCTAATGTTTAAACGTTCATCATTGTAGCCCCAAAACGCTAATGTTATACTCAAACCCTGAAAACTACCCAAACGATTTTGACCACAGAGGCTCCACACCTCTGGGGGTTTTAGTTATTTCAAGGAGAAAAACACACATGTCGAATAAAGGTGGACTCGAAGGAATCGTCGTCGCAGACGTTAAGACGAGTCTCGTTAACGGCGAAGAAGGCAAGCTGATTTATGCCGGTTACAGCATCGAAGACCTGGCGGAAAACGCCACGTTTGAAGAAGTGGTCTTCCTGCTGTGGCACACACGCCTGCCCAATGCCGAAGAACTGGAAACCCTGCGCAGCGAGATCGCAAAAGGCGCGTCCCTGCCGGATGACATCATCAGCATGATGAAAACCCTGCCTAACGAATCCAACCCGATGGCGGTGCTACGCACGGTCGTTTCCGCACTGGCGCATTATGACCCCGACGCAGAAAACCTGACCGACAAAGATGTGGCGATGGAGAAGGCCAAGCGCCTGACCGGACAGATGACGACCGCCGTCGCCGCCTGGGATCGCATCCGTAAAGGCAATGCCCCCGTCGCCCCGCGTGCAGACCTGACCCTCGCCCAGAACTTCGTCTACATGCTCAACAACGAAGAACCGAACGCCACCGCCGCCGAAGCGATTAACGCTTATCTGGTGCTGCTCGCCGAACACGGCATGAACGCCAGCACGTTCTCCTCCCGTGTGACCACCGCGACCGGCTCCGATATGCACAGCGCCGTCGTGACCGCTATCGGCACGCTCAAAGGCCCGGCACATGGCGGTGCCAACGCCGAAGCGATGAAGATGTTCCTTGAGATCGGCGAGCCGGATAACGTCGAGAACTGGTTCAAGAATGAGGTCAAGAACGGCGACCGCCGCGTGATGGGTATCGGGCATCGCGTCTACAAGGCACCGGATCCGCGTGCAGGTGTGCTGCATGACAAGGCCAAAGCCCTGGCGGAAAGCTCCGGGACGAGCAAGTGGTTCGAGATTGCGGAAAAACTGGCAGAGGTCGCCCTGGAGGATGACTACTTCAAAGAACGTAAGCTGTTCCCGAATGTGGACTACTACAGCGCGATTGTGCTCTACACACTCGACCTGGACATCGACACCTTCACACCGCTGTTCGCAATGGCCCGTATCGCCGGTTGGTCCGCCAACATCATCGACCAGATGGGCGGTCGCCTGATTCGCCCGAAGGCCAACTACGTCGGCCCGATGGATCTAAGCTGGACGCCGGTCAGCGAGCGTTAATCTCGCATATCATACACGGCTCATCCCCCTGCTGTAGGCTTGCTTACAGCAGGTTTTTATTTTTAGTGGAGTGACTGTTTTACCGTTAAACGACTTGAACCCCAGCCGCCACACACCGGTGGTGACGTACTTCTTATCGACATCGATAATCTGGTGTTTAGCTACCACGGCAGCATGAGCAACCTCGAATCATTCCATATATATCGCCGATGCTGTCGTCTTACTTGCTGCTCGTCACCCGTGACCAGCAGCATATCCGGACAATCTCTTCATGTTAGGACTTTCGCCCAGGATATTCACAAAGGGTTTTAACGGTTCAAAAATCAGAGATTTGAGCTTTTCTGAACCGTCCTGAGATTCTCAAGCGAAAGTCCTATAGGGGTCTTTACCCCTATTTTTGTGTAGCAAAAGCGTCTCTCGATAAGATACCATCGCTCATGTAATTCTGGTTTTGACGATCATTCTGATGCAACTCATCCCGTAGCCTGACCGCCCCACGCGGGAGCAAATGCTTTACGATCGCGTTGAAGATCGACAACTTTAACTGCAACCACCAAGCAAAAGTTGTATGATAAGTTGAAACCTTGCGGGGACAGATGGCGTACACATCGTGGGACGTCCTATGCCCCGGTCACGGGTGGCGGATGCAAAATTTCTATTCTTTAAGGTTTCAGGAGAAACGATCATTGATCCCACTCAAAGCATTACGTGAGACGGAAGACATCCCTTACGTCACCTACGGCTTAATCGCACTGAATATCATGGTGTTCCTGTGGCAGTTGACGCTCAACGACCAACAACTGGCACAGGCGTATATGTCGGCGGGGGTTGTCCCCTGCCAGATCACGCAGAACTGGCTGTCGGTCAATACCATTGTCGATTTCACGACGAGCATGTTCATGCACGGCGGTTGGCTGCACCTGATCTTCAACATGATCTTCCTGGCGGTCTTCGCGCCCAACGTCGAGGATTACATGGGCAAGGGCGGCTTTTTGCTGTTCTATATGGTGGCAGGGTTCGCGGCGAGCCTGCTGCATACGATGGTCAACTGGAACGTGTGCCTCCCCGCGATCGGAGCCAGCGGTGCGATTTACGGGATCATGGGCGCGTTCTTCCTGGTGTTCCCGGCAGTGAAGATTAGCGTAGTAGCATTCTTTTTCCGTATTCCCGTTGGCCTCACCAACACACAGGCCTTTTACATGCTGCTCTACTTCTTCGTGCTCGACCTGTTCAACGGGCTGGCCTCGCTCGGTGTGGATACGGTCACGATTGGCGGGGTCGCGGTATGGGCGCACATCGGCGGGTTCATCGCCGGGTTGCTGATCGCCTTCGGTGTGTTGATCTTCAAACCCGCGCCGAAAGTCGATCCACTGGCCTACATGGATTGATGTGACAGACTTACGGCTAGAACGGAAATGAATGTCCTTGCTTTTTGAGTCCTCACCCCTACTCACTCCGCTCGTTTTCCCTTCTCCGACATGTTGGAGAGGAGAGGGAGAACGCCGACCACAGGTCGAGTCGTTCGGAAGGGGTGAGGATAAGTCTTATCTGCGTGCTTTGAATGCACGGAATCGTTACCCGTCATCGTCAGGATAGCGGGCGGTTCAATATTCTAATTCCCATTAGATTTTCCACCGGGAAATAGATACAATATCGCCAGTGAAAAATTAAACTTATGAACTTAGGGAGGTCTTAACCTTGCACGCTGTTGTCTTTACACGCAGCACACCGGATACCGCTGCCAAAGTGGAAGTGGACGATGCCGGTAACGTGACCTGGGGTGATGCTGCACCTGTCGTCAACCCCTGGGATGAATATGCCTTAGAAGAAGCCATTTCACAGGCCAAAAGTGCCGGTGGGGATTCTAGCGTCATCGCCATCGGGCCGGAGATGCACACCGACGCGCTTAAGCACAGCCTCGCCATGGGATTGAAAAACGCCATCCGTGTGGATGACGACGCCCTCGATGCGACTGACAGCCTCGCTTACGCGACCGTCGCCGCTGCTGCCGTCAACAAAATCGGTGATGTTGATCTGGTGATTTTCGGCAAAGAAAGTGTCGATGTCGGCACCGACCAGCACACCTACATGACCGCTCGTAAGCTCGGCTGGACGATGTTGAGCTACGTCTCGCAGATCCTCGAAATCGACTACGACGCCCAGACCATCAAGGTCGAGAAGATGCTCGAACAGGGTAAGCAAATCGTCACCAGCAAGCTCCCCGCCGTCATCAGTGTGATGAAGGACATTAACGAACCGCGCTACCCGTCCTTTATCGGCATCCGCAAAGCGGGTAAGGCCACCATCCCGGTCTGGTCACTCGAAGACCTGGGGGTCGAAGTCCCGGCGAGAAAGACCGAGTTCAAAGGCTTCTACAACACGCCTAGCAAAGAGGTCGAGGTCGAGATGCTGGAAGGCGAACCCGCCGAACAAGCCGCGAAACTGGTCGATAGACTGCTTGAGGAGAAGGTACTATGAGCGCCGTATTCGTCTGGATTGAAACATTCGAGAACGAAGCCAACTCCACCAGTTGGGAAGCCCTCGGTGCCGGGCGTACCCTCGCCGATGGCATGGGTGTCCCGCTGACCGCGCTGATCTTCGGTGAAGGTGCAAGCGCCATCGCGGAACAGGCCGCGCACTACGGCGCAGATCAGGCGCTGGTCTGCGAAGACGCCACGCTGACCGATTTCCGGCTGGAACCTTACGCCGCGCTGCTCACCAAGCTGGTGCAGGAACACAGCCCTAAAGTTATGCTGGCAGTGGGCACCAACCGCGCCCGTGAACTGCTGGCGGCCTCGGCTGCGGATACCGACTCCGGCATGATTACCGAGGCGACCGAACTCGAACTCGACGGCGATACCGTCACCGTGACACGCCCGGTTTACGCCGGGAAGGTCCTTAGCACCGCCGCTGGCACCGGCGATGGCACGCTGTTCCTGACCATTCGCGGGCGGGCGTTCAAGCCGAACGACATAGACGAGAGCGCCAGCGCGGACGTCACCACAGTTGAACCCGCACTCAGCGAAGACGAGATCACCAGCAAGGTCGAGGGCTTTGAAGAGGAAGTCGGCACGGTCAACCTGACGGACGCCGCGATCATCGTCTCCGGCGGGCGTGGGGTCGCCAACAATCCTAAAGACGCCCCCGGTGACGCCGAAGACGCCACCGTCTGGAAGGCGCAGGACGGCTTCGAGAACACAGTCAAGCCGCTGGCGGATACGCTGGGCGGTGCCGTCGGTGCCAGCCGCGCCGCCGTTGATGCGGGCTACATCCCGTATATGCACCAGGTCGGGCAGACCGGCAAGACCGTCTCGCCGGATCTGTACGTGGCACTGGCGATTTCCGGCGCGATCCAGCATCAAGCCGGGATGCGTACCAGCAAGGTGATCGTCGCGGTCAACAAAGACCCGGAAGCGCCGATCTTCAAACTGGCGAGTTACGGCATCGTCGGGGATATTTACAACGTCATCCCCGCCTTGACCGAGGAACTGAAAAAGCGCCTCGGTAAGTAATTTCCCCATTCACCCCCAGGGCGGTACAATAACAGTACCGTCCTGTTTCTTACCTATTAAAGAGCCTTACTGTAAAATGATGAAACGTTTTTTCTCCTCCGAGAACGAACCACCGCAGAAACGGCCAGACCTCAATATCGACATTACCAGCTTGATGTGGCTCGGCGACCGTCCAGAACCCCTGCCGGAAAAATCCGAACGCTGGCAGCAAGACCTCGGCCTGAGCGAACTCGCACTCGCCATGAGCTACGACCGCCGTTACAAGAACTTCGTGCAGCAGACGCTCGTCGCGCTGGTCAGTGACCCGGCGGTGATCCGCTGGCGGCAGGCCGTGCTACAGGACTTTCTCGACCATCCCAAACTCGTCCGCGCGGTTGAGGAATTGCTGCCCTCGCTGGCCAGCCTGAGCCAGAACTCCGCGCTGCTCGGCAAACGGGAGCGCAGCCCACTCGCCCAGACCTCCGAGCGTCTGGCAGAACTCGAAATCTACATCGACGCGATTGAGGCCATCCACAAAGCACTGACGACCACGGCTGTGCAATCCACCGCGCTGCAAACATTAGCGGCGAACATGCGCACCCTGCTCGATGATGAGGACTTCGACGCGCTCAAACGTCAACTGCCGGCGATGCGCCGCCCGTTAGAGCGCGTCACCAGCCTGACCGTCGGCATCAACCTGGATACACAACTGCGGCCTGTCTCCGCTGTGTTAATGGCGGTCAACGATTATCAACTCGGTGGGACGACATCGTTTATCGACCGGGTCATCGGCCCGGCTCATGATGGTGTGGGTGAGCGCGGGGTCGCGCCGTTGAACTATCTGCCTAAAGACCCGGAACTACGACCGTATGAACCGTTCTTCCAGGATCTCGAAAAGTTGATGATGCACGTCGCTAAACCAGTCGCCCAGGAACTCGCCCGCTACACCCGCATCAGCAGTCATCCACTGGTCAACCTGGAATTTGAACTCGGCTTCTACCTGAGCGCGGTCAAGCTCATGAATAAGCTGCAAGAGCAAGGGATCACCACCTGCCGCCCGGATGTGGTGCCAGAGGCGCGGGTGACGCAGATCGACCAATTGGTAAACGTCTCCCTCGCCCTGAACGAGAAAACCACCGTCCCCAGTGATGCTGCCTTCAACCACGAAGGCCGCATCGCCATCCTGACCGGGCCAAACAGCGGCGGCAAGACGACCTATCTCCAGGCGGTTGGGCTGGCGCAGGTCTTGTTTCAAGCGGGGATTTTTATTCCAGCGGTGGCGGCGCAGATCAGCCCGGTGGGGTCGCTGTTGACGCACTTCCCCCGCCTGGAAACGCGCCAGCAAGGGCGGCTCGCGGAGGAAGCGGAGCGCCTGAGGATGTTGTTCCAGCGAGTGAAACCGCATAGCCTGGTTTTACTCAACGAGACCTTTTCCAGCACATCATCCAGCGAGGCCAACTATCTCGCGCAGGATATGCTGTGTGGTCTGCGGGTGATTGGTTGCCGCGCGATCTTCGCCACCCACCTGAGCGAACTGGTTGACGACATCCCGACCATGCACGAAACGGTCGAAGGCGAAAGCGAGATTTTCAGCCTGGTAGCGGGGGTCAAGTTGAGCGAAAGCGGTGAGGCCATCCGCACATTTGAGATCACACGCGGCGAACCACTCGGACGCAGTTACGCCCGTGAAATCGCGGAAAAGCACGGAATCAGTCTGGCACAGATTCTCGCCGCGCAGGAAGAATAAACCCTCTACGACTGTAGATAACGCTTCACCTGCCCGGCGATGTACTGCGCATCCGCGCCGACACCGCGCAACGTCGCCGAAGCGGGTGTGCGCTGCCCAAAAATGCCCATGTAATACAAGCCATCGACCGCCGTGCTGACGCCGCCGCGTTCCAGTGGGCGGTTGTCGTCGCCCAGCGCGCCCAACGACCGCAAAAACGGTACGTTATCCGGGCGGAAGCCGGTCGCAAACAACACGGTATCCACCCGTTCGCGTTCGCCATCCGCCCATTGCACACCATCGGGCGTAAAAGCGGTGAACATCGGGCGGGTGTCGGGTTGCCCGGCCTCAATCGCCCGGCGATAGGTGCCGTCGTCGATGACTCGCACGGTGTCCTTGAGGTCGAAGAAATACCCCAACGGAATCATGTCAAAGCCGGTATCGTGGATCCAGAAGAAGATACTTTTACCCAGAATGTATTTCGGCAGCCATTTGATCTCATGGCGCACGGCGAGGGTGACATCAGCGACGGTCGCCAGTTCACAGCCGATTTGCACGGCGGAGTTGCGCGAGCCGACCACGACAATCCGCTGCCCGGCGAACGGTTGCTTGTGCTGGTATTGGTATGAATGCATCACACAACCGTTATAAAGTTCTTGAGCGGGTAACGCGGGCACATAAGGCTTATTGAACGGCCCCGCCGCGACGACCAACACCCGCCCGTACAGAGTGCGTCCCCGTTCATCTTCCACGCAGAACGCACCATCCCGCCGCGTGACCGTCTGTACACGGAAGTCACCAGTAAACGGCATGTCGAAGTGGGCGGCATAGTCCCGCAAATAGCGAACCACATCTTCACGACCGGGATAATGCGCGTGGTCACCGGGGAACGACATCCCCGGCAGTTGAGAATACTTCGCCGGGGAAAACACCCGCAGGCTGTCCCAATAATCTTGCCAGGAGCCGCCCACGTCGGCATGTGCATCCACGAGATGAAAAGAAATTCCGACGCGTTGCAACTCGTAGCCGGTCGCCAAACCGGACTGCCCCGCACCGATGATAATCACATCTTCAAAATCAGACATTGCAAACTCTACATCATGTTACGATAAATCCACATAGAGCATAGACACGCAAGATGAGAAATATTGTAAGATGGTCTTGCATGGCTGATGAGAATATGGGCAAGAATTAGGGGAAACATGATGGCACCTTTGATCCTCGTTATTGACGACGAATGGCTAAACCGTGAGTTATTTGAAGGCATTTTTGACGCTAACAACCTGCGCTCAATCATGGCTGCGGACGGCAAAACAGGCATTTACTCAGCGCAAGAGCACCAACCGGATTTGATCCTCGTGGATGTGCGGATGCCGATGATGAACGGCTACGAGGTCTGCCAGCAGCTTAAAACGGATGCTCGCACCGCCCAAATCCCGGTCGCGCTCATCAGCGGGTTGGAAAACACAAGTACGGAACGAGCGAAGGCCAGCGCGGTAGGCGCGGTAGACCTCATCCCACGCGGTCTACCAATTGACAAGTTTATCGAGCGCATCCGCCCCTTCTTACCTGACGATTAGCCAACGCAACTGGTCAGCGATACGGTTTGTCGCTATGCTATGTCCTCAGTGATGGTACGCAGAGGATATTATGGGCTTCGGCAGACCCCCAACACGCGGACGCAGACCAGCGCCGAACCGGTCAGGCCCACCAGCATGGTTGGTTTTCCTATTGGGGATCGCGTTGGTATTCGGCATTTATTACCTGTGGAATGGCATCGCTAACTTTTTACGGTCAGGCGGATTACCGATCAGCCAGGCGACCGACCAGGCCGAGGTCATCGACACCGCGACCGCCGTCCGGCAGGCGACCCAGGCGCGTGCCGAGGCACGTACACCGCTGCCGTCCTCGACCCCGCTGCCGGAATGCCAGGATTTCGTGGTGATCGTCCCGTCCGGTGTGCTGCGAGAAGCGCCTAATACCAATTCACTGCCGCTGGACTCAATCTCCGAAGGGGAAATCGTCTGTGTGTTGGAACGTGCCGCGCCGGAAAGTGTGTGGTATCTGCTGGATGCCAACCCGGTCACCCGTCGCATTGATGAAGGCTTCATGCGCGAAGACATCATCCGGGCGTTGAACCCGACGCCCACACCCAGCACGACCTTTACACCGGCACCGACGGTCACGCCTGCGCCCACGTTGACGCCGACCATCTCACCGACGCCAGTGCCGACCGACACCCCCGACCCCAACGCCAGCGACACCCCCACACCGACGTATACACCGTCATACACACCAGCATTCCAAAGCCTTTAGCTCTGTTGTACATGCTTCGACTTGGGCATAGAATAGAGAGCTAAGTAACCACAAAAGGGGGAATGCTTATGTTTGATACGGCAATTATCGAAGTTGTGATTGGTCTGGTACTGGTGTTCAGTCTGGTCGCCATTCTCGTCACACAGATCAACTCTCTCATCACCATGTTTTTAAACCTGCGTGCGCGTGAACTCAAAGCGGGCATCGCGGAGATGATTACCGACCCGGAAATGCGGGCGAAGATCCTGGCACATCCGATCATCGGCATGGTGCAGACGACCGTCTCCGAACGGGCGCAACTTACCGAGACAGAGGCGGAGAACATCGCCGACATCGAAGAGACACGGACGAATTACGTCGCCCCGCAGACCTTCGTCGAAGCCCTGATTAGCATCCTCATGACCCAATCGGATAGTGATCTGTTCATGCCGCTGCAGAAGGCCGTGCGCTATCTAGATAACAGCGTGGAAAAATCTCAACTGCGTGAGCTGGTAAGGCATGTACGTGCTAACTTCTCCGAGGAAAACATCCGGCAGATTTACGACATCGCCGCCCGCCTGTCAGATGAGAAAGAACGCCAGCATTTGATCGACGCCTTGCAAGAAGTCGAAATATCTATCGAGCGGTTGTACTTCAAAAGCAATGAGATGCTGCCACTCATGGACGGCATCTATCGCATCTCGGATCGTTCCTTCCAGACCGCGCTGGAAGCGATCATCAAGACAGCCAAAACCTTCGACGAGGCTCGCGGACGGCTGGAAACATGGTACGACGATCATATGCAGCGCGTCAGCGAGAGCTTCAGCCGGCGCATGGGGCGGATTTCGTTAGGAGTCGCGCTGACTATCGCCGTGATTTTCAACGTCGATGCCCTGTTCATCGCCAGCACGCTCTGGCAGGATGACGAATTACGCGCCGCCGTCGTGCTGGCAGCGGGGAACTTCGAGCCGAATACCACCACGCTGGAGAGTCCGGAAAATACAGAAGCAACGGCCTCCGAAGACCCGGCAATCACACTGGATGAGATCGACGAGCAAATCGAAGAAGTTGACGATACGATCCAGACCTTACTGAACCTGCAACTGCCCATCGGTTGGAACTTCACCGAAGTCACCGATGAGATGATCGGACAGGCGCGTCTCTCCGGCCTGTCAGACCCGACGGACAGCACGCGCAATCTGTGGAACTACCTCCCCGGCAACAGCGACGGCTGGTACTGGTTATGGGTGCAAAAGTTCCTCGGCATCGTCGCGACGACCATCGCCGCCGCGCAGGGTGCGCCGTTCTGGTTTGACCTGCTCAACCGCCTCTCGTCCAGACGAGACTAGACGCGGTTTACAGGCCGGTTTCGTTCAATAGTTCACGGGCACGCGCCTCGTCGATGTTCACATCGTGCAAGATGCTATACGGCAGGCGATGCTGCTTGACGTACTGCGGCAGCATTTGCAGCGTCTCCACAATGTCGTCCGGCTTGATCTTCCCCAGGCGAATACCCGCCGACTCCAGCGTCGAACGGATCGGACGGATGTCTTGCCCGTGCAGCGCGGCGGCGATCATGATCCCCGGCCCGACCAGATCAGCGTAGGGGATGGCTTTGAGGCCGCTCGTCCGGGCGACTTTGGGTTCAATGGCGGAGGCGAAATATTGTTCGCTGCCTTCCTGTGGGCGGTTGTGCCCCAGTTGGTTGGTCAACTGCACTTCCATGCAGATCAAGTCAAGCAGGTTATGCAATGATTCCACCCGCCCTTGCCCCACACCCTGAGCGATCTTAAACGCTTGCTGCGCGATGCCGGCTGCCAGGCCCGCCGCCCAGGGTTGAAAGCGTTCGTTTTCGGTGTTCTTGTTGCGCTCGGCGGCATAGCGCCAATCCAACAAGCCGGTGACGATGCTCAAAATCTCCGCGATGCCGGCACCACGAATGAACGCCGGTGCGGAGCTGACCACGTCCCAATCAATGATGACACGTGTTGCCGGGCCGGTCGTCTCGTAGTTGACGGTGCCGCTTTCGCGCACAGCGACAATCGCGGTGAAGAAGCCATCCACACTGAGCGCGGTCGGCACGATGGTCACCGGGAGCTTGCGCTTCCAGCCGATGTACTTGGCGACGTCCGCAACCAACCCACCCCCTACAGCGTACAGTACCTCGACCTGTGGGGGCATGTTCTCTGCGAGATCATCAATAAAACGCCGCTCGACTGACTGCGGCTCCGCCTGTACTACCACCGGTAGCTCAAACATCGCCCCCACCGAGTTCCATGATTTGTTGCCGGTAATGAGTGCCGTCGGACGCAACTCGTCGATCGAGGTGAGCGACCGAATCTCGATACGCGGTAAATTCCAGATTGTCGTCATGCCATGTTTGTCCTGAGTTTTGGTTAGCCAAATCGTATGTCTATTTTCCACAGTTGTGATGTTCCGTGCAACCGAAGAACGATCTTCGGTGCAAAGTGTTATAGTAGATGGAGGATTTGAGGAGAAAACTTATGCAGTTATTCGGCAAACGCAAACCCGACGACAACAAACCCACGACGGAAACCACAGAGACGAAAGATGATCAGACAACCCAACCACCACCGCGCCCACCGTTGCCCCAACAATCCATCGGCTTTGAGACGGTCATCGGTGCTGGCTGCACCATCGAGGGCGAGATGATTAGCAAGGGCAACATCCGCATCGACGGTGTGTTCACCGGCACGCTGGAAATCGGCGGGAACGTGCTGGTCGGCGAAACTGCACAGATCAACGCCGACATCGACGCCAAAAACACATCAATTGCGGGCAAAGTACGCGGCAACGTCAGCGGTAACCGGGTGCAATTGCTCCGCACGGCGCGTGTGTGGGGGGACATCCGCGCAACCGCGCTCAGCACCGAAGAAGGCGCATTCATCGACGGTAAAATCTCGATGACCAGCGCACAACCGACCTTTGAAGAAACAGAGGCCGAGGACGACGATCACGAGAACGTCGAAGATACGGCGATTATCCAAACTGAAGAAAAAGAAGAAACTGAAGAAGCGAAAAACACGGAGGAAGAAATCAAGCATGATTAACGTTGTTTTCGTCTGCCTGGGCAACATCTGTCGCTCACCGATGGCGGAAGGCGTATTTCAACATCTGGTCAACGAGGCCGGTTTGGGTGACAAGATCAACGTCGATTCCGCTGGCACCGGGAATTGGCACGTCGGGCAACGGGCACATCACGGCACCCGTGACATCCTGAAAAAGCATGAAATCGCCTACGATGGACGTGCCCGCCAGTTCATCGCCGCCGACCTGGACACGTTCGATTATATTCTAGCGATGGATGACTCTAACTTCTCGAACATCCGACGCCTCGCCGGGGACGCCGACGATAAAACGATCACGATGTTCTTGCAATATGCCAACGACACCGGGCTGACCGACATTACCGATGTGCCCGACCCCTACTATACCAGCGGATTCGACTACGTCTACGACCTGGTACAGAAGGGCGCACAAGCATTGCTCGACCACATCCGCAAGACGCACGGGTTGTAAGGTTCTGGTATGGGACGCGCTTCTGCGCGTCCGAAATTCAAAAATCGTCACATCTCATGGATACGTGAATAGGAACGATTTCACTTCTTCGGCGGCTTAGGGCTGGCTTTGAGGGTTTTTTCCACCTCGATGAGCAAGCTGTCGCTGTTGATGTAATCACCGTGCAGCGGGATGTAAGCAGCACCGGCGAACAAAACCAGCACCAAAGCCAGCATCACCTCACCGGCGATGAGCAGCAACAGCGCCAGCAAAAACACCACGCCGAGCAGCACCCGCGTCCAGAAAGGGCTGACGCCGTCGGAGACATGCCCTTGAATGACGGTCGTGCCACGTTCGCGCTCGAAGGAGGCCGTCAACCGGGTGGTACGCTTGATGCGTGCAATCACTGGCGCGGTGATCGTCACGGAGAACGCCCGCTGCTTTTTTTCCACCCAACCGCCGAGCGCGGGTCGGGTTTTGGTCGGCTTGGCTTCTAAACGTTCGGTGAGGTCACGCGCACACTGCGTGACGGTCTTACTTGTGTAGAGTGTAAAGTGCATGGCAACCTATTGTGATCTGACGAATGTAGAATCATAGAGGTGACCGGGCCCGGTCACCTCCTGTCGAGTCTAGCGTTGCAGCAAGGTTAGATCAATGGGACGGTGATACCGCCATCGACCACAAACACCTGCCCGGTCGCAAAGCTGGACGCCGGTGCAGCCAGGTAGAGCGCCATACCGGCGATCTCGTCCGGCTCACCGATGCGGCCTGCCGGGGTGCGCTGTTCCACACCTTCCAGCAGGTCGTCGTTATCCCAGATGGCACGGGCGAACTTGGTCTTAATCAGGCCGGGGGCGATGGCGTTAACCTGAATATTATCGCTGGCGAGTTCCACACCGAGTGTTTGCGTCAGGTTGATGACCGCCGCTTTGGTGATGCTGTATACACCCTGGTACGACCCCGGACGCAGCCCGTTCACCGACGCGATGTTGACCACCTTGCCGCCGTTGCCCTTCTCTCGCATGACCTCGACCACTGCCTGCGTCAGCCATACATTCCCCAGCAAATTGACTTCTAACGTCTTTTGCCACATGCTATCTTCCGCTTCGAGGATCGGGCCGAAGTGCGGGTTTGTCGCCGCATTATTGACCAGAATATCGACCGCGCCGTAAGCCTCAACGGTCTTGTTAACCAGATTTTGCAGTGCGTCCTTGTCGCCATTGTGGGCGGCGATGGGTGTCACATCATAGCCCTTACCGCGCATCTCCTCCGCGAGTTCCTCTAACGATTCTTGCTTACGGCTGGAAATCACCACCTTCGCGCCAGCTTCGGCGTAACGTTCCGCGATGGCTAACCCGATGCCGCGTGATGCCCCGGTCACAATGGCGACTTTGCCGCTGATGTCAAACAAATCACTCATGTAAATACTCTCCTACAAAATTTAAAGAAGTTCTGTACAAACGCTTCAACTTTATAACGCTTACTTCATTCTGCGTCAATCACAAGTACGCTACACTGAATGTGGAGGTTTTAGATGATCTACGATATTACACGCACTGTGTCGCCTGCGATAGCCGTCTGGCCCGGTGATGCACAATTCAATCTGACGCACCAGCTACGCCTGGAGGCGGGCGCTGCGGTCAATCTGACCACGATCACGATGAGTCCGCACACCGGCACCCATGCGGATGCCTACTATCATTACGAACCCGGCGGCGCACACCCGGCGGCGATGCCCTTAGACGCTTACTGCGGTCCGGCGCGGGTAGTCACCGTTGACAAGCGAGACGGCGCGCTGACCCCGGCTGATTTCGCTCGTGTTGATCTCAACGGGGCGGTACGTGTGCTGGTACACAGCCACGTCAGCGACTTACGTGACGATACATGGCCTGACACTTTCCCGTATCTGAGTGTGGCGTTGATCGAATGGCTTGCCGCGCAGGGTGTGGTGCTGGTCGGCCTTGATTCGCCGTCGGTGGATGCGTTGACCAGTACCGATTTGCCATGTCATCACGCCATTTACCAGCACAGAATGGTCAATCTGGAATTACTGCAACTGCGCGGTGTGCCGGACGGCGATTATGAACTTATCGCGCTGCCCCTCAAGCTGGATGATGCTTGCGGTACGCCGGTGCGGGCCATCCTTAGGACGATAGGATAAAGGAGCAACCCCATGTCATTTTTAGTTTTTCTACTGTTCGCGGTCGTGCAGGTCGCCATGTATCTCAGCATCCGGCGGGAGTGGTTCCCACCACTGACGACCGCCGCTGCCGGTGTGTTCGGCAGCATGGTGAGCATGGCGTTGTTCATCCTCGCCCAGGGGAACACACTCGCGCACGGCCTCATCTTCGGGATGCTCATCGGCGGAGTTTTTGCGATTGCGACTCTTTCGATTGCGTGGTATTTCCAAGTCAGCGAGATGCGCGAACATGGTGATTACGCTCCGGTACAACACGACACACCCGCCGAGCGAACACCCGAACCCGTACCCGCCGTCGAGGAATACTACGAGTGAGCGCATGAGATTCGTATAGGCGGCACGACTAAAGTCTGTTGTCCAGGCGGGGTCAGCACGTATAATAAAGGCGTTCAGGTAGACCGGGTGATCGCGGTCTGTCAGTTTGGCAGGCTGAGGAAAGTCCGCACTCCACAGGGCGCGGTGCTGGCTAACCGCCAGACGGTGAAAGCCGTGGCAAGTGCTACAGAGAGGTAGATTGCGCCGTCTACGGGCGGCGCGAGGGTGAAACGGTGGTGTAAGAGACCACCAGCGCGTGCAGTGATGTGCGCGGCTACGTAAACCCCACCGGGAGCAAGGCCAAGCAGGTACATTGGGGCGGCCCGTCCCGCGAAAAGTACCGGGTAGGCTGCTTGACGGGCGGCGTAAGCCGTCCGCTAGATAAATGATCGCCACCCTCTTTTGAGGGACAGAATGCGGCTTACAGGTCTATCTGAACGGCAATCATCACCGGGCCGGATAAACATATTCCGACCCGGTTTTGTTTTTCTATTCGCCGTCGATCAAACTCAACCCGACCGCCGTTCGCGGGGCGAACCCGGCCCAGTAGGTGTGGTCTTCGGTGAACTCGCCTGCGTCATCCACCGCATACACGGCGTCGTTGGCGTTTTCTAACGGCACGTCGAGGTAGTCGGCGAAGTCCTCGTTACCCTTCAGATGCAGGCCGAGGAAGGCCGTCACGAAATGCTGGTTGATGTTGTTGATGCGTGTCTCTTCCCATACAGGGTCAGCGTAACGCTCGTAATCCGTCAGGTTTTCGACCGCTGCCGGCGGCGGGTTGGGCGCGACGTTGTGCAGCGCATTGTCATAGATCAACAACTTGCGCTCGGAGTTCACCGCCCAGTTGAACAACTTTTCCACCCCACTGAACATCGAGACATCATCTTGAGAGCCGACCACCCACAGCGTCGGCATGTCGATCTCGGCGAGTGCGGGTTCGTCCCACAGACCCTGTGAGCCTAAACCCAGGCCGCTCAGGTCACCACCCCAGGGGGCGAACAACACCGCCGCCTTGATGCGGTCATCGAGCAACTCTTGATAGGCGTCGTTCCCGGCAACCAGAACATTCAGGCTTTCACCGGGGCCGAAGTTCGCCGCCAGGCCGTTGTAGCCTGCACCGATGGCGTTCAACGCACCGTAACCACCCATCGAATACCCGATGAGGCCGGTGTTCTCGGCATCCACCAGACCGGCAAGGAACGACTCGCCGTCGTCCGCGCTCATAGTGGCGATTTCATCCAGCACGAAAAGCTGGTCAAGCGAGCGGTTGAGCAGCGTACTGGCAAACGGCCCCACTGCCGGGAAGGTCGAGTCCGTGTGACCGATGGAGACGACCACATAGCCCTTTGAGGCGAGGTTCTCGGTGAGGTAAGTCATCATCAAGCGCGAGCCGGGGAAGCCGTGCGAGACGATCACCAGCGGATAAGGCCCGGCGGACGCATCCGGTTCGGCATCACGCAGGGCGCGGCCCTCAAACGTGAACGGACGTACCGGCGATGCGGGGTTATCCGACCGTCCGAGGTTGTCCTCATAGGTGACCATTTCTCCTGCGTCGTCGGCGATGATCGCCGGGTACCACACCTCAACGGTCAGCGGGCGGTCGTAGGTCGGCCTGGGGTCTTCTTCGCTCAGTACATCCACTCGACCGGGATCGACCAGTTCGAGCGTCTGCACACCGACGCCAAATTCGCCGCGTACCGCTAATTCGGGCGCGTCCGGCAGCAGATCACCAAAGATGAAGGTGTCCTCCCCTTCTTCCTGTGCGGTGACGCCCACCGCGAACAGCAACACCATCAAACAAACAAAAGCAAGTTTACGCATGAAATCTGTCCTTTAATTTTGTCCAAAATCTAAATTCGCATCTGCGATCTTAGCGCACAAAAGAACAGTATGCCAATGTCAATGGTTATGTCAATACCTTCGCCAATTTGGAAAACAGCGTTGAATTCGCCAGAAAACATCAGAATTAGCGTGAAAAGTTGGCTTATAAGAGGTCATAAAGTGTCAAATTTTCGCTAAAATCGCCATTTTTCGACCATCTTGAATTTTGGCGAAGGTATTGCTCCAACGACACCGTATACATTCACGAAACGGCAACACTGAGCGAACAAGCTGTCGTCCAATTGGATGACTCTAAGCGCACACTCCATTGGAATGCGGATGGTACCTTTATCGTCGTTCACAGCAACCAGACACTTGCGACGATCAACAGCGCCGGAGAAATTGTCTTTCAAGTCGCTGATGATAACGCCGAAGCAAACTTCGCCAATGTGTTCATCAGTCCTCACGACCCGGTTCTAGTCACATTTGGCCAGAACGACGACACGACCGTCTTCTGGAATCTAGAAACGGGCGAAGAATTGCTTCGCCTTGTGCCAGATAATCCACGTAATCTGGTGTGGGAACTCGGCTCAGGTCAGGCGATTGTCACTGAAGACACGGCCTATCACACCGTTGATATTGACACCGGGACGACTACCTACAACGAACCAGAAGACGTGACGACACTCAATATCGACCTGCGTGCCGATGGCTTATTGGCAATTGGCTCGTCACCATTCCGTAACTTTTCCCACGTATTCGATTTTACGACGAACACATATCTGCGTGAGTTTAGCGGTGATGTGCATTGGTTTACCGAAGATGGTGAATTTATCCTGGTTGTCACGAATGGTATCGTCGCACAG
Source organism: Anaerolineae bacterium (assembly GCA_034437515.1). Classification (GTDB taxonomy): domain Bacteria; phylum Chloroflexota; class Anaerolineae; order Aggregatilineales; family Phototrophicaceae; genus DAOTTX01. Next base: position 37,704 of record DAOTTX010000253.1, read on the forward strand.
CATGTCAACTACCCTCTGGTTGAAGAACAAGAGAATCGTTTTGTCGAAGAATTTGAACGTTTCGAAATGACCTCGTTCGAAGATACAGGCCGTCTGTACGTCTTTGGCAATGACGACCTGCTCCATCTGTACCAAATTAGCGCGGGTGCATGAAGTACAAATTAAGGGCGACCATTGCGGTCGCCCTGGCAACTTTTCGCTCACATCCGTCGAATAAGTTCGGGTACCAGCCTATCATGATGGGCGATCAATGACGGCATACGCTCGCGTTGTTGAATGAACGAAAAAAATTGGTAAACTGGATGCAGAACAGTCAAAAAGGGAAAATCAATGAGCAAGAAAGCTGTTTACCGTCCACGCAACTGGAAAGCCTATAACAAGAGCCTCGTGCAAAGAGGCTTATTAACCGTGTGGATTGATGAGGACGTACTGGTCAACTGGCATCCCGAACCCGAAGGCAAGCGTCCGCACGGCGGTCAGGTGCGGTATTCAGATCAGGCTATAGAAACGCTGTTGATGCTGCGGGCAGTCTATCAGCTATCGTATCGCCAAACTGTTGATTTCACGCAGTCGATCCTCGACTTGATGGAGGCAGATGTAGAAGCACCGGATTATACGCTGTTGTGCAAACGAGGGGCTGAGCTGGATGTGGACTTATCGGAGACATCAGATGAGGAGGCCAAACATCTGGTCATCGACAGCATGGGGCCGAAGATCTATGACGAAGACGAATGGAAAGCCCGTCAGCACGGCGACAGCAAGCATCGTACCTGGCGTAAGCTCCACATTGAAGTCAACGCTGATACGCAGCAAATTGAAGCGATGGTGTTGAGCGAGGCGTCTCGTGGATGATGCCGAAGCCGGAAAAGTGATTCTTGAACAGACGCCTGATGAGATCGAGCAAACCAATGCTGATGGCCTACGACCAACGCAAGTTCTACAACGCAGCCATCAAGCGTGACGTGAACCAGATCGGGGTTCCGTCACGCAAAGATGCCAAAATCTGACAGCATGGCAACCCGCACACTCTCGCGCCAAACCACGGAAGCACACAGCAAAATCGCTGCCCTGCATCGGATGAACCAGCTCGATATGCCCAACAGCTATCGCGTTGCATAACACTTATTTGGGCTTAGGTCGGTGTATCCACTCGTCGCATTCGTTCAACAAGGTCTCCCACGAGTGATGTATGCCTGTGCTTTGGCGACTTTATGCATCATCCTGGTCAATGGCTTCGTGCGTCATGGCCTGGACTGCGTCCAACGAGAGATCGCGTGATCGGGCGATGCGCTGGTAACGCTTCTGGAACTGCATGGTGGCAAACTCGGTGAAGTCCTCCGGTTTGAGTCCAAACGGCACAACGTCGTATTGGTCGAATGACTCACTGACCACACCCAGCGCCGGGACGAGCAGTGTGTTCATCGTGTCTTCGGCGACAGACCATAAGTGCGGGTTTTCGCTGACCAACCGTGAGAGCAGATAAATGCCGTAAGCGATATGACGGCTTTCGTCTTGCTTGAGCTTGTCGATGGCTTCACAGGTCGCAGGCATCAGGTCGTTGTTGCGCAGCGCGGAATAATAACTATAGTAACCCGTCTCCGCCAGCACCCCTTCGACGATCATGTTATACGTCACCGAGGCAATGACCTGTGCTTCCGGTGAGGAATCTGTCGCCAGCCGGTCAAGTGCCTGGGGCAGCGCCTGATAGAAAATCATCTTATAGCTCGGCAGATGATAGTGACTGATGTCACCGGGGTCACCGATGACCTCGGTCAGGAAGCGGCTGAAAAAATCCGTATGTTTGGCTTCTTCCCACAGGAACGTGGTCAGGAACATCTCTTCTTCGATGCGCCCTTCTTTGGCAACCGTCATCATCAGCGGCAGCAGATCCAGCGTAACGGCTTCCTCGCCCGCCTGGAATTGTGAGGTCAGCCGTAAGATAATGTCTTTCTCGTCTGCGTTGAGGTTTTGCCAGTCCGCTTGATCTTGCGTAAAATCAAGGTCTGATGGGTTCCAGATGCCGTATTTCTTCGCTTTCTCAAACAATTTCATCGGGGGTGAATCCCGATCTAACCCGCGTGTGGTGGTGGCAAACCCTGTATGATTTTTGGGAGTATTTAAAGTCATCATAGCCTCAGTATAATTTGCGTCTCGTTAAGAGTATTATAGTCTTTCTGGCATCCATAATCTATTTGCACATCCGTTCGATTATGGGATAATGTGGGATATTCATAGTCATAAACGGAGGTTAACTATGGCTGTTGCCGAAGAACTTATCCAACGCGCCGAGTCGCTCCGCGAACAGCTACATCATCACAGCTATCGCTATTACGTCCTGAGCGATCCACTGGTTACCGATGCCGAGTACGACACGCTCTATAACGAACTCAAGCAACTCGAAGACGAACATCCAGAACTCATCACGCCGGACTCACCGACGCAACGCGCCGGGAGCGACTTGAGCGAGGACTTCCCCAAAGTTGAGCATCCCGCGCCGATCCTCAGCCTTGCTAACGCGACCGACGCGGAAGAACTCTACGCCTGGGAAGAACGTAACCTGAAACTGCTACCCTCCGGCACGGAACTTGATTACACACTCGAACCCAAACTCGACGGCTTGAGTGTGGTGATCCGCTACGATAATGGTATATTGGCACAGGCCGCCACTCGTGGCAATGGTCAGGTCGGTGATGATGTGACCAATAACGTGCGGACGATCAACACGGTGCCGCTGCGCATCCCCGCCACCCCGGATGGCCCGACACCGCCGGAAAGACTCTATGTACGTGGTGAAGTCCTGTTTTTAAAGTCAGATTTTGAGCAGCTCAACCGCCAACAAGAAGCGGCTGAATTACCACGTTTCGTTAACCCACGTAACACCGCCAGCGGCACACTCAAGCAAAAAGACTCGAGAGTCACGGCGGAACGTCCGCTGACGGCCTATCTTTACGAAATCGTGCAAATCAGCGCCACTGATACTAACGGTGACCCGATCAAGCTGGCTACACAGTGGGAAACATTGTGTTATCTACGGGATTTAGGCTTTCATATCCCACCAGAATCCCAACATTATCCAGCGTTATCCCACATTATCCAACAATTACCCACATGGGAAGCACAACGCGACGACCTCACATTCGAGATCGACGGTCTAGTAGTCAAAGTCAATGACCGGGGCATCGGACGAGAACTCGGCGTGGTCGGCAAAGACCCACGCGGAGCCATCGCTTACAAGTTCCCCGCGCAGGAAGGCACGACCCGACTGAACAACGTGACCGTAAACATCGGGCGCACCGGCAAACTGACCCCCGTCGCTCAACTGGAACCTGTCTTCCTCGCCGGGGTGACGGTCAGCAATGCGACCCTACACAACTACAAATTCATAGAAGACCTGGACATCCGTCAGGGCGATCAGGTCATCATCAAACGCTCTGGTGATGTGATCCCTTACGTCATCGGCCCGGTGACGAGCGCCCGCAGCGGTGAAGAACAACCGCTCACACCGCCCGAATTCTGCCCGTTCAGCGGTGATAAGATCGTCCAACCGGCAGATGCCGTTGATTACTATTGCCCCAACCCGCGCTGCCCCGAACGTGTTTTTCGCAGCATCGAGTTTTTCGTCAGCCGGGGCGCGATGGACATTGACGGGATGGGGCCGCAGACCGTCAAAACGTTGATTGACGAAGGATTGATCGCCGACGAAGCCGACATTTTTTATCTACAACCGGAGCCACTGCTCGAACTCGAACGTTTTGGCGAGAAAAAGGTCGAGAACCTGCTCGCATCTATCGAAGCGGCGAAGCAACGCCCGCTCTGGCAACTCATCACCGCACTGGGTATCGACGGTGTCGGCGGCACGGTCGCACAATTTCTTACGGAGAAATACCGCACATTTGATGCGCTGATGCAAGCAAACACCGACGACATCGAGGATATTGAAGGCATCGGCCCGATCATCGCGCAAAACATCGTCGATTGGTTCGCCGACGACTTTCATCAGGAAGTGATCGACAAAATGCGCCGGGCCGGGGTCAACATGGAGGCCGAGGAACAGGCGCAGGCCAGCTCCACACTCGAAGACAAAACTTTTGTGCTCACCGGGACGCTGCCGACCATGACCCGCGATGAAGCCAGCGATCTTATCAAGTCGCACGGTGGACGGGTGACCAGCAGCGTCAGCAAAAAGACCAATTACGTCCTCGCGGGTGATTCCCCCGGTAGCAAGCTGGAAAAAGCACAGAAACTCGGCGTTACAGTGCTCAACGAAGATGAGTTCAAAGCATTATTAGGCAAATAATTCGTAACTACTCAGGTAGGATATCATAGGGTAGTTGTGATGACCTTAGTGAACATTTATGGACTTTCATGGCACAAATCACAATATAGTTGTGAATGTATGTAATAAATTGTAGCCCGATAGATACCCGCTATGACCCCTTATTATCCGAATGACGTGGGGGTACCTGAGTAGTTACATTATTTCTGCGACATTCAAACCAGCACCAGTTTTTCTAAAACGTAAAGTAGCCACACCCGAAAGATTTACTGAAAAATTTCCTAAAATCTCACGGTGTCGTGGGATTCTTTTATATCTAAATTGTATAAACATAAGTAAAAGAATAACATTAATAATATAACCTGTCTTAAAGAGCTTCAAATTTACATCCAATATAACTAGAAAATTATGAGCCTACATGCCAAGAATCTTTGACAACATCGAGCGGGAGCAAATTCTGCTGCCTGCTTTGCAAGATACCATC
>DAOTTX010000254.1:0-1675 GCA_034437515.1 Anaerolineae bacterium
GCTTCCTCGACTTCGTCGCTGTAGTCAGCGGCAGCCCCATTGACTACAGCGACGAAGTCGAGGAAGCCCTCGCCCCGCTGCGAAGTGCCACGCTCGGCTTGCTGAGTGAGAAGTGGCAACGCGGTACCACGGTCGATGTCATCTACCTGACAGGTGGTGGTGCAGAGCTGGTCTACGAGCAGGTCGTGGACGCCTATCCACAGACCAAGCTGGTCGCTCACGCGCAGATGGCGAACGCACGCGGCTATCTGCACTATGCCAACTTTACCGCCCGCGAAGATTAGTTCAGGAGGCGGGTGTTACCGGTATGACCAATGGGTAGTACCGGTAATACCCCTAGAGGGAGGCACTATGCCGAAACGGAAGCAAAAGAAACGCAGCTACCGAACGATCACCTTCAAAGTGTTCTACGACACCGACCCGGACATCCTGGACTGGTGGGAGGGGATCGAAGCGGGAGAGCGCAGTGATGCCATACGCGATCTGATCCGGGAGCAGTTAGGACAGCAGCCTTTACGTCAGACAGGGAAGATCATTGACCTGCCGGAGCTGATGGAAGTACGGCGCGACACGCTCTGGATCAAGGACGCACTCAACGACATGCCTGCCTACCTGGAGCGGGTGATTCAGCACGTCGCTGCGACTGCACAGGTGAGCGTAGGACATCCAGCTAGGGCTTCACCGGAGGTGGTCGCCAAAGACGAGCCAGCCCTGACGGATGCCGAAACGCAGCGTCGGACACGGCGCATGAAGGGGGCCACATGGTAGCCATTCCCGCATGTCCGACGCATCAGCCCGCTGGCGCGGCCTGGTATCGCTGTGTCGCGCTGAGCGCGTGCAGCGATACTTCGATGACCCTGAGAAACCTCTGCGAGTTTCTATGGGTGTTGATGGGTCATCGAGCCAGCTAAATACGCTGGCTCCTCACACGCCGGAGGGCTTCGGTGCAGCGCACATTCGTGCTTGCACCCGTGCGGCGGTGTCAGAGTGCCGCCGCACCGTTCGGCGTGGCAAACCACGCTGAACGACCGCACACCTATGCAATTTTGCGGTGTGCGGTGCTGTCGTCCGCTGGACGACCGTCAGCCGTGCGAGACGGCTGATCCAAATGCAAAAAACAAGTACAGGAGAAGCAGCGTGTATCACCGGGATGTGATCGCAGAAGTAGCCAGACGATTGCCGCACCAAACGCGGCGCGACGTGAGTGAAGTGATTGAGGTGCTGACCGAAGTCTGGTTCGAGGAACTCGCCAGCGGTGGTGAAGTCGTCCTGCCTGACATCGGGCGACTGAGCATCGAGGTTCAGGAGATGGCTGCCGGAGGCGCACTCGCCAGTCACGGTCGGCTGCGCCGCGTGTACGGGCGTTTTCGTCCGACACCAGCATTGAAGGCAAAACTACAGGAGGTGGAATTTGAGTAAACGGGGCAGAAAAAGCGGCTACAGCGAGCGGCTGTCAGTCGGCTTCACGCCGGAACAGATGCGCCGCGTCGAGGAGCTTCTGCGCGTCCGCGCCCGCGACGGCAAGATGCAGCACAAGACCGATCTCATCAGAGATGCGCTCAATCTGTATCTGAGCCATCAGGACGACATTCCCGGCACACGGGCGGCAATTACCCGCAAGCTGGAAGGGCGGCTGGATGCCGTCGAGGGACAGCTTCAAAAGCAGAATGATCTG
>DAOTTX010000255.1:0-23666 GCA_034437515.1 Anaerolineae bacterium
GACACGGCGACCGTCGATGCAGGTAACAGCGTGGTCATCGATGTGCTGACCAACGACAGCGACGACATCGCGCTGGACACCGCCAGCGTAACCATCGGTGCGACGACAGCAGCACAGGGTACGGCGACCGCCAACACTGATGGCACCATCACCTACGCCGCCGATGCCAGCGCGACCGGCACCGATACCTTCACCTACACGGTGGCGGATACGTCCGGTAACGTCTCGGCAGAAGCGACCGTTGAGGTGACCATCAACGCGATTGTGGTTGATACACCGCCTGTAGCCTACGATCAATCAGTTGAAACCTTTGAAGAAATCCCGGTAGACATCGCACTGGCGACCAATCTGGTTGAAATCGGGCCGATGGTCAACAATGTCGAAAATCAGATGACCGTGTTGGATGGTCTGGTGAGCGATACACAGTATCCGCGCTCCAACAACAACAACGGTTCTCTGCGGACTGAAGGCCCGTCCTCGTGGACGAGTGGTTTCTTCCCTGGCATCATGTGGTATCTATATGAATATACAAGTGACCCGGCATGGCTGGCACGCGCTCAGGCGCAAACTGCCGGTCTGGAAGTCACGAAGAATAACACCGGTACCCACGATGTCGGCTTCATTATGTACAACAGCTTCGGCAATGGCTTGCGTCTGAACGGTGAACCCACCAATGCAGACTATGAAGCTATTCTGCTGGACGCTGCCGCCTCACTAGCGACTCGTTACGACGATGACGTCGAGGCAATCCGATCCTGGAACTTCGGATCCTGGAACTACCCGGTCATCATCGACAACATGATGAACCTAGAACTCCTGATGTGGGCCAGCGAGAATGAACCGGACGCGACGACCGCACAACGCTATCGTGACATTGCGATCAACCACGCGCTAACCACCATCGACGCACACATCCGTGCGGATGGCGGCACCTATCATGTGGCTGATTTCGATGACGTCACCGGCGCGTTCCTGGGTGGCAGCACGCACCAGGGCTTCGCCGACGAATCCACATGGGCACGCGGTCAGGCCTGGGGCATCTATGGCTTCACCATGATGTATCGTGAAACAGGCGACACGCGCTTCCTGAATGCGGCTGTGACGCTCTCCGACTACATGCTGGTGAACCTACCCGCAGACGCAATCCCCTATTGGGATTACGACCTGCCCAGCACGACCGGTGAGCCGAAAGATAGCGCCGCAGCGACTATCGCGGCCTCGGCATTCATCGAGTTGAGCGGCTACAACGTCCCGAACGCGGCGGCCTACCTGGCGACCGCTCAGGAGATGCTGCAAGCACTCACCGCGCCGGAATATCTAGCAGCACCGAACACCAACAACGGGTTCGTCCTGCTACAGGCGACGGGTAATAAACCGTCCAATTCCGAGGTTAACACTTCGCTAATCTATGCAGACTACTACTTCATCGAAGCCCTGCTGCGTCTGGAAGATGTCCAGGCTCAGAGTGTGCCGACCTACACGATCACCACGCAGCCGGAACACGGCACGCTTAGCGGTGTGGCACCCGACCTGACTTATACCCCGGATACGGGCTACGTCGGTGCGGATAGCTTCACCTGGACGGTAACGGTGAACGGACTGGTCTCCAACGAGGCAACCGTCAGCATCACCGTTGACGAAGTGCCGGTGATTACCGCGCTCTACCGCGAGGTATTCGATAACGCGACCAACAGCAACCAGGCTGCTTCCACAGTGGGTTGGGCGCTGTATGGTGACACCGATGCAACCGTGATCCTGCCTGTCGAAAGTGGCAGCCCGCAGGGTGGTGTGGGCAACGGCACCGGCAACCCCACCGATCTGGACAACGTGATTGATGGATTGCCAGCCTCAACCACCAGCCAGACCAATGGCTATGTGTACATATTCACAAATGATATGCAGCAGTATCTCGCTATCACTGAAGAATACACGGTGGATCGCACGGATCTTGAGATCACAGAAATCTCCTGGTACCAGGGCCACAACAACAGCGATGCACAAGGCCGCGTAGCGGTTCGCATCGACGGTCAGTGGTACGTCACCACTCAGACCTTCAGCAACACAGCGGTCAGCTCTGCGAGCAACTTCAATGCGGAGGCCGTGCAGCAGGTCTTTACCTTCAGCACAGATGCCGCCGACTGGACGACACTAACGTTCGATCCGTCGAATACCATGGCTCTCGGCTCCCCGCTGAACGCACCACTCCCGGCTGGTGATGTAGACGCCTTCGGTCTCTACACAGATGTGAGCAGCGGTCAACTAACGTTCCGCTTCGACACATTCGAGATCCAGGCGGAAACCCGCACCGTAATCGTTCCGCCGGTCGCTAACAACGACCCGGTCAACACAGTCGCACCCGATGAAACAATCGTGATCGACGTGCTGGCGAACGACACCGCCGGTGACAACGCCATCGACCCGACGAGCGTCACCATCGTAGAGAACGTAGCTACGCTTGACCTGACGGTTGACGCGGCAACGGGTGCGGTCACAGTTGATGCGACCGGCCTCACCCCGGCGGCCTACACCTTCGACTACACCGTCGCAGATGTGAACGGCCTCGCCTCCAACGCCGCGACGGTAACCGTGATCGTCACGCAGCCGGTCGTGGAAGCACCGGTCATCACATCGATTGCGGCACAAGAGAACACCGAAGGCGACACGGGCGTCAGCCTGCAAGTCGAGGTGACCTCGCAGCCGAATGGTCAGTTCCTCTACACCGCCGTGAACCTGCCGGAAGGGTTGAGCATTGACCCGACCAACGGCCTCATCAGTGGTGATGTGGACTACCTCGAAGGTCATGCAGACGAAACCTACGGTGTTATCATCACCGTGATGGACGTCGGCTCACCTTCCGTGAGTAACATGATCGCCTTCCAATGGACGATCCTCGACGCCAACCGTGCGCCGACGGTCGTGAACCCCGGCAACCAGTTTGACACCGAAGGATCGGGCTTCTCCCTGGTGATCTTCGCCCAGGACGAAGACGACGACACGCTGACTTACAGCATGACGGGACTGCCAATGGGCAGCATCGACGCCAACACCGGCATCATCAGCGGCACGTTTGACTATGACAGCGCCGGGACGTATCCGGTAACAGTCACGGTCAGCGATGACGACGCCCAGGCACAAACGACGTTCACCTGGCAGGTATATAACACCAACCGCCCGCCGTTCGTCGTCACTGCGCTGAGCGCGATCAACGCCGCCGAAGGTGACGCGATCAACCTCAGCATCGCAGCCAACTTCGATGACCCCGACGGCAACACCCTGAGCTTCGCGGCGGCTGGTCTCCCGGCTGGCCTGAGCATCAGCCCCACCGGTACCATCAGCGGTACACTGGCGGATGACAGCGCGGGCAGTGGCAGCTTCATGGTACTGGTCAGCGATGACGGCACGCCGAACATGAGCGTTTCCGCCATTGCCAACTACACCATCACAGAAACGGCAGATCCGAATACGGCTCCGGTGGTATTCGACATCAGCAACCGCAATAACATCACGGGCGTGGCAATCACCGCGCTGACGATCAACGCCTACGATCTCGATAGTGATCCGCTGACCTACAGCGCCGACGGTCTGCCTACTGGCTTGACCCTCAGCGGCAACGTCATCAGCGGCACACCGACGACCGCAGGTACCTATAACGTAACCATCACGGTTAGCGACAACCTCGCCGATGATACGACTAACTTCGTCTGGACGATCCAGGACCCGGTGGTCGAGAATCAGGCACCAGTCGCTAATGCTGGCGCGGATCAAACGCAAGTGTCCGGCACCGATGTTGACTTCCAACTCACAGGCACCGGCACCGATAGCGACGGCACCATCGACGCTTACGAGTGGAGCGAGGGCGGTAACGTCCTGGGCACCAACGCGACGATTACCGTCACTGTGCAACCGGGGACTTCCCGCACTCTGGAACTGGTCGTCATCGACGACGACGGCGCACGCTCCGCACCGGATAGCGTCACGCTGACCGTCAACGCACCGGATAACCAACTCCCGGTCGCCGATGCTGGCGCGGATCAAACACAAGTGTCCGGCACCGATGTTGACTTCCAACTCAACGGCACCGGCACCGATAGCGACGGCACCATCGACGCTTACGAGTGGAGCGAGGGCGGTAACGTCCTGGGCACCAACGCGACCATTAACATCACCGTGCAACCGGGGACTTCCCGCACTCTGGAACTGGTCGTCATCGACGACGACGGCGCACGCTCCGCACCGGACAGCGTCACGCTGACCGTCAACGCACCGGATAACCAACTCCCGGTCGCCGATGCTGGCACCTATGCCACGCAGCCTGACACCGACGGCGTCCCTGGTGAGACAATCACCCTGGACGGCAGCGCAAGCTCCGACAGCGACGGCACCATCGCCAGCTACGCCTGGACGGTCAACGGTACCGATAGCTACACCGGTATCGCACCGCTGGTCATACTTGGCGACGGCGCGAACACGATCCAACTGATCGTGACCGACGACGACGGCGCAGCCTCGGCTGTGGATACGACGAGCATCACGGTCGAAGCACCGCAGGTGGGTGAAGAAGTGGTCTATCGCATCAACGCGGGCCGCGACATCGACATCCAGCACAACGGTGTGACCTGGTTCGCGGATACACTGTTCAGCGGCGGCAAGTACTCCTACCTGCCGAACGACATCAGCAACTCCGACAACGCGATGTACGAGAGCGAACGCAGCGCGGGTGGCGGTGGCTTTAGCTACAGCCTGCCGGTTGACCCTGGTGTCTACACGGTGCGCCTGCACTTCTCGGAAATCTGGTTCGTCGGTGGGCCGGGACGTGGTGGCCTGGGTGACGGCGGCGAGCGTGTATTCGACGTCTTGCTTGAAGGCCAGACCGTGCTCGACAACTACGACATCATCCTGGCAGCGGGTGGCCCGCTGACGGCAGTGACCGAGACGTTCGTGAACGTCGAAATCACTGATGGTGCGATCAACCTGAACTTCCCGCCGGCGGTTGCTAACAACCCCAGCGTGGCAGGCATCGAGGTAATCCGCACCGGTGACGTCGTAATCGGAAACCAGACACCGACGGCAAGCATCAGCAACGCCACATCACAGCCGGATACCGACGGCCTCGCCGGTGAGACGGTCACACTGGACGGCAGCGCAAGCTCCGACAGTGATGGCACCATCAACAGCTACGCCTGGACGGTCAACGGCACCGACAGCTACACCGGTGTTGCACCACTCGCCACCCTCAACGATGGCGCGAACACGATCCAACTGATCGTGACCGACGACGACGGCGCAGACTCCGCACCGGCAACCATGACCATCATCGTGGATGCACCGGCTGTGGCGACCTGCGGTGGCCTGACACAAGAAGCAGAAGCCGCTGAACTCAGCGGCGGCATGACGATTGTCAACGATGCACTCGCCAGTGGTGGGCAGTACGTCACCACACCGGAGGAAATCGGCGACAACTACAACGGCCCCAATGCAGACAACGTCACGTTCTGTGTGGACGTTCCGCAGGCCGGTAACTACCAACTCCGGGCGTTCGTCTGGGGTATGGATGCCACCAGTGACTCCTTCTGGGTCGAACTCGGTGGCCTGACCAACCTCTACGATCTGCCTTCACCGCAGACCTTCAACGATGACTGGGTGAGCAACCGCAACGGGGATGACCCGGTCGTGGTGAGCCTGCCAGCAGGTGAGACGGAAATCGTGTTCAGCCTGCGTGAAGACGCCTCGCGCCTCGACAAGATCGAACTGGTACTGGTTGGTGGGCAAGGCCCCACCAATCAGGCACCGTCCGTGAGTGCGGTCGCCAGCAACCTGAACAGCACCCAGGGCGAAACCCTGAACAACGTGTCGGTGGTCATCGCCACTGACCCCGACGGTCTGGTCGTGAACTACAGCGCGACCGGCCTCCCCACCGGGCTGACGATGGACGCCAACACCGGCCTCGTCAGCGGCACGCCGACCGTGATTGATACCTTCAACGTGGTCGTCACCGTGACGGACAACGGCAGCCCGGCAGAAACGGCGTCAACACAGCCGTTCAACTGGGTGATCGAAGCGGCTCCGCTGGAGAACGTCGCCCCGACTGTGACCGCTATCAGCGATCAGGTCGGGACGGTCGGCGGTGTGGTGACCGATCTGCAAGTGGTCACCGCCAATGACAGCGATGGTCAGATCGCCAGCTACAGCGCGGTCGGTCTGCCCGATGGCCTGACGATGGACACCAACACCGGCCTCGTCAGCGGTACCTACAGCACAGCGGGTGCCTTCAATGTGACGGTCACCGTCACAGACGACGGCAGCCCGGTCGAGACGGCGTTGGCAACGTTCAACTGGAGCGTGAGCGCCGCCAACCAACCGCCGACGATGGACGCGATCAGCGATGTGAACGCCATCGAAGGACAGGCGATCACCGCCATCACCCTGAGCGGCACGGATGACGGCAGCATCACCGGCTTCACCGTCAGCGGCCTACCGGCTGGTCTGACGCACAGCAGTGGTGTCATCAGCGGGACGCCGCAACCCGGCACCGCCGCCAACAGCCCTTACACGGTCAGTGTGGTAGCGACCGACGACGGCGGCTTGCAAAGCGCCCCGGCAACCTTCCAGATCACCGTGAGTGAGCCGGTCGTGCAGACACAACCCCCGGTCGCTGATGCCGGTGCGGACTTCACCCTGGGTGCGGTCAGCTTCGGCAACCGTGAGGTCACCCTCGACGGCAGCGCCAGCATCGACCCCGACGGCGGCACCCTGACCTACGCCTGGGACGTCCCCGGTGTGGGTACCAGCACCGACGTCATGCCGACCTTCACACTCCCCGTAGGTGACTACAGCGCCACGCTGACCGTCACCGACGACGAAAACGAAACGGCAGTCGCAACGGTGAACTTCAGTGTGGTTCACGTCATCGCACAGGAACAAATCCCGGCGGCGAGTGGCGCGACCTATCTGCGTGGTTACACCGAACTGGACGGCACACCGGTCTTCATGGATCGTCCGTACAACTTCACCGCAGTGGCGAATGGCTTTACCGGTACGGAGTTGATCCGCACGGGTAACAATGACAAGCAGCTCACGGGTGATAACTTCTTCACCTTTGACCTGAACGTCGAGGCGACGGTGTACGTGCTGTTCGACCCGCGCCATGCGGATAACCCGCCGGCGTGGATGTCCGACTGGACGAACACCGGTATCACCTTCGAAACCACAGACGGTGAACCGCAAGGGCTAGGGCGCATCGCCTTCAGCCAAACCTTCCCGGCAGGGTCGGTGACGCTGGGCGCGAACGAAGGCCCCGGCATCCAGTCCACGATGTATAGTGTGATCGTGGTTCCGAACAACTAAGACGGTTGATCGTGGGATGCGCCAGTACGCCGGTGCATCCTGTATAATCAAAGTATGGAAGACATTCAGAGCAACACAGGCTGTTGCTCTGAATTTTGTATATAAGGAGAATAATCGATGCGATTTCCTACGTTAATCTTGATCTTTTTGCTCTGCTTTACACTGGTCGCATGCGCTAGCGATGACGATAACGACAACGGGGCTGCCGACGCCGACGTGACGACCGAAGCCGACGTCACCGAAGCCACCGCCGAAGTGACCGAGGAACCCGCGCCAACCAGCCTCGACGCTGAGTTTGCCGGGCCGGTCAACGGGCAGCTCTATATGTTTAACGGCAACGCCGGGGATGTCGTCACACTCACCATGCGCGGCAACAGCGCCGACCTCGACCCCTACATAACCTTGTTCGCACCGGATGGCGCTGTCTATGCCTCCGACGATAACAGCCTGGGCGAGGGTGTCGGCGCGGCTTTGAATGACTACGAACTCCCCGAAGACGGCACCTATCTACTGCTGGCGACCAGCTTACGCGGCATCGGCGAACCACCTGTGATCCCCGATGGCGCGGACGAACCCAACCCACAAGCCTATACGATTGGCTGGCAAGGCGTGGACGTGGTCGAGCCGTTCGCGCTGGATTCGGTCGATCTGACACTTACAGATGTGCCCCTCGGCACACGCTTTGAAACCACCACTGATCCGGCACAGCCGTTGAACTTCGTGCAGATAGAAGCAACCGAGGCCGAGACAATGTTCGACATCAGCACAGCAGGTGAGGGCTTCGCCGCCGATACGCTGATCCACGTTTATAACACGGCAGGGGAACGTGTCGCCGTCCGCGATGACGTAGCGGAAAGCCGACAGGCGAGCCTGACCTTTGAAGCACCCGACGCCGGAGACTACATCGTGCTAATTTCGGTTTACAACGCCTTTGCGGTTAGTTTACCCGTCCCTGAAGATGTCCCCTACAGCTTCGTGATAGAGCAGTAGTGACCTCAACCCTTACGGAATTGTGTGTGTTCCCATTCGGTGAACAGATCGTGTAGTTTGAGGCGCTGATACTTGCCGGTTGAGGTTACCGGCACATTCTCGCCGAAGACCACAACTTTAGGCGCTTTCTCGAACGTCATGCGCTCCCGGCAGTGCGCGAGGATGGCATCCGCGTCCAGGTCGGCGTCCGGCTCCGGTACGATGTAAGCGCCGACTTCCTCGCCGTAGTAGTCGTTTTTGAACGCCACCGCCAGCCCGACCTTCACACCGGGGATTTCCAGCAGCACCTCCTCGATGTCGAAGGGACTGAACTTCACGCCACCGCGATTAATCAGCTCTTTGATGCGCCCGGTGATGAAAAAGAACGGGCGTCCGCGCTCGTCTTCCATATAGAAGCCCTCATCACCGCTGCGGAACCAACCAAATTTGAAAGTCTCGGTATTGGCATCGGTGCGCTTGAAGTAGTGCTTCATCACGTTATGCCCTCGGATGCAAATCTCACCGCGCTGCCCGCTACCCAACCGTTGACCGCTGCCATCGGGACTGAAAATCGCCATCTCATTGGTATGCACCGGCACACCGATGCTCGGATAGCCATGATCGAGCAGCCAACTCTGGTGCGTCTGCCAACTGATGTCAACCGGCAGGAAGCAACTATAGCAGGTCGTCTCACTGAGGCCGTAGCCGTGCAAGATCGGGAAGCCGAACGTGTCCTCGAAGTTCCGCACCAGCCCAACCGCCAGCGTCCCCGCACCACAGACAAGATGCCGGAAGTGCGTCAGACCGCGCCGGTTGACCCCTTCGCCGAACAACCCGTTCCCGACGGCTTGCTCGCGTTGGGCGTGTTCTAAGAGGAATTGCAGCAGCGTGGGTACAACACTGACGATGTTCACTCGTTCTTCCACGACGGTGCGCCAGAAGCGACTGGCACTGAACGACCGGTTTAACACCGTCGATGCGCCGACCAGCAGCGGTGTCACCAACGTGACCACGATGCCGTTTACATGATGGATCGGCAACACGCACATCATCCGCTGCCCCCCGGTGATGCCCTGCGCCTGTGCGATGGCGAACGCATCCACCAGCAGGTTATATTGCGTTAAGACTACACCTTTAGGTGCGCCGGTCGTCCCGCTGGTGTAGACCAGCAGTGCCTCGTCGTCGAGCGTGGGCACGGAGTCGTCATCGACGTCGTAGATGGCGTCGTCGTTCGCTTTGACCGGTGCGCCATCGCCGAGATAGGTATTCGGCAGATTCTTGACCAGATCGTTAAAGTGCTTATAGTCGCCGGGGGCGTCCCCGCCGTAGGTGACGATCTCGCGGATGTTAGGTGCGCCGAGGTCGGGGTCGTCGCCGGCACCGTTGACGATGCGCTCTGCCCGGTCGAGGTATTCGCTGCGGACGATGCACACCACCGCCTCACTGTTGCGCAGAATAAACGCGATGCGCCGGTCGTCTTCGGCGACGTTCTGCGGGGCGACCGCTGCGCCGACGATCCAGCAGGCGAAGTACAGGATGACCGTCTCGCTGTGGTTATAACCGATGGTCGCCACGCGATCCCCGCGCTGCACACCGAGGTCGTCATGTAAGAAGTTGGCGGTTTGATGCACCCGTGCGTTGAACTCCGCGTAGTTCAGTTCTTCGCGCTCGCCGTCACCGTCGATGTGGATCATGTAGGGTCGGCGTCCGTTAGTTTTGGTGTGCATACTCAGCACATGCCGGAGGTTACGATAGGGGACTAGCCGCCGTTCCTGCGGGATGCCGTTAATAATATGGGCGTCATAGAGGTTCTGCCGGGTTCGTGCGTCGAGGTCCATATAAAAATCCTTTTTTGTAAAAAATATGCTCTGAGTATATCACTCCTCGTCGGGGAACAGCGGCGGGTCGATCTCGGCGTTGGTGAGCTGTGTGATCGTGATCGTATCGCCGCGCTGGGTGTATTCACCCTCGACGCGCACAATGTCCCCGATGCCCACCTCCGATAGCGTGTCGGGCAGTTCCGGGAGTACCACAGTCATACCGAAGATGGTTAATGTGGTGTCGTCAAGGGCTTGCAGCGGCCCCTGAATGCTGACCACTTCGACCACTCGCTCGACGGTGGCAGACTGCGCGACGGGGTCGTCGTTGAGCACATCATAGATGATGTAAGCCCCGGCGACCGCCAGTGCGAACACCAGCGCCGCAATCAGCATCAATAGAAAGCGCCGCGCCTTATCCTGGAAGCGGGTGTGTTCCGGCAGCGCCGTTTGCGCCGTGTAGATGACCTGCGAGGGCGGATTTAGTGCTTGATGCTTTGCCAGCTTGTCCTTGAGGTAATCCACTTCAGGCTGGTTGCGTTTGGAGCGCGTGGTCGGCGACAATGTATCCGTCCCGGCCTTTTTCATGGTGTCGCGCAGCGCGTTGATCAGTTCACGTCCGGATTCGTAACGTGCCTCCGGTTCTTTTGCCAGTGCTTTCTTGATGAACGGCGTAA
The DNA here is from genome assembly GCA_034437515.1 of Anaerolineae bacterium. Taxonomy (GTDB): domain Bacteria; phylum Chloroflexota; class Anaerolineae; order Aggregatilineales; family Phototrophicaceae; genus DAOTTX01. The sequence continues at coordinate 10,808 of DAOTTX010000255.1, forward strand.
ATACCTTGTGCAGTTTGGGGTTATGGTTCTGTGGGTTGGGGATAGGCTTGGTCATATGCGCCATTGCGACCTGCATCGGTGTGCCGTCATTGTAGGGGGTGACGCCGGTTAGCATCTGGTAGATCATCACACCCAGCGAATACAGGTCACTTTGTGCCACCACCCCGGCGGAGTTCACCGCCTGTTCCGGCGCGATGTAATACGGTGAGCCGAAGATGTCGCCTTCGGTTTCTTCCGTCGCCATCATCACCAGTCCGAAGTCAGTTAGCACCGGCTCTTCCCGTTGGTTAATCATAATGTTTGACGGCTTCACATCCCGGTGGATGACGCCTTGCGTGTGGGCGTAGTCCAACGCGAGCGCAATTTTACGCACCACCCGGTAGACCTCATCGTGTGGCATCAGTGTTTTGTCTTTGTCGTAATCTTCCAACACCCAGCCCAGGTCTACACCGTCGATGTAATCCATCGCCATGTAGTAGAGGCTGTCCACTTCACCAAAGCGATATACCCCCACGATGCTGTTATGTTTAAGCTGTGCGATGGCGCGTGCCTCACGCTTAAACCGTTCTTGATAATCCAGCAAGTTCGCGCCGCTACGGGGGTCAATCACCTTGAGCGCGACATGCCGGTGCAGGTTTTCGTCCAGCGCCCGGTAGACCCGCGCCATCCCCCCGCGACCGAGCAAACGCTCCACACGGTAGCCGTCAATTACACGTCCGATCATCAAGTCAGGGGTTTGTGTCATTTCACATCCTATGAACGAAAGAAGCTGAACAGGCCGCCACTCTTCTGGACATCGGCGACGGCGATCTCGTGGAGTTCTTGCATGTAGCGGTTCAAGCCGTCTACGTAGCTGTCGAGATAGTCCTGTACGATGTGCTGGGCGAGGGTGGGGTTGTGCTTGCGCAGCACCTGTACATACGGTCGGAAGTCTCTCAGCGTGATGTAAGCGACGCCGTCGGCGGTGGTTTGCACACCCCAGACGAGCGTTTTCTGGTCGTTGTCGTCTTTGGCGGAGATAAAGCGCCGCAGGGATGACCCCGGTGCGACCCGCCCGACGTTGGAGAACACTTCCTCACCCTTGATGATCTCGTTGAGCACATCAAAGCGACCGGGGATGTTGTTCAACAATCCCTGCATCACTTCCGGCAGATAGGCCAGAAACTTGATGCTGGTCGTACTGGCACTCTGGCCCGCCATCGCAATCTCTTTGTAGCGCCGCATCAGTTCGCCAAAGCCACCGAGCACACGGATGTAGGTGATTTGCGCCTTGTAGAGTGCCTCGCGTGCCTCTTTGCGTTCGTCTTTGGTATACGCGATCTCATAGGTTTGCAGCGCGTCTATCGCCTGCTTGTGATATTCGTAGAAGTCGGTAAACGGATTGCGAAAGTTCATCGGGAACACACGTTCTCGCGGGTCGAAGTGCCGGGCATCCAATGGAATTAGGATCGCAGGGTTACGACCGCGAATATGGTTGATGGCCTCACGCACGGTCTGTGCGACGACTTTGTTTGATTCCGCCGCTTTGATCGCCGCTTGCAGCGCCTCCGATGGCTTGTAGGTAACACCGTGTATGCTGCGATACAAGATCAGCAGGTCATTGACGGTGACGTAAGCATTTTCCTTATGTTGTTTGAGCACGAAGCGCGTATCTTGGATGGTCTTCAGGTTGAGTTTGGCGTTCTCCGCGCTGACTTCCAACGGAATATGTACTTTTTCCGCTTGCTTTGCCAGCTTCGCCGGGGTGCGGTAGGTCGGGCTGTAGGGCACTTTACCGGATGTGGTGGCCTTCAACCGGGGTAAGTATCGCGCCCACGTCACGGCCTCATAGGTCATAATCTGCGCGACCGCCGCGCCCCACGCGCCGTCAAAGAAGATGTGCGATTGGTCGAACACCATGCTTTCGCCAGTGCGGATAATGGTCATCGGGTTGTCACCGATGCCGCGTTTTGCGCCGCTACGCAGGGTAGCGAGGGGTTGGGCGGCGTCGTGTTCGTCCCAGTTGATGAGGATGGGTGTTTGTGCCAGCAGGCGTAAGTCTTCGTGGGCTTTTTCACCAAGTTGTTCGCGCAGGTCACGGTGACTGTGCCGGGCCGCCGTAACCAGTGTTTCGTCCAGGGTGGCGCGGGTGCCGCTCTCGTTTGCGAGGATCGACGCGGCAAGTTGGCGCACGCTGTTAAAGTCCTGCGTGTGTTCGCTGATCGGCAGCAGATAGTAACGATCCTGATAGATGACACCCAGGCAGGCGTCTTTGAGTGCGTAAGGCACCCGTGCCTCGCGGTGTTTGCCCGGTTCGGTGTAGGCCAGCCACGTCATCTGCCGGATGAACGCGGGCAGGCGCTTGTCTTCCGCCTCGGTGTAGGCATCATCGAAATACGTTTTACCTTTAGCGGGCAGGTCATCGTAGTGGGGACGCCAGAACGCCTCGAACGCCTCGCGCCGGTAGGTCGGGTAATCGGTTTTTCCCTCGCGGCGATAGGGGAGCTGCTTCATCCATTCACGTGGCAGATGCCGGTAAACCTCCGCTTTGCGACTGTAATATTTTTCCGCTGTTTCCACCAGCAACTTGAGGATGACGTGCTCGCGCCATTCGTTGGTGAGCAACCCCGGCAGTTGATAAATAGCCTTGATCGCGGTCAGCATCCACGCGGCGAGCTTGTCGGCCTCGCTAATCTTGCTGCGGCTTTCCGCCAGATAATCGTGAAAGCCGGTGGTTTCGTTGGCATGGCAGGCGCTGTCTTCCCGCAGGGCGAATTCCAGATAAAACTGCCACGTCCCTTCGCTGAACGCATCGTCAAGTTCGACTCCAGCGAGGCGTAGAATCTGCTGGTAGCCATAGATGACCGTCGCAGGGGTGGCGAAGAACGCGGTGTAGATGGCCTTATCGAGTGATTGGCGCAAACCGCGAAACAGCGCCTCCACATGCCGGATGGAGTCCGTGCGCTCGACCTTGCGCCCTTCTAATGTGGAAAGGCTGCTCAAGATCAACGCCGGGATGTTGCCCGCTGGCACGACTCGTGCGATCTCGTTCGTCAGATGTTCGATCTCCGGCAGCGTCAGTTGAGACAAGCCTTGAAGTTCGGCGGTGCTCGCCACCGTCATCAGGTCGTTCGCTGTTTTGATGGTCGCTTCTTGATAACTGGGATTCGCGTTTGCCATGATAACTCGACGTTTAATTTCCGTTAACTTTAGCATAGCGGTAGCGCGAACGGTAAGCAAGCGCAAGACGGAAATTCCAGCGATGTTACAAATTTTTCACAACTAATTGCGGATGATATTCTATCGCCCGATTGTTGATAATGCCGTCATACCGCACATCGGCGACAAGGCGCTCATCTTCGATGGTGAAGGTAACCACATCAACCACAGCGAGACCCCGGTTATGTGTTGAATACGCATCGACCTTAATTGATGTTATACATTGGTTAAAATTGGTAATCACTTATTGTTTAAAAATTTGACAATCGGGTATAATATAAATAAAACAAACCGTTAAAAGTAAGGTAAACAGAAGTGAGCCAAGTGGAGACACAACGTCGGGCAGAACAACATCGTTGGCGCGACGGCATCGGCGCGTTGATCATTTTCGCGGCGGTCATCGTGGCGGCGATCTGGGTCGGTCAGAGTATGTCGAGCAGCGGTGAGGTCAGTGTTTGGCATGTGCTGGTCGCCTCGACCATCACGGCAGTAGCGACCGGTTTTGGTGCGCTGCCGTTTCTGTTCGTCGAGGACATCAGCAAACGTTGGCTTGGCATCGGCAATTCCCTTGCCGCCGGGTTGATGTTGGGCGCGAGCATCGGGTTGATCGTCGAAGCCGTCAATCTGGAAAATGTCGGGCAGCCCGTCATCCGCTTGCTAATCGGCATGGGTATCGGCGTGGCGCTGGTATACGTCGCCCAGCGTTTGCTGGAAAACCGCGATGAGGACTTTCATATCGGTGAGATCGACGGGGCAAACGCCATTAAAATGCTGATGATTGTCGGGGTGATGACCGCACATTCCTTTGCAGAAGGCATCGGTGTCGGGGTTTCCTACGGTGACGGCGAGAGCTTCGGCGCGTTGATCTCCATCGCTATTGCCATCCACAACGTTCCAGAAGGGCTGGCGATCAGCCTGGTGCTGATCCCACGCGGGACGAGTGTGTTGCGGTCGTCACTATGGAGTATGTTCAGCAGCCTGCCGCAGCCGTTGATGGCGGTACCGGCGTTTCTGTTCGTGCTGGTGTTCCGTCCGTTGCTACCGGTCGGGTTGGGGTTGGCTGCCGGTGCGATGATCTGGATGGTGTTCCGTGAACTGCTGCCCGAAGCACGAGAGGACATGCCTGACCAGGTCGTCTACCCGACGATGGCGCTGGCAGTCGCCGGGATGCTACTCTTTCAGTTCACGATTGGTTAGAATCTGTTGACCGGGTTTCGTGGAGATCGTATCGTATGGTGCGCTGCGCCCGTCATACTGCGCGATCATCTCGTCGATGCCGACCAATAACGCAACACCACTCCGTCACCGACCGCGACCGTGAGAGCGAACAGAGAACGTGTTTTCGCGTGATGTTGCCCTTACAATCGTCCAGAACGTGCTATAGTAGGGGCAGACACGCACACGAGGGATAAATAGGTTATGAGGCCGGAAAACGACTACAACACCAGCAGCAACGCCAACATTCGGCAGCGCATTCGCATCACGTTCGTCGTCATTATCTTTATCGCGCTGCCGTTTTATCCGATTGGGATCTTTTTATGGGCCAGTGCCCCGGACGACACCGCAGTCGATGACGTTCCGACCGAGGCCACGCTGGAGCCAATCGACGAGGACGACACCGAGACACCCACACGGACACGCACGCCACGACCGACGCGCACACCCGTTGGTGATCTCGACCCGACGCCGATTCAGGTCTTCCCACCGGCACAACCGACCAGCAGCCTGCCCACACAACCGGTAGACATCCCGACTTCGACGAACGCGCCGACACTGACGGCGGTACCGACATTTACACCGCTGCCGACCTTCACCAATACACCGTTGCCACAACCGACCGCGACCGACCCACCGACCGCGACCCTATTACCTCCGCCGACCGACACGCCGCTGCCGCAGCCGACCGCGACCAACCCACCCCCGCCGACCAACCCACCCCCGCCGACCGATCCGCCAGTGGATGACCCACCGCCGGACGAGTCTTAGCGGGTAAAACGAACAGACGATTAACGATTGAGGGAAATGTCTTTTGCATACGCTGAAAAGACACGCGCCGCTGCTGCTGGCGCTAGGGGTTTTCACCGCGCTGCTGGTGCGGATGCTGCTGAAAGTTCTAAACATCAACGACGGGCATCTGGTCTACGCGCTGGATGACGCCTACATTCATATGAGCATCGCTAAGAACTTCGCCACGCAGGGGGTGTGGGGCGTCACGGCGGAGGCGTTCACATCGAGCACCTCCTCACCGCTATGGACGCTGCTGATCGCCATGAGTTATGTGATCTTCGGTGTGAACACGCTCAGCCCGTTTGTGTTCAACATTATTTTTGCGGTCGGTTTGCTGGTCAGCGCCCATGTGATTCTGCGGCGCTACGGTGCCCCACCCTGGTTGGGTGCCGTCGCTTAGCTGGCGATCACGGTCGGCGTGCCGTTGAACCCGCTGATTTTCCTCGGCATGGAACATCTGCTGCACGCGCTGGTCGCGCTGCTATTGTTGTTCACCGCCGGGCCGTTAATCGCCGCGCCGCCCACACGCGGATGGATCGCGGCGGCGGTGCTGCTGGCGGCGCTGACCACCTCGGTACGTTACGAAGGCTTCTTTCTGCTGGCGGCCTTGTGCGGTTTGCTGCTGCTACGCCGGCGGTTCAGCCTCGCGTTGCTGCTGGGGGCAGCGGGGACGCTGCCAGCAACGGTTTATGGAATGATCGCGGCTGTGAACGGTTGGCCTCCTGTCCCCGTGACGCTGCTGCTCAAATCCGACGATAAACTGAGCTTGCTAGAACGGCTGACATCCCCGGCAGGACTGGTGACGTTCTTCGGCGATGCCGTCAAGTTGATCGTCGATCTACGCTTATTTGCGGCGTTGCTGCTGGCGACGCTGGTTCTGGCGGCGGTCGCATGGTGGCAGCGCAATTGGGATGCGGTGGCGGTCGTGCTTATCGCCTTTGCCGGGATGCTGTCCGGGCATTTTCTGCTAGTCAGCGACGAGGGATTATTCTTACGCTACGACGCCTATCTGGTGCTGGTGGGCGTCGTGGTGATGGCGGTCGGTGTCGCCCGTCTGCTACCCGCCTTGCCCGGCTCGATGCACTGGCGACGAAACGCTCTGGTCGCGCCGGTGTTGGGTGTGGTCGCCCTCGTCGGCTTGATCGCCTTTGTGAATCGTTTCCAGATCATCCGTAACGATTATCCGATGCTGGCAGCGACCAACAACATTTACAACCAGCAGTATCAGATGGGGCGCTTCCTCGACCGTTACTACACTGATGCGACCGTCGTCGTCCACGACATCGGCGCGGTGAACTACCTCGCTGACCTGCAAGCGGTAGACATCTGGGGATTGGGGTCACTGCCTGTCGCGGAAGCGCGTATAGCGGATCACTACCAATTGAACCAACTCGAAGCCCTGACCGCCGAGGCTGAAATCGCAGTGGTTTACCGGCATTGGCTGCGGGATCTGGTCAAGGGGTATCCAGAGGGGTGGGTTGAGGTAGGTGAGTGGGGGACGCCCAACGTGGTCGTACTGGGTGGGCAAGTGGTGACGTTCTACGCGCTGCAACCGGGGGCGGTCGTCCCATTGCGCGAAAATCTGCATGACTTCCGGAACGAACTACCCGACATGGTCATTCAAGAGGGAGCGTATCTCGACGTAGACGGCTAAGGTTCGCCTTCGGCATAGACCCGCACACGTTGTTCGGCACTTTCGATAAACGGCAGCAGCGTGATCTGCATCGTGCGGCCTTCTCCGGCGGGGAGTGCGCCGCTTTCCGTCACCCGATAGGCGATGACACGCTCTGCGTCGTCAAGCAGGGTGACCACCACACGCACCAACGCCGCGTCCGTCGCGGTCGCATTGCGGACGGTCACATTGATGCGGTCGTCATCACCCTCAGCCGTCCCCGTTTGCACTTCGACCTGTAAAGGCAGCACCGGTGCCGGGTCACCGACCGTCTCGGCGCGGCGCAGCGTGGCACGTACCCCACCGACGTCATCCGCGAGGTACAACACATCTTCCGGCGGGAACAGCACCCGGTAAGGCGCGGTTTCACCGGGCAACAGCACACGCTGGTTCAGCGTGACGCTGACTTCGCGCAGCGTGTCACCCCCCCGGTCAAATAATTGCGTATCAAGCACCACGCGCTGCACGGCGATCTGCTGTGTATTTTCAACCAACCCCAGGCAGGTGACCCCACCACTACGCAACTCGTAGCAACTCGGCACGGATAGTTCGAGGGGAACGGGTGTGGGTTGTAGGGGGGCATCCGGTGTGGATTGCGTTATGGTGAACCGCTGTGGTGAAGTTTCCAGTTGGAGTAATGGCCCGGTTCTTGTCGGCCCACGCGGTGAATGTTGCTTCGTCAGGGTGATGATGGGTAAGTTTGTGGGGGATGAATCTGGCGCAAATTCTGCCGGATCACTGCAACTTACGACCCAAACGCTAAAACAAAACAGCATGGCGAGGGGTCGCCAGCCCCAATAGCCCATCACCGTTATCCCTCATTATCCCATACTGACCTGCGGTTATCCCACATTATAACCGGAGATGGTACGATTTGTTGTTAAACTTTGCTGATAGCCAGTTTTGATGCCAGATATAGATAATTTTAGTATCTAAGGTACTGAGGCATGATGATATTTATAACTGTACAAGGCGTCTTTCATTCTGTTATAGTTTAGTTATCATAAACTAGGTGCCCGGAATGCTCATGCCTACAAAAGAAAAATTTATCTATCGTCGTCGAGAGAATGGCATTCACGAGATGAACTGGTACGGCTCCGACGAGCAAGTTTTGGAGGCATGGTCTGCTAAACTCGGCGATCTTTACATGGATGCGATGACCGATGAGACATTGTGCTTTCTCTATCGGCTGGTCAATATCGGGGTACCCTCGATGATGTCCATCGTTAGTCATTCACGCAAGATACAGGCCGACCACCCGATGAAACCGAATACGCGCTCCGCTGTGTTGCACGAGTCGCATCTGGTCGCCTCGGTCGTCTATAATCTGGCGACCTGGCTCAACCACAGTGACCGTGACACGACTCGCTTTTTCTTGATGCGCAACGAAGACAAAGCCATACGGTGGTTGTCTGACGGGCTGAAAACTTAGAGATCGTCGCGAGTCTGAACGAAAACCGCTTTCTTTTCCCCCGGCAGCGTAAAATCAAACCCGCACGCCATGAAAAATTCCTCGGATGAGGTGATCGCCATTACCTCGAAGACGTTACGCTCCACCGCGAGATCGACACACGCCTTGACCAGTAGCTTGCCGATGCCCATCCCCCGCACCGTCTCGGAAACGGCGAGGCTGCGTACTTCGGCGAGCTTCTTGGAGTAGATTTCCAGCGCGGCACAACCGACGATCCGCCCATCGTATTCGGCGACGAACAGCGTTTCCAGCAGGCCGTCGAGTTCGTCGAGTGTGCGTGGCAGCAGCTTCGCCTTGCCGACGAACGGCTGGATGAACGCTGCAATCTGGCCTAATTCGTCGTACCGTGCCTTGCGAATCATGACCTCGCTCATAGGTAACCTGCGATCCGTGCGAGGATGATGGCGGTCAACACAGAGCCGATGAGAAAGGTCATCGCGAGCAGTTTTCCGTTTTCCTGCGCCGGGTTAATCTCGCTTTCGACGACCTCGACATCGCCCAGCAGATCGACGTAAAAATCGAGATTGGTGCGGCCTTTGTTCAGCCGTGCCATATAGTTGTGTCCGTCTACGAGCGTCCAGCCCTCCGTTTGCCAATCCGGGCCGAGGCGCTCCACGATGGCGGCGTCACGGCGAACGCGGGCTTCCACTTCGGAGATCGATTCGGTTTCTTGCGTCATCTATATGTCCGTTTTTGTCGTACTCATTCTACTTTGATTTTACCCGCAGGTGGGTGACGTTCAAAGTCCGGTATCCATGCGACGAAAAGCCCCGTTGAGCCAGTACAGCCGCAGACCGTCGTAGAGCAAGTAAAGGCCACCCCCGCCGACCATCACCAGCGCGACCGGCAGCGCGGTCAGGCAAAATGGCGATGACACCGCGACGAACGTCAGGATCAACACAAACGCCAGCATGGTAATCTGCACCAGCCACACACTGACCAACGCACCCATGTTGTAGATCGTGGTCGCCGTCGCGCCACGCTCTGAGGCCGCCACCCCCGCCGCCACCAACGCCCGCATCCGCCACACAGGTTCGATCAGCAGCAGCGCACACAAGCACACCATCCCCACCAGCGCCATCGCTTCGGCGGCGGGTGGCGGGGTGAAACTGGTGATTGATCCCAATCGTTCGGCGAAGTAAGTGCCGGAATTCAGCCCGGCGTAGACCAACGATAACCCCAGCAGATTTAACAGCGCATAAGTCACCGCCAGCGTTCGTAGGAACAGCATGGTTTGCAGCACGCGCCACTGCCGAATCTGCCCGGCGGCGAATTTGCTCCGCAGCACGAATTCGGTATCAATGCCGCTGAGTGTAACCAGTTCACGATGAACGGGTGGGTCGTGATGCGTGCTGAAAGCCGTACCGAAGATGACCACGCCATCGCTAACCACATCATACAAGACCGCGACAATCAACAGCGCCCCGAAAATTAACCAGTTCAGATCAAACGTGATGTAGTTCACCACATCGGATTGAAAGCCGAAGCGGATCACGGCCTGCACCAGCAGCCACAACACGATCCCCGCAGGCAGGCCAAGCAGCGACCAGCGCAGCCGCCGCCTTAGCGTCTGACGGTCGTAGGAGGCAGTGTAATCACGCATTTCGTAGAGGAAAACCGGGTCACCGGGGATGATGTAGGCGTGGGGCAGCAGACTTTTCAACCAACCCGGCGGCCCATCCCCTTGTGGGAAGGGGCGGAAGGTGTGCAGACGCGGCAACTCCGCCGCGGGCGCGGCCTGCTGTTCGGCTTCGAGCTGCGCAAGATACGCCTCGTATTCTTTGTTCATACAGGCTCCGTCTCTAACTGTCGGGCGGCAGTGTTAAGGGCGATGGTTGTTAAGCGTTGGTATCCATCATACACGATTCCCGACGCGATGAGTGCCGCCACCAGATGAATCGCGCCGCCGCCCTCCCCGATGGTCAGGCCACTGAGCGCGACCACGCCACGCGGCACGAGCAGCAGCAGCAGGCTCCCCGCCCACAGGCCGAAGGCCGCCAGCCCGGCAAGTGTAAACGCCTGTTGCTTTTCGATAGGACGTATGGAGAGCGCCAACCCGACCGCGATCAGCACATCCAACCGCTTGCGGATTTCGAGTACGAGCATCGCCCCGATGAGCAGCAGGCTCCCGGTGTAGAGTAGCAGGTTAAACGCCCGGTCAAAGTCGTTCGGTGGCAACAGATCCGCGAAGATGCTCAACGACGGGATAAACAAAAGCGTGAACGCCTCATCGAAGGCCAGCATCAGCACCAGCGCGACCGTCAGCGCGGCGTGTAGCTGCCAGCGTCCCCATTGACGCAGTTGTTCCAGCGTGAACTTGGCCCGTATAATGCGCGGGACGCGATCTTCGGTGGTGGGGATGAGGTCGTAGCGCCCCGGTTGCAATTCCTCGCGGAGCGCGGGCAGCACCCCGGCGACCAGCGTAAAATCAAAGTACAATCGCTCGAAGATGAGCGCGAACGCCAACCCGGCGATCACCAGCCCGACGAGGTTGGTCGTGCGGGTGTCCGAGGTCGCGTTGAGCACCAGCGAGATCAACGCCGCCAACAGGCCGACCGTCAGCGCCACCGCGACGGTAAACCCGACGTAACGTAATGTGTGCTGCTTGAGGGTGTCGGCATCAGCGGTGATGTCAAAGTTCTCAGCTTCGTAGGCGAAGAAGGGATTTTCCGGCTTGATGTAGGCTTGCGGTAACCAGAACTCCTGGGTTTGATAAGGTTGCCAGTTCATAACAGTAAATGTCCATACAAAAGTATTACGATTTTCTAATTCTACTGAATTGGTGGAAATGACCTCACAACAGCACATCTGGTTTGATTCCACCAAAAACATTAGAATGAACAGTTTTTCATGATAGCGAGAACGTGACATGCACAAATTAAGCTAGAATAACAACATGATGAGACTCTTCAAACCATTCGCATTGCTACCACACACGCAGGTGCCACCGGCAGACCTCGCGCTGTTCCGCTTTGAGGCGCACCGCCGCCGACCTCCGAGCCTGGACGCGCCGCCGTCTGCTTGATTGGGGTGCCGGTGCGGCCCTGCTGTGGTTATTCGCCACTTTGCTGATGGCACGCTTCGACCCGACGGCGGTTTATGATCTGGTAACGTTTGGTGTAGGCCTCGCATTCGCTACCAGCGTGCTGGAAAAATTCCTCTTCGACTTCGTCGCCATCAACGCCGGGCTTGATCTGGTCAACAGTGATAAGCGTGACGGTCGCTGGGAACTGATCGCGGTCAGTGACGTCGATGTGCAGCGGTTGATCCGTGCCAAGCACGCTGTCGCGCAGATCCGCGCCTGACAGGGGATGACAGCGGTGGTCGGCTTGCGATTGGCGGTGCTGCTGGTGATGATCTCACTCATCACGGTGACGCCGGTATTGTTCCCGGCGGGGGACTTTTTCGGTACGGATTATTTCAATGTTGACAGCCTAGATGACCTGGTCGCCGGGTTATTATTGCTGGGCGCGGCCTTGCTGATGGCATCGGTCTACCTGCTGGAACCGCTGTGGCGCTTACGGGCGCTCACTGCTGCATCGCTCGATATTTCCTCACGCACGCGGGATTTCCTCGGTGGGCTGCCGCTGGGATTGGTCGCGTTTATCGCTACATGGTGGATGCAGGCACTGGCTCCGCTATGTGTGGATACTCGTCAGAGCGCCGTTTAGACAGTCCTGGGAGTCGCTCCCAATCGATGTTGTGACGTCTTTGATGCTCTCGATCTTTTTGATCGCCGCCTTCTTCGCCGGCTTCACCTACTTGAGCTATACAACGATGGTTAACCAGCGATTATGGAATATCTACCATCGTTTGTCGGCAGAAGAACAAATCATCGCTAGAATAGGAGAAATGGACGTTGTATTGGAAAAAAGAAAATGGTTGAGACACAAGTCATCTGGTTAGCCCCTTTGTTGATCTTGCCCGGCATTAGTCTGTTGATCGTCTCTACGTCGAGCCGCTTTGCCAGCCTGCACACCGAAGTCCACCACTGGATCACCCAGCGCGAACACCCGGAAGTGATCCAGATGGCGGATTTAGACAAACGCGCAAAGTTGTTCCGTAACGCGCTGGTCAGTTTGTACGCCTGCGTGTTCGCGTTTGTGCTCGCTAGCGCGGCGGGTGCAGTCGTGGAGTTCGGCGGCGGTGACCCGGATGTGGTCGTCTTTTCGATTGCCACGTTCGGTATCTTATGCCTGGGCTACGGCTCGATTGCGCTGGTGCGCGAGTCCATGCTCTCGCTGGAAATCATTCAATCGCACATGAACACAATCGAAGCTCATCACGATGACGATTGAGTACCCACGCGCTGAAGGTCGTGTCCCGGCGATGACCAACGGGCACGTGGTCGCGGTCTAGATAAAAGCGCGGAAAATATTAGCGTCAGAAATGGGGAACGAAAATTTTACTGACACTCGCAAAGTATTACGTATTATTACAGAGAGTGGCAAGGTGCAGCATGTAGGCTATAATAGAGAAGCGCATGAGCGCAATTTTACGTTTAGCACAAC
>DAOTTX010000256.1:0-4055 GCA_034437515.1 Anaerolineae bacterium
GGAGCGCCAGTCCCGCGCATCTTCCTCGTTCACTAGCTCCGGCTCGGGCTCCTCGTTGTAGGTGCCGGTGTACCACTCGCAAAAAGCAGCAAGCGCCCGCCGGTACGTGGCACGGGTGGATGGCGCAAAGTCAGAGTCCTGAAGGAATGACTCGACGGCTTCAGTCCAATCGACACTTGTATCCCTTTTTGAGGTTGCTCTCATCGCGCTGCTCCTTTTCCTCGATCTATCATGGGGGTTTGTTACCTTCGAAAGGGGGCTTGAAAAGTTTTTGCGACATTTTTAACCCCCTCTTAGCGGGGGTCTGGGAGGTTGTTTAGGGCCTCCCTGCGTCCTATAAGACCTGTTATGAGACAATGTTATGCGACGTTCAAATTACACTCATGAGCTTCATTATATATGGTATTTACCGTAATATACCATAGTAACCATAGTTGTCAAATCCCTGACTGCTTCCCGTCTCTGGACTCTATCGCGAAGGCTGGTACCGCCGAGGGCAATCTTGCCGTCCCGTCCCTTGTTTGTGGCGGTAGAACCAACTGATCTCGCCGTCCATATTCTTCCGCTTGCGAAGACGAACCTCCCCACCACAGGCCGGGCACTGCGCGACCTCCGGTGCTTCCGGCCCAGCCACGACGGCCCGCTCGTCCACTTTCGCGTCACGCATCGGACTCCTCCTCGACACAGAAAGGACAGACCCAAAGCTCCTCTTCCGGCAGACGCGAGAGCGCATCTGGCCCAGCACCTCGACGAAAGACGGGGCGGTAGAGAAGTTCGCCAGTCTGAAAACGTCGTTCACACCGGTAGCAGCGAGCACCGCCCTTGGGCGCTCGGCCCGCTACGTAGCCATCCACGATCCACGTCGTCTCGCCCAGGAGACCATACTCGACGGCAAGGGCGCGCAGACCAGCCCGCACCGTTTCGGTCTGGTTGCTCCCAAAGAAACGGTCGGCAAGGGTCTCCAGTAATTCCGCAGCGTCGGCCCCCAGGCTGAACGTTTTCTTGCCCCCATCCATCTTCGTCATAGCCCCAACCCCCTTAACCTGCTTATACCGTATAATACCTTACTTGTACAGTATAGCACACACAACCTGGCGTGTCAAACAAAATCCCCTCGTCTTTTGGAGCTTGGGGATTCGGGGGGCAATCAGAAAAGGCGACTCAGCGCAGAGCAAAATCACCGGCCACAGCTTTTTGTGCTCACTTTCGGGACAAGGCCGCCAGCGTCCACTGCCGGTTCCCTGTGGGCGCAGGTTGGGCACACCCAAACGTCGGCGCCGCGCTGTCCGTCGAGAGAGCGCTCCTGTAGCACATCGAAGAGCGCGCTCCTCAGCTCCGCGACGGACAGCGCGGGTTCCTCGCCGATCTGCTTCTTCTTCGCTCTCCACCAGCTCATTCCCGCTCCGAAGCCACAGAAAGATCCGCCTGGAAAATAGTGTACTCGCCCTCGACGCTCTCCACCTGGATGTCGCCCTGGTGATCCTGGACGATCCCGCAGCTGATAGAAAGCCCTAGCCCTGTGCCCGCGCCAGGCTCCTTCGTGGTAAAAAGGGCGTGAAAACGCGGGAAAGGTTGTGAGCCGGGATACCCACACCCAGATGGTTCTCTCATCCGTTGCCTCCTCTCCGGGCTATGTGCTAATTCGCCGACCTTTGCACAACGGGCAAGTAGACACGATGGGAAGACACAACCAACCGCACAGGCACGTAATAGAAAAACCTGTGCAACTGCTCACTAAATATCACCCCTTTGATTTCGAGCAGACCCTCATAAGCGCCACTCGGATAGCCAGTTGTGCCAGTGATGGAGACGGTCGCAAAAGCGCCTATGGGGCTTCCACCATATTCAGGGATGTAGTGAATCCACGGCGCATCTGCCGACGTGATCCAGTCAATCCGGTCGAGTCGATCCGGATATTCCGGATATTCAACCATATACAAATCTGGAGTCACTTTTCCAGTGTTCGAGTCTTGCCAGAACACGAGCTGCGGCGGTTCACTCTGCGCCAGGGCTACTGTCCGGTACACCACCGCTATAATTCCGACCAGCAGCGTCACTCCCACTGAAAAGGCCAATTTACGCATCAATTTCCTCCCGTTTCTCTATTTTCAGCGTCTGATCAGGGGCAAGTAGACAGAATAGCGTACCGAGACGTAGCCCATGAAAGAATCTTTGGCCTCGTTCGTGTCTCCGGACACCAGGTTACTGGCCTCGGAGACAAACGCCACGTAACGACCGGACCTGGAGATGGAAGCGCCGAAAGAGATGTCGTTCGCCGTTACGCCGTTGGGAGCGATAGAGATACACACCGTCTCTCCAGTCTGCCGGTCGTGGACGAAGACGTTTCTATCCTCATCGAGGCTCCCTTCGCCTCCTACTCCTGCAACCAAATTACCGGCGCTGGAGTCGAACCCCACGTAGCGACCATTGGCGGAGATGATGGGGGACACCGATGATCCATTCGCCTCGCGTCCTTCGGGACCGACCGAGACCCGCGCCGTCGTCCCTTCCCAACAATCGTGGACAAAGATGTCCCACTTGCCGTTCGTATCCCCCTCAACCAGGTTGCTGGCCGCGGAAGCAAATGCTACGTAGCGGCCATCGGCGGAGATGGCAGGGTCCCAAGAACGTCCGTTCCTCTGGTCTCCCCCGGAGCTGACCGAGACACGAACAGTCTTCCCTGTCTCCCGATCGTGGACAAAGACGTCGTCCGCCTTGTTGGTATCTCCTGCGACCAGATTATCGGACGAGGAGGTGAACACCACGTAGCGGCCATCGTGAGAGATAGAGGCGTCGTAAGACATCCTCTCCCCTGTGCCGTCGGGGGACATCGAGACACACGTGGTCTCCCCCGTCTGCCGATCGTGAACAAAGACGTCCCAATTTAACTCGTCATCCTCTGCGACCAAGTGCTTGACGTCGGACACGAGCACCACGTAGCGGCCATCGGCGGACATCGCTTCGACGAAAACTCCGAGCGATTCCCCGTTGTTCTTTGCCTGTTCTCCTTCCGAGTTGAGTGAGACGAGCGTGGTTTTCCCTGTCTGGCGGTCGTGAACGAAGGCGTCGTACCCAACACGGTTTGTGTCTCCCTCGACCAGATTATTGGCCCGAGAGCTGAATCCCACGTAGCGGCCATCGGCCGAGATTGTGGCGTATAGGCACTTGCCGTTCCCCTGCTCTCCTTTGGAATCGACCGAGACCCGCGTCGTCGTCCCCTCCTGGCAATCACGAACAAAGATGTCCCACGTATCGTTGGTGTCTTCTTCGACCAGGTTGCTGGCTTCGGAAGCAAACGCCGCGTAACGTCCATCGGCAGAAAGAGAGAGCGATGCGGACCCTCTCTCCGCCTCTGCGCCGTCGGAGGCCACCGAAACACGGACGACCGGCTCCGGCTGTCGCACCGCCATCGACCTGGCCGTTCCCACACCGAGCGCCAGGATCACAACCACACCGAATACAAAGCGAATTCTGGACATCACGCCCTCCTCATCCATCAATCGTTCAGAACCATATACTTTTCGGCCACCCACCCTATCGCCCCGTCCGGCATCTGCACCTGACGCCAGCGGACATCCCCCTGAAACGCCAAGTCCTCCAGGACGGACACCTGTGTCCCCTCCGCCAGGTGTCCGATCACGTCACCGCCCGGCTCGGCCCGCACCCGCAACAGCACCCCTCCGGTCCCGGCGATGGTGGCCGTGATCCCTGTGGTATGCGTAACAGGCATCGTCGCTACCACTGCCATTGTCGCTACTGGCGTCGCCGTCACTATCGGCGTTGCTACCGCCACTGTGGGGGTCGGCGAAGGAACAGGCGTGAACGTGGCTTGCTCGCCAGCCGCGCTGGCAAAATTACCGCTCCCCGCTTTCAACTCCACGGTGTTTCTGCCAGTTTTGAACAGAGAAGCCACGTCGACGTGCGGGTAAAGTTTCGCCCCCGCGAGCACAACAACGCCAATCGCCAATAACCCGACCAGCACGTATGCGATGCGTCCTCTCATTCCTGCAAGGGGGTTCGGAAGCCCTTTCCGCAGCCACATCTTTGGATCCCAG
>DAOTTX010000257.1:0-1799 GCA_034437515.1 Anaerolineae bacterium
GTGTCCCGTCCGCCCGTTCCATCACAGCTGAAGGACTCTTTGTCCCAGATTTCGTGATCTCTTCATAATCTGCGATACCGGTATCGATGGCTGGGACGTCTTGTGGGGGGCGTCTGATGTCGGGGTACGATCCGTGGATTCTGGACGGTGGTTCGGAGTTGGCGCTGGGGTACGTGTTTCGGTCTGACGGTTCGTTGCAGTACGACGGTGTTCGACCGGGGGTCGGTTGGGACGCTCACGGTTGGTTCAGCAAGCGGCAGGTGCGCCTTCGGCGCGGTCATCCTGTTTGGTTTGTCATTCACAAACGCCGCTGGCTTCTTCGGGGGACGCAGACGACGTGCCACAGCCGTCCATTGGACGACGGGTTCTCTTCCGCGTTCGTGTCGATCCTGATGACCCTACGGATCGTGGGGGTGATCGATTCGCCGGTGGGGTTTCACCGCCGCGCGGAGGTGCACGAGGGTCTGGAGGAGGTGGGGAGCGACCGGACGGTGCAGCGCTGGGTGGCGCGTGCGCAGGCGCATGCAATAGAGATCCAGCAGGCGATACGCCTTGCTTTGATAGAAGAAGCCGAGCCTCGGCCAGTCGAGTCACTTTTTGAAGGGGGCTTGTCACCCCCAGACGCTGTTACCAGCCGGCGATGGCTGTCGCCGGCAAAACTCACCCTACTCTGGCGTGGATACGCAATGCTGCTCGTTGGCGCGAGACAGCTCGCGAAACATGCGTCGTACCTTCTGGCCGAGGCTCGCAGGAGGTGGCAAACGACGACAAAGCCAACTTGTATTTGAGCTCCATCGCCCATCCTCCTGGGCGAGAAGGTATCGCTTTGCCTCCAGGAAATCCAGCCCCGAGACTCGGTGCGATCCCACAGTCGCTGACGTCGTCCCGCCAAACGTGATCGGATAGGCTGGTCCTCGTCCGGTGCAAAGGCCGGAGAAAAGGAGGACGAGACGATGCTGAAGAAGCGAGAAGAGGTCGACCCACGTTTGGCGATGGCGCTGTGTCGCTATCAGGTGATCGCGGGGTACCTGTCGCGGAGACCTTGTCGTGGTGAGCGGCGCAAGCTGCTCGAGGAACTGGCGGGCGAGCGGTGGACCGGCCCGGACGGGGAGCCGTTTCTGGTCAAAGCGGAGACGATCCGTGTTTGGGTGCGTCGCTATCGGCGCGATGGTCTGCCGGGCCTGATGGACAAGGCGCGTCCCTCGCGTGGGACGAAGGTGCTCACCGAGGAGCAGTGCGCGCTGATCTGCCGGCTGAAGGAGGAGGTGCCCCAGCGGACGCTCGACAAGATCATCAAGATTGCCGAGGAGACGGGAAAAGTGGAGCGCGAGGTGTTTCGCCGCAGTACGGTGCATCGGGTGCTGCAGTCCAAGGGAATTTCGGCGCGGGCGTCGAGCCCCACTGACCGCAAGGACCTGGACCGCTTCGAGGCGGAGTTTCCGAACGCGCTGTGGCAGTCGGACATGCTGGTGGGGCCGTGGCTTCCCGATCCATCGAGGCCGGGCAAGATGAAGCGGGCCAACCTGTTTGCGTTTCTCGACGACCACTCTCGGCTCTTGCTCGACGGTCGCTTCAGCTTCCAGGAGGGGCTGCCGTACCTGGAGCTGTCGTTTCGGCGGGCCTTACAGAAGTGGGGCATCCCCAGACGGGTCTACTACGACAACGGCAAGGTCTACCGGTCGCAGCACATGAAGCAGATCGTGGCGACCCTGGGCATCCACGGGATCACGCACACCACCGCGTACCGTCCAGAGGGTCACGGCAAGATCGAGGCGCTCAATCGCTTCATTCGCAACAAC
>DAOTTX010000258.1:0-3753 GCA_034437515.1 Anaerolineae bacterium
CCGGACATTGACTTTTAACCAATCGCATGTATGCGACACGCACACAGGAGCCGGAAGCGCACCGTCAGCCAAACGAATCGCGCCTCAAGCCCCTGTGTGACACATAAAGGAATACGAACAGTATGACACATAAACACGAATCAACCAACGACGAAAACGCGGGCAGGGAGGCTTTCCTCTCTGCGCTGTATCCGCAGACACCAGCTGATCTGTGGCTGGAGTTGCGCTGCATCCATCCGGGCACGGGGGAAGTACGGGCGCTCTGGACGCAGATCGGGAACGCCAAACAGCGTGACGCTGTGCTGCAACAGGCAGACAAACTCAACGGCGAGGGCTATGGCGTGTACTTCGCGCCCTGCCTCCGTTCGGGGAAAAAGGGCAATGCTGCGTCTGCTGCACTATTGCACGCGCTCTGGATTGACATCGACGGACCGGAGGAGCACCGTCAGCGCGATCTGGAGCGACTGCAAGCATTCGATCCACTGCCATCGGCTATCGTCAGCAGTGGTGGCGGCTGGCACGGCTACTGGCTGCTGGATGAGCCGCTGCTGCTGGACGACGAAAACAAGGAGAAAATCGGTCGCGTCATGCAGGGCTTGTTCAATGCGCTCGGCGGGGACGAGGGCTATGTGAAATCCGTGGCATCTGTGATGCGCTTGCCGGGCAGCACCAACACCAAACCAGACCGCGACGGTGCACAGGTGCAGATCACCGACTGGCATCCAGATCGGCGTTATCCGCTGCACTGCTTCGACTGGTTGGAAGTCCAGCCGCGACCGAAGGTGGAGCGTATTGATGGTCTGGACATGGTAACGCTCAACGGCAATGCACCGCTGCCACCGCGCACCGAGAGCTATCTGTCGTCCGGTGCAGCCAACGGCAACCGCAACCACGAACTGTTTGCCGCCGCCTGTCAGCTTCGGGATGCTGGCTACAGTCAATCCGATGCTGAGCGCAAACTCGTCAGCCGCTACATCGCCGATGGAGATGGCAGCGAGAACTCCGCTGCACGGGAGAAGGAGGCCAGAGCAACCATAGCAAGTGCCTTCAGTCAATCGCCACGCGAGCCGATCCAGTCGCGGCGGCAGGTAGCAGATGCTCATGTCAGTCGTCTGGTCGATCGCTACGGCACGCGGCAGAAGTCCGTTGAAAGACCATCTGCCACCGAGATCATCGAAACGGTGGAAGCCTGCGCCCACCTCAACGCGGTTGAATGGGCCGAACAGCGCGAGAAATTCAAGTCTCTCACCGGCGATGGTCTGAAAATCTCTGACATCGACAAGCTGTATAAGGAGAAGCGGCGCGAACTGGAACGTGAACAGCGTGCGTCGGTGGTCGATACCGAGGAGTATATCGAACACGAGGGACATATGATCTACCGCAAGCATACCCATCGCGGCACGATCCAGAAGATTATCGCGTCCTGGCAGGCACGCATCATGGAAAGAGTCAACCGGCTGGACGATGACGGCAAACGCGAACGAGTGGCGCGGGTAGAAGTCGAAGGGCATGGGCATCAGGAAACGCTTGATGTGCCGTCGGAGTTGTTCGGTGATCCCAACGCGCTTCAGCGTTTCTTCGCCGCTAACGCTGGCGAAACGTTCACCGTCAGGGCTGGCATGAGCAAGCATTTGACACCGGCGATCCTGGCGCTGTCGGGCAGCTATCCGGTGCGGGAAACCTACCGCTTCATGGGCTGGACGCAGTTGGAGGGCAGGTGGGTCTATCTCACACCTGCCGACTGCATTACCGCGAAGGGCAAACTCAGTGACCCACCAGAGGTCGAGCTATCCAGCAGATTGCGCGATTATGGCGTGCAAGCCTGCACCTGGAACGATGCGCGAGATGCTTTTGATGCCATGACCGCCGTCTTTCCGTCCGACATCGCGCCTGCCTGTATCGCCTTCGCCATGCTGCCCGTGTTACAACGCTTCTTCCCTCCTTCAGCGATGCGTCCTGCACTGCACCTTGCCGGAACCTACGGCAGCGGCAAGTCCGAGTTGGCAGCATTGATGAGCAGTCTGTATGGACGTTTCGACCGCGACAGTCCGCCCGCGCAGTGGGGCGATACCATCAACACCGTTGAGGCGCTGGGGCACCCGCTGACCGACGCGCTCTATTGGGTCGATGACTACAAACACATCTATGCGGATGAGCGCACTTACACGCGCTTCTTGCAATCGTATTCGCGTGGCATGGGGCGAGGCAGGCTGACCCGCGAGGCCAAGCTGCGCGAGGAACGCCCCTGTCGCGGGTTGATCCTCTCCACTGGCGAGACGACGATAGAGGGGGAAGCATCTGTCCTCAGCCGTATGTTGGTGATTGATGTACCACCCTGGGAACACCGTGATCCGAATGGTGAGAAGCTGCTTGCCGCCGATGCGCTGCGCCACCATCTGCCGGGCTTTACTGCCCACTTCGTCTCATGGGTGGCGAAGCAGCTTGAGGCAGGCAACCTTCAGGATGACATCACCAACCGCTACCTGCGCAACGTTGACGGCTATCGCGCCAAGCTCCGCAGCAAGGTGAAGGGCAATCGCGCCAGTACCGGGCGGCTGGTCGGCAACTGGGCGGTGCTGGTGACGGTCTACCAACTGCTGTCACGCTTCATTGACGAGATCGACGGTGAGTATATGCTTCCAGCGTGGCAGGATTCGATTGTCGAGACGGTGCAGATCGTGCGTGAAGAACGTGCCAGCGAGGTCTTTCTCAACGTGCTGGGGCAGCTTCTCGCCAGCGGTGAGGCGATGCTGGCTGAGGATCGTCAGAACCCGATTGAGCCGCCACCGGGCACAACTATCGTCGGCTACCGGGACGAGCATTTCATCCACCTACTGCCAGAGGTCGCCTATCGTGCCGTGAACAAAGTCCATGCCCTCAAGTTCCCGGTTGGGGCAATTGGTTCCGTATTGAAGGAAGAGGGCTGGCTTCTCACACGCGATGGGGGCAGACACCTGACCGTGAAGGTGAGTGTCCGCAAAGCCAAAGTGCGTATGTGGCGCTTGAAAGCCAATGTGTTCGATGATCTTGAGTGAAATCAGACGACGAGAGGGGTATCTCACGCTCTCGTCGTCCCCACTGTCCCCACATCCCCACATGCACAATCACGATTTTGCTGGAAATTACAAAAAATGCAGGGGGTGTAAAAGTTTGCACAAAAACAGTCGATTACCGTGTGGGGACAGTGAGGATTGTGGGGACGGATCGTATTTGAAGCAGTGAATGTGCAAAAATTTGCATCAAAGTTGTTGTTTTCTGTGTGGGGACTGTGGGGATTGTGGGGACTGACTCATTGTAAACAACACTCATCACACTTTCTGGTCGTTATTCCTATCCTCAAAATAGCTTCTGTCCCCACATCCTTGTCACACATCCGGGGCAGGGCGGTTGGTCGATACTGTTCATTGCGGTTTCATTGTCGATATCATCTGGCAGCCTGTCCGCGCATTATAGCTGATGCCTTTTGCGGATAATCATCCCCCGCGACCGCAATCCAGCAATCTGCACCCATCAGCTCGTTTTGCGCTGCACCGATGACCGGCTGGTACGCCTCATCTGTCACCGATATCAGGTTTGGTGCCGCCGTGACCGTCATCCACACAAGCTGCGATCCGCATCACCTCCTGCTGGCTCTGCGCCCTTATCGCCTCAAGCAAGCGATTTATCCTGACCATCTTCACAGGCGCGGCGGCGCGTCAACCTGCGGGGCAGGTCGCTTTAGCCGTTTTCTCCTGGCTTGTGCCGCTGCGCTCA
>DAOTTX010000259.1:0-3253 GCA_034437515.1 Anaerolineae bacterium
GTCAGCGATGACCTGGCCGGACGCCCTGAAGGCGAAGAAGACATCGACTTTAGAGCGCACATCCTGCCGAATGATATGAACAGCATCGATGACTTCGGCGACCGCACTCAGGAGCAAATCATCGACTTTCTTGCCAGTAGCTACTCCAGCATTGTTGATAGAGTCTCAATCGCGGATACCGAAACATCCATCAACGGGCGCACAGCCTTTCGCTATGAAGGGCTTACACTTAAGACCAACCCAGATGATCCCGACGAGACACAGATTCTACACATCATAGATTTCAGCACGCCGGATAACCCAACTTATGCCGTACTCTCTGTACGGATGCTGACGGCAGATGTCGAGGCGATGATGCCGGTCGTGGAGGAATGGGTGAACAGTGTCGGGAATGAAACCGCTCTAGAAAACCTGGTTTATGTCTACGATCTACCGAGACTGACAATTGATCTCCCGACGGAGGCCATTGCAACTGAACCAGCTAGTTTCAACTTGCGGTTTGACGATGATCCAGGGGATGATCCCTTTTTCCTGAGCATCATCACGCCCTCTGGCGATGACAACGCACCCAACCTGTTCCAATTCACCATTCCCGAAATCCCACCGATAGACGGGAAGACCTATGCGCTCGTCAGAGAGTCGGAAAATACCGATCAAGTCGGCTCGCTGTTCCGCTTTTTTGATGGAGCCACGACCTACTTTATAACACCACAAGACGCCAGCGTGACCGCATCATCCGATGGATATGTACTCAATATCGACGTAAGCGGCACGTTCTCACTAAGCGGCGAGACACCACCAATAGCCGGCAACTTCGAATTTAACCTTCAATTCTCATCTATACCGTTACCAAGATCTTAAGGAGTTTAATCATGAGAAAGTGGATTTTAATCGGCCTGATGGTACTGATGACCTTTAGCACGACCCAGGCCCAAGACTTGACAGAAAGTTTTACATCCGAAAACAACGGAATTTCGTTCCAATATCCGGCAGGATGGTTCGCCACAGAATTCAATGTGGATCAGTACGATCTCAGCGGTGTAATGGTTACCAACGATGGCGCATATCTAGAGCAGTATTTGAGTGCTCCGCTAATGTCGGCCCCGGCTGATGAGACGATCTATCTACAAATCTTCACGGTAGCGCAGTACAGCGCGTATACCAACAACCTGATGGGGATTACCTTTTCAAATGCAGAAGAAGCTATCCCAGCATTGGCTGAACTGATGGTCGTCCCCGGTGGTGAATCCGAGATTTATAGCGTAGAGACTGGCGGTACTACATTTGATGTCCTGCGATTCCGTGTTCAAGATGCCGAACTGGGCTTCGACCTGACTTCAACGGTTTATGCAGGTGGCAATACGATTGCCCTCAGCGGAAGTGTCAGTGCTACAGCGGAACAGGCCAATGCGGTTGCGGAGGCCATACTAGCAACCTTGAACACTTCCGGCGAAGCATCCTCTCAAGTTGCACCGATTCCCCTGCCCGATCTGGTTGAGGCACAGTGTAGCGCAGCAGGTCGTTACGTTGATCTGGAAGGTCGAGACAACCCGACGTTATGTGGTTATGACGGCAACACACTGGCTGAACTCATCGGGTTTCAGAGTGAACAACCCTTCGTTGGCACGCTGTCAAGCGTACAGTCAGCCTACAGCATCCTAATGGCTGGTGGCGCACCAGAAGCGACAACAGGCTTTGCGTCAATACTGTTATCAGGCCCAGCGGAATACACGATGTCTGTCTCACCAGAGACCATGCAGATGATCGCATTTTCCTCGCCGGAAGATATGCGAATGCCGACGGTGACGTTCTTCCCGCAAGAGACATTCTTCGCCAGCGAGGTGTTGTTCCCCGGCGATATGCTGACGCCCGATAGGGACTGGTTCGAAGCCGATCTCCTGTTCCCAGGCGACATGTTATTCCCGGAGGCGACCTACCCTCAAAATGACATCTTCTTCCCCGGTGATATGCTGCACCCGGTAACGGATTACATACCGGGTACCGAAATGTTCCCCGGCGATATGCTCTTCCCTGGTGACATGCTGGAACCGGAGACCAACTACTATGGCACCATCGTCCTGTCAGTGGAGTCCGGTCGTGATGAGCCAGCACAGTTGCCGATTGTGTTCGGCATTGCCCAGCCGGAATCCGCCGAGCAAGTTGTGGAGACTCTGCTGGAAATGTCCCCACAGCAGATTCGCGTCTATGAGATGGACTTTGAAACGGGTGAACAACGCCTACTGGAAACCGGATTCGACCAAGTTGACGAAATCCAACTGAGTGTGGAAGTGAATACCTTCTACGCGCTGTATGTCTTTGAGTCTGCTAATGCTGCGGCAGCAGCACCGGAATTTATGCGCTACCCACCGCCACAAGTTCGCCCGTAACACGAATCAAATGCAATGAGGAGAGAAAATCATGTATAAGATAACCGCTGGTCTGTTGATCTTGCTGAGCATCGTACTCACACTAGATCTTCAATCTGCTGAGGCACAATCGGGTGGATCCGGTGACGTGTGGGATGTCGGCCCGGATGGCACGATCTCACAATTGTTCAGTGCCGATAATTGGTTCACCACCTGGGACATCATCGTCCCAGTGCGGACGAATGGCCCGAATAACCTGGTACTGTTTTATGATACCGCCGAGCGCACTGCCCAGTTCTGGAACTTCGATGCACAGGGCCAGCTCAGCAATCAAGTCTATGATGGCACCTGGAACGCCTGGGACATCATCGTCCCCTTTGACCCGGACAATGACGGCAGTGACGAACTGCTCTTTTACAACAAAAACGGTACCGGTAATGTATGGGACGTGGCCGACGACGGGACGATCTCACTCCTGTTCGAAGCTGATAACTGGTTCACCACCTGGGACATCATCGTGCCAGTGCGGACGAACGGCCCGAACAACCTGGTGTTGTTCTATGATACCGCTGAGCGCACCGCCCAGTTCTGGAACTTCGATGCACAGGGCCAGCTCAGCAATCAAGTCTATGATGGCACCTGGAACGCCTGGGACATCATCGTCCCGTTCGACCCGGACAATGACGGCAGTGACGAACTGCTCTTTTACAACAAAAATGGTACCGGTAATGTGTGGGACGTGGCCGACGACGGCACGATCTCGTTTTTGTTCGAAGACAACAACTGGTTCACCACCTGGGATATTCTGGTACCAGTAGAAGTGAATGGAGCCGGTAGCCTGGTCTTGTTCTATGATACCGCCGAACGCACCGCGCAATTCTGGAGTT
>DAOTTX010000260.1:0-1628 GCA_034437515.1 Anaerolineae bacterium
GCGGTGGGCAGCATTGCATCGACCATTGCCTCCAACCTTAGCCGGTCACAGTACTACGACACCAATCCACCCGCGCCAGCCGGAAGCGTCGAGATCGACAACCAGGCGGTAGACACGACCGACATCTTGCCATCAACGTCGGCGGGCGACACAGCGACCGACAACCAGACGTTTTCGTGGATGGCGCTACTCGGTGCTGGCCTATTCCCCACGTCGGCGGGACTGGACACGTCGCGCTGGGCGACGGCGCTGGAGATGGACAAGGCTCAGTCGATGCTGTTTGAGAATTACCGCAACTTCTGGGCCGCGCAATTCAGACGCATCGCCGAGATCGTCATTATGGCGCGTGAGAAGTTCGGCGGCGTGACGTTCGATGAGCACACGATAGATGTGTCCATCGACACCTTCTCCCTCAGCGACTTCCCTGACATCGCCGACGCGCTGGGTGAGTTCGTGCGGACGACGATTGTGCCGTTCGTCGAGGCGGGGGTGCTGCGCCCGAACCCCGCGATGAGAATGATGGGTAGATTTTATACGATGGCGCTGAACGCGCTGGGCATCGAGGGCGTCGACGAGCTGGTGAGCGACGAGGCGCTGCTGGGCGTCGCCGCTCCGGGACCGGAGGGCGCTTACGTACCGGAAGAGGTACAGGCGGTGGCGCGCGCGATAGGCGAGAACCTGGCGAATGGGAGCGCGCGGCTGGAAGACGTGATGACGTGGGCGATAGGCGAGGCGGTCGAGACCGTGATGGAGGGCGAGGATGGCAACTAAAGCAAAAAGGCCGAAGACCGCGGCGGGAGAGCTGGACATCGAGGGGGTCCCGGTGAATCTGTACCGTCCGCACTTTCTTATACGTTGTCTTGGCGAGTTCAACTCTGGCATAAAGGCTGAGAGGGTACGGGAGCGCATAGAGGAAATACGACTAGAGCAGCACGAAGGCGAGGTGGGCGAGGATGGCGGCTAAGGGTGGAGAGCTGGACAACCGCGGCGAAATGAGAGAAAGTCTAGCGGACTTGTGTCATAGACAATGGTCTGGTTGGATGCATTATATATTTGAGAAATCAATCCAGTATGAACTAACAGAAGATCAATATTATGAAGGCGCGCTCGTAATCCCCAAATGTCTGGTTGAGCGATGGAGACGCCAAATGCGCACCGAATACAACTCATTGTCAGAAGACGAGAAAAATAGCGACAGGAGACAAGCGGACAAGTTTTTACAATTATATTATCAGGAACGCGGAGGCGAGGTGGGCGAGAATGACTAAACTGACAGAATCGTCTCGGGGAGCGTCTAACTACCGGAGCGGAATTCGGGCGGCCTCTCGTGGCCTCTGGGTGGGCGCGCTCGACTACTACGACGCCTACGAGGCAATGAGTGCGACGATCAGGATGGGCATTCGCACCGCGTGGCACGAAGGCGCTGCCAAGTGTGGCATCAATCCTAATGAACTGTCGCCAGAGGAACAGAACCAATTGCGACGCCGAACCTTCGACGAGATGAACCACATCGACGCCTTCCTCATCTGGATCGAAGGCCGGACGAAGGCGCTGGGTGGCAAGCTGGGGCCCGTTCACGCCCGCGCCGAGGTATGGGTCAACCGCTACAACGACGTGCGCAACGAGGC
>DAOTTX010000261.1:0-1719 GCA_034437515.1 Anaerolineae bacterium
ACGTAAAAACGCGCTTGACAACGCTGAGCATTCTCGCCGCAGCGGCTAATCTAAGCGCTCCTGCAACATTGAAAACTGGATCGGCTTGCCGGACAGCCAGCGATGGACCTGGCGGATATTCTGCGCCGCGCATTCCTGGCGTGATAGCTCTAACCCGACACGATTACACCTCATTCGGTGACCATCACGTGTTAGCAATTCACGGCTTTTAAATCCACATAACCACGTCTGTGAATCGGCGGATTCAAACCACGGTTCTCGTCCGAACTCGGCGAGAATTCTTGGTGATCCAACACCGAAGAAGTGTGCCTTGTCCCACGGCTCTAAAATCTCGCCGATGGACTCGATCAACCGCAATGCCTCGCTCAAGTCTCGTTTTATCACCGGCACCAGGCCGCCGATACCGACCGTCCCTCCATCGTAAAATGCCTTGCGCAAGTAGCTGATCGGTTCTCCTCCCTCGACCTGGTAAATCCAGATAGGGTCACACCTCATCACGCGGAGGCGCCCTCTGTTGTCGTCGCTGGCGGCCTGATCGCCGATCACGTCCAGATTGGCAATCCACTCGAACCTGTCGCCCACCTCCTGGATAACCGAAGCGTACCAGTCCACGTCATCCACGCCCTGGAACGCCCCACTGTCCAGCACTAGCGGGACTTCGGGAAAGCGTCGGTAAGCCGCCTTCATCGCTGGTTGTGTTGCGACCGTGGCGTTGACCATCCCGGCCGCGCCCTCGCGAGCCAGCAGCTCGATGAATGCGACGCGGTCAATGCCAGAGAAGTAGTAGGTCATAATGCCCCCAACTCGTCGTGTATCTCGCGCCCGTCCTCCATCAGCCGGTCGGTCGGTTCTGAACCGGCTATCGGAACGCCACGCTCGTCGAGCAAGTCTCGCAACCGGTCACGGCCCCAACCCTGGCGCGCGGCGTGAATGGCGCACGCCAACTGCTGGTTGTCGAATTGCATCGCTGGACGCCCAGCTTCGTTGCCGGTCACGACGGAGGCGTCGAACGTGGGCCACGCGCTCATCGTCGGAGCGCCACCCGCCACCCGCGCCAGCTCGTCCTCGGTGACGTAGGCGATCTGGACGCGCTCTCTGACCGGATGCGAACCGCTCTGGGCGAGAATGTAGGCGTCGCCCTTCGGCAGCAGATAGTCGGCCCGTGGCTCGTTGCCTCCGACGATAGCGTTACTGTCCTGGTAGCTCTGAACGCGGTGGGCGATCCGCGCCCCGAATTGGGCGCGTGTGGCCCCACCGACGTCGCGCCCGAACATCCTGACCGTCGGCTTCTGCGTACCGACGATGAGGTGAATACGAGCGGATCGGCCCATCGAAGACAACGCGTGGACGACGCCCATCACCGCCGCGTCGTCTCGGTAGACCTGCGGTTCATCCAGAAACACGATCAGGTGTGGCGGCGCGCCCGCCTCGCCGTCCTTCCACGCCCGTCCATTGCGCCCATCGGCCACGACGTCGTAACGACGGATCATCTCGTCGTAGACCCAGCCGAGCGCGTCCAGCGTCGTCGCCCGGTCTGTCGCCAGCGGGCCGACCTGCGCGGGAAGGCCGTCGAGGATTCCGAGACCGTCGCCGCGCTTGCCGTCGACGAGCACGATCTCGTTGTGTCCGTTGGCCAGTTGGTAGGCCAACGAACGCATCGTGAAGGTCTTACCCGCGCCCGTCTGCCCACCGATCAAGATGTGGACGATGTCGGAGAGG
>DAOTTX010000262.1:0-2147 GCA_034437515.1 Anaerolineae bacterium
CAGGAGAAAGCAGCGGGCAGGGGAACTGATCGGGTGTGGTTTATGTTGGCATGTAATTGTGACTTTATAGCTTGACATGCAGGTGATAACCTGTTATTGGGTCAGCATGTATATTGCCAAGGTCCCCAATCGCAACTCTCCGCCCGCCATCCTCCTGAGGGAGGGCTACAGGGAAGACGGAAAGGTCAAGACCCGAACACTGGCGAACCTCTCCATGCTTCCTCCGCGAGCCATCGTCGCGCTCAAGAAATCCCTCAAGGGAGAGACCCTCATTTCTCCGGATGACCTCTTCGAAATCGTCGAGGACGGCTCGAGAGCACAAGGCAACGTGGACGCTGTGCTGACCGCGATGAAGCGCCTCGTTTTTCAAGAACTCCTGTGCTCAAGACCCTCTCGAAACAGAGACCTGGCCGTTGCGATGGTCGCCTCTCGACTCCTGGGTGCCCAATCCAAGCTCGCCACGGCTCGCTCCTGGAGCGACACCACCCTGGCCGAGACCCTCGGCGTCGAGGACGCCGACGAAGACGAACTCTACGGCGCCATGGATTGGCTGCTCAAACGGCAGGGGCACATCGAGAAGAAGCTGGCCGGAAGACACCTCGAAGAGAAAGGCATGGCGCTGTACGACCTGACCTCGAGCTACTTCGAGGGGGTCACCTGTCCCCTCGCCGCGCGCGGTCACAACCGCGACCGCAAGAAGGGCAAGCTCCAGGTCAACTACGGGGTGCTGGCCAATCAGCAGGGTATCCCGACAGCGGTGTCGGTTTTCAAGGGCAACACCGGCGATCCTAAGACCCTGCTCCCTCAGGTGGAGAAGATGCGACAAGGCTTCGGCATCTCCAAATTTGTCCTCGTCGGAGACCGGGGGATGATCACGCAGAAACAAGTCGACGCGTTGCGCGAGATCGACGACGTCGACTGGCTGACCGCGCTGCGCCCGGAGGCTATCCGCAAGCTGCTCAAGGACGAGTCGATTCAGCTGGGGCTCTTCGACGAGCGCAACCTCTTCGAGCTGACACACCCGGACTGGCCCGGTGAGCGCCTCGTCGCCTGCCGCAACGAAGCCTTGGCCGAGAGACGGAAGAAGAAGCGCGAGTCCCTGCTGCGGGCGACAGAGGATGAGATCGAGACCGTCCAGCGCATGATCGGCCGGGGGCGGGTGCGCGGTGAGAAAGAGATCCAAAAGCGACTCGACAAGATCCTGGGACAATACAAGCTCGGCAAGCTCTACAAGACAACAGTGCGCGATGACGGCTTCGACTGCGTGCTTCCGCCACAGGCGCTCGCCGACGAGATAACCAACGGAGCTGGAGAGGACGAAGCCGTCGCCGCCCAGAGGCGCGAGCGCTGCGAACGACACATCGCGACCATCACGGCCAATCTCGAAAAGCTCGAGCAGAGAGTCAAGTATGGTCGGCTCCACGGCAAGGGTGAGATCGGACTGCGCGTCGGCAAGGTCATCAACAAGTACAAAGTGGCCAAACACTTCAAGCTGACGATCACCGACGATTCGCTGGACTATCAGCGCAAGCTCGAGAGAATCAAAGCCGAGGCGGCCCTCGACGGGATCTACGTCGTCCGCACGAGCGTCGAAAAAGAAGACCTGAGCGCGGAGCAGACCGTCCGCAGCTACAAGCAACTCGCCAACGTCGAGCGCGCGTTTCGTTGCATCAAAGGGATCGACGTGATGGTCCGCCCCATCCACCACAGACTCGAAGACCGCGTCAAAGCGCACATTCTGATTTGCGTGCTCGCCTACTACGTCCAGTGGCACATGATTGACGCTTGGCGGTCGCTCATCTTCGCGGACGAAGACCAACAGGCCAAGAAAGAACGAGACCCGGTCGCGCCGGCCGAACGCTCGGAAGGCGCCCTCGAGAAAGTCGCCAACAAAACCCTGGGCGACGGCCAGCCCGTGCACTCCTTCCGTACCCTGCTCGACCACCTCGGACAGATCGTCCGTAACGAATGTCGATGCACCGAGGGCGACGCGACCGGCGCCACATTCTTCAAAACGACCAGCCCAAACAAGACCCAGCAAAAGGCCCTCGATCTGCTCCAGACCATCTCCTTGTGAAGGTCGATACTCTTGTCGTTGGCAGAGCGACTACACCACTCTTGTGCTCATCCTCCCGTTTTTACAGATG
>DAOTTX010000263.1:0-2048 GCA_034437515.1 Anaerolineae bacterium
TCTTCCTCACCCACTACCACAATGACCACATCGCTGACCTGGGCGAACTCATGCAATGGTCGTGGATTAACGGGCGGCGACAACTCTTGCCAGTTTACGGGCCAACGGGTCTCACGCAGGTTTTAGATGGTTTTAGCGGTGTGTATGGATTAGACCGTAGCTACCGTACAGGACATCACGGTGCGGAAATCATGCCGCCAGAGTTTGCTGGTACAGAAGCCTTTGAATTTGCAGCACCAGAGGGTGATGACCCGGTTGTTGTTTATGAAAATGATGGCGTCACGGTCGAAGCCTTCCGCGCCACCCATGAGCCAATTCGTCCAAATGTGGGCTATCGCATCAAGTATGCAGATACATTGGTTGTCATTTCCAGCGATACCATACTGACCTCGGCAGTGCTTGCCAATAGCCAGGATGCCGATTTGCTGGTTGCCGACGTGATGAACCATGGTGCTGTTGAAGTGTTAGAACAGGCCGCCCGCGAAAATGGTGATGAAAGAAATGCGAAGATTTTCTTCGACATCCGTGACTACCACATGGATGTGCGTGATGCCGGCGAACTCGCACAACAGGCAAATGTCAAACGCCTTGCGCTGACGCACCTCACGCCCAATCCAGGCGACGGCAACCTCCAGATGAATCGGTGGTTCGTGAATCCCATTCGTGAAATTTACGATGGTGAGATTATTGCGAGCCGCGATGGGACAAAGATTGTGATCCCGTTGAACGAAGCGTAGGCCACATATGTTTTCATCTCACAAGGAGAAAAACCACATGCGTAATGTAACACAAACTCTTCTATTACTGCTGTTCATGCTCCCTGTCGCCTATGTAGCGCCAGCCCAGGCACAGGAGTATGCCTGCGCCCCCGGTGTATCGCTGTCATCAGCCGCCGCCGCAACCTACGATGATGATGTTACCGCTGATGTAGCGTCGATCACGGCGTACTGGGAACAAACCTACCCTGGCGTATATGGCGGCGAGTTCCCAGGGCTTTGTGCGACGGTCGAATACACCGTGCCGGACATCCCCTTCGCGGAGACCTGCGGTTTGACACCGGACACCGCCAGCCAGAATGCCTTCTACTGTATCCCCGCTGAAACCGTCATGTGGGACGGTCCTAACTTCTTCCACCCAATCTACGAGAGCTATGGCGATAAGGCAATCACTTACATCATCGCACATGAGTATGGTCATGCCGCCCAGTTCCTGAGTGGCAGTTACCCACCTGGACCGCGCACCGTCAACATCGAGCTTCAGGCAGACTGCCTTGCTGGAGCTTACCTCCAATATGAAGTGAACAACGGTCTTATAAGTGAGGATGAAGCCCGCGAAGTCATCGTCATCGCTGCACAATTCGGGCAGTCACGCCTCGGTACACGTTGGGTAGACCGTTCGCATGGTACATCCGCACAGCGGCTCAGCGCGTTGAACATCGGGTTCGACGGTGGTGCTACCGCCTGCCTGGACTACGAACCCAATCCTGCGGAGACCGTTACAGACCTCGGAGAACAGATTGAGGAGGGACGGGCAGAAGTAGAGACGCAGGTGCAAGATGCCATTGAGGATCTGCCGCAAGCAGCGCAAGATCGTCTTGGCGAGCGGGCAGAAGAACGTGCAACGCAGCAGCCACGTCGCCCCGGACGTTGAATATTCCAGTAGCAAGCGGTTCAGGCGACTAGAATCGCCTGCCTGTTTGACATCCGAATAACTCGGACAAATAACGAAGCCAGTAATTATCGCACTGGATGACCCCATGCGCGTGAGCCGCGCAGCGCCATAGGGAAAAAATACTGCGGACGCGGCAGCGAGGGCAGCATCTTTTCGATGCTGTGATGGCCTACCCTTATTAAGTTTGGGGTGGGTCCCGCCGCCGCTAAAAATTTTTTGTTACAAGGGCACTTTATGAAGTGCAAATAAATGAATTAACAAATATAAGGAGTCAGAAAAATGAGTCAACTGATTGTGTTCACGTATGACAGTGATGAGAAGGCGACTACTGTGCTGGAAAAAGTAGCCGAACTCAGCAAGCAGCACCTGATTGAAGT
>DAOTTX010000264.1:0-6923 GCA_034437515.1 Anaerolineae bacterium
CGCGCGGTGCTGGTGGCCGAGTTCGCGACGTATTTCGCGCTGGAACGGAGGTGAATGTATAATATAGGAATGGATTCCTAAAGGAATCGGGAATGAGTGCTCAAGACAGGGATGGCGCGCTATGGTAGGATTGCAGTAGAGGAGGGGGGTCAAAATGCGAGAATTGCGGGTGACGTTGGAGACGGTGACGCCGCTGCTGATACAGGAGAAGAAGATATGTCAACGATAAATAGATCATCCTTGGAACGAAAAACGCGAGGCTATTGGTGTGACTATGATCACGGAAATCCTGAACCGTACTTGGAACGGTACATTAAAGAACTTTTACCGGAGGAGATGGAATACGCCCGGCAGCGAGAGGAAAGCAAACTGCCAGACCAAACTTGCGATACGTTGGTTCTTCTGGTCGGCTTTTCCATTGAGCCACTGCTTCAGGCGATTCATGCCTACAAGCCCCAAAAGGTGTTTCTGGTCTTGAATCAACGTTACGGGCGCGAGAAATCAGGCGAGAGCTGGGGGAAGATGGTGGCAAAATTGATCGGCAAACTGCCCGATCCTCCAGGGACAGTAGAACAGGAGGTCATTGAAGCAGGCCCCCAACAAGTTTTTCAGACATTGTTAGAGCAAGTGCGCCAGGTTGAAGGCACCATTATCGACATCACCGGCGCGAAGAAAAATATGGTGGCCGGGGCGTTTCTCTACGCCGCGCTGGCCAACGTGCCGGTTTCCTACGTGGACTTTGCCGACGAGGCCTATGATCCAGAGGAAGGGAAACCCTACGGCTATGCCTGTGACATCGGCATGCTAGATAACCCTTATGAGAAGTTTGCCCTGCGCGATTGGGAGCGAGTACGCCAACTCTATCACCGCCACAAGTTCCGCGATGCGCGCCGGCTTCTGGTAGGTGAGGATAGCGATGCGTCCGACACGGTGCTGGCGACGATGATGGAATATCTTCCTGATTCGGAATCCGCTATCTGCAAACTGGCCGAGATTCTGCATTGCTACGAGTTGTGGGATGCCGGCTTGTACAATGAGGCCGCGGACCAAGCCCGAAAAGTCGATGGATTTCAACCACCCACTGCGGTAGAGCGATTGGATGGGAAGTGGTTCGAGATAGGGCAGGCTCGATTCGAGGGGGGGTTGGCCAAATTTTACGAGGATACATCCGAGTTCCAGGCTTATGTCTATGACGAATTAGCGCGCATTGACCGGTTGATCAGGTTTAACCACGACTACCGCTCGGCCTTCCTGCGGGCCGGGAGTCTGAATGAGGTGGTGATGCTGGCCCGTCTGGTCAAATTGGTCGATGACGATTCGCGGAGAGAAGCATTGGTGGCGTCCTTACAGCACCGCACACCTGGAGCCTACTCCGTGTTCGACAATCTCAGAAGATCCGTGGGCCATAGTTTCCAGATTGGCCCCACAGGCAACGATGAGATTCATTACGATCTTTGTTTTCAAAATGCCCCAGAGATCACGGTTGTGGTTACAGAACAAATGGACTGGTGGAAGAATGTCCCTATGTTCGATCACCAGGGCAGTTGGAAACAGTTCATCAATAGGCGTAACGACCTGGCCCACAAATACTACTCTCCTCCCCGTAAGTGGGCTGAGGATGCCTTGAACTTTGTCCGGGCCAACGTGGAGGATTTCTGGAGGCCAGATGCCGGGAAAGACGTAGAAACCCAGGCCCAGCCCTGGTCTGAGGTGTGTGAACTCACTGGATTGAATGAATACCTTCCCCCCAATCTTTTGGGCGATGTCAGTGACTAAAAAAGGAGCGAATCCGATGACACAATATCTGTTAGCAGCGGAAGCCGACAAGATTCAGGACCTTATCTTTCGGTCCTCTCGGCTACGTGAAGTGATCGGCGGCAGCCAGTTGCTTTCACGTTTTTGCGATGAGGTGCCGAAACAACTCTCACTTGCGGAAGAACAGATCGTCGTCAACGATGGCGGCAGTTTTCGCCTGCTCTTCGACAGCGAGGACGAGGCCATTACGTTCGGCGAACGACTGGCCGAAGTCTACCGGCGAGCGACCGGCGGCACGCTCACTGTGGCCGAGCCGGTGCCGGTCAATGGGGATTTCAAGGAAGCAGCGAAGAAGGCAAACAAGGCTCTGCGCCAGGCCAAGCAGCATCGCGAAGGCTTTACGGCGACGCCCCACCTGCCCTATACGGCCTTTTGCGCTTCGTGTGGGGTGGGTCTGGCCGTCGAGCACAGCCGCCGACCTGGCGAAACACGGGGTCAGTACTTGTGTGGTGACTGTCGGGTCAAACGAGACGAGAGCAATCCCGCCAGCGCTGAGGAGCCCGGCGAGTTTCTCACCGACTTCTTTGAAGCAGTCCTGGAGGATAAAGACTGGCGCGACTATCATTGGCCCGGCAAGAAGAAAGACGAGCAAGAAGAACGCGACCCGGACCCACCGATGGACGTGGCCCGCTTCGATCTCCGTGACTATATCGCCTACATCGTGGCCGACGGCAACAGTATGGGCGAGGTCTTTGGCGAATGTGAGAAGAAAGAGCAACTACAGGCTCTGTCCGAAAACCTGAAGGACAGGGTTTATGCCAGCCTGGCGAAACCGATCAAATACCTGCTCAAGCGCGCCGCAGATGAAGAAGAACAAACGCGACTCTCTCGCTTTCTTCCTGTGCTGCCGCTGATCGCCGGGGGCGACGACCTGTTCATCCTGTTGCCGGCGCCCTGGGCGCTGGACTTCGCCCTTCGCTTTGCAAATGCCTACGAAGAAGAGATGAGAGGGTTGGTCGAGGACCTAGAGATCCAGAAGGTCGATCCTCCCACTGTTGCTGTAGCCGTGGTCATCTGTAAGGCCAAGCATCCCTATTATCTGGCTCACGAGAGAGGGGAGGCGTTGCTCAAGCAAGCGAAACAAATCACCAAGCGCTGGGCGGTGGAGAACGGAGAGACCCCGCGCTCCATCGTCAACTTCGAGGTCATCCTGGGCAGCCGTCTGGGCGGAGCCGAGCGGGCAGGGACTTATCGTCCCACCTTGGGCCCCTACTGGATTGGCGGCGACGTGGAGGGTTGGGGTATCGATAGCGAGCATTTGATCGAGCAACGCTATGCGCTGCGGGCTCTTCCCCGTCGGCGGTTGGCCCAACTGCGCTCACACTTTGATGCCTTAACAGAAGTAAAGAAGGATGATTTTAAGGCTTGGTCGAAGCAACTCGCACAACTGCTGAACCGTTTTCCCGATGAGCAAAGGGAGAACGATGGACAACGAGGGGCTGCTGAGGCGGCTTTGAAAGTCCTGGGCGGACGAAATCTCTACCGTGTGGAGCGCACGACCGACCGCGACGACTGGTACGGTCACGCTCTGCCTGATCTGCTGAACGCCTGGGACTTTGCTTTTGACCTGAAACGCTCGCGAACGGAATACGAGGAGTAATGCGATGAGTCTGAAACTGACGTTCAACATCACGTTGAAGAGCGATTATCACATCAGCGCCGGACACGGCAAGGGTGCGCTGATCGACTCGGCGCTCCTGCGCGACGGCGACGGCGTGCCGGTGATCCGAGGCACGACGCTAACCGGCCTCTTACGCGATGGTCTGTGGCGTTTGTTGCAAACCAAGCCGCTGGAAGAAAAGGATCACGATATCCACGGCGATGAACACTACTGCGGACAATACGCTACTGAACCCGATCCTGACCTTTGTCCGCTCTGTCGTCTCTTTGGCACGCCGCGCCGCCCCAAGGCGTGGCGCATCAGTTCGGCGCGTCCGGAGACGAACCAAGAGCCCGTGAGTGGAAAACATCAACCGGAGGGACAGCCCGTCGCCCGGGTGCGTATCAACCCCCGCACCCGTCGCGCCGAGCCGCGCAAACTCTTCTCCCAGGAAGAGGGCGACGGTCGGTGGGCGTTCCAATTCACGGTGACTTGGCCGACGGACAACGCAGGCAATCTAGACGAAGCAGCCTTGCTGACGGCGGCCGCCCGCAACGTGCGTCAACTGGGTCGCTCCCGACGGCGAGGGCAGGGGGAATGTCTCTTCACGCTGATCGAGGTAGAGGGGACCGACGCTATCGCGCCTGCGGAAACCGACGTCGGCGAGGAGGATTGGCAGACGCCGCTGCTGGAGCGCTTTGCCAGGCGTTGGATAGATGGCAAACCGGCATCCCCGAGTAAGCCAAGCGCATCTTTGACGATAGCCGACGAGCCGAGCGGTGACGCTCCTGTGCGGGTGCGCTTGTTTGTGCGCACCGACGAGCCCTTGCTTATCGCCAAACGGGCCGAAGCGGGCAATCAGTTCGAGAGCCTGTCCGTCATCACCGGTCAGGTGATACGCGGGGCGCTGGCCTGGCGCGCTGCCCGTCGTTACGATCTGAGTGAACGGGAGAGCAAAACCTACAAGGCCTTCGCGCACACGTTTCTGCGGGATGACGTGCTTTTCCCTGATCTCTACCCGGCGGAGTTTGTAGCGCCTGGCCTGCGTCCGACCATCCCTGTACCCCGGGACCTGCTGACCTGCAAGATCGGTGGCTTTGATCACGGCTTTTGGTTTGCCACGGAGGGAGTAGTGCCGGAAGAGTGTAAATGTGGCTCAAAGGCTTTCACCGAAGTGAAGGGCTTTGTCAAGTTGTCCCAATATGCTTGGCCTCGCATCCCTGTTTACGACAAACTGGAGCGCAGCAGCGAGATGCACATTCGTATCGATCAAGAGAAGGGCCGGGTGAGCGAGGGCGACCTCTTTGGCTACGTGGCGCTAGATGCGGGTCAGTACTTTATCGGTGATCTGATATGCGCCGACGAAGCGGCTTGGAAACGACTGCAGGCGTTGGCCCACATCGAACCGGATCAACCCATCGAGCTCCGGTTAGGCAAGGCCCGCCGCCGTGGATATGGCAAAGTCACGGCTTGGTTCCAGGTTAACCTGGATGAAGATGAACGGGAGGACGTCTGGATCCGTAGGCCGTTGGAAGAGCGAGTGGATGGGAAGCAGTGTGATCTCCGCTTGACACTGTTGACCGATACCATCATCACCGACCGCTGGGGGCGTTTCGCCACCGGCTTCGAAAGCAGTTGGTTGAGTGAGGTGCTGGAACAAAACGTTGAGATCATCAGTGTGGCGGACGGCGCGCACACCGTCGATGGTTTCGACGCCAACCTGGGCTTGCCGCGTTGGCGCGACATTGCCTTATCGGCTGGCTCTACGGTGAGGCTGGAATTGACAAACCCACCCGACCTTGATCTTTTGCACCGGCTGGAACAACAGGGCATCGGCCTGCGCCGCAACGAAGGATTTGGTCGCGTAGCCTTTAACCATCCGGTGTACAGTCGTTGTCAGGGCATCGCGTCCGATCTTGAGTTTCCCCAGGCGCTGAAACCCAAACCAACCAGGAGCAGCGACGAGGAACACTTCCGGGACGAATGGATAAGCATCTTGGACAAAGAGCCTTGGAGCAAAAAGTGCAAGGATCAGCGCTTCACCGCTGTTGCCCGGCTGTTACACACTCAGGTCAACGAATCGCCGGAAGACAATCTAATAGACCACCTACTCAACAAACTGAGGAACTTGGGAGAACCAGATGCTGAATTGATTGAAGTCATAGACGAATACGGTGACCGTGGTGAAGATAACTTCTTTAAGAAAGAGGGGCAAAAGGGTGGTAAAGAGGGGCTGGATATCATCAGAAACTTGCTAGACACTCTGAAGCGAGAGGATGACGAATTCTGGCCCCTGGGCATCCAGATGCTGGCCGAACGCATTGCTGCGGCTGTTGAGACCAAGAAGGAGGAGTAAAATGACCTACCAAGTGATCACCGGAACGCTCAAAGCGCGCACCGCCGTTCACGTGGGCAGCGGCGCGGGTAATGACCTGACCGACGCCCTGTTGCGGCGCGATGCCGCCGGACAACCCATCATTCCTGGCACGGCCATCGCCGGCGCGCTGCGGGCACTGGCCACGCGCTTGGCGCCACGATTGAAATTGAAGAACAACAAGGTGTGCGCGGCGCTCACCGGCTCCGATGACCCGTGCGACTGCCCCGTCTGCCATCTCTTCGGCGATATCAACCCCTCGGATGCCGAGGGCGCCAAGTCAGAGGCCTCGCACATCCTGGTCTTCAACGCCCGTCTGAAGGGCGACGCGCCAAAGCCCTTCATCCGCGACGGCGTAGGGATCAATCGCACCACCGGCGCGGCGGCGCGGGCCGGCGGGGTCAAGTTCGACCTGGAGGTGCTGCTCGCCGACACCGAGTTCACGTTTCGCCTGGAGTTACGGGATGTAGACGAGGGTGAGGACGGGGTCGATGACGACAAGCAACTATTGGCCGCCGTGCTGGCCGAGTGGCAGGCGGGCCGCGTCTGGCTGGGCGGCAACGTGGCCCGTGGCCTGGGCGGTTTCACGTTGGACGAGGTGGAATACAGGACGCTGGCGCTGGACAGCGCCGATGAACTGCTGACCTTCCTCCAGGAGGACGAGCCGTGGCAAGAGGCCCAACGTGAATCAAACTGGTTGCAGAGTCAAATGGAGTCGGTCCAAACTACCGCTCCGCCAGACCAAGTTATCCCCATCGCCCGACGCTGGGTCACCATCACGGGCACCCTACAAGCCCAAGGGCCGCTGCTGACCAACGACGCCACCATCTCCGGGCAGACCGGCTTCGACCATGCGCCGCTGCTAGCCCAACTGGACGATTGGGAACACCCCGTGCTGGCCGGATCGGGTTTACGGGGCGCGCTGCGCTCCCACGCCGAGCGCCTCGCCCGCACGTTAGCGACGCATAACGCGGGAGGTAAGGAAACGTTTTTGCACACGTGCCCGGCGTGCAGCCCGGTGGAAAGTCGCCCGGGTAAGCCGCTGGCAAGTTGTGACACGTTGCTGAAAGGGAAAATTTCTTCAGACGAGATCGTAGATGATGACCACCTCTGCCTGGCCTGTCGCCTCTTCGG
>DAOTTX010000265.1:0-2117 GCA_034437515.1 Anaerolineae bacterium
CCGGATCAGGGACCTTTCTCGAAAGCAGTATTGGAACCAGTTTGAGCAAGCGCCCGAGTTCGTGATCCTCTTCGTGCCCTATGAGTCCTGCTTGGGCGCTGCGTTTGAGCAGGACGAAAACCTGCTAGATGACGCCCTGAAGGATCACGTCATCGTCACGTCACCGGTCACGCTGCTGGCCTTGCTCAAAGCCGTAGCTTATGGTTGGCAGCAGGTGAGCATCACAGAGAACGCCCGGCAGATTGCAGAAGAAGGGCGGGACCTGTACCGGCGACTCAGCATTCTGACAGGGCACATCGACGAAGTCGGTACGCACCTGGGACGGGCCGTCAACGCATTCAACGGTATGATCGGTTCGCTGGAGTCCCGGCTGCTTCCGTCGGCGCGACGGTTTCAGGCGCTTGATGTCGATAGAACCGATTTGCCAGAGCTTCACGCCATCGACCAAGCGCCGCGCCACATCACGGCGGAAGAGCTACGAGAGGACTGACGCCATACCGGTTCGAGAAACAGAAGACGCGCAGGCGTGCTACCGAGGCGGGATTTTTTGATCGGCTTGCAATTGGGAGGTTCATATGCCTGGATTAGTGCTGCGAGAATTTGACTGCACGTTCTGTGGGCAGCGTTTTTCGTTGCTTTCGGGGGATTTGATCCTTCCCGGGCCAGAGCTGTGCGACGACTGCCTGCGCGAGGTATGTGCACTGGAGGGAGAAGATCTGGAGCAGTACGTCGGTCGATGTGTGGCGGATGGAGATCCGGCCCTCGTCGACAGTATCAGCACAT
The DNA here is from genome assembly GCA_034437515.1 of Anaerolineae bacterium. Lineage (GTDB taxonomy): Bacteria > Chloroflexota > Anaerolineae > Aggregatilineales > Phototrophicaceae > DAOTTX01. The sequence goes on from DAOTTX010000265.1 coordinate 784, forward strand.
ATCTTGAGAGGCACAGAACGCGCTGGGCCAATGTTGAAGAGGTCATTCACAGCAGAGACTCAGACCGGAGGGCTTTTGAATGATGGCAGAAAAGAGATTGACTGATGGAGAGGTACTGGCGCTGTTCATCTCAAGCGCAGAGACGCTGCGGACACTCGTTCAAGATCTGTCGGCAGCGGAACTCGATATGCCCAGTGAAGCAGATGGTTGGACCATCCGGCAGATTGTCCACCACGTCGCCGATGACGGTGATGTGTGGTCGTTGTGCATCAAGAAGGCCATCGCCACGCCCGGCGCCGTCGTCCGGTTCGAGGGCTTCCCGGGCAATGAAGCCTGGGCCCAGGCCCAGGACTTCGATCAGCGTGAGATCGGGCCAGCTTTGGACCTGATTGGAGCCCACCGACGCTACCTTGCAGAACTGCTGCGACATTTCCCCAACCATTGGGATCGGGGGGTGAAATTCGCCAACGCCGAAGGCGAAACGGTCGGGGAGATGACGGTCCGTGAGATGGTCAAGATGCTGGCAGAACACATGCTTGAGCACGTTGGTGCTGTCGAGAAGGCCATCGGCGGTCGCCATTCTTGAGCTAGAATCGTGACACAAACCCTGATCACCTACACCGTACTGACCCTCGCACTGGTGTTCGGTGCTCTCTGGCTACTGGCGCGCCTGAAACCACGTCACCCCGTTCCGACCATTGCCGCTCTGGGAACGCTTTTGGTCGTGCTCACATCCTGTGGGGCCTTCCTCAGCCCGGTCGAGGGCTTTGGTCAGATCCAGTTGTTGGCCTGGGCTGTATTTATGCACTGCCCGCTGTTTTTGATCGGCGTGGGGATTCTATGGCGCAATCGCAAGCGGACAGTTTCCTCTCTCTGTGCGGCCCTGACAGGTTGCATTGCTTTGGTTGGCTTCAATGCCTTCATCCTCGAACCGCGCTGGATCGAGGTCACCCGAATCACCCTTCCCGCCGCTGAATTGGAGACGCCCGTTCGCGTCGCCGTGATCGCGGATTTGCAGACGGATCGCTTGGGTCGGTACGAGGAACGTGTATTCGAGTTGACGATGGCTGAACAGCCGGATCTGATCTTGTTGGCCGGCGACTATCTACACGTTACGAACTACGCCGAATACGAGGTGTTGAAAACAGAACTCAACACGTTGATGCAGCATGTTCACCTCGACGCGCCGTTGGGGATTTACGCCGTACGGGGAAATGTCGATTGGGAAGACTGGACTGAGTTGTTCGCCGGGCTTCCCGTGACGACGTTCGAGACGACGTCCAGCCAGGATCTGGGGCCGGTTGTCCTGACGGGGCTGACGCTGGGTGATTCAT
>DAOTTX010000266.1:0-1825 GCA_034437515.1 Anaerolineae bacterium
TCGAGGACGTCGATCAGAACTACGGCGGCGGACCGACACTCATCGACCCTTGGGACGTCGGCTCGGGCACCGAGGAAATCAACGGTACGTTTGACATGGGTGGTAACGCCGGCGAGTGGATCGAATCGCCATTTGACGAGGATTTCGCCTACATGGCCGGCCCTGGCGGTGCTCGTATCACGTTTGCCGCCAGCTATGCGAGTAGTGTAAGTGGCACGTCAGCCGATAGCAGCGGGGCGTTTCCGGACGATGAGAACCAGTTCCGCGGGTTCCGCGTCGCGTCGCAGGTGCCGGAACCGGCGAGCCTCGCGCTGCTCGGGCTCGGGGCCATGGCGCTGATCCGCCGTCGCTGAGTGATCTTTGGATATACGCGTGCAGCACCCGTGTGTGAGTGCTGAAATTCAACAACGATGCCGTCTCCGCGGCCTAAGGCCGCGGAGACGGCATCGATAAAAGGATCGAATAGGATGAATAATGGAATGACAAAGATGTTGACGTTCGCCATGATCGCTACGGCCTCGCTGGTCGGAACCGCCCATGCCGGACTGAGCGCGACCTACACCACAAACCATGACGTGTGGAAAATCCCCCAAGGCGAGGGCTCGGGCATCACCTACAACTGGGACCGCGACGAAATCGTGGTCATCGGCGATGAAGGCGAGTTGTACGCATACAGCCCTACAGGACTGCCGATCGACGATGGTGAGGTCGAAGTCCTAAGATTCCTAAAGTTGAATGCGCTGGACGACACGGAGGGCGTTGCATACATCGGGAACAACGAACTGGTGATCGCAGAAGAGCGACGTCAACAGGGTCTGATTTCAGCCGACGTCGTGGACAGCTATCTCAACGCCGAAACACTACCGTTCGTCACATTCGGTCCGACCGTCGGCAACGTTGGGCTCGAAGGCGTGTCGTACGACAGTGGCGACAACTCGTTGTGGGGCGTAAAGGAAAAGGATCCGTTCGCCATCTATCACCTTCAGGATTTCCGCGGCACGAACACCGTGGTCAATCCGTTTGACGGTAGTTCCCTGGGGCTGATGGACCTGTCGGATATCTTCGTTCTCTCCAACTCGCCCTTCTTCGATAGCACACCTGCCGCAGACAACTTGCTGATCCTTAGTCAGGAATCGAAAAAGATCGTCGAGGTGACCAAGACCGGCACGATCGTGGACATGATGGATTTGGCGTTCCTGAACGACTCCAAGATCGAGGGCCTGACGGTCGATCACGATGGCAATCTTTATCTGGTTTCGGAGTTCGACAACTCGACGATTTACAAGTTCGCGCCGGTCCCCGAGCCGACTTCGGTCGCATTATTGACAGGCTTTGGCGCCCTCGCGATGGTTGGTCGTCGTCGCTGGGTGCGAAACGGGTATCAGCATGATTAAAAAGGCCCTTCGTGACTTTCGATGGTCAGATGTCCCTTACGGAAGCCAGACATCTTTGGCCTACCCCGGGGCTCCGCCTCAGACACCGGTGGCTTGCAGTATGACTTGCAACCGTCGATAGGACAGCTGTTTACGGATTGCCGAAACCGCCTGTGCCCTATGGCCTCGCCGCGGGGGGATCGGCCCGTTCACCAGTGCTGCTTCGTCCATCGCGACGGCGTATGGGATAGGCCAGCCTTGTCGATAGCTCTAACACCTTGCAAAGCAAGTGCTTGGCGACAACCGTCCGATGCAGTCTACCAGCGAAAGTGAAGAAGGGCCAAAACAAAGCCCGCCTCGGATCGCTCCGGGGCGGGCTTTTCCATGCTTTCCATCTGGTCGAGTCCGCGGCAGATGCGGATTGCCGCAGCCCGCATGGGCAGGGATGCCCA
>DAOTTX010000267.1:0-12772 GCA_034437515.1 Anaerolineae bacterium
GTCGATCTCCACGCGGATCTTACGCTTCTCACCGGGTGCTTTAGGCGGGACGGGCGGCACCGGTGGCAGCGGCTCCGTGCGATAGTCAACACGGAAGTCGGCAAGGCTTTCATACCCGGCGTAGGCGCTGCCATCCGGCATCATGGTGGTTTCGTCCATCTGCACATCGTAGAACACCGCGTGCTTCAGGTCAGCGTCGCGCAGATTTGCACCGCGCAGGTTGACATTGGCTAACATGGTATGCTTCAGCGATGCGTTTTGCAGGTTGGTGTTGCTCATATCTGTGTCGTGAATGATGGCATGACGAAAATCACCGTGCTTGACGTTCACACCGTCGAGGTTGCAGCCGTTGATGATCGCGTGACGCAGATCAGCCCCGCGCATATCCGACCCGGACAACGTGCTATCTTCGAGACGCACCCGCCGCAGGTCGGTGTTCGGCATTGCACGACCGCTCAAATCACAATCGATGATGACCGCCCGGCGAAAATCAGTGCTTTTCAGGTTATGACCGCTCAGGTTTTCACCCTCAATGCGCTTGTTGCGATAATCACCGCCGCCGTCGATCTCAAAATCAATGTTGGAAAGTGCCCGGCGCACGGTGTTCCGTGTGACACCCATCACCTGCTCCTGGATCTCACGCCCAATATTCTTCATATCCCGGCCAAAGTTGCCCCAGTCGCCCCACTCACCGCTGACACCGCTTTCGCGGGTCTGCTCCCGCAGATAGGTGTAGAGTTGGCGGGCGGCGACGTTCACCTGCCCGACGAGAGACTGCTCGCCCATGCCTTCTTCGACATCCAGCGCCAACGTCTCCACGTAGACATCGCCCGGCAATAGTTCACACACCTTCTCATACAGGCCGTTGTAACTGCGCATCAACGGTTTGCCCGCGCCCTGCCAGGTGTTGGTTTGCAGCGCGGTCTGCGCGGAGCCTTGCAATGACTTCAACGCCCGTTCGATGTTCTTCAGTGCTTCCAGATTTTGTTCGTCCATCGTCTCGTTCCTCATGACTAAATCGGTTGTAATGCCGTTTCCGGCGTGTTTTCCGTATCGTTTTCAGCAGGGGGAGCCGCTTTCGCTGTGAGTGTATCCGTCGTGCTGATCGCGTCGAGCGTTTCCTCACGGACGAGGCCGCGTAGCTTGCGCTTGGCGTGGAACAACCGCGATTTTACCGTGCCCACACTGACCTCCATCACCTCGGCAATTTCGGCATACGTCATATCCTCCTCGCTGAACAGGATGAGGGTTTGCCGTTGCAGTTCCGGCAGGCGTTCCATCGCCTCGCGTACCTCCATGTAGAGCAGCAACCAGTGAGTAACGTCCTCCGGTTTACTGTGCGCTGGCCCATCGGCGAGGTCGAACGACACCCGAACCTGCGTCGGTTCATCGTCGAGCGAAAGCTGGTCAAAGCGCCCTTGCCGCCGTAGATGATCGTAACACCGGTTACGAGCAATGCGGAACAGATACGGGCGCAGGTTTTCCACCGGGTCGATGCGCTCCATGTGGGTAAACAGTGCGATGAACGTCTCCTGCACCACGTCTTCGGCTTCCGACCCGTAGCCCACCAACCGCCGCACAAAGCGGCTGATCTGTGGTTCTAACAGCGCATGAAGTCGCTCGAAGGCGTCGTAGTCGCCCGTTTTCGCAAGTTCTAGGAGTTCGTGTTCTTCGCTCGGCACGTCGTATTTCCCTTCCTGTCTACAGGGTACTACGCAACGGGTGGCGAATAGGTTCAAAATCGGGGAAGGAGGGCATGATGCGAGGTCATGGACAGTGGTAAGCGGACGCCAAGAATGACGTCCCATGTGTGTCAAATTAAGCCGATGGTGCTTCAATATGCAACTATTCTGATCCCTATCCCCCTAGCCGCAAAATGCACGACCAAAGTAGCATCTAAGCATTAGCAGGGCAGACCGGGTGGGGTCGAAAAGCCTAAATTGACAGCTATGGGACGGGCTTTTGCCCATCCGCCACAATCGAAAGCGTCCGGCCTACATCAACATTTGCAGGAACAACCGTGTCGTCTCGGAGGCGGCTTCGCCATTGCCACCCTCGTTTGCCAGTGTCCCGGCGTAGATTTGCCACGCCAGCGCGGACTTCGCCACGAGGCTCAATACCACGTAACCATATTCACCGAAGATGTAGTTGCTCCACGGGCCGATCTTCTTGTATTGCAGGAACATGTTGATGGCAAAGCTATTAAAGAAAAGGAACAGCGTGATAAACGCCGGAATCACCCAATTCGGGATGGTGGCGTCGGCGTTGCCCAGCGCACCGAAGAAAAAGCCGCCGATGGCGATCCACGGGACGATCCCCGCGATGCAGCCGAACGTGAACGGCGTCCAGTCGATCTCCGGTGTGTAACGGTTCATGCTTTCCATCAACAAGCCGAACAGATTCATACTCGCGTTCAGCGTGAACAGCGTCAGCAGAAAGAAGATGTCACTGATGCCGGTGAACAACGCCAGTGCGACGATCATCACCGATGAACTCAGCGCGTATTCGTACCAGCGGAAGAAGTTCCGCCCTTCTTTTAGCCCTTGTTCGTATCTTTCAAAAAACGGCCCGGCGATCAAAAAGTGTGCAATCGCCGACAAGAACAAAAATAACGCGATCAACGGAGCCATCGTCACATCGAATTGCTCAAGCAGATTGGGCATGACCTGTTCGCCAGCGGGCGCGTCCTCGTCGAATTCGAGGAACTGCGTTGTCATCGGGATGGCGAAATCACTGCTGAGTACCACCATGACGATGCTCTGTATGAGGTGAAGTACCCCCATGATCGCATTGAAGATACGCAGCCGGTTGAATGTCTTTTCCGTCGCGTTGATCTCTAAGTTCGGGTTCTGGTCGATAGCATCATTGGGTTGTGCTGCCGTTGTCATAAGTTCTCCTATAGAAATCCAAACATTTGTCAGGAGTTGATCGGTTGCGGTTCTTGCTCACGGTATCCACGCATCAGGTAAATCAATCCACTTTCGACGAGTATGAACAATACAGTCAGCCAGAGGTCAAAGAGGGTGGTACCAACAGCCAGTTCGACGATGATAATCATCGCTTTAAGCACGATATCAATGCCTAACACCCAGATGGCGGCGGAGAGCGCCCAGGGCTTATCTTGCACCAGCCCGTAGGTTACAGCCAGCATGACCATGCCAAGAATGAAAACCGGGATGCCTGTCACCTGCGTGACTCCACCCACGTCCTCGGCGAGCACAGCGAAGATCCCTTCGTTGTCCTGTTCGACGACCTGGTCGGCACTGTCGAGATCGCCGGAAAGTACCGGAGAGATAGCCGCGAAGATGTTAACAATGGCGAGCAATCCAAAAACGATTGCGATTCCGATAAAGCTACTTTGTTTACGCATATGGTAATCCTCATATCAACTCACATATTGCCATTCTAGCGCGTTCACTTAAAATCTGGCTGTTTAGGGATTTAACCGCCTATAAACCTTCACTGAGCATCTTGTAACCCATAGATCAGTCAAAGATGATAATGTTTCACTATTCTGACGGCTTTCCAACGAATCTTAGGGGGAATTTAGAGCGTAGTAGTTCACAACTTGTTATGATCGGTAGAGTTATCGTTGTGTGCAAGGAATCCCGTTATGTGCCGTTTCGCGTTACGACTCATCGGTTTGAGCTTATGTCTGCTGGGTGTGGTGACGATCACCGCGCAGGAAGACAATTTGATTGACAGTGTTTGCCTCGTGTTGAACGTCGGCAACGTCAACGACGGGACATTTAATCAGGCGGCTTTCGAGGGGATGCAGGCCGTCGCTGGTGACTACGCCCTGCAAGACACGAACTACTACGAGACCGACGACCTCTCAGAAGCACCCACCAACATCCAACGCTGTCTTGATGAAGACTATGACATCGTGATTACGGTCGGTTTCCAACTCGCCGATGACACTTTAGAGGCCGCCCAGAACAACCCTGACCATTACTTCATCGGTGTGGATCATTCCGTCAGTGACCCCATAGAAAATTATGTCGGCATCCAGTTTCGTGACGACGAGGCCGGGTTCCTCGCCGGGTACATGGCGGGGTTGGTGACCGAAACCGGTATCGTCGGCGGGGTGTATGGACCGCCACTGCCACCGCTGATGCGCTTCCGCAACGGGTTTGAGCAGGGCGTGGCGTTGGCAGCACGGGAGCGCGACGTGCCGATTACACCGGTCGGTGTTTATCTGGACGCCTTCGATGAACCCGACGCCGGCGCGGAGGCGGCCCGACACTTCATGCTCTTCGGCGTGGATGTGATCTTCGGGGCCGGTGGGTTGAGCGGTAGCGGAGCCATCCTCGAAGCCGCCCGTCAAGACACCCGTGTGATCGGCGTTGACCAGGACGAATATTTTACGACCTTCCAGGCCGGCGAAGTACCCGGTGCTGAGAACATCATCACCAGTGTGCTCAAGCGTGTTGATGTCGGGGTCTATGATATGGTGTCGCTGCTGCTGGATGAAAATTTCGAGGACTTCCCCGGTGGTGATAACTATTCGCTCAGTGTCGCCAAAGGCGGCATCTCTTTCGCCAACCCGCATGAGGCCGACCTCGCACAAGACGTCATCGACCGCGTGATCGCCGTCGAAGAAGCCCTCGCTGCTGGCGAGGTCACCACCGGCGTAGACCCTGAAACCGGTGAACTCATCACGGAAACAGAATAGAAAGGGTTCTTCATGACCGCACAACGACAGAACCAAAGCCCACCGGTCAGTATCGGTCTGCTGCTGAATTTCTATTCGTTGGTCATCGCCGTGCTACCGGTGACCATTATCGTCATCATCGCGCTGAACCTGTTCAGCGATCAGGCCGCTGACCAGGCCGAGAACCAACTGACATCACTCGCACAGGTGAAAACCCGCGACATCGACCGCTGGCTGGATACCAGCCAGACCACGCTACGCCTCGTCCTCGCCAATCCTGGCGAAGTCCGGCGCATGGTAAACATCCTCGGCACACCGGGGCGCACCGGCCCCACCGGGCAGCGCGTGACGGAGTTCCTCGAAGCCCAGCTTAACCTGCAATCCGCCTATGAAGAATTCTTCCTTTACAATACCGACGGCATCATCCGCATTTCCACCGACGAAGACCGCGTCGGCGTCAACCTCAACATGCCCGAACAGCCCTATGTCGAGCTAGGGTTCGAGATTTACCCCGGCTTGCTTGCCGCCGGTCGTCAGACCATCCAACCGCGCATCCAACCCGCTTACTTTGACCCGGTGACGGACGAGATTAAGATCATCGTCGTGCATCCCATCATCAACGAAACGAATAACGTCGTCGGGGCGATTGCCGGGCGCTTGAGCGTCGAAGACCTCAACATCATCATGGAAACGCGCGTCGGCCTCGGCGAAACCGGCGAGACGTACTTAGTCAGCGCGGAAAGCAGCCGCTTCATCACGCCGGGGCGCTTTGGTGATTTTGACCCGGCGGTGACCTACACCAGCACCGGCATTGAGCGCGGCATCGAGGCGACCGAGGGCAGCGGCTTCTATACGAACTATCGCGGCGAGGAGGTCGCCGGCGTCTATCGGTGGATCGAACCGCTTGACGCCGTGCTCCTGGCGGAAATCGAAGAATCCGAGGCGCTCGCCGCTGTCGATGATGTGCGCGAGGTCAGCGTGATTGCGGCGCTGGTCACCGGGGTGATCGTTTTGATTATCGGGAGGGGCATCACCTTATGGATCACGCGCCCCATCGACAGGCTACGCGAGGTTGCCGAGGCCGTGCTGAGTGGGGATTACAGCAAACGAGCCAACCTGCGCCGCCTCAGCGAGATCGGGGAATTGGGCGCGGCTTTCGACACCATGACCGCCAATCTGGTTGAGGCCATCGGGGAGCGAGACACACGCATCAAGCAGATCGAAGAACTTTCCACCACGTTAGAACAGCGCGTCGAGGCGCGGACTCGCGACCTGCGCGTTGCCGCCGATGTCTCCCGCCAGTTGACCCGCGTGTTGGACACGGACGAACTGCTGCAAAAAGTGGTCACGCTCACGTTGGTCAACTTTGAACTCTATGTGTGTATGGTCTATCGCTACGACGAGAAGACCGAGCAACTTCACCTCGCCGCCGCCATTGACCATAACGGCGACCCACTACGCCTTAGCGGGATGAACATCATCACCCCCGCACAGGACGACGGCATCATGGCGCAGGCTGTGCGTAGTAGAGAAGCCGTCGTCGTGAATGACACCCGTAAATCATTGATCTACAAACAACACCAGGACTTACCACGCACGCGCTCCGAAGTGGCGATCCCGTTGCTGTTGGGGGATAGACTGCTCGGTGTGTTCGACTTGCAGCACGACCTCCCCGATCATTTCGACCAGGAAGAGATCAGCGTATTGACCACCCTCGCGGAACAGATCTCCGTCGGGTTGCGCAACGCGCAGCTCTACACCGAAGCGCAGGCCGCCCGCGCCGAGGCCGAACGCGCCAATCAGGTCAAGTCGCAGTTCCTCGCCAGCATGAGCCACGAACTGCGTACCCCACTCAACGCCATCCTGAACTTTACCGAGTTCGTCGCCGATGGGGTGATGGGCGAAGTCAACGAGCAGCAGGTAGATGCGCTCAACAAAGCCATCGAAAGCGGCGACCACCTGCTCAGTCTGATTAACGATATCCTCGACCTGACCAAGATCGAAGTCGGCATGATGGAGTTGTTCTGGGAGGCGGTCGATCTCAATTGGTTGCTGGAAAGTGTGCTTTCCACCGCACGCAGCCTCGTCAAGAACAAACCCAGTGTGGAGATCATCACCCACATCGAGGACGACCTGCCCACCATCGCCGGGGATAAGCGCCGCTTGCGTCAGGTATTGCTCAACCTGATCTCCAACGCGGTCAAGTTCACCCCCCAGGGCACGGTGACCATCACCGCCGAACGCATCAATAGCGATGTCGTCATCACCATCGCGGATACGGGTGTGGGCATCGCGCCGGAAGAAAAGCCTTATGTTTTCGAGAACTTTCGTCAGACCGAATCGGGCTTATCGACCGGCAGCGGCACCGGGTTGGGCTTGCCGATCTCGCAGCATTTCGTCGAAGCTCACAACGGCACCATCCAGATGCAAAGCACGGTCAATGTCGGCACGACCTTCACCGTGCGCTTGCCCGTCACTGAAACCGAAGCCCCGCAGACATGACGAGCTTCCTCTACGTCGAAGACGACGCGATGAGCCGTCAGGTTCTAGAGATCCTGCTCAAGAAGATGTTGGGCTACGAGCAGGTGATTCTGTTTGAAGACAGCACTGATTTTATGTCCCGGTTACGGGCGCTCAAGTCTCGGCCCGACGTCATCTTCTTAGATATCCACATGGAACCGTACAACGGCTATGAGGTGTTGGAAATGCTGCGGGCAGACCCGGCCTATGCCGATCAATGCGTGGTCGCCATGACCGCCGGCGTTATGGCTTCCGATGTCGAACTGCTACAAAAGGCCGGATTCGATGGTATGATAGCCAAACCGATCCGAAAACGGGCTTTTCCTGATTTGCTTGAACGCATACTCGCCGGTGAATCCGTCTGGTTTACCTCATAGGGTGGGTATACAACACACGAGGAGCATATAGCATGGCTACCCCACTCGAAGGTAAGGTCGCTTTTATCCTGGAAGACGACGTCAACAATCTTGCCATTATCTCCTCTATCCTCAGTCGTATCGGTATGACCGTCCACTTCGATACCTGGGGGACGGAAACACCCTACCAGATCAAAAAATTCATGCCCATCGACATCATCCTGCTGGATATGATGCTGCCGCGTGGCGTCAGTGGTTACGATATCTTCGATGAGATCAGAGTCACGCCCGGCCTCGAAAACATCCCCATCGTCGCCGTCACCGCGATGGATCCCGGTACGGAGATGAACAAGGCCAAATCCAAAGGTTTCAGCGGCTACTTGAGCAAACCGATCCGCACGCGCAGCTTTGCCCGCGCCATCGCTGCCGTTCTTAATGGTGAAGAAGTATGGGGTGAAGTAGACTAGAAAACACACACGGTAGAATTTGTGAGATCGTTGCTGTGCTTCGCACCCACACCACCTGATCGTAAGCATCGAGTATTTCGTCTATGGAAAATATCCACGTTCTTATCATTGATGACAACCCGACCGACATCGACATCTTATGCAATCTGCTGCACCGGCTCGGCGTCAGTTATGACGTCCTCGCGGACAGTCGATCGATTCACACCATGCTCGAAACCACACCCCGTCCGACGCTGATCTTCCTTGATCTTGAAATGCCAGCGGTCAACGGCTATGAGGTGCTGCAAGAGATTCGTGCCACGCACGACTTTAACGCCGTCCCCGTGATCGCCTACACCGCCAACTCTGCGGAGATGTCCAACGCACGCGCCGCCGGCTTTCATAGCTTCCTCGGTAAGCCCCTCCGCAGCGGGGAGTTCGCCGGGCAGCTTGAGCGCATCGTCAACGGCGACCCGGTGTGGGAAGTGCGCTAGGCGATGGTCGTTCAGATCAAGCGTGTCTCCCTGCAAGACTTTGAAGCCTTCATCCGGCGGCCGGAAAACACCGACCGCCGCTTTGAATACATCGCCGAGGAGATCATCGAAGTGGTATCCAATAACTATGCCTCGAAGGTCGCGGCACGGGTGATCTACCTGTTGATGGCTTTCCTCGAAACCAGTAACCAGGCCGGAGATATCACCGGCGCGGATGGAGGTTATCAGGTCGGTGTGCATCGCTACATACCCGACGTCGGCTATATCTCACGCGAGCGCCAGCCGGAGCCATCCCACGCCACCTGGAACCCGCGCCCGCCCGATCTTGCGGTTGAAGTCGTCTCCCCCACAGACGACCAGCACACACTCAGCATTAAAATCGCCAATTATCTGCTGGCCGGCGTGGTGGTCTGGGTCATCGACCCCGAAAAGCAGCTTGTCGTGGTCTACACACCCGACCAAGCCCCGGTACGCCTCGACAACACTGACGCCATCGACGGTGCGCCGGTGCTGCCCGGCTTGCGCCTGCTGGTGAAAGAACTTTTCATCGTATAGAGTCCCTCCCCGGCTCGAAGGCATTTTGATGCTTCCCCCGGAGCGCAATGATGCTATCACGTGCGGTGTAATTACTCAGGGATAGCGACGTATGTCGCAGGGAGTGAGGGGAGGTAGTGCGCCGGAGGGGGTTAAACTTAACCCGTGCTGCTGCGCTAGATGTTCGTCAGTGCGCTGGCGACCTCGTCGTCAAAGCGTCCGAAGGCCAGCCGCACCGTCGCCGTCAATTGGTAGCTGTCGTAGTACGGCAGATAATCCACATTGACCGCGATCCGGCGGCGATAACCGACAAACCAACCCGGACGATACACACACAGCGCCGTCCCCTTATCGTTGGTCGCGCTGACCTTGCCGTCCGTGCCGGTCAGCGGCATCTCCGCACTGACCACGACCGGCGCACCATCGACAAAGCCGATCTGCCCGGTCATCGCGGTCGCCATCGACCCGGCCTTATCCATCGTCAGGAACTCACTAAAACCGAGGATCTGGGCATATGTGCCGGTATCCACGATCCACGCGAGGTCGTTAGGCCGTGCCGCGTAGCGGTTCGCCATCAAGAAGCGCGTCGTCCGCATATCCGAGAGCGCGAAGGTCGCCGCCGGTTGGGTGGCGTTGGCGGTGTTGCCCACCAACGGCAGATGCCGCAGACCGTCGAACGCCAGATAGCGATTGGTCGATGCTGGTGCAATCGGCTCGTGCACGTTGATGTTGGTGTCGTCGCCGGTCGTGTCACCGTTGAGCAGCACATGGTCGATGCTATCCGCGATGGCACGCATGGCCTGTTCGCGGTAGATGCTCAACACCGGCACGATGGCGTCCTCGACCAGTTCCGCGCTGAAGCCGACGCGCAACGCCAATTTCTTCGCGCTGAGCTGCACCTTGCCGCTGCCGACCTTGCTTTCGGGGATCGGGTTGCCGCTGCCCAGTGAGAGGTTGGTTTCGTCGGTCGTCTCCGGTACCAGGAACACCGACGGATCAGTGCCTTCGACCGGCAGCTCAAACGGATTCGACGGCATCTCAATCGAACGGAACAGCGGTAAGATCACGTTGTCCTGCCGTGCTTTCTGCCAGATTTGCTGGCTCCACAGGTCAGGCACCCACTCATCGCCAAAGCCCACCTGGGTGGAATGGCTGAGTTCGTTGGCCTTCCCCGCGACGATCCCTGCGCCGGTGACCTTGTGTGCCAGCGCGTTGGCGTAGCGTTCGCTCACGCCCTGGAAGCTCTTACCAGCACGCAGCAGCATGTAGCCGTGCATCAGGTCGAGCGCGTCCAGACTGTCGTAAGGGCTGCCCAACTCGATGCGGGTCTTGGTCGCCTCGCCGGTGTCGAACATCGGCAGGCGTTTTTGTGCGGGTGTCGTGTTCTCATTGTGTTGCATAGGAGTATTGCCTTTCTCGTTATCATCTAAACAAAGGGGCGCAGGATCGAGGCCGAGCGCGTCATAGGCGCTCTTGATCGTGCGTACATCGGGTTGACGTGGTTCAGCCGGGGTGGGGGTCAAACTCCCCTCGACGATGGGCCACCGCTTGATGTGACCATCCGCCGCGACTTCGACCAGATGTGGCAGGCTGCCCGAAGACCAGCCCAACACCCCCCGGTCGATCAACCGCTGAACCGCCATTGCGTACTGTTGGCGCAAGTCGAGCTGTGCTTCTACCCACAACCCGGTCGCATCCACCTTGAACGTCTCCATCACACCGATGACAGCCGCCTTAACGTGACCGTCCAGCCCGTGATGGTAAAGCACCGGTCGCTGGGGGTACCAATCCAGCCCCAGGTCGGTCGCCGGTGTAAAGTATTCGCCCTGTAAGTCACGCTGTGCGGGGTCGCCCCAGATGACGAGATACCCGCCTACACGCCCTTCTTCGGCGTCGATCATTTTTACTGCGTGCATAGCAATCCTTTCAGTGAGTTGAGTTGATAGCCTGTCGTGATTGGTCTTCGGCTTTTAGCCTTACTTGCGGCTGCTATCGCGAAAACGCACAACTCTCAACTCATGACTTTCAACTAAAACAAAAAACTGCCTCAAGCCCCGCCACACGCGGCTAGTCGAGTGGTGCAGCGGCGGACAGCCATGTAGCCCGGTGCGTTTGCGCCCGTGTCCCGTAAGACCGGTGCGCGACTGACACCGCGACGTTGTGAAGGTCTGCCGCCTGTGCGACGAAACCATCCACACGATAGCACCTCCGTTCTGCAAAAGGTGGACACTATGGCGCACACTATCGCCCACAGTAATGCCCACCGGAATCAAAAACGGCTGATCCATAGAGATCAACCGTTGGGTTTTCCGTAATGCGGCGGGGGCTATTCCTCGTCGATGGGCACCTCGACACGATCGCCCTTGTTACTCAGACGTTCTTCCGGGCTGCGATCTTCCAGTACATCGCCTTCGCGCACCTCACGTACGATCTCAATCTTCACCCGGCTGACCACTGCCGCGATCCCTGCCAGCACCGCAAACGGGAAGCCGCCGACGAACGCCAGCACCCCACCCACACCCGCACCGACGGTTAGCGGTGTATCCAGCAGCACGCGCCCCTCTTTTGTGCGGATAATCAGACGGCGGATGTTGCCTTCACGTAAAAGCTGCTGTACGCGGCTGGTCACCTGTGACGCCGCGACTTCAAATTCTTCGTTGATGGTGGTCGTCTCTTCGTTTTTTGACTTGCGTTCTTGCTCACTCATAGGGATACTCCTATAACTATTCGGTTGATTGGTCGGTGACACACATCGGACTAGCAGACGTACAAAATAAGAATGGATTCTTCGGTTTCTCACCCTGTCTGACCGGCGGTCGGTTGGGTCGCGCCGCCCTTCGGCGGCATTGCGAGACGGGGGTGAGAGGGCAAAAGCGACCCTACAAACTCAGCCTGTCATTACACTAGTACAGGCTAGCGGAAGTACAGCTACAGTATGGGAAATCAGAATAATCCAATGAAGAGGCTTGACAGCTTACTCACCACTCCTAAAACTAACTGATGTATTATTTCCGCCAGGCTGTACTAGGTCGAATTAAACGGCATACTTAGGGACGGCACGTGCGGGCGGGAGGCAACTTTGCAATAACAACAGACCACGTCACGGATGAGATAGTCAAGTATTACGATGAGTTGCATCGTGATCGGCCTCCAGATGACGGTGAAGATAACTTTCGAGTTGAGGCGTAGCGTGTACGTCTTCAGGCGACTTCCAGTCGCCATCAATTCCACCCACTGGAAGTGGGTGGTCGTTTAATCAAGTTCCGTAATATTGGCTCTTCCGCAATTCGTGTAGACCTTTGCAGCTCATATCATCGATAAAGTTGAAATGCGTGACGAGTGTTGTAAACTGTAGGAGTTTTCAGCCAACACACTCCCCTACGCCACTGGTTTCTAAATAAAGTGCGGAAGTTCCGCAATATTGCAGCCGAAAACTGGAAATTCTACAGGGGTTGGCCGCCTGACTTTGCTACGATGAACTTATCCGTTCAACGAGGAGCAAGCAGGATGACCAACCTTATTTTATCACTCAGCGCCCCATCCCCACAGCCAAAACGCGAGATTGTCTTTGGCTTTCGAGTCACAGCGGAGGAGCGCGAAGCCATTCACCGTGCAGCGGATCGTCTGGAAGTGCCGGATGGCACGATGGCACGGCATATCGTCATGCAGGCGGTGCAGCAGTTCAACGGTCAGTCGAGTGGAGAGGAAAAACACATTGACGAATAAGCCACCGACTGAGAAGCAGCAAGATGACGGCATCGACCTGGT
>DAOTTX010000268.1:0-1954 GCA_034437515.1 Anaerolineae bacterium
CGGGGGATTCGATGGCATTGTCAAGCGCGTTTTTAGGTCAATCGGCAGTCGCAGATACTACATCTAGTAGGCGCGACACCACCACATACTACATCTAGTATCTGCGGCTTAGGGGAAGGCGAAACCGGGCTTTTTGGGGGCATAGTAAGATACGTATATCGCCCAGAAATCGCTTAAAACGCAATCTAAGCAGCCGGTTTTTACGAACGGAGGAAAAATGGACGCAGCGAGAAAACTGAGCAAGGCGCTGGACGTCGATTACGAGGTGGCCGAGTTGTTGGTCGACGCTGGCTACCGGACGGAGAATCGGGCGCGCGAGGCAGACGCTGACGAGCTTCAGAAGATCAACGGTATCGGGCCAGCGACGGCGGCCCAGATTCGTGGAGAGTAAATGGCCTACGTAACGACCCGAACCGTGCCAAGGGGCGAGCGGCTAGACCTCTACCGTGGCGATACGTGGTCGATCACGTTTGAGCGGCTGGGCGACATATCCGGTCGCGACAACCTGTGGTTTACGCTGAAGAACGACTTCGACGACAGCGACGCCTCGGCGTGGGCGCAGATCGACGAAGACAATGGCCTGCTCTACATCGACGGCGCGGCTGCCAGCGCGGCGGCCAATGGCAGCATCACGGTGACGGACGCAACAGCGGGCAACCTGACCGTTGCGCTCCAGGCGGAAGAGAGCGCCAAGCTGGACGACGTCGGCGCTCTCCACTACGACGTCCAAGAGATCGAGGGGACGACGGTGACGACGCTGGTGCGTGGAAGTGCGCGGGTGCTTGCGGATGCGACGAAGGCGGTGAGTTGATGAGTTGCACGAGTGCGTATGCAGACGCGGACGATTTTGCCGAATTCTGGTGTGCGTCCATTACGGACGAAGAGCGCACCGGTATAAACCGTATCCTCGAGTTATCGGCGACGATGATTCACGCGGCGCGCGATGCGACCAACGGTTGCGATTGCACGCTCGCAGATTGGGCCAGCAATTACCTGATGACGCTCAATTGTATGCTAGCCGTGACGGTCTACAATTGTCGATGCACCAACTTAAACCTCACGCAAGAGGAAAAACAGATGTACCTCACGGCGGCACGGGAGGACCTGGTGAACATCCGCCAGGGTAACATCGAGCTTTGCGCGGACGCGACGGGCGCAGAATTCCCGGCGACCTCGTGGGCGGCGCAAGGGCTGAACGAATTCTCCAAGGCTCGGATCGTCGTGAACGACATCTTGAGGAACAGCTAATGCCGACGGTTGCATACCGGACAGTGCGCAGCAGGCAGAAATTCTCACAGGCCGAGAAGGTGCGTGATATGCTCGGCGACGCGCTGGACAGCGAAGCGAAACCGATGCTAATAAAGCGCTTCAACAGGGTGGTTGCGAATTGGTCGGGCAAGCCGACGTTCAAGGCCCGAAAATTCGTGAGGGTCGACAAAATGTGGATCGACGTGTTCCCGGCTGGCGAGCACAAGGACAAGTGGAAGTGGGTGTCACGGGGGACGCGACCGCATAAAATTGCAGCTAGGAATGCTCCAATGCTGGCATTTATGTGGGGCGGGCCTGGTAGTTACAAGCCGAAGACGACGCCCGGCGGTGGCTACGGTGGGCCGGGGGCGGTCGTGGGCGGCAAGATGCACTTCAGGAAGTCGGTGAACCATCCCGGGAATGCACCTCGTGAATTCGAGGAGAAGATCGCAAAAGAGGCCAAGCCGGAATTCAGCAGACTGATGGAGAACGCCTGGCGGCGTATCATTCGGAGGCTGTAGTGGGCTGAGGCGGTGGACGTCAATCACGCTCCGGTGGGGCGTGGAGGAGGAAGCGAGTGACGAAAAGCAGAGTACGCTTCGGAGAGAAGGGGCGGGCGGGCGTCGAGTACGTCGGCGACCTGCCATACGAGCACCGGGGTGAATGTACGGGCGTGAACTACGTATGGAACGACCGTCGCCCGTCG
>DAOTTX010000269.1:0-2168 GCA_034437515.1 Anaerolineae bacterium
TCCGCAGCAGAGTTCGCCGTCAAGCACATGATGGTTTCTACCGTGAAGGGCGTATTTGACGACCTCAGCGGCACCCTGACGTTCGATAAGGACAACATGGCCAACAGCAGCGTGGAGGCCACCATCCAGGTTGCCAGCGTCAATACCCGCGTGGAAGACCGCGACAACCACCTGCGCAGTGCCGATTTCTTCGAAGTAGACAAATACCCCACCATGACCTTCAAAAGCACTGCCGTCGAAGTGACCGGCGACAGCACCGGCAAAGTCACCGGCGACCTGACCATCCGTGACGTAACGAAGCAGGTCACCTTTGACGTAGAGTTCATGGGAGAAATTGAAAAGAGCGTGTTTGGCGACACCCGCGCCGGGTTCCAGGGCAGCGTCACCATCAACCGCGAAGACTTCGGCCTGACGTGGAACCAGATGATCGAAGCGGGCGGTGTGATGGTCAGCAAGGACGTGAAGATTACTGTAGACCTCCAGGCCGTCAAGCAGACGGAAGCCGCCGGGTGCATTTCAATATTTTGGCAGAAGGAGATAAACTGACATCAAGATTGAGGGAGAGAGCGAGTGAACGATCATGCCGAGCAACCGAGATGACCTGAAAGCGAAGTTGTTAGCCCAAGCGGAAGCCGCAATCGACAAGATGTTGTCAGATGAGCGCCTGAGCGACCACATGACCTTGAGTGACATTGAAGCGGTAGTTGGCGCGTCGGAAGCCGATTTCCGCCAGCGGACACTGGAAGGAATTATAGCCACGCAGCAGGAAAACGCGAAAACGTGTCCGGTGTGCGGCAGTCAGCTACGGAACAAAGGGAAACGCAAAAAACGGGTGGTCACCCTACGAGGGGAAAGCGAGATTAAACGCACATACTATCACTGTGAGAGCTGTCAAAGCGGTTATTTTCCCCCTCGATGAGCAACTCAGGTTGACAGGCAGCGGGTTTAGCCATGACTTGAGTAAGCAGATGGTGTGGCTCAGCGGGTTGTTGCCTTACGATCAATGTGAGCAAGTGATGGAGCGCATCGGCGAACGGTATGTGTCGGACAGCAGCATCTGGCGACAAAGTCAGATGTATGGGGCAAGAATGGCAGCGGAAATTGAACACCAACGCCAACAGGTCGGCGTCGAGCGCATTCAATTCCCTGATGTTCGCTACGATCATGACCAACGCAAGGCGGTATCAATGGATGGGGGCATGGTTAATATTCGTGGGGAAGGTTGGCGTGAACTCAAAGTGGGGGCGGTGTTTGACGTGGAAAAGCGCCTGGAACGCAACCCACAGACGCAACAACTCGATGAAATGGCGCATGGGGTCGATGTGAATTACACAGCGGTTCTCGGTTCAAAGGACGCCTTCAAACCTGCGTTGTGGGCGTTGGCCGTGCAGCATGAACTGCCTACCGCCCGTCACCGAAGTGTAGTTGCTGACGGGGCACTGTGGATTTGGGATGTTGCTGAAGATGTTTGTCCCGATGGGACACAGGTGGTGGATTGGTTTCACGCGGTTGAACACCTCAGCGAGGCGGCGCATGCCTTGTACCCCGATGACAAGGATGCCAACCCACGCAAACGCTGGCTCAAAACGCACAAAGACCACCTCTACATGGGACATATCCACAAGATCACGGCCGCCTTGCATCGACGGGAACGTGCTGATTTAGCTCTTTACTTTGAACGTCATCAGCGGCGAATGCAGTATCTTGAGTTTCGAGAAAACGGCTTGCCGATTGGTTCAGGAACCGTTGAAAGTGGTGTGAAACAGTACAAACAGCGATTGTGCGGTACGGGGATGCGCTGGAACAGCGACAATGCCCAACGCATGTTGATCATCCGGTCTGTTAATTTGAGTGGGACATTCGATGACTTGTGGCAAAAGGTCGCTTAACCTTGCCAATAATCTGAAATGCACCCCTCGGTGCGGTCAGGCAGTTTCAGTTCGAACGGCTCGAAGAAGGTGGGCGCGGCGGTCGTGGCACGGGCCACCTGCCACAAACCGCTTGCGGGTGCGTTCCACCGTTGAACGGCTCGTGTTCAGCGCTTGGATAATGGTCTCATCTTTCCAGCCTTCATCGGCTTTGAGCAGAATCTGGGCGCGTTTCATTTTGCGGGCACCGATTGCGCCTTTGCTGGTCATGTCAAGCAGTTGGGCGCGTTCTTTGTTTTC
>DAOTTX010000270.1:0-2623 GCA_034437515.1 Anaerolineae bacterium
CTGCGTGAACTCAATAATAATCATCATACCCTCCTACTATGCGCTGTCCTCGGATGGGGGCAATAATAACTCATTAGTCTAAAAGTTCAAATTTAGCCCGTTCAAAGTATAGGGCGGATGTGATTGTGGGATGGGATGCATCCCAAGAGTAGGATCGGCCTTTTACAACATTCTTTTCTACGCACTGGGGTATTTATCTCGAAAGGAAGAGTACGCCTCAAAGTGAACAGCGCGTCTGAGGGAAGCATTATCGCCGGCGACGGGGTTCAGTCGATTTTCCATACAGCCTTGAGCGTGGAAGCTGTTTCCATCGTATCATGGCTTTTCCGTTTCCCCAAGCGTGATCCTGTCCGGGATGAGCCGGAACCCAATAGGCGCTATAATGATCAAAGCTCGTAGAATGCAGTTTTAGTGACAAAGTACACAGCGCCATGGCCTCAAAACGCCATGTTCAAGCACAATCTCGCAAGCGCTGACCACCTTACCTCAACTTTTTGACAAGATATTCGCGGATTATGTGTGGTGAGGGAATCGGGGATTCGGCATCTATTCAATCCGTAACTCTTGGAGGACGACGTAGTCATATGTGGTCCCGCCAGCGCTAGCGACGGGGAGGCGCGGGTCATTGGGAAAAGGATAGGCGCCGATAGCAATAGCGTAGTCGCCAGAAGGGATATCCTCGGGGACCGAAAGCGAGAACTCCTGAATGATCGTTTCCCCTACCCTCCACAGGTGGGCCGGGTACGAAGCGCAAATCTGGCTATCCGCCTGTGCCCACTGGATACCACCTTCGTACGGGGTGGGCATTCCATAAAGATGGACGAAGAGACTGGGCCAGATGTTTAGGGAAGCCAAAGGCCACACGCCGAAAACGAGCGACGCGGTCTCTCCTGGTGAAAGATCGGAGGGAATGGAGCGGAGCGACTCTACCTCCAGGATATCGCCGAGGCGGATCGAAGGCTGGACAGTCGTTAGTCGAGACGTCGCGTTGAAAATGGCATAGCGCGACCCGCTACTTGTACCGGAACCTTCGGGGTAAACCTGTTGAATATCCGCCCAGAGGCTCAACTTGTCCGGGAAATCGGGCTCGTAAATGATCAGCGACACGTAGGTGACACTGCCGGTGTTTGGAACAACAATACATTGGTGGCTGTCGAACGCGCCAACGGGACGCGGCGCTAGGTCCGCGTCCCGGAACTGAATCACAGGATGGGTGATAGACAGAGGGCTGAAATAGACAGCATGATTCTCGGGTGTGTGCCGTTGGACGTAGTTGATCGCCTCATTGATGTGCTGCTCCATAGAAATATAGGTCCCCGGATCGTGGATCCACGTCTGGTGGAAATCCCGATAAGTATCGACACCGGCGAAGGCGAGCAAGATGAAGCATGTCACGAAGGCAATCGCAGCGGTAAGGCGCATCCGAAGAAGCCCCCAAACCGCGCACACGCCATAGCCTAACACTAGAGCGATTGGGATCGTCATCCCTGAGGCGCGTAGGAAATGTGGAGCCTGATTGCTCAACAGTGAGGGGAACCAGGCCATAGCGCACCACCCGATCAGAAACAGGCCGCGGCGTTTCCTGTCGGATAGGGTCAAGGTTGCCATTCCTATCACCCCAAAGCCAGCGGTTATAGTGCCCAAGATAGGTCGTCCTGGCAAGTTAAACTGGACGTTGGCGTCCCCTTCCACGAGCCACGCCTCAGCCCAGCGATATGCATTGTAGAGGACGTCCGAACACGTCACGCTGGCGACGGTTGAGGGACGGGACGTGATGATAGGGAGATAGCTGACGAAATAGCCCATCATCGGCAACCAGATCAACACCGCCGAGCCCAGGGCCAGCAACGCCCCGGGACGGCGGTCCCTGTCGGAGAAAGCGACACTCGCCAGGATAATGACTGAGTAAGTCAGCCATCCCGCGGATGCGAAATAGGTATAGGCCAGCGTGCCGAGAAGAATGCCGCCAGCCAACCACGCCCGATAGGTATTACGCCGGTAGGCGCGCAACAAGAACGCCCCTGCTAACGTCCCTACAAAGATATAGAGATTGGCGCGCAGCGCCTGAGTGGAGATGTGAACGTGCCAGTAAAAGATGGAGAGGACAGCTAGTCCCCAGAATGACACACGAGGGCCGAACAACTCTCGCCCGAAGCGATAGGCGGCAGCCAGGGTCAGCGCGGCGAGAAAGGCCGTCGCCAGGCGGATGGTGAACAACGTCGCTCCAAAGACGAGGAGATAGGGGATCAACCAATAGACCCAGCCGCTCTCCCGCCCGGCATTGTTCGGCAAGAAGGGGGTCAGTCGGGGGTTGCGAATGATTGCCATAGCGTCCACACCATTCCAGGCCTCGTCGTGATGGAGCATCGTCATCATGGGACCTATTGAAGCCGCCCGCATGAAAAGCCCGCAAAAGAGAAGGAAGATTACTGCCCACTTATAGAAGGTAGTCGGCGGTGCTTGAGATATCATGGAGGATAGTATAGTATAAATCGACGTGATGTCAAAAAACGCCAAAGAGAAAAACCCGCACACCAGACCAGGCGCGTTGGTATTGCTGGGAAGCACAACGTGCATCGATTCGTATGACTGAGGCGCTATCCTATGCCTTACACGGCGTCAT
>DAOTTX010000271.1:0-2196 GCA_034437515.1 Anaerolineae bacterium
GTCGGTGACCAGTAGAAAGTGAGTGTCGGCCTGCCCCAGGTGAAGTTGGTCTTCGTACAACCCATACAGGCCATTGAGTTCGGCGCTCATTGCGCGACGCTCTGCGACTGAAGCGCTTTCCAGTTGCGCCAAGGCCTGGCGGGCCGCCTTCTCGGCGACCGATTGCATATCTTCTGACAGTTCGACAGCGTTGGCCTCGTTATATAGGTCTCGCTCCAATCTCGACAGCAAGCTGATCCCCACTGTGGATAGAACAAAACGGCGCGTCGTCATTGTTGTCCTCCCTCCTCCTATTCGGTCAAAAGATACTCTTCGACGAATTCGCTTATACCCAACGTGTTCAAGTCCTCAATAGAGAAGGCCGGTCCTTGATCCTCTGTCACGAGCGTCCAGCCCTCATGTCGAACCATCGCTGCGATCAACCAGTCGAAACGGTGAGGCCGCCACAGTTCACGTTTGCGTTGCTGTCGAAACGGGTCAGGCAACGTCTGCCAAAGACGGCCCAGAAAACGAGCGTGTTCGATTTTCAGCGGAGCGACCTGGGCGTTCAACGCTTCGATCACGTTGTCTATCGGCATCTTGGGATAGATGGCCTTCTCGGCGTAGACGATTATGGGTACATAGACACACAATCGCCTCTCATCTACCTGGCGATATACGTCCAAGGCATGATGCCGAAAGAGAGTCGTCAGAGTATTACTGTCCAGAGCAATCAACGTCGGCTGTATCTGGCGCGACATCATACTCCTCTCCGGCTTCCATCAGGGCCAATAACTCTGCTTTGGTACGTAACTGCCAGCAACCGTCGAGGGTTTTGTAGAAAAAGACAGGTTCGCGGCGACTCAGGCCCAAGTCATCAATGACACGTTGTGGCAGTCTGATCTGATTCAGCGAATTGAGGTATGGCCCTATCTGCTCCCCTTGGTCTAGCCGGACAAAGTAACGATCGCGTTGAGGCAGCGGCAGCTTTTGCACACTGGTCTCATCACCTGTGTAGGTCACGTCGTAAAAGTGTTCGGCGGCCTCGAACTGGGGAGAATGGGATGTGAGAAAGATTTGATCCAATTCGCCAGCCGGAGGAGAGACCAGATCGCGCAACACAGCCATCAGCCGATCCTGCCATTCGGGACTGAGATTCATCTCCGGTTCCTCAATACCGACAGCGCGGGCGGGATTGAAAAGAATCTGTCCTAAGATGAGGACGATCTGCCGGACGCCGCTGCCGACGTTTTCGATACCTACCGCTCCGTGAGGACTGACGCCTGGTCGCAGAAAGCGCACCAACACCCGGCGATCGGTGATTGGCGCATCGTCAGTTGGACGATCCAGTGCGACATCCAATTGCCCAACCTGGAAATGACGCGCCAGCAACATCTGTAGCGTCTCGAAACGAGCTCGTTCATCCATATCCGGGCTGGCGTATGCATCGAACAGCGCGCGTTTGAGATTATCCGCCGTGATCACCGGGCGGCGCGTGCGGCGTGCGGCCTCCGCTCGTTCTTCAGCCAGGTATTCGGTTTGGAAACGTCGCCGGGCAGTCAACAGATTGAAACCCGCTCGCGCCTCGCACAGGCGCTGTCTAGCTGTTTTGTCCGGCGGTCCCGCTGTCCATTCCAAGGTCAGGTCAATTTCTTCCGCTTCGGCTCGTTTCTCCCGGCCCGGCAATTCGACGTGATTTTTTCTCCCCCTCCGTCTATCTGTTCTATCCAAGCATACGCGAATCTCAATCAGCGAAGACTCGGGCAGCTGTAAACGGGCCTCCCACTGAATGGGTTGCCCGGCGTTTTGTAGGCGAAAGATCGCATCGAGCGCGTACGGTCGCAAATCATACGGGGTGAGCGCTTCCCACTCGCTTTCTGCCTCTAAGGCAAAAGGAAGTAGTTGGAGAAACAAATCAATGGCTTCCAAAATGTTGGATTTTCCAACATCATTATAACCGTGGAAGACGTTAATCGGCCCCAGATCGTCCAGCAGCACATCGTTCAGGCTTTTGTAACCGTAAATTCGTAATTGCTCGATAAACATAAACGCCTCCGAAATTCAGTTGAGTGGACTTGTCCCAGGCAACCAGTGTATTCCATCCCCGATTTATGTCAAGCTGGGCTAACTGCCATCCGCACCCAGCCCAGAGGCATCCACCGGCCCTTGCTATCCAAGGCCACGTTGCGGCTCTTGGGCGCGAAAGGTTTGTCCATC
>DAOTTX010000272.1:0-2178 GCA_034437515.1 Anaerolineae bacterium
GGCCTGACCCAGACGCTGGCCGTGTGGCCTCATTCGATAGTCGATTGGGATTACGGCAAGCACGTCCTGCCGGATGGCAGCGGCGATTTTACCGCCGCCAATCCCTTCTACAACGACGCCAATCACTCGGCCATGTCGGATACGTTGGATATCCAGCCCGGCGATCTGGGCCACCTGCGCTACATCGACGCCGACGAGAACCGGATCTACGACAGCTTCCGCGCGCCTATGTTCTACGTGCGCGGCGATTCCGGCAGTTACCAGGGTGATAACTACATCCGCGCCGAGATTGCCCCTAACACCGAGATCACGGTCACCCTCTGGCGGGGGACCAGCGTGCTGGCGACCGCCAGCGGCACCTCCGATAATGGCGGCGCCTATACGGCCTGGCTCAACGACATCTATGGCAACAACGCCTACATCCAGGCCGGGGACCAGATCGAGTTCGCCTTTGGCGGGGACAGTGTAACGGTGGACGTACCGACGCTAGAGGCCACTGCTGATGCTCAGGCCGACGAGGTAAGCGGCATCGGTCCGGCGGACATCGTCACGACCACTGCTGGCCTGCCGCACACGCTGCGGGTTCGCATCGGAGGTATTGACGATTATACCACCACCGGCGCGGACGGGAGCTTCATTGTCACCGGGACGATCGACCCGGGCGACAGCGGCTGGCTGCGGTACGTCAATCAGGACAGCTACTACGTCTACGACAACTTCCGCGCGCCGGTCGTTTACGTGCGCGGGTACTCCAGCGGCTACCAGGCCGACAACTACGTCAACGGTTACGCGCCCCAGGGCAACACGCTGGTCACGCTGAATCTGAAGCAGGACGGGGCTACCGTCGCCACGGCCTACGACAGGGCCGACAACAACGGCTGGTACGAGGCCTGGTTCCGCGACGCCTACGGCAACGCGGTGAACATCCAGGGCGACGACGAGATCGAGATTATCGCCGGCGGCGCGACCACTACGGTGGATGTGCCCAACTTTGACGTCACCTCCGATCCCGACGATGACGCCATCTATGGTACCACCGGCGCCGATGTGGTGACCGACACCATCTCGTCCTACGGGATGACCCAGACGCTGAGCATCTGGCCGAACAGGCTGGATGACTCCACTTCGGATTCCGGGCGTCCGCTGAAGAACGCGCTGCCCGACGCCTCCGGTCACTTTACTGCTGCCAATCCTTTTTACTACGAAGATTGGTGGATGGGAAGCTGGTACACGACGACCAAAGACATCCAACCCGGCGATCACGGCCACCTGCGCTACATCGACGCCAGCGGCAACCGCGTCTACGCCGACTTCTATGCCGCCACCACCGTCACCACGCCTACCTTCTACATCCGAGGTTATACCTCCTACCAGTCCGAAAGATACTTCCGCCTCTACGCTCCCAATTACTGCGGATCAGCCGAGGCGACCCTCAAGGACAACACGGGCGACACCAAGGGAACACTGAACCTGTCCCCGTGCAACTGGGATTGGGGCAGCTTTACGGACAAGTACGGCAACGAGGTAGATATTGAAGGCGACGACTCCATCGAAGTAGTCATCGGTGGTCAGACCTACACCTATGACGTATGGGATATGACCGCCAATGTGGACGTGGATAATGATCGCGTGACTGGCCTCGCGCCGGGTGGTATCCTTCTCCCCCCCAATGTACCGCCATCGTTGTGGCTACATGTAAGTTGGGGAGATAACCAATACGTCACCACGACGCTGCCCACCGAAGGCTCATTAAAGGCTCCTGGTTCCTACGTTTACACCACAACCTACGACATCAGAGGTGGCGAGACAGTCAATCTGCGCTTCCAGGACATAAAACCCGGCATCGCCAACCCTCACACCACCTGGTATCGCACACAAGTGCCTCAGGTCTACGCCAAGCCGCAGGTTTACGTGCGCGGCGGTTGGCAGGGTTGCCAGGGTTATGAAGCCTACTACCAGGCAGATGACTACGTCGGGGGACACGTCCCTGGTGTTGGGTACAGCCCATCTCACAATGTCAGCGCTGTCCTCAAAGACAGTGCGGGAAACGTCAAGGACACGGATACGGACAACACCTGTCATTCTGGACGTTTCGACATCTACTTTTCGGAGAATATCGAGCCAGGTGACACGGTAGAGGTTAC
Organism: Anaerolineae bacterium; assembly: GCA_034437515.1. GTDB lineage: Bacteria > Chloroflexota > Anaerolineae > Aggregatilineales > Phototrophicaceae > DAOTTX01. The sequence goes on from DAOTTX010000272.1 coordinate 2,145, forward strand.
TCACGGCGATGAGACGACCGTCGTGGAGGTACCC
>DAOTTX010000273.1:0-1540 GCA_034437515.1 Anaerolineae bacterium
GTTCACCGGTCTGGCTTTGCTGTAGAACTCCGCCGTGTCCGCGTCACAGCCACCATAGATCACCTGCGTCGCCAGACCGGTGAACAAGGCCTGTGTGCCTTCGTTGCCATAAATCAGGTGGAACTGGCCCTTTGTCTGAGCACCGATCAGGATGGAAATGCGGCGTTTACGCACGAGGTTCACATCCGCCACCAGTGAATCGAGTTTACCCAGTGTCGGGAACTCGTCTAGGATCACGCCGACGGGCATGGGCAGCGGCCCACGATTGCGCTCACCGATGGTGTCCAGGTCGAGCATGACCTTACGCAGTGTCGCACCGAGATAGGAGGCGTAAACAGCCCGCATTCTGCCGGGGCAGGTCAGCACGACGACGGTCGGCTGCTCGACGATCAGCTCCGCGTCGAAGTCCGAAGCCGCTGTGTTGTCGCGTACATCGGTAGAAGCCCAACCGGTGAGTGCCGTCGCCAGTGTTGCGACCACGTTGGACGCGACCTTACCGTCCGATCCCACCGAGGCGATGAAACTGTTTGCAAGCAGGGATGCGTCGTCGCGCTTTTCGGCTAGTCGCTGTGCCAGTGCCTTGAGGTCGTTCATGGAGTTGTAAATCTCGCCTAGGTTCGGGAAGCGGATCAGGCAGGCAGCCAATAATGCGGCGGCGCTGTCCGTCCAGAACTTGTTGTCCCCCTGCGCTGAAGGCACCAGCACATCAGCGATGGCACGAGCGTCAGATACATTGTCGATCCCCTGTGACAGGTTGTAGCGCGGTCCAACCGTCGAAGTCGGGTCATGCACGACGACCAGATGACGGGTGACAGCGGCATACTTCAGGATGTGTCCGGTGATTTCGCCCTGCGGGTCAGCCACGACCAGTGAGTGTCCCGCCAGCATCCGGTCGGCAATAGCGGGCAGAATGATGCCCTGCGTCTTACCGGAACCCGGTCCACCGAGTGTGAGAATACCGCGTGCAATGTCCTCGCCACCGAGACAGAAACGCCCGGTGCCCAGATCGAGCCGCCGCTTGCTCTCGCCCCAGAACGCGCCGAGCAGTGTCAGTCCTTCGGGGTCTTCCCGGCGAAAGCGTTTGTACTCGCGCTGTGAGCAGAAATGCGACGACCCCAGCGCCCCGCGCCTAACCTGGGGCGTTCGCAGACGATCCACGCGCTCACGCAGCCAACCGCCGTTCTTGAGTCCGCTGTGCAAGCCGATTGAGACAACTACCCAGATGAATAGCAGGATGACGCCGAAGCCGAACAGACGCAGGTGGTCGATGTTATCCGGGCCGCCAGTGAGTGCCCGAATGAAGGCATTGGTCGATTGTCTGCCGCGCACTGTCTCGATGGCGAGATTGCCTACCAGCGAGAGGTAGATCGTGGTGATACCCACCAGTACGATGCCATGTGTAAACAGCTTCAGTCCGCGTTTCCAGCCCGAGATGCTCTGTACTTCGCTGCTGCGTTGGATGCCTGCACCGAAAACGGCGCTGACGATCAGCGGCATAAGCAGTGTGAGACACAATAGCGGGATGAGCAAGGTGCCCAGA
>DAOTTX010000274.1:0-1714 GCA_034437515.1 Anaerolineae bacterium
GATCACCCAGGGCGCGACCTGCGCTTCCAGCAGGGAGACGACCATCGCACCGGGAATCTCGAAGGGGGTGCCGCCCTGGTCTTCGTCCAGTTCGCGGCTCTCGTCCACGTCGTCCAGGTTGCGGTTCCAGACGTAGGTCAGCGCGGCGGCGATGGGTTGTTCGGTATCGTCTGGCGCATATAGCAGGTAATCCGGTTCTTCGGCGGCTGATGCGCTGGACTTCTGCTCCGTGTAGGTAAAGCCCAATCGCTCGAACAGCGGCTCATACAGTCCACGCCGAATTACATCCTCGGTCTGGCGGGTATATTTAGCGCGGGCGATGGTTAGCTGCTTAGACACCTCGCGTCCGATGGGGCGCACTTCCTCGTGCCACTCCGGGGTGATCTTCTCATCGGTCAGGCGCTTGGTCAGGTAGTAATCGGAGAACAGCGCCCGGTTGTTGAAGTATTCCTCACTCCATTCCGCCAGCATGTACGCCGACCGCAGCTTCTCCCACTGGTAATCGGAGTCTTCCTCAGTGAAGGTGAAGCGTTTCATCACCCGCAGCGCCACCGGATCGGGGTTCAAACGGTTCACGGTCAGCGGGATAGGGCGAATGGTGCTTTTGAGCGTCAATCCCTTACGGCGGGATTTCTGGCGGCTGCGCTCCAGGTAGACAAACTCGATATCCTCATAGTCCGCCGTCAGGACGAGCAGCACTTTCTGGTCGGTGGTCTTGAGGAAGCCGCGTGCCAGGTCATTCCGCAGCTTGGCGGTCACTGACCGGACTTCAAATAAGTACACCCGGATGTCCTCGTCCTCCGGGTCGGTCGCGATCCACTCATGGTGGTTGATCTGCACCTTCATGTCCTGTGAGCTGGTGTATACCGGCGTGTCCAGCGGGATCGTGGTGCGAACGTCTACGTCATAGCGCAGCTTGGCGAAGAAATGCGCGAGTTCATTGGCACTTTCAATCTGGCGGATGTCGCTGGCGTCAAGCTGTACGTCATTTACACGCATATCGTCAAGCATGTCGTCTGGCCCAAGAAATCTGTTCAATTCGAAATATTAGCCTAAGAATCCATTTTACCCTGAATAGCACATTGAGGGAAACAGAAACGGCTCTCAACTACCAGAATTACACACTCTCGCCGCGGGCCCGTTCTTACATATTGAGGTTATTCGGACCAGACAGCAAGAAGCCGTCCTGCTTGAACACCTTGCTGGTAGCGTTGGCACCGAAGTTCAGCGGCTGGACGTGGTTCATAACTTTGAGCATGATCTCCAGTAGCCGACTACTGTAACACCCGGCAGGTATTCACGCGGATCGCGGATATCGTCGTCTATGAGTTACTCTGACTAGATCTCAATCAGCTAGATCGACTACTTCGGCCACATCCCATTGCGTGTGGTGTAGCAAGTCGTCCGGCAACTTTTGCCATCACGTTTCGGTGATACATGTTGCTGCTCCTGTGCTTGGTTTTTGCTTTTGGGTCAGCCGTCCCACACGGCTGACAGTCGTCCTACGGACGACAGCACCACACACCGCAAAATTGCGTGGGTGTGCGGTCGCTCGGACTGGCGTACCAGTCCGAGATGTGCGGCGGCACCCTGACACCGCCGCACGGGTGCAAGCGCGAACCCGCGCTGCACCGAAGCCCTCCGGCGTTTGAGGAGCCAGCGATTTAGCTGGCTTGCTACCCTGAAGCGCGACGGGACGGTGTCATACATACAC
>DAOTTX010000275.1:0-2669 GCA_034437515.1 Anaerolineae bacterium
CACCAAGCCGCACCGTGAGAACGCGCTCTGCCAGATCATTGACCTGCACTACAGCTACCATCCGATTGCAGCCTTCAACCATCTGCTGCCACGTCCGACACCACCCCGAAAGCGACGCGCCCCGCGTCAGACAGCCCCACGACGATCCGGTGACAGACTCAATCCGGTACTGCTGCAAGCGGTGACCGACCGGCTGACCCACATGGGCTACAGCGGACGCGGTGACTGGCTCAGTGGTCCCTGTCTGTATCCAACCCACCATCGGCACGACGATACCCATGCCAGCTTCGGCTTCAACGTCCGCAGCGGGTATGGGAATTGCTACGTATGCGGATCAATCCTGCTCAAGGACATCTGCACTGAGATTGGGATTCACCCCGCTGACTACGGCGGGTTATTTGTAGAGCAATAGTGCAGGAGGTTTACTTTCTCTGCTGCCGTTCAGCAATAAGTGAGCACGCATGATTTACCATGGATTCGGCCCAACCAAACCGTTGCTGAACGTATTCGGGTTCATCTAGGTCGCTATCGATTTGGACTAGAGCATCCCATATGAGAACAGCATCATCGTTTTTCCCAATTGCGAACAGGGTAACGGCCTGACCAGCGTCAGCATAGAGTTTGTCAACCATCACTTCTTTCGCACGCCTGAAATCAGCAAGAGCTGGCTGGAAGTGACCAAGAATGAAACGACATTCCCCCCGGTTGTTATAAGCAGATGGATAGTTGCTCTCACGATCCAACCTTATAGCTTGTGTGTAATCCTCGACGGCACCATCGTAATCACCGATCTCAAACCTGCAATTTCCTCTCTTAAAATGTGTTGCGGCTATAGGTTCAATTTCAATAGATGAAGAGTATGCCTCAACAGCTTCGCTCATCCTTCCTACTGCACTCAAAGCCTGCCCTAACCGGTAGAAGCCTATTTGCTTTTCATAGTCGTCGTCGGATACAAGCTGTAGAGCGTGCCTGAGATCAACTATAGCCAAATCATACTGCTGTCTTTCTAGATATGAGATCCCTCGGTTGAGGTGCAAGGTTAGGTCAGAATCATCTAGTGCTAAACCTCCGGTATAATGTTGGATCGCCTCATCATATCTTTCCGCATAATATGCAGTATTGCCGAGACGCTTTAACTCGTTAAGATCAGTTTTGGGATCACTAGATTGAGATAAAGTCTCAGTCTTGAGACTCGATTTTACCTTTTCAACCAAAACTTGGGCAAACTGTTCAACTTTTGCCTCAAGACTATCTTCGTCTCTCACGTCAACCCATTGCATTGTTGCAAATCCGAAGGGTATGGAGTCCCTCTTATCCCCTCTGACCAAAACTAGAAAAATGTGTTTGTCGTGTAATTCGGCGAATTCAATCTCCGCACGTACCCACTCCGATTGGTTTGCATCAGGCGATAGAAGACAGACAAGATATCTTGCATCTAATATTGCTTTCTCAATCGACCGCTTCCAAGAACGTGTGCCTGTCTCGATTCCTTCATCTGTCCAAACAGTGATCCCGGAGGAGCGGAGCATATCGCGTATCTGCTTCATTTTGTCGGCATCGCGACGACTATAACTTAGGAATACGTCGTGTTCCATTTAGCCACTCCAGTAACTTCTCTTTTTCTGTTTGAGTATAACCCGATCCAATCGAAAGGACTAACAAAAGTGAGTAACGAAAAATGTTCCCCAAATTCCATTCTGCCGACCGTCATCACGCTGACGCTGCCCACGCCGGAAGGTGGCGGTATCGCGCCGGAACGAGCGACCGCGACGCTGCTCATCCAGCGCGGCGATCTGGCGCACGTCAAGCAGTTTCACTACCAGGGCTATCTGCCCGACGTGCTGGAAGCGATCCGCGAGGCGACCGAGGCGCTGGGCGTGCTGGCTGACAACCCACCCGTGGTGCCTGACCCACCTGCTGAGAAGCCGAAGTCCAAGCCGAAGAAGGGTAAGCAGGCAAAGAGCGAAGCACCACCGGCTGACGAGGAACCGACCATCGACGTGCCGCTCAAGAAAGGGGCGAAGGCGGTGAAGATCAGCCACATCAAGATCGTGGGCGGTGAGAGTGACGCGGTTGCTTACCGGCAGGCTATCACGGTTGCCGGACGGTTGATCGATGGCGGGCTGTGGGACGGCGAGAGCCAGATTCGCTTCGACGATGTGTACGCCACGGCCAAGAAGATCAAGGGGCTGAGCGACAAGGAAATTAGCAGCCTGTTCACACTCGAAGAGTTCGTCCAGACGGGCGAAGCCACCCCTGCTTAACCAACAACGTCATTTAACGAGAGGAATAGAATCATCATGACCGAACAGACCCCCAACACCCCACCGCGCATCTTCAAGATCGGCACCACCACCATTGTCGAGGATGAGAGCATGACCGGACTCGACATCGATGGCGTCAAGCAGATTTTGCAGCGCAGCTACCCCGAAGTGGCACACGCCACCGTTCGCGAGACGACGCTGGAGGACGGCAGCATCTGCTATCACTTCATCAGTCGGCCTGGGCGTAAAGGGTAGACATCATCATGTTCGATGCAGGCATGACCGCTGATACCTTGCGGGCGTGCCTGGCGGCCACCGACCCCGTCGATCTGCTGGGGATGCGTCTGCTACAGACGTGTCCCCAACCGGGGTTGTACCCCACTGATCTGCCGCGTGAGACAGTCA
>DAOTTX010000276.1:0-30989 GCA_034437515.1 Anaerolineae bacterium
GCTGGATCATAACAACCTGCAACGTGATAACGACCAGGTGAGCGCCATTCTGGAAAGTATTACTGATGCCTTCTTCGCGCTTGACTCAGCGTGGCGGCTTACTTACGTCAACGCGGAGGCAGAGCATCTGCTCATGCGCTCCCGTGAAGAACTCATCGGGCGGAACATCTGGGAAATCTACGCGGATGCCAGAGGCTCATTGTTTTATACCAAATATCATCAAGCGATGAGCGAACAGCAAGCGACCATCTTCCGCGAATATTATCCACCGCTGGAAACGTGGTTCGAGGTACACGCCTACCCGGCGGGAGATGGCATCTCAGTTTATTTCCGTGACGTTACCCCTGAAGTCGTCATGGAAAACGAGATTACCCGGTTGGTCACAGAGTTGGAGGATCGCGTACAAGCACGCACCGCCGAACTCGAAGCCGCGAACAAGCGCTTACGTGAGGAAGAGCAACGCTTTCGCGTGCTGGCGGAAAACACGATAGATTTGATCGCCCTACACGCGCCAGATGGCACTTATCTTTACCTCAGCCCCTCAGTCGAGGCTTTGATGGGGTATACTGCCGAGGAAATGCGGAACACCAACCCCTACGAGTATTTCCACCCCGACGACATCGAGAAAATTCGAGATGTAGCCCATAGGCAGGCGCTGGCAGGTGACAAAGTCGATGATATGATCTATCGCATCCGTCACAAAGAGGGGCACTACATCTGGTTCGAGACGTATACCAGCATCGTCTTCGACGAGCAAGGTGCGATCAGCCAGTTGGTGACCATCTCGCGTGATGTGACCGAGCGCAAACTTGCGGAGCGCACCCTGCGGGATGCACTGCGAAACGAACGCGAACTCAACAACCTCAAAACGCGCTTTATGTCGATGACTTCACACGAGTTTCGCCGTCCGCTGTCGTCGATCCAGACTATCGCTGGCAAGCTGCGCTGCTACACGGAAAAGTTATCAACCGAACGCATCGCTGACGAGTCCCGCCGCATTGAAGCACAGGTTGCTGCACTTATCAATATGCTCGACGGTCTGCTGGAATCACTGCAAGCGAACATGATTGGTCTGCGCTTTGAGCCGATCCAGACGAACATTGCCGACCTCTTAGAAGGCTTGCTCGAAGAGATGCGCTTGCTCGCCACACCGATGCACCAACTCACGTTGACCAGTACCATGTCTTGCGGGGTCGCCGATCTTGACCCGAACTTGATCCGCATCATCATGGCGAATTTGATCTCCAACGCGGTGAAGTATTCGCCAGATAGCCTGGATGTACGATTGATCTTGACGTGTGCGCCAGAACACGATTATTTTACGTTTGCCGTGCAGGATGAGGGCATCGGCATCCCGGCGGATCAACTTGAGGTGATCTTCAATGACTTCAAGCGCGGCTCCAACGTCAAAGACATCCGGGGATCGGGCTTGGGATTGGCTTTTACCCGGCAGGCCGTCGAGATTCACGGCGGCACCATCAGCGTAGAAAGTGTCGAAGGCCAGGGAACGACCTTCACCGTCCGGTTGCCGTGTCATCATTCCCCGTCTCATTGAAGTAGACCGTCAGCGTTTCCGTGCGGATGACCAGCGCCCCGCTGCCATTGTCCGTCCAGGTGTTGCTGTAACCCGCGTCGGAGATATAGCAGCGCAATGTCGCCCCGGTCATCAACGGGAACCAGTTACCGATGTCGCCTTCTAACCCTTGTGGCAACGCCAGCCGCCCTCGCACGGTGTCGTTGTTACAATCGGTTTCCTCATAGCCGTTCAGCGCGATCAGTTCCGGTAAGAAGTCAATTGTGGTGTTAAAGCGTAGATAGACGTTATGCCCATCGTCCTCAGTGATGTAACCGGTGCTGACCAGATTTTCCGTCCCGGTCGGGATGGGGTCAGCAATTAAAGCGCGGAACATGGCCTCGGCGTCACGCGGGTCACGCCCGTCATCGCCACAGGCCGCCAACACCAACACCAACAGCAGCAGTATCCGGTACATTTTAGCGCGTGTAAGTACCATCGTCGAAGATGTCTTCACCGACCCTGCCATGACAGCCGATCCCATTGCGTGCCGCCGCTTGCTCGATATTGCGGAAGTTCTCAAACTCACGATCATCGGGTTGGTAAAGCACCACCTCGGCTACACCCATCTGCACCAGTTCTTCGTTGACGAACGTATCATCCACATAAACATAGCGCAGCAAACGCCCGAAGCGGTCGGTATCGCTGGTGTCACGCTCCAACCGGACGACGCGCCCTTGCACGAATTCGGCGTTGGCGTTGGTCGCTTCGTCAAAGCAGGGGTCGCTGCGTTCGGGCGTGTTTATGCCGATATAGCGCACATCATAAATGATGTCGTCGATCTCGACTTCGATGGTGTCACCGTCGATCACACGGGTGACGATGCCGCTTTCTCCCTGGTCGGGGGTGTCGGTATTGGGCCTGCGGGTTTCGGTGACCGGTGTGCCGGCGTCACCCAGGGTGCAGGCCGCGCAGACCAACACACACAAACAGAGAGAGAAAAATCGCACAGACATGATGTTACGTCCTTGACAATTGTGAAACGAACAAGATTCAAGCGATGCTGCACTGGTTTTCTAGCATAAACAACCTATGATTGAAACAACATCATACACGGAACCGTTGAAAGTTGCGATGACGATAACAAACCAGAGCCACAACAAAATTCTGGCTGATTTGAGCCTGTTTGCGCTGCGTGCGTCGGTGCGTGAGTTGATTTTCTACGCGATAGAAACCATACAAGCCGCGCTGCCCGGCACATCCTACACGGTGGTGCTCAGCGGGGAGAGGTTGCACGACACCCCAAACGACGGCGTACCGGTCGTAGCCTTCCGGTTGGGGACGGATAGCGTGCTGCAAGTCTTCGGTGAGGCGCTCGCCGACGACGCACACCATCTGTTAAAGGCCGTCGCGGAGATCATCGAGGCGGCTTTAGCGCAAGAGCGATGGCTCAACGAACTACGCATGGAGATGAAAGCCCTGCGACACGCTGTCTCGCACGATTTACGTCCACCGCTCTGGAACCTTGATAAACTGTGTGAAGAACTGTTGCAAGTGCATGGTGAGGCCGTGCCCCCCCCGGCGCATGACCTCATCAGTCAAATACGCCGGTCAAGCCATGACATGGAACAGCGCATCACGGCGATGGTGCGCCTCGCTGACATCGGTCAGCGCGTGCCGACCCTCGACACCGTCGATCTCACCGAATTAGCCCAGGACTGGTGCCAGATCTTGCACGGAGAATATCCAGAACACGCGGTCAGTTGCCACGTTGAAGCGGGGTTAACAGCGACCGGGGACATCTACTTGCTCGATAAGGTGTTTGAACAATTGATGCGCAATGCCTTTAAACTCACCCAGCAACAACCCGACCCGCAGATCACGGTCGGACGGAACGACGAGGGTGTCTTTTACGTCCAGGATAACGGAGCCGGGTTCAATATGAGATACGAAGCCCAGTTGTTTGAGCCGTTCCAAAAGTTGCACAGCGACCCGGCGTTCGACGGAGACGGCATCGGGCTAGCCATCGTCCGGCGGATTATCCACCTGCACGATGGCTACGTATGGGCCGATAGTCATGGACGTGGACAGGGTGCGATATTCTATTTTATACTCCCTGACACACCGTCAACCGAGGCGAAGCACACATGAGAAAACCGTTGAATGTCCTCATCCTCGAAGATAGAGCGGCGGATGCTAAGACCATCCTCAACGAGCTTAAAAAAGCGGGCTATGCTGTGAACAGCGAGCGCCACGCCGACGCGCATAGTTACCTTGAGGCATTGCTGCGTGGGAATTGGGACGTCATCCTCGCGGATTACGAGATGCCGGGCTTCAGTGGCCTGGAGGCGTTGGAGATCATGCAAGCATACAACATTGATCTGCCGTTTATCGTTATCTCCGGTGCAATCAGTGAAGAAACCGCCGTCAGTGCGATGCGTGCCGGTGCACACGATTACTGCCTCAAGGACAACCTGACTCGACTGACCGCCGCCATTGAGCGCGAACTCACCGATGTGAAAGAACGCCACAAGCGCCGGGAAATAGAGCGTGAACTAAAATCCGCTGAGGAACGCTTTAAACGTGCGTTTGAGGCCAGCCCGATTGCGACCACGATCTTTCGGCTTGAGGACGACATCATCATCGACGCCAACCAGCGTTTTCTTGATCTATGCGGCCTGGAATCGGTCGAACAACAAAACATCTACGATCTAGCTTTGTGGGAAGAAGCGGCCTACAAAATGATCGATACGTGCCACAGTATACAAGACTATGAGGCCATTTTATGGCGTCATGGTGAGAAGCGCCGCGTGCTCATCTCGACTGAGATCATTGTGGTCAACGATCAACTGTGTGTGCTGGCGATGCTGCACGACCACACCGAGCGCATCGAGACCCTCAACCAACTCGGTACCCTGCAAAATATCACGTCCGCGCTTTCGACGGCGATCTCACAACGTGGGGTGGCGGAGGTCGTGCTGGATCACACGCAAAAAGAATTCGGGGCGGCGATGGCATTTATATCACGCTTCGATGAAGAGCGCGGGATGCTTGATCTGCTGGGAGGAAGCAACCTCTCCGACTGGGCTACAAGCGAAATGGCACACATTTCGTTGGATGACGACCTGCCTATCACGGACGTCATTCAAATGGGCGAACCGGATTGGATGCCATCCGTCGAAGACGCAGCGGTCGATCATCCGAGCCATCCGTTGATCGAACGGCACAACCGCATGTACAAAGCATGGGCGGCGCTACCCCTCATCACGGATAACACCGTGATCGGCGGGTTATGCCTGAGCTTCGAGAAACCGCAGGTGTTCGACGATAACAAAAAGACGTTTCTGATGGCGGTCGCTAGCCAGTGTGCGCAAGCCCTTGACCGCGCCCGACTTTACGATAACGAACAGCAGGCGCGTCTGCTGGCGGAGGAGGCCAACAACCTGAAGACCGAGTTCCTGGCGATGATCTCACACGAGTTGCGCACACCGCTGGGGTCGATCAAAGGCTTCACGAGTACTCTACTCGCCGAAGATGTGACCTGGGGTGTCGATGACCAGCGCGAGTTTATCAGCACAATTGAAACCGAAGCCGATAAACTGACCGACCTGGTCAACCAACTGCTCGATATCTCAGGGATGCAGGCCGGTAAGCTCCACATCGCGCCATCAGAGCAAGACATTATGGACATCTTGAGCGTGGTGATGCCGCAGATTCACAGCATTCTGGCGCGAGAGCAACATTATCTCGACCCACAGATCCCGGTCGATATGCCCAAAGTCATGGCGGATGACCAGCGTATCGGGCAGGTGCTGGTCAACTTGATCGACAACGCCGCGAAATATTCACCGCCGCATCATCTGATCGTACTGCGTGCCATGCCATACGGTGATTACCTAAAGGTCGTCGTCAGTGATAACGGCGTCGGCATTGATCCGGCAGATCGTGAACGGGTTTTCGATATGTTCCACCAGACGAACCGCGATAAATACAACAAGGGCGGCACCGGGTTGGGCTTGACGATCTGTAAGCGGTTGGTCGAAGCACATGGTGGTGAGATCTGGATCGAACCCGCCGAGGGCGAAGGCACCACGATTGCCTTTACACTGCCGATGGCATAGGCTATTAGTCATGTTCTATAAGATCAGACTTGTATCCGCATCATAGTCGGTGAATAATATATGAAACGTTAAGCAAAAAGTAAGGAACGCCATGCATGACATACTGATCGTCGAAGATGACAATGGTATTCGTCGCTTCGTCAGCGTCAATCTGATGAAGCGAGGTTACACGGTCCGTGAAGCCGCTGATGGTAAAACAGCGATCACCCTGATGCAGGAGCGTATGCCCGACCTGCTCGTAGTGGACTTGATCTTGCCGGTAATAAACGGCACCGAAGTATGTGCATGGGTTCGTGAACGCTCCCAATCGCCCATCATTGTAATTAGTGCGCAGGAAAAAGAAGAGATGAAGGTCGAAGTGCTTGACCTGGGCGCAGATGACTATGTGACCAAACCCTTCGGCATTAACGAACTGCTCGCCCGTACCCGCGCACTGTTGCGCCGCAGCAACCTCGTCGCCGGGGAACGACCATACGATCAGATCATTATCGAGGGGATCGTGATCGACTTACGTGCCAAGCGTGTCTTTGTCGATGGCGACGACATCCACATGACCCGTACCGAATTCGAGGTGCTGGCGTATCTGGCGCAGGGTCGTGACGAAATCCTCACCCATCAGGAAATCTTGACCTCGGTTTGGGGGCCGGAGTACCGCGACTCCAATCATTATCTACACGTCTATCTGGGGCGCATCCGCACCAAACTGACCAACAAATACAACGGCTTGTTAGAAACCATCTCCGGCCTGGGCTATATCCTGCACTCTAAAAATCCCTACGTCAACATCACATAGGTCTACGCTTTATGCTCACGAGCAAGCAAAAAATGTCTTTCTAGCGCACGGTAATCTACTGTGCGTTATTTTTTTAGATTTGGCGTGTTAGGGGGGGTAAAAGTGAAGACGCGCCTTTTCGGACGCGCCCTTCACCGTTATTCATGGGGGAAACATGATTGATATAAATATAGCACGTATCCCTTGAGCTTGCATTAGTAGAAAGGTACTGTATGCCGAAATCTCATGCCTTTATAACAATTCCCTATCAATTTAGCATGAATTAAGCCCAAGCTAAGTGCTAGATTAAGTGTTTGCGAGAAGCAATCGTGATAATGACAAGTTTACCACGATTGCCACTTGCTGTCATTAAGCTAGCCTTCGTAAGCCAGTACCTCACGCAGCGTCAACCGGGATGCCCGCCGCGCCGGGAAGTAGCTGGAAAGCAGCGCCAGCACCAGCGCGACTACCAACCACAACCCCGCACCGAGGAAGTCGAAGCTGTAGGTCAGCGGGGCGTTGCTGAACGCATTGCCGACCCCGGCGCTCAATACTTGGCTGATCGGCACTGCCAGCAGCGACCCCAGCACCCAGCCGATGATGCCGACGATCAACGCCTCGATGACGAAGATGCCCAGCACTTGATAATCCGCCGCGCCGATGGAGCGCATCACGCCGATCTCGCGCATTCGTTCGATCACGTTGATGCTGGTTGTCCCGGCGATGCCCAGACCGCCGACCACCGCCAGCAACCCCGCCAGCGCCAGCAAACCGAATACCAGCGTGTTAAAGCGCAGGTCAAAGCTGCTTTCGAGCTGCGCGGTGGTTTGCGTCCCCTCGACCAGATACCCGGCCTCGTTGAAGGCATCATTGATGGCGTTGACCACCGAATTCTGGAATGCTTCGGTACTTTCTGCGGTGGTCAGGCGCAGGGTGCGCGTCTCACCACTTTCACCGATGACGTTGCTCAGGCCGGCATAGCTCGTCCACGCCTGATTTTCCAGGTTAAAGATCGCCCGTGCGATGCCGACGACTTCCCAGGTGGTCTGCTGACCCCGTAAGATGAACGTGATCTCGTCCCCGACGGCGATTTCGTCGCCGCTTGCCGTCACCAGATTGTCGTTGACGACCAGCGCATTGGTGTCACCCGCTTGCAGCCAACGTCCCTCTTTGATGATCGCATCGATGTAATCTGAGGTAGGCGGCAGACCAAACAGACCGATGTCGTCCGTTTCCTCGCCGGTTTCGAGCACATAGCGTCCGGTTGCCTCCGCCCAGGCTTGTACCTCCGTCACCCCTTCGATGCTTTCCGCCGCCGCGACGATCTCATCCGCCGGGTAACGCTGCCCCAGATCAACCGCGACGTCGTAGTTATCGTAGGCCAGGGCCTCGTCGAGCGTGGCATAAAGCGAGTTGCGCACGGTGAACACCGTCGCAAAGATGGCTCCCGCAAGTGTCAGCGTGAGCAGGGTCAGCGTCAAGCGTCCACGCTGGCGGAAGGTGTTCCGAAACGACAGCAGCACCGGGCGTGGCAGGCCACGCAACTGCGACAGCAAACCGTCAATCAGCGAGTTCGCGTTGTTGTTGATGCCGCGTGCGTCCAGGGCTTGCCGTACACTTATCCGTGTGTTGCCGATCACCGGGATGAGCGCCGCCAGCACCGGCACCACCAACCCGATCACGATCTGTAGCGCGAACACCCACCAGGGCGCGGAAAAATCAGTGATCTTGTAGTTGCTCAGGTCGCCAATCGTCCCGGCGAGGCCGCGTGCGCCCAAAAACGAGAGCGGCAGGCCGATAAGCAGAGCGAACAGACCGAACGCCGCCGCCATGCCCAGGTACATCTGGATAATCTGCCCGGTGCGTGCGCCGACCGCTTTCATCACGCCGATCTGCTTGGTTTGCTGCGTGAGCAGTGCGGAGATAATGTTGACGATCAGGAAACCGCTGAGTAAGAACGTCAACGAGCCGATCACACCCAGCACCAGCAGCAACGCCACCACAAAGACGTAACCGGGCGGTTCGCCGGGGGGCAGGGCGGTGACGGTAAAGACAATCGTCCCCTCGCTTTCCAGCGTATCGCGGATCATGTTGGCGACATCGGTCACATAGGCTTCGTCCTCGGCGTTTTCTGCCACCCGGAATTGCAACAGGTTAAAGCCATCTTCTTCGGTGATGGCGTTCATGGTCGCCATTGAGATGTAGCCATACCCCGCGCCTAATACCGAGGCGGCGGGCTGGCTGAGGTCATAGGCTTCACCCGTCACAGGGAGTTCGACCGTCTCGCCGGTCGGCAGTTCGACCGTCAGCGTCTCGCCCACATCGGTTGAGAGCAGATCAAGCGCACTCCGCTCGATCAACACGTTTTCCTCAGCAGGGGGCCAGTCGCCACGCTCCGGTTGAATCAGGTTCAACCGCATATTTTCGTAATCCGGCACGGCGAACAACCGAATATCGGTAAACTCACCCTCGGCGGTCTGTACACGAGCGTCATAGCTGCGGCGCACCTGCACTGCCTCGACTTCCGGCATGGCCTCGATCTGCTCCGCGACGCTTTCATCGAATGTCGCGGTAATCAGGCTGGCGCTCGCCGGGTCAACATCCTGCCATAAGTCCTGTACTTCACGGTTCAAAATCGCCGAGGTACCGCTGATAGAGCCGATGGCGAAGATACCCACCACAATCGACATCACCACCAGCAGCGTCCGTGTTTTGTTGACTCTGAGATCACCCCAAATTTTACGCCAGCGGGGACTAAGCACGGCTGGCCTCCAGCGAGGTTTCATCGCTGACCAGTTCTTCCGCGTCTTGGACGTGATGATCGTCGATGATCTCACCATCGCTGACAGTGATGGCACGGGTGACGCGGTTGGCGAGGTCGTTATCGTGCGTCACCATGACGATGGTCTTGCCTTTGGCGATCAGGTCTTCAAACAACGCGAAGATATTTGCTGCCGTTTTGCTGTCAAGGTTGCCGGTCGGCTCATCTGCCATCAGCACCGGTGGATCGTTCGCCAATGCGCGGGCAATCGCCACACGCTGCTGCTGCCCGCCGGAAAGGGTCGAGGGGATTTTATGCGCCTGATCTTTCAACCCGACTTGATCGAGCAAATGCAGAGCGCGTTCCGGGCGTTCTTTGTTGCTGTAGACGTTGCAGAAGTCCATCGGCAGCATCACATTTTCGATGGCGGTTAGCGTGGGCAACAGTTGGAAGAATTGGAAGATCACGCCGAGGTTTTTGCCGCGCCACTGCGCCAGCTTGCCCTCTTTCATCCCGTTGAGCGTGGTGCCAGCGACGCTGACCTGGCCTTCGGTGGGGTAATCGATGCCGGTTATCATGTTAATCAGCGTGGTCTTGCCGCTGCCGGATTTACCAATGACGGCGACGAACTCGCCCTCGTCAAAGCTGAGGTCGATGCCTTTCAACGCGGGGAATTCACCTGCGGCGGTTTTATACACTTTATGCACATTTTGTAGCTCTATGAGTGAAGCCATCGTTCGCGCTCCTTTTGCGAGTTTTGCGATGTTTCGCCTACTCTAGCATAGGATTTTCGCAATCTACGCCGTAACTCATCTACTCATCAGTAAAGTCTAGGCACGCGCTCATTTAACGCGCCAGTAGATAAACAGAAGCGTGAGTAACCTGATCGAGATAACGTTAAGAGCCGAACATCACACTACCTGTGATAGCGTATAATCGGATAATTTACCGGCACGCACCTGATCCGCCGATTCTGATGACCGGTCGTACTTCGTGTCCAACGCATTGACGGTACGGAGTGAGATTCCGGTGTTCCTGACGCTGTGAGCGTGTAAACGCCTATTGGAATGGCTGCCGAAAGATGATGCTGTTGCCGTCCGGGTCATAGATGCCGACCAGACGTCCGTCCTCGGTCTCGGCGATCTCGGCGATTTGCATACCGCCATGCGCTAACGCCGCGGTGAGGGTGGCGTCGAGGTCGTCCGTGCTGAAATAGAATTGTTGCCGGTTCTGCTTTGCTTCGACCTGGGCAACCTCGTTAGGACACAGTTGCATCGGTATCCCCGCGAGCTTGCCGTTGTAAAAGATGACGCCCATCATCGGCTCGTGACCAATCAACTGCGCATCAAAAACCTCATTATAGAAGCTGACCATCCCAGCCATATTGGTCGTCGCCAATATGATTTGTTCCAATTTCATTGTTGAACGCCTTTTGCAGAGGGCATGTTACGAGCATATAAAACATTTGTTCAAATGTCAATTGGTTGCGTCACCTATGCAATTACCCAAAATTTTGGGTATTTGCATATTGGTGCTTGACTCGTAGCCCGCAACGTGCTAAATTATTCATATAACCCAACTAACCGGGTAAACGAAAGAAAGCGAAATGACTGACCAAGAATTTATCTTCATTCCACAGACGACCACCATCGATTTTGGACTTATGACGGTGGAAAGCAATTTGAACAGCCTTGCACTGCTCAAACTCGCCGGGGAGTACTCCGGCCTGGGGCAGTGGGTCGAAACGACAGCGGAGGCGCTGTCCGAAGCGCGTTGGTTCAAGCACCGGTTGGTCAGTGATATATTGCTACCCGGTGTCGAATACGACGACTTCCCGTCGGATGTTCCGTCATACCTGCAACGGATCGCGGCGCAGTCACCGGAAGTAACATGCGACCGGATCATTGCGAACCTCGTCAGCACCTGTGCGTGGCACGGGGTCCAGGTCAAGGCTGAGACGTTGCTGAGTGATAAGTCGGTGTTCATTGAGAAGATCAACACCGCCTATGCGCCAAAATACGAGAAAAAAGGACAAACGCTCGACCTCTCGATCTTCGAGGCCGCGTATCCACTGCTGCACGACGCCGAACAACTCCATGCGACCGTGTACGAGCACCTTAAGTATATGTGGGAAGCCCACCTGCAAGCGGAATGGCAGCGCAACCTTGATCTGCTAGAAGCGTGTGTCGCCGCTTACAAACAGCTCGACTATAGCGGGATGAGTGCCACAGAAGCGATCCGAGCGGTCACCGGGCGTGACCTGACCGTCAACTTCCCGGAACTTAAAGACGCTCGTGAATTGGTCTTTGTACCGTCGGCGCACATCGGGCCGTATAACAGCTACTTCAAATCCGGTAAGAAGATGATTGTGATCTTCGGTGCGAAGATGCCCCAGGGCGCACAGACCGAGTCGCCGTTGTTGGACCGCTCCGAACTCCTGGTGCAGCTTAACGCCCTGGCAGATGAAAATCGCTTGCAGATCCTCAAGTTGCTCTACCAGCACGAGGAACTGTTCGCCCAGGATATTATCAACATGCTCGGCCTCAGCCAGTCCAGCGCGTCACGACACCTACGCCAGCTTACCGCGACCGGCTGTGTGGTCGAACGCCGTAAGGACGTCGCCAAGTGCTATACCTTAAATTTCCAGCGCATCGATGAAACCACTCGTGCGCTCAAGCATTACATACGCGGTTAATCAGGAGAACATGACCATGCATATGGATTACGAAAACAGCGTTCAGTTTGCCAAGCAACGCCAACAGCAACATCTACAGCACGCCGAACAATGGCGCACCGCCGCGACGAACAAAGGCAATCACCGGCAGCCGATTTATGGGCCGATGCTCGCACAAACCGGCAAGCTCATGGTCAATCTGGGTAAGCGCCTGGTCGCACGCTACGACGAAGCACTCGAAGAGATCACACCACCGCTGCAAGACCCCTGTGCAGAAGAACCGAGTGGTTCCACCATCTGAGAGCGCATTTAAAAATCCCCATCCGGTTATCATGAACGTTGGACAAACTAATTAGAATTGTCTGAATGTAGGGCAGGCCAGTGTGCCTGCCCAGGGCTTTCAATGGGCACGCAGATTGTAGCCGCCCGGTTTTGAAGCGGCGGCGGGCGATGCGTCGAAATCTCTAGCGCCGAACATCAGGGTGCGCAACCCTCCCCTCTTTTGTGTAGAATAGAAGGGTCAGCCTTAATCGGGGAGCAAAGACTCATGATCTGGCAGCAGGGGCAGCAGGTCGGCCCGTATGAAATTGTCGAACAAATTGGCTCCGGCGGCATGGCGACCGTCTACCGAGCATATCAGCCCAAACTTGACCGTGACGTCGCGCTCAAAGTCATGCATCAGATGTACGCGCAGGACGACAACTTCCGCGCACGCTTCGAGCGTGAAGCACGGATCGTCGCCAGCCTCGATCACCCGGCAATCGTGCCCATCTACGACTTCGACGAACATAACCAACAACCCTATTTGGTCGTCAAGCTGATCGAAGGCCAAACACTCAAGCGGATGCTGCGCAAAGGCGCGTTAAAACCGGCACAGACCGTCATTATTATGCTGAAGATCGCCGATGCGCTGACCTATGCTCACGAGCGTGGGGTGCTGCACCGCGATGTCAAGCCCTCAAACATTCTCATCGACCCTGATGGACGCCCCTATCTGACAGATTTCGGGCTGGCGCGGCTCAAAGAAGCCGGCGAATCCACCCAGAGCGTAGACACGATGCTCGGCACACCGCATTACGTCTCACCGGAACAGGCCAGCGGCAATACCGAACTCAGCAACCGCACGGATGTGTATTCCTTCGGTGTCGTGCTCTATGAGTTGACGACCGGGCGTGTGCCCTTCATGAACGAGACCACACTGGCGACCATCCACGATCATATTTATAGCCAACCATCCCCACCGCGGGAGGTCAAAGCGGATATCCCGCCCGGTGTCGAGGTCGTGCTGCTCAGGGCACTTGCAAAAAATCCCGACGACCGTTACCCCACACCGAACGCACTGATGGAAGCGTATCAAGCGGCGATGGAGGGTAGCGTGATCACCGCACCGGCGGAACAGGTGACACCACGCACCGACGACGAGAGCGAGGTACGCAAGCGTGGCTTTGACTTCGGGTTGGCAGGTGTCAGCAGACCTGTAATCGCTGTGGGCAATGATGAATTTATCGAGCAGATTGATGCGAGAAGGGAAAAGAAGGACGACGACCCCACGCTGACCTCAGAAGAGCGCATCCGTCGCCGTGTCGAGAAGCGGATGAGCAAAGGCCGCGAGGCGCTGGGCGGTTTGTTCGGGAACTTGATGGCGTTCCTGTTCGTCAACTTCGTGATCTTCAACGCCGGGGATTGGATCAACGCGATGATAAGCAACCAGAGGATCATCATGCCGGATTTTATCCTCTGGTTTACCTTCCTCGGTTGGGGGTTCGGGTTGATCGGGCATTTCTTCGATTACTGGAACAACTACGGCCCCGGTCGCTACCGGCGGCAGGCCCTCATCGACCGGGAAGTCGAGCGTGAGTACCAGCGGCTGACTGGTGAACTTGCCCCCGCCAAGCGCAAGAACGACGCGCCCCCGGTAAGGCTCACCGGTGATGGTGAACTCAGCGAAAGTTTCATCGAAGAAACCAAACGCGAATCCAACCAATCATAGAGTACAATGACAAAGTCAGAGCATCGAGGGATTTTATGTTAAGCAAGATCGGCCCCTATCAGGTCACCCGACAGATTGGCAAAGGGGGCATGGCGACGGTTTATCAAGCGCATCAGGCGAAATTAGATCGTCATGTTGCCGTCAAGGTCATGCACGAATTTTTCGTGCAAGATCAAGACTTCCTGACGCGGTTTGAACGTGAAGCACGCATCGTCGCCAGCCTCGACCATCCCAACATCGTGCCCATTTACGACTACGACGAGTTCGACCATAAGCCTTATCTCGTCATGAAGCACATCGACGGCATGACACTTAAAGACCTGCTGCGGAAAACGACCCTGCGCACGGAAAGCATCTTACAACTGCTGACTCCCATCGCCGATGCGCTGACTTATGCCCACGCCCAGGGTGTGCTGCACCGGGACGTTAAACCCTCGAATATTTTGATCGACCAGGAGGGCCACCCTTACCTGACCGACTTTGGACTGGCACGCATGGTGGCGCAGGGTGAATCCACCATGAGCGCGGATACCATGCTCGGCACGCCGCATTACATCTCACCGGAGCAGGCTAAAGGTCTGACGAACCTCACCTCACGCACGGATGTGTATTCTTTTGGCATCGTGCTGTATGAGTTGGTGACCGGGCGGGTGCCGTTCATGGCGGATTCGTCGTTTGCCATCGTACACGAGCACATCTACAGTCCGCCGCCGTCGCCAAGTGAGATCAACCCGAAGATCACGCCAGAGGTCGAGGATGTGCTGCTCAAGGCGTTGGAGAAAAACCCCGACGACCGTTACGCCACCCCCAACGCGCTCATAGGTGACTATCAACGGGCGCTGCATGGTGCTCGTGTGGAAGCACGCCCGGTGCGACAGCAAACGAAAGCGCAGCGTGACGCACCACCGCCCAATCGCATCCCGGCACCGATGAACACTCACGATGAGGATGATAAGGATGAGGGCGTATTTTCCGAGGTGAAGCATGACCTGCGCGAAGCCGGCGAAGAAGTCCGCGCCGCGTTTCGTGAGATCCGGCAGGCGTTCGGTGCGAACAACAATCGTAAAATGCCGCGTCCCGGTGCCAAGTGGATGAACGACGGGCCGGAAGGCTCTGGGTTTTACACCGAGGACGACCTGCGCCAATACGAAAACGAAAACCTCGACGCAGATACGCGCATCCGTCGCCGGGTCGAGCGCAAGCTGAAGGCTCGGCGCGAACTCCGCGAGTATGTGACGATCTATATCACCGTCAATTTGCTGTTGTGGGTCATCTGGGCGGCGACCGGTGCAAGTGCTTTCCCCTGGCCTTTGATCGTCATGGGTAGTTGGGGTATCGGCATCGCCGGGAACTTCATAGAATACTATAACAGGTATGGGCGGGGCTACGAACGCGAACGCGAAACCCTCGAACGCGAGGTCGAGCGGGAGCGCCGCCGCTTTTATGGGGAAGACAGTAAAGCCAAACGCAAGATCAAAAATGACGACGAAGCCGCCGGTTCGATACGCCTGACCGAAGACGGTGAACTCAGCGAGAGCTTCATCAACGAGATCACCGGGGAGGGGCAGCAAGAACGTGGCGGGTCGGTGTAATTTTGAGGTGTCCCATAGCTGTCAATTTAGGCTCTTTCGACCTCACCCGGTCTGACCTGCGGTCAGTCCACCCTCCCCGTAGACAGGGAGTAACATTCCTGCTAATACTTAGATGCTACTTTGTTCGTGCATTTTGCGGCTTTGAGGTGTAAGTCCCCCTTTCTCCGTCTACGGGGATAGGGGTCATAATAAGCTATACGTGGCTTAACTTGACACCTATGGGGCACAGGCCGGTGTGTCGGCACAGACGAACACGCCGGGTCGCCCCGATGCGTTGTGAATACTGAAAATTGACCACTGATTTCTGAAAACTGGGGGAAATACAATGTCCGTCGATGAGCCAAAATCAGCGATCAACTGGGATTTGCAGGCCAGTGTTGCGATCTACGTTTTTATGAATCTGCTGCTGTGGAGCTTATGGTTCTTCGCCGGGATGGGCACACTCTGGCCCCTGGCCTGGACGGTTGGCGCACCACTCCTATTAGGGGCATATCGTTTGTTTAAGCAGTAGTGCCTTCGCACGATATACAACTTCGTGTGCGTGCTTGCGTAGACTATTTTGAGAACCCCAACAGGCATTAATAGCGATGACAGATTCAGCGAATCGCCAGATTGGCGATTATACGATTACACATGATATTGGCACCGGCGGCATGGCGACCGTCTATAAGGCACGGCAGGGCAAGCTGGGGCGCGATGTCGCGCTCAAAATGATGCACAGCATCTTCCAGCAAGACCCTAACTTCATCGCCCGGTTTGAACGTGAAGCGCAGATCGTCGCCCGGTTGGATCACCCCAACATCGTCCCCATCTACGACTACGACGACTTCGAGGGGCAGCCTTATCTGGTGATGAAATACATCGAAGGCCACACGCTCAAAGATGTGCTGCGGAAAGGCACACTTCCGTTAGGAGACATCCGTGATTTGATGCGCAAGGTCGCTTCCGCGCTGGATTACGCCCACCGGCGCGGGGTGTTCCATCGGGACATCAAGCCCTCGAACGTCTTGCTGACTGGCGGTGGTGTCCCTTATCTGACAGATTTTGGGCTGGCGCGGATCGCCCAACAGGGCGAATCGACCATGAGTGTTGATACCATGCTCGGCACACCGCAATATATGTCACCGGAGCAAGCGCAGGGCCTCGACATCGACAGCCGCACCGATGTGTATTCGCTCGGCGTGGTGCTATATGAATTGGTGGTCGGTCGTGTGCCCTTCCTCGCGGATTCAGCTTACGCCATCATCCACAAACAGATTTACGCCGCCCCGCCTGACCCGACCACGCTCAACCCGGATGTGCCGCCGGCTGTTGCGGCAGTACTGTTGCAAGCGTTGGAAAAAGACCCGGCTGACCGTTATCCGACCGCCGGTGAACTTATCGACGCCTTTGAAGACGCCATCCATGCGAGTGGCTTGCAGCAGCTCTCCGAAGACCGCCAATCAGTCGCGGCGTCCCTTGCCCCGGATGTGTCCGAACACACGCCCGGTGGCGATCAATACGTCAGTGTGCCCGTGCCGGGGGAGAATCAGGCAGCAGAAGGCAGCTTCCAACAGTTCGCGGATGAGGTCGGCAAGCGTGTACGTGGTTTGTTTCAGGAGGTGACCGACGAGATCAAGAAAAATGTCGAAGCCAACAAGATTTCATCGAAGGTACGCGATGGTGCCAGAACCTTCCGTGAGACAACCACCAATAGTGTGCGTGAATGGCAGACGAGCGAGAGCGGGTCAGCCAAGCCCACTGGTCAAGATTGGCGCGAGGACGAATCGACCGTTCGCCAGCGGGTTGACCGGCGCTGGAAGAAACGTCGCGCCCTGTTCATACATACCGGTATCTACGTGCTGGTCATCGGCTTTTTGACGTTCTTCGGGCAGGCCAACTACGAAGATGCGCTCAGTCAAGCATTGCTCGAACCCGATATAGCGCAGACCATCGCGGAAGTCGGCGGTGATTTCATCACCCCACTGCAACAGATCAACATCGGCTTGGCACTGGCGTTGTTGTGGGGCGGCGGGCTTGCCGGTCACGCGCTGAGTGTGTTCTATGATTCCGGTCGCCGGTTGGAGCGCAAGCGGCAACGCATGGAAAACGAACTCGAAGCGGCTTACGGCCCCCACTGGCGTGAACTCGCCGACGAAGACGCTTACCGGCGCGTCCGGCGGCGCGTTGAAAGCGGCGCACAGAAGCGGCTGGCGCTGCTGACGCATTTCGTCCATGCGTTGTTATTTACGCTGTTCGCGGTTTACCTGTGGGGGCCGCTCCGCGAAGGGTTGCAACCCTTCGCCGAACAAGAGCCGGTCATCCGCACCCTGGTCGATTCTCCTTTCCCGGCGATCATCGCGCTGGTGCTGCTGGTGCCGGTGCTTATTCACGTGATGGTCATCGGTGTCGGCTCGGTTATCAGTGCGGAGCCGGACGAGCGCACCTATGCCTACGAACTCGAACGTGAGCGTGAACTCAGCGGCCTGAGCGCGGCCTCGGTGAAGCCCAAACGAACGCCGCAAAGTCTACGCCTGACCGAGGATGGCGAACTCAGCGAAAGCTTCGTAGACGAACTAACCATTGACAAGCAAAAATCCGACGAAAGATGAATTTGCACAAAAGCGAAACAAAGTGTAATATTCATAGAATGGCAAAGTCTGCACTAGAAATTGGGTAGCAACACAGTCATCATCATAGTCACCTTATCAGCATACTTTTGAGAGAAGATTAATGAATACCAAAGTTGATATACAGGCAAACTTGCAAGACAACTATAAAAACCCCCGGTGGATCGAAGAAAACGCCAGTGATCTTTTGCCGATTATTGAGGCAGATCTCAAAAATGGGGGCGAAGCAGCGATCAGGGCAGCGGATGACTTACTGAGGATTTTTCCGCAGTTGTTCGCTCGTGAAGACTTCAAACAATGGACGCGCTTATTGGGCGCGGCGGCGAAACAATTCGGCCCCCGGCCAGATACTTCGAAGAACCCCATGCGACCGATTATTATGTTCGACACGGTTTACGGCATCCATCGCCTCGACCATACGCCGCCCATCCAGACGAAAACCAAGCGCCGCCGCCGGGTACGTACCAATCCCCGGCAGATCATGGAAACATATTTAATTCTTACCATGTCGCTATACCTCAGCGGTGGGGCGCGTTTCGACATCGAAAGAGTTGACGAACTTCTTGACTTTTCCAGGCGTGTGAATAATCCAATTATTTACAATAAGTTATATCAAACGGTCGGTTTTATGATGAATGGCCTCGGTTATCCAGAGCGTGCGTTCACATTTGCTAAAATGGCCTACGAATACTGGCAAGAACAGGACAATGCACTCGAAATCGGCACGACCGCCTTTCTACTCGCGCAGATTTACCAGATGCTCGAAGATTTTGACCAGGCCGAAGCCTACATCGAGATCGCGTCCGCACGGTATGCAGAGACACCCCACAAACAGCAACAAAGCCTGATTACGCTTGACAAAGCCTGCTTAATGCTCTACAGGGAAGATTACGAAGCCGCCGAGCAATGGGCCGGTATGGCTATCCAGGAGTTCCAAGAACTCGACCTTGAGCCTTATGTCATGCTTGCACATCACATCCAGGGGATGATACGGGCGTGGGCTGGCAAAACCGACGACGCCTACGGGAACATCGATTATGCTCTGCGCTACTACGTACAGTCAGATCGAAAGATGCAGGTCGCTTACGTCACGCATACGCTGGCATTTACCGACGCGAAAGCGCATAATAATGAGGATGCGTTAATGCATCTTGAGGAGAATCGGCGGCGTCTGGCAGAACTGCCCGACGGCAACTGGAAGCAAAATTTGTTAAACAAAGCCGATAAACTTGAGGAAGCGATCCACAACGGCACGGTGGATGACTTGAAACCATATAAATAATTAGCCAATCTACTGAGTCTGAGTTTTCATCGGTAGTTGAATGATGCAGCCCACGACTCGACGTGGGCTGTAATTTTTTGTCCTAGGACAACTTACGCTGCGTGCGG
The DNA here is from genome assembly GCA_034437515.1 of Anaerolineae bacterium. Lineage (GTDB taxonomy): Bacteria > Chloroflexota > Anaerolineae > Aggregatilineales > Phototrophicaceae > DAOTTX01. The sequence goes on from DAOTTX010000276.1 coordinate 19,422, forward strand.
TGGCGGGAAAGGCCAGGGTGTCGGACCGTACATGCCGTGCTCCTTTAAGACTAACGAACGACATATACAGCATCACATTTTGACCTATCTATCGTCGCCGCTATTCGGACAGCGCACGGACACGTTTCGGACACGTTTTTAAGAAACGGGTTTAATGTAAGTTGAAATTTGCCACCGAACCCTTTATCTGTTACATTAACAGTAAAATACAAGCAAAGGATGGGAATTATGTTCGTTATTGACTCTAAGGAAAGGTTTCACGATCTCGATTGGGTTGTTCAAAACAGCGATGACCTCTATGACTACATTAAATCCGCAGTCATGAACCCCACCACACAAGCCGAAGGTGTCGAAGTCTTACTCCGCACATATCCACATCTCGTTCACATGGATGCGATGAAAAGCTGGCATCACCTGATCAAACAGACCGTCAGCGAGGTGATCCATCGAGAACCAATAAGTGACAATCAGAATGAGCAGGAAGATTACTTCATCAGCAGTCACTACATACTCCGTCGCCTTAATCACGAGAAGACCAAAGTACAACGGAAGTCCAAACGCCGTCCCCGCTTTCGCGTCAACGCGAGAGAGCTTTATGAAGATTATCTCATTTTATTAATGACGTTGTTTTCTGAAGCGAAGATCGACATTGATGCGCGGCACATCGCAGACGTCCTTGACTTCGCCCGTGATGTGAATAACGTAACGCTTTATAATAAGACTTACCAGACATTAGCGATGATCTACGCCAGCAAAGGTGAGATCGACCATGCCCTCGACCATGCCGAGCTAGCCTATCGCTACTTCACTCGTCACAAAGACACGTTAGATGCCGCGATCACGGCCTATGTGTTGGGGACGATCTACCAGCAAAAGGGACAGTTTGAAGACGCCGACGAATGGCTTCAGATTGCCACTGACCACATTACGGAAACACGTTATGCCGACCAGTTTGGTGCGATCGCCCTGCGTCGCAGTGAGGTCTGCCAGCAGCAAGGCGACTACACCGGGATGCGCGACCATGCACAACAGGCGCTAGAACAATTCACCCACAGCGACCTGCACGAACGTGAGCGGCTACAATGCCTCGCGGAAAGTCATTTTCTGCTGGGGACGGCGGCGGCCCAACTCGGTAATAATGCTGCCGCGACCGAGCAGTTCCACGCTGCAAAGGCGATCTGGCAGAACAACATCGGCACAAGTGACCAGCTCAACGCCGTCGAACAGGCACTCGGCAAGCTCCCCGTTTAGGTTTCACCTATCAACAAAAAAAATGACGCCCTGTGGTTTTCAGGGCGTCAAAGACAAAGAAGAGAGGAAAAGATGCTCAGGACAGTTGGGACTGACCTGATGATGGCTTTAGGAATAATCCGCTTTGCGAATTAACTTGACTCCACTCTAAGACTTTTTTGCACTATCTCCTAGTGATTTTTATCACAAAAAGAATATGACACCCCACATCAGCATTTTATGTAAGTTGCCCAATCTAACGTAAAAATATCTGTATATGTTGTACAATAGGATGAAAATAGATATTTTCTCCGAGAGGATTTTAAAATGATTATTGGCATCCCCCGTGAAGTCAAAACCGACGAACATCGTGTCTCCGTCCCGCCGGATGGCGTGCGCGAATTGGTCAAACACGGGCATCAGGTGTTCGTGCAATGTGGTGCTGGCCTGGGCAGCGCCTTCACCGACGAGGAATACATCGCTGCGGGTGCTACGCTGGTCGAAAAGGCCGCCGTGACCTGGCAAAAAGCCGATATGATCGTCAAGGTGAAGGAACCACAGCCGGAAGAATACGACTATCTGCGTAGTGATTTGATCCTGTTCACCTACCTGCATCTGGCGGCAGCCGAAGAACTGACCCACGTCATGCTCGGCTCCGGTGTGACCGGCCTGGCCTATGAGACGGTGACCGACGGCAACGGTCATCTGCCGTTGTTGGAGCCGATGAGCGAGGTCGCCGGACGGATGGCGACCCAGGTCATCGCGCAGTATCTCGCCAAAACCCAGGGCGGGCGCGGCATCTTGATGGGTGGGGTGCCGGGTGTGCGACCCGCGAACGTGGTTGTGTTGGGTGGCGGTACGGTCGGCGCAAACGCCGCCAGGATCGCGCTGGGGATGGGGGCGAACGTCACCCTGATGGACATCAACTTAGAGCGGCTGCGCTATTTAGAGGATACGCTGCACGGCAGTTTCACCACGCTTTATTCCAACGAGGCCAACATCGCGGAAGCCATCACCACCGCCGATGCGGTGATCGGCGCGGTGCTGCTGGTCGGGGCGCGTGCGCCGCACCTCATCCGCCGGGAAATGCTTAAGACCATGCCTGCTAACAGCGTCATCGTGGATGTGGCGGTCGATCAAGGTGGTTGTGTGGAGACGACCAGGCCGACCACCCATAGTAACCCCACCTTTCTCGTCGATGATGTGTTACATTATGGGGTCGCAAATATGCCCGGCGCGGTGCCGCGCACATCGAGCCTTGCGCTTTCTAACGCGACCTTGCGTTATGTGCTGCGTGTCGCCAATCAGGGTGTGCGTGAAGCCCTCAAAGCCGACACCGGCCTCGCGGACGGCCTGAACACCTATGAAGGCCTGGTGACGCATCAGGGTGTCGCGGATGCGTTCGACCTGCCACTGACCCATACAGAGACGATCATCTGGGGGGAGCCGATCAGCGGCTGAGCTTGACTGGCGGTCGGTTTGCGTTATAGTGATGTGACAAAATCGACCCGGAAACCGAAATGGTAATAACCGCCGTGTCATCGGAGAAGCGTGACCGCCTGAGCGAGTTCATCGCAGCACATGACCAGGAACTGCTGCGAGGGTTACGCTTGTACGCATCAAGGGCCGGGTTAGGTGCACAGGCCGATCTTGACCAGATCGCCAATGACCTGCTCAGTGAGGTCGTCATCGCCGCCCTTGATAGTGCCGACCGCTTTGACACCCAGCGCCATCCGATGAGCTGGTTACTGGGCATCGGCGCGAACATGATTAAACGTCGTCAGGCCGAATTTGCTCGGCGTGACCGGCGCGAACCCCTCATCCGTGATTTGTACGCGGGCATCGAACGGCAAATGAGCGAAGGCGAGTTATTTGAACGCATCGCCGCATACGCCGATGGTGCCGGGGCCGCGCTCGAAACTGAGCAGTTCGTCGAAACCACTCTGCGCCACCTCTCCCCTGACGACCGCGAAGTTATCCAATTGGCTGTGTTCTACGACTTAGATAGTACGATGCTGGCGAGCCAACTGGGGGTTAACCCCGGTGCCGCTCGGATGCGGCTACACCGCGCCTTACGTCGTCTGCGGACGGCGCTTGAGGTCGAGCCGCAGAACGAATAACACAGAAGGTATGTAAACATGGAAGATACACACCTCAACCGAGAAAAACTGCTCTTTCAGTACACCGGCGCGTTAGAACGTGGCGATATGGACACCATCATCCGTGTGTTGGAACAGGCCACCAACGATCCCGTTCTAGGTGACATGCTGCTGGAAGTCAACGGCGCTTACGATGACCTACAAACGACGCCCACACCCGCCCTTACGACGCCACCGGCACGTTACATACCCCCATCGACGAAAGAACAACACCTCGCGGATGTTTATCGCCGCCCACGTTGGCAGGGGATGACGTTGGCGGTCGCGTCTCTGGTAACGCTGCTATTCGTGTTTACCTTGCTGATGTCAACATTTCAACCGGGATACCGCGCCACCGCCGCACGCCCGGCGATCACCGCCCAGAACGCTGCTGCCTTGATGCCAATCGAACGCACCGGCATGGGCGCGGTTACGGCGGCGGTGTGGTCACCAGCGGGCGCGACGTTGGCGGTCGGCACGGAAGCCGGTGTGTATCTCTACCCCGCTGGTGTGTTTGATATGACCGTGTCACCCCTGTTCACGCAGTCCGTCGAGGCGCTGGCCTATAGCAGCGACGGAGCAAGGCTTTACGGCCTCGTCGCGGGTGATGTGGTCACATGGGATACAAACGGCACACGACAGAACGTCATCACCGGGGACTATGACACGCATCTGCTGGTGCTGCCCAACGAACAATCGTTGGTCACGGCGACGTGTACGGCATGGTATCAAACCACGACCTGCGCCAGTTGGCAACTCCACCGTTTGAACCTGAACACCGGCGACCCCAACACATTGCAAATGAAGGTCACCCAACCGCCGGCACTCAGCCCGGATGGTCAATGGCTGGCGACCGCTTCCGCGCTGAGTGGCGAGGTCACGTTATGGCGCACGACTGGTGATTTTACCCGTCCCGAACGCACGCTGACTGCCAGCGGCGAGACGCCGTTCTTGATGCACAGCCGCCCGACCTTCAGCCCGGACGGATCACACCTGGGCATTATGGCGCTGGCAGATGACGCGGCGCGGATCATCGTGTGGGATGTGACGACCGCCGAACTCGTGCAGAGCGTGCGCGTGGAGCATCCGTCGTCGGTGCAGGTGTTCTTCGATATGGAGAACCGCCCGGTCTATAGCGAAGTCATCGCCGACAGGCACGGCGGCGAGGCGACACTGCGAACACATATCATCACGCCAGAGACCCGCGTCATCGACGGCACACGGGGGACGACCACCACGATCTTACAGGCCGCTCGTGCCGGTGATCTGCTGGTCACTTACGACGACCATCTGCATACGTGGCGCATAGACGACGATTGGCGATCATCGGCGGCTATTGCAACACTGCAAACCGCGCTCAATGACGTGCATAAATTGGCCTTCGCGCCGGATGCGCCTTATCTCGCCATCGGCAGCGCGGCGCGCATCAGCGTGTGGAATTACGAAACCGACGAACCGCTGTTCACAACGATGTTTAACCCCCAGACCGGCCTGATCGCCGGTGAACGCATCGACGGTGGCTTTGCCTTCGCGCCGGATAACACATTCGCCTACAGTGATGCCGCGCCGGTTGAATCCGGTTTTGGCTTCTGGACGCCCGACGGTGTGACGACGGAACCTCTCGGCACACTCACCACCGCCGATGCCACCGCGATCAGCTATACCGCTGAGGGGGGGCTGGTGGCTTACTTCGCTAACGGTAGTTTTATCGCCCGTAAAGCACCCGACGCGACGACCTACGACCGCACCGTGATTGATCTCCCTTTTCCGTTGTTGGATAGCATCAGCGACTACGATCAGGCGTTGAACGCGGTCTTCGCCACCAATGGCGGGGTGCTGGCAGTCGATGCATGCCTGACCGCCGACCCTGAGAGGGGCTGCACCGAACGTAGGATCGCGCTGGTCGATACGATCAGCGGTGATGTGTTGGTATTGATCGAAAGCGGCTTCAAAGGGGCAGGGGATGGCCTCGCGTTGAACGTGAACGGTGACCGTGTGTTGCTCGCCGCTTCCGGCTGCACCACAACCACCTGCTCGGAAACGCGCATCAAGCTCTGGGACGTCAGCGGGTGGATGCAAGGGGTGACGGCGTCCCCTACCGGCTTGCTCACCGCCGAGGGCGCGGGGGCGGTTGCGTTCAGCCCGGATGGGCGACTGTTGGCGAACACGCACAACGGCACACTACGCCTGATGGATCTTGATACGCTGCGGCTGGTTTATAACGATGTGTTGGGAACGAGCGATGCCGGGTTAACTTTTAGCCCGGATGGGCGGTTGCTGGCGGTCGGCAGTGTGGGGCGGGCGGTGCTCTACGGCGTCACAATTGAGTAGAAGCAAGCCTACGGGAGTTCATCTATAACAGGCGCAGTTTGTCGATGAGGCGGCGGATGGCGCTTTTACTGCCGCTGCGCATCCGTTGGCGGCGGGCGAGGTCGCGCAGATTGTCAACTTCCGTGGCGAGTACTGTATGATGCACCGTCTCCCCGTTGATGCGATACCAACCATCTCGCAAATACCGTGTTGAGGGTGGGCGGTCGTATACCATCTCGAAGGCACGGTCGTAGTCACTGAGCAATTCTTCTGGGTTGATGGTTGTTTCGATCATAAAGTCCGTCCCGGTAAATGCCGCACTTACATACACTGTGCATCTATTATCGCGCTTTTTACCCACATTAGTAAAGCAAAAAATATAAAAAAATACTCAATATTTTCGTTCATCAATCGACCGTGCGCATTCTCAAGATGACATTATAGGCGTGGTTGAGATTCTGCATCCGCTTGGTGGCATCGGGGTCATCCGCGTTGACATCCGGGTGATATTGCCGCGCAAGCTGACGGTAGGCACGTTTGATCTCTGCCATCGAGGCATCGGGGTCTACATGCAGCAGCAGATAATATTCGGTGACGTCCTGTTCGAGGGGTTGTTCAAGCTGTCGCGCTTGCTGGCGATGGTAAAAGTCGGGGTCACCGTCGAAGGCGGCGATGCGCCAATGCCCTTTAAGGTTCGGCAGGTCGGTTTCGACGTAATGCGATGAAATCGCGCCGACGTCGATACGCTCACCATGATGCACTTTGGCGCGTCCGGTCGCGCCGATACGCTGGAAGTACACCGGGTATAAGAACACTTCCTGATGGTGGATGTCGTAGGCGTAAATTTTGCCGTCGTAGATCTCCAGCAGGCCGGCCTGCCAGTCCTCGACTTCGACGATGCGTCCGTTGCTCGGCAGCAGTAGCGACCCCCACAGCATAAAAAGTGTATGGTCGCCGCGCTGATTGTTCGCTTCCATGATGTTGCGGATCTCATAGAGGGGGATCGGACTTTCGATGAGATGCACCATCAGGGATTCGCCGGTCAAGAGTTCCAGATGGATGATGTCACCGCCGTCGTGGACGATTCGCTTCACCGCACCGGCGATGTCGAGTTCACGGACGAGTTGCGCCCCGACATTATAGGTATAAAAACGCATAATGATGTTTTCCTGTAAGCCTTCAGCAACATTGTAACGCAAGCCCTACATTTGTGTTAGTGCATAGCGTATATAAAGTTGGTGAGAACTTCTACGATCTCTAATCGAATTGTGTTATTCTATGTGTGGAAAAATTATTTCTCAAAACAGGCCTCAATCGTTGATAAAGTGATTCTACAATAAAACATGAGACAGCTTATCTACCTAATGCTAACACTTTTGTTGGTTGGGTGTGCGGCATCCGAAGCAGATAACCCAAGTCAAATACGCTCATCACGTTTAATTGATGCAACGACCGACACACAGCAGATCGACACGGTTGACGCAAGTTCGTTAAACTTTTCGATAGAAGATGTTGATATTCGCATCCAGCGTCCAAAAGACTGGGAATATCACACGACCGATTACGGTGTCGTGCTCATCGAGTCGATTGATACCGTCGCAACTGAGGGGATGCTTTCTGGCTTGATTACCCATGTGTTCATCCCGCCACTTGGTGATTTGAGCCTCAACATAGCCGAAGGAAGAAACACGGCCTTGCAGATGTTAGAGGACATCACACGAACCGAAGACTTGATGAATAACGCCGCTACGACTCAACCCACGCCGCTGATGTGGTCTGGTTTGGACGCAGCGTACTTCCTGATGAACAACGGTGAAGGTAGCGCGACTCTCGTCATCGGCTTAACCCCACCTGGAGACCGTCACCTCATCACCGTGCAGATCAGCGCCCCGCTCAAAGATGCTGACCGCATCCGCGAGAACCTACCCACGCTGATGCAAAACCTGAGCGTCAACGGTATCCTACTTGACCATACCGAGCTGCAAGCCCTGCCCGACTCGTTAGTTTTCCCTACATTCCAAACGGACTAACCTTGCACAGCGTCGCGAGGTTTGTCTATCACAATTTTCTTACTGCAAGGTTTCTGGTAAAATCTATGGTGTTCTATTTCTAAACTTCGTTGCTGATTAACGTGGTTCTTCATTGTCAATCCTAGCAGTTTCGGATCATCCCATAATATGGATTCTTCACAGACAGATTACGATTTTGCAGCATTAGCGGCAATCTCTCAGGAAGTTGCTTCCGAGCTACCGGTCGAAAGTGTGCTGCTGAGCGTTTATGAATGGATCGACGGACAAGCGGAAGTCGGTTTGTTTTTCGCCGCGTTCTACAACAAAGATCAGGACAGTGTGCGCTTCCCGCTGGTGCTGCTGGAAGGCGAAACCCAACAATGGGAAGAACACGCTGTAGCGCATCATCCACTGATCGCCCAGGTACTGGGCAGTCGGCAAACACTGACCATCCGCCGGGGTCAGCAAGCGAACTATGCCGAAGTGTTTGCGCCCTACCTCCAGACCACCGCCTACCAATATGCGTCCGGGGTGCCGTTGATCGTCGGGCACAAGCTGCTGGGTATGATCGGCCTGCTGCATGACCGCCCAGCCTTGCTAGACCGCCCGGCCTTCCCGTTGATTATCAACCAGACCAGCCTCGCTATCCGTAACAGCGTGCTCTATGACCGCACCTTGCAACTGGCAGAAAGCCTCTCGCACATTAACGAGTCGGTGCAGCGGGTGATGTTCAACCTGGATAATCACGACGCGCTGATGACAGCTTGTAAAACCGCCTTACAAATTTCCAACGCACAGCGCGTGGCGATCTTCTTAAACGGGACGATGAGTGGTAAACCGGTCAGGGTGGCGCAGTCACTTGGGCTGACGGATGCCCACCGCGCCTTTTACGACAATCCCGCTTACCTGCCCAAAATTTCTTCGTCCTCGATCCGTCATGTGCAAGACGCGCAAGCGGTCGATCAACCGGAGACATTGCACGCGCTGGCACAGGCTGGCGGCTTTTGTTCTACTACAGAAGTGCCGATGCGCTCCGGCAGTGCTGTCGTCGGTCTGCTGACCGTGTTTTACGACCATCCCTACCAGAACGACAAGATCGAGCGCCAACTGCTGGAAACACTGGCCTATCAGATCACCGCCGCGCTGGATAATGCTGAACTCTTAGAAGCGTTGGAGATTTATGCTTCCGAACAAGCCCAGCTTGTCCACCTGTCTACCATTTCTACCGCCAGCATTGAGCTAGAAGCGGTGATTTACAACGTCTGCGAGATTCTACGGCAGATGATGAGCCTTGAAAGTGTGCAGGTTGGGGTGATCGAAGCACCCTATCTGTATTTGTATGACGATCAACAGGTCGCTGGCGGTGAACGCGAGTTCATCAAAATCGCGGACATCCCTGAATTGGTCACCGTGCAGGAGCAGCGCCCGGTGGCGCGGTTATACTACCGTCACGATACCGAGATCTCCGACGAGTTGCGCCACCTGATGTGGCGGGATGCTATGATGGCGATTGTGCCGCTGGTGGTCAACGACGAGCAAATCGGCTTTATCTTTCTGAAAGATCGTGAGACCCGCACCCTGAGCGACTCCGAATGGCGGTTTATCGAATTGGCGTCGAACCAGATCGCGGGACAGTTGCACAACGCGCAGTTGTACCGCTTGGCGCGTGCGGAACTCAGCCAGCGTTTGAAGCAGCTTTCGATGATCGAACAACTCGCGCAGCAGATTTCGCGCACGCTCAACCAGGACTTGCTTATCGACAACGTGCTTGAAATCGCCATCCGTGCGACGGAGGCCGATGCCGCCGCCCTGGGCTTAATCACCGAGCAAGACGAATTTCATATCATCGGCCTGGAATACTACGAAGGCACACTGCACCGCTTCAATACCTACGACAAAGCCCGTCAGGGGGTGATGGGGCGCGTGCTGCGTTCCGGTCAACCGGAAGTCATTCACCGGCATAACAACGCCTCGCATCACAAACCGTTTGATTCCGGACGTCACTATGTGTCCTCGGTGACCATTCCACTGTTGACCAACGAAGGCATCATCGGCGTCTTCACGCTGGAAAGCCTGAATCCGGCCTTTTTCGACATCGGGCGCACCGAGTTCGTCGAAAGCCTCGCCGGTCACGCGATCATCAGCATCCAGAATTCGCGCATGTTTACAGAACGACAGGAGCGCATCGGGACGCTCACGCGCTTACGCGAACTCTCACTTCAGGTTTCCGGCCCGTTGGACGAAGGCGCGATCATCGAAACCCTGTTGAAAACGTCGATCAATGTGCTGCACGGTTACCAGGCCTTGCTCTATGTGTATGACGAAAATGGGCGGCTGTACTGTGCGGAAGCGATGCGCGTAGAAGGCAGCAAATATGTAAAGGACAACCCATCCGTCCCGATGGGGTTAATCGCGCAGGCCGCCCAATCCAGCGAAATGCAGACCTTCAAAGCGCCGGATGACTTCGCGCATAAAGAGTTCGCCGGCATGATCGTCATGCCAGTGGAACACAGCGGCAGCATCAGAGAAATTCTCTGTGTGACCTTTGATCAAAACCAACGGATGAACGAATCGACGATCAGTAACGCCGAATTGTTGGTGATCCAGATCGCCGCTCATTTGGAAAATATGCGCCTCTACCAGCGCCTTAGCTCGAACAACAATCAGGTACGTGCAATTCTGGATGCCACCCGTGATGGTATCCTGCTGCTTGACCGCAACGGCAACTTGATCGACGGCAATATCAGCGCGGAGGACATCCTCAAAATCACATTGGAAGATCATCTGCAACGCAACTTTGCGGAGACATTGTTGTATATTTCTCGTCGAGAGACGCAAAGCACACTCGAAAACGACGGCCTGGTTGACCTGGCGCGTAACTTACGTCTTGATCCGCAGGGTGTGGATCACTACGCCTTCCAACTTTACAACGAGAACCAGATTCGTTACATCGAGTCGGTCGGTTCCCCGGTGTTGGATAACACCGCGCAGGTGATCGGGCGTTTGCTCACGCTGCGTGATGTCACTGAAGCCCGGCAACTCGAAGAGTATCGTGACGAAGTGACAGAAATGATGGTACACGACCTGCGTGAGCCGTTAGGGTCGATCATCGGTAGTATCGACCTGTTGCAGCATATCCTCGCTACTTACGAGGTGGATGAGTCCGTCAGTGAATTGCTCAACGTGTCGATGATGAGCGCGACCGGCTTGCTTGACCTGGTGACGATGATCCTCGATATTTCCAAGATGGAAAGTGCCAGGATGCCAATTGACCAGCAACCCGTCACGCTTGATTCTATGGTTGAGGAGACGATAGCGCGTCTTTCCGCATCGATCAAAGAGGCTAAGGTGATCGTCCGCACAGACATACCCGAAGACGCACCTGAAGTTTTCGTCGATGAAGACCTCATCAAGCGCGTGCTGGTCAATCTGCTAGGGAACGCGGTACGTTTCACCCCGACAGATAGCGAAATTCTCATCTACGCGGAAGGCGTAGACGCAAATAAGCTGGTTGTGCGTGTCGCGGATAGCGGACGCGGCATCCCGCCGGAACAAGTTGAGCGTATCTTTGAGAAGTTCCGTCAGTTGGAGGGGAACGATTATCGTCCGCTGCGTGGCAGCAAGGGCAGCGGTGTCGGGTTGGCTTTTTGCAAGCAGGCCATCAACACACACGGCGAGCAAATCTGGGTAGAGCAAGACGGTCCACTGCCGGGGGCGTGCTTTGCATTCACACTGCCAACAGTCGAGCAGGAAAACTGAATGTGGTTATTCACCTATCCATGAAGATGACGATTTTTGAATTTCGGGCGCGAAGAAGCGTGTGTCTACAGCGCGAAAATAGATAGGAGACACGACATTCTGGTCGTCCGTTGTGAGCCTAA
>DAOTTX010000277.1:0-1952 GCA_034437515.1 Anaerolineae bacterium
ATCCCCTTTTGAATAAAGTCTATAATACCCTGGTACCCACCACAGCACACATCAGATGCTCAGAAATCATGTGCAAAATCGCATGTTTCAGGAAGAATGTCATATATCTTATTGCTACATCTATAGCCCCACTCGCGCTCTGCCTGCTCCAGAGTGGGGGAGGCGGGCAAGATGTGCAGGTCAGCATCCCAGGCGGAGGACACGATTACCTCCGTGAGGATGTGTGGGTCCGATTCGCGGTCAGACATCAGCACGGTGTACCGGCTGTCGTTGATGTCGAAGTCGTTGCGTCCGGTCGTGACGAGTGTGGCATGTCCCTGGCTGTCGATGTCGATCAGCAACACGCGGGTGTTCCGGGCGTTGATGTGGCGCAGCAGCCGCACGAGTCCCAGCGCGATGTTCGTCGCGGACGTGGTCTTACCAACGCCGCCCTTGTGGTTAGTGAGAACAAAAGTGGGTGTAGTCATCTTGAAGCCTCCAACAGCATCAAAACAAAAGTGGGTTAAAAGCCACCGGAGGTCTGAGTTGTGCTACACTTCATGTCGAAGTGTCACTGCACCGAAGCCTCGTGGTGACGCTATCCGTCTGGGGGAGGGTAGATGAATTGCTTCTCCCCTCAGTGCGGGTATAGCCTGATTTAGTTGTTTTGAAGCTTGTTGAGAAGAAAGCGGCGCAAAGCCGTTTTATGGGGTAGACCCATTCGAGTAGGGGATATTTCTAGCGTTACCGAATTCGTGGAATGTTCGACTCGTGTCTCGTTAGGGTCAACTTCAAGGACATGTTCCGAACAGAAGTTGTACTTGGTGCCACCCCGGATCGGGATGGCACTTTTGTTTTCACGAATCGCCAGTCTTTTTTTCACCTCACCATATTTGTCTGCTAGGTAGGCAAATGGCGGGTGAAGTTCCAACCACAGGATTTTCCCGTTCACATCAACGACAACTTTCTCGATGATTTCCTGAAGCACCATCTGTTGTCTGTCTGGTGAAAGTGTACCATACAAACTTGAAAGGCGTTGCAGAATTGCCAGGGCATCGTCAAGGTTGGCGATAACGGATTCCCGGTGCTGCTCCATCAAGTTAATCTGGTGGCGATGAACGCGGCGCTGCTCCTGCAACTCATTCCAGACGTTTTCCCACTGTTCCATTGTGATCTTGCCGGCACTAAACACACGCAGCATTCGCTCCTCCTTGCGGTCAAGTTCCTCTAGCAAGCGCTCAAGGTGCTGGATTTCACGGCCTGGATCAGCATGAACCCGTTCGACTTCATCCATATACAGCGCTTGTAAATGCCCGACATGGTCATCAGGAATCCAGACCGATTCCAGTGCTTCAGCAATTTGTGTATCAACAATCTCACAGGGAATGTTGACACTGGAACCCGGCAGGCAGTAGTAGCGATTGCCGCCTGTGTTACGCCGCGTATTCGGTGTGGAACCGCTCAATCGGTACCCTTCATCATCAATGGCGACATATGCTATCTTTTTCAGCAGGTAGAAGTGCTTGCGCTGTGGGGAACGCTTCTTCCACCGTTTATCCAGAATCGCCAGGCCACGCTCGAATTCCTCCAGGCTCACGAGGGGTTCCCAGAGTCCTTCAACCGTTTTGGGCAGAATGCCGTAACGCTCATTCACGACGTAGCCAGCATAGAACCAGTTGTGGAAGATGTGCGACAGCGTGTTGGTCGCGTGTGTGCGTTTGCCCTTTTCCGGCGGCACAACAAAGTGGCGACCAGAACGCAGCGTGTACCCACGTTCATGCAATTTCTCGCAGATTTCCTTCAGTGTGTATTGATCGGTAAGCAGCAGGTCCCAGGCATAGCGCCAGATTTCACTGCGCCCTGGGTCAACTTCCACCCAACTGTAGGTGCGCCCGCTCTGTTCACGCGGCCCACCGGTGACCTTCTCACGACGGTTAACGTATCCATCGGGGGCGCGCCCGAGATGACCGCCG
>DAOTTX010000278.1:0-14654 GCA_034437515.1 Anaerolineae bacterium
GATCTGTTCGGCGATGAATACGAGGACGAAGAACCTGTCGCTGTCGCCGCGTCCGACGACGACCTCGATGATCTGTTCGGCGATGAATACGAGGACGAAGAAGACATCGACAGTGTGTTAGCCGCTTTCGACGACGATCTCGACGCTATGCTCGGCGACGAGGACGAAGATGTGCTACCAGCCGACGACGAGCCGTTTGATTGGTTCGGCGCGGAAGAATCAGCGTCCGAACCCGCGACCGCCGCTTCGGACGATCTCGACTGGTTGCGCAATGTCGAGGATTACGACGAAGACGCCGAAGAAGCCGAAGAAGCGCCGCCCCAGGCACCCGCCGCACGTGCCGATGATGAAGAATATGACCTTGAGTCTTTCCTGTCCTCTTTTGGCGAAGACCATGCACTCGCCGCGCTACCGCAGACCGGCGAACTCGACCAGGGCGACGTCGATTTCGATATGCTATTCGGCGAAGACTATGACGAGCAGACCGACGACGAATCCGCTGTGGACGATACCTTCGTCCCACTCTCGCCAGATGCCCCGGATTGGCTGACCGATCTCTCTCAGGAAAGCGCCGGACGTGAGTCGGCGGCGTCATTGGTACCCAGTCAACGTGACCGTCCGGTTGATGAACTGCCGGATCGCCTGCGGGCGCTGCGCGAGCGCGGTATGGAATTCTCCCCGAAGACCGACGCGCTAGAGGCCGATACCGGCGCACTCGATGATGTTCTACAGGGTGTGCGCAACACATTGCCGGCGGTCGTCATCGAGCAGGGAGAGGCGTCCAACATCGCCTCGAATATCGCAATGACGGACGAGCAAAGTCGTCATGCAGCGATCTTACAGAGCATCGTCGGCAGCAGCGCAGCAGATGCTGAAGGCGAGACAGAAACGCAACAAAAGCGCCGTGTTCGAGTGACCGAACGCGCCTTCATCGCGGTGATCCTCGCTGTGTTGGTCGCGCTGCCGTTCTTCGTGGATGCGCTGCAAATCGGTGAATTGCCCGCGCCAATCTTCGCCGCAGGCACACAAGAACGCGCCTTCATCGACATTGTCGAAACCGTCCCTGCTGGAGAGTCGGTGTTGGTCGCGGTGGAATACGGGCCAAGTGGTGCCGCTGAACTCGACGGTGCGACCGAGGCGCTGCTGATTCATCTGTTGAGCCGGGGCGCAACCCCGGTGATCGTCGGCGGCAATCCGGTCGGGATGCTGCGCGTGCAGACACTCATGGAGGACATCGCTTCAGAAAACGCGTTGGTCGTCAACGAGGATTACGTGATCGGCGGGTACATCGTCGGGGATGTGGTCGGTCTACGTCGATTTAACGAATATGTCGATACGCTTGTAGAAACCGACCTCAACGGCGACCCGACCGGCTTCAGCGTTGAGTCCCTGAACGACTTCGCGCTACTGGTACTGGTAACTGAAACCGCCGAACGCGCCCGCCTCTACGGTGAACAAATCCGACCGGATACGACTCGCCCGCTGATCGGCATCACCGGTGAGGGTGCCGCCCCCCTCACTGAGCCTTACGTCGATGGTCTTCTGGTCGGTTATGAGGACGCCTATACCTATCGCGGGTTGGTGCAAACCTTGCTCGCCGGTGGCTCAATCGAGGCACCCTTGCCGACTGATACCTCCGAACCTACCGAAGAGGCCACGCCCGTCATCGAGGCCACGCCAGAAGTCACCGAGGCGGTCACCGAGGACGTGACACCGGAAATCACCGCTGACGCGGCGGTCACGGCGGACGTCACCGAAGAGGTCAGCGAACCGACGAACACAGCCGTCCCCACGTTGACCGAGCTAGCAGCGGAGACCCCCACGCCCAGTATGACCGTGCCGCCCAGCGAGACCGCACCACCGACACTCACCGAGGAACCGATCCGTGTGGTTGTGGTGACAGCAGCGCAGGCCGTCAACGTGCGTGGTGGCCCCAGCACACTCGACCTGCCGGTCGCCACACTGGAACCGGGCGCACAGGCGCTCATCCTCGGTGCCAACGACGATGAAAGCTGGTACAACATCCTGCTGGAAGACACGACCGAAGGCTGGATCGCGGCATCAGTTGTGCGAGTGGAGGACTTCGCCGCCGAGACACCGGAAGTTGTGCCAACTGATGTGTTGACATCTACACCAGAACCGACCGTCGCCGCGGAGACGCCGACACCTACCACGACGCCGCAACCCAGCCAGATCGGTATCGGTATTGTCGTCGCCGAGGGTGCGGTCAACGTACGCAACGGCCCGGCGACGACTAACGGTGTCGTAGGGGCGGCGCTGCCCGGTGAGCAGTTGGTCATCCTCGGCGCGAACGACGATGAAAGCTGGTATAACGTCGAGCTGCCGGACGGCACGGTCGGTTGGATTGCGGCCTTCCTGCTGCAAGTCGAATTAGACGGTAGCGAAGCGAGTAAGCCGCGTATCGTCGCTCGTCAGCCCATCCCGCCGGAAGCGACAGATTTACCGACAGAAGAAGTCGGCTCACCACAAGAGGCCGTTGCAATTGACGAAGTCACCGACGATGCACCCGCCAGCACCGCCGATCTCGTCCTGCGCTTCCCTGACCATGATGCCGATACCTATCGTGACGAACGCTGGTACAGCATGACGGTCGGCATCATTGCGGCAGCGGTGATTATCGCCGGCGGCACGCTGATTAATCTGCTGCGGGCACTGCGCCGCAGACGCGCACAAAGGGAGTAAATACACATGGAAGAACTCGGCCTGTGGGCGGGCTTCGTCCTCACGTTAATGGTCTACAGTTACTTGATCGCGGATACATTCCTCTATCGGCTGGCGGTGTATGTATTCGTCGGGCTGACGGCGGGTTTCATCGGCGTCGTGACCGTAGAAAGTGTGCTGTTTCCGTTCTTTGAGCGCACCATCGGCTCTGGTGATACAGTAAACGTCGGCCTGGGGTTTTTGCCGCTGCTGCTGGCGTCACTGTTGCTGCTGAAGAACGCCCGCCTGCCCTGGCTGGCGCGGTTGGGCAACCTCGGTTTGGCGGTGCTGGTCGCCGTCGGTGCAGCGGTCGCGCTGGTCGGTTCGCTGACCGGCACACTCATCCCGCTGGCTGAACAGACCGTCAACGCGGGTGAGGGTGAAACACTCGACGCGATCTTGATCTATACGGGGGTTGCCAGTTCCTTGATCTACTTCACGTACCTTGCCCGGCAACGCCCCGACGGTGAAATCAGCCGGGCACGGCCTATCCAGGCCATCAGTGTGATCGGCAAAGGCTTTATCGTGGTGACGTTAGGCGCGCTCTATGGTGCGGCGATCATTACCACGTTGTCTATTTTTAGTGAACGTCTCAGCTATTTGATCGGGCGATTCTAAACCATGTCTGAAAATGTGAATTCGATTCTTGCGGTAGATTTTGGCAGCATCAGCACCCGTGCCGTGTTGATCGACGTGGTTGATGGCGCGTATCGCCTCGTCTCTCGCGGGGAGACGCGCAGCACAGATGGCTTCCCCGCTTACGACATCCGCGTCGGTTTAGATCGTGTGTTCAGGCAGATCACCGATGCCACCGACCGCCAGTTCATCACCGAGACCGGGCAGGTTATCACACCGGAGCAGGACAACCGCGACGGCGCGGATTTGTTCGCGGTGACGGCGAGCATCGGTCGGCCTTTGCGTGTGGTGGTGGTCGGACTGGCGGAAAATGTCAGCATCAAGAGTGCCATGCACGCCGCCAACGGCACATACATGGAAGTCCCTGCGACGATCAGCCTGGAGGACGGACGCGACGAAGAGGCACGCCTGAATGCGGTCGTTCTCAGTTATCCTGATGTGATCTTCATCGTGGGCGGGACGGAAGCGGGCGCGGAGTCGTCCGTGCGACGACTGGCGACTGTGACCGCCAACGCGGTCGAGCTTATCAACAAGCAGCGCCGCCCGGTCGTGGTTTATTCCGGTAACAGCAGCTTAGACGCCACCATGCTCGACCTGTTCGAGCCACTCACGCAGATTTACATCGCTGGCAACATCCGTCCAAGCCTCGATAACGAACGGCTGGACAACGCCCGGTTGATGCTCGGTCAGGCCTTTGACCGTTCAGCACAGTTACGTGGTGGGGGCTTTGAGGCCATCAGCGAAATGAGCGATACGGGTGTGTTGCCTGCCGCCCAGAGTGCGGCGATTCTGGCGAATTATCTGGGGCGCACCGGCGCGGATCCGGTCGCAGTGGTCGATATGGGCAGTTCATCGACCACCCTGGGCATGTTCAACGATGGTGAGATCGTCAATAGCATCCGTACCGATGTCGGCCTGGGGCACAGCGTCGAATCACTGTATGAATCGCTCGGTGTCGATGCCGTGCGACGTTGGTTGCCGTTCAATATTTCACAACGCGAGTTGACCAATTACGTGCTAAACAAAGCCCTGCGTCCAACGACCATC
Source organism: Anaerolineae bacterium (assembly GCA_034437515.1). GTDB lineage: Bacteria > Chloroflexota > Anaerolineae > Aggregatilineales > Phototrophicaceae > DAOTTX01. The sequence continues at coordinate 4,405 of DAOTTX010000278.1, forward strand.
CCGGCGACCCTGCGTGATCTCTACATCGAACACGCACTACTGCGGGCGGGTTTGCGCCGCATGATTAACGAACTCAACCCCAACTGGATGACACTCCCCTATAAGACCATTATCGGGGCGGGGGGCGCGTTAACCGGCACCGGCAACCCCGGCTTTAGCGCGCTGCTGCTGCTGGATGCCTTCCAACCGATCGGCGTGACGATGCTGCAAGCCGACCCTTACGGTCTGGTCGCGGCAATGGGCGCGATTGCCAGCTACGTCCCCGATGCGGTGGTGCAGTTGATCGACAGTAAGAGCTTGCTTGACCTGGCCTGTGTGTTCAGCGCAGATGGCTCCCCGCGTGTGGATAAACCGGCGTTTAACGTGACAATTTCATTAGAAAGTGGCGAACAGATCGAGCAGGTTGTTGAGGGGGGGCATCTGTGGCGCTACCCGCTGGCACCGGGCAGAGCGGCGGAAATCGCGATAAAATGTGCGCGTGGCACAAGCATAAACGGCAAACGGCGGGTAAAATTAACCCTCATGGGTGGCATCGGTGGGTTGATCTTCGATGCGCGAGGGCGTCCGCTGCCGCTGGCGTCGGCTGCCGCTGGGCGTGCCGAACAGATGCCGCAGTGGATACACGAGGTCACCGGCGACCCGCTGATAGAAATCGACCCGGCGTGGCTAGAAACCATCGAAGACGATGAGGTCGAAGTCGAAGTGGAAGTGGACGCCGCCCCCGCAAAGCGGCGCGGTCTGTTCGGTCGGCGGCGTGATAAAAACAAAGACAAGGACAAAGACAAGCAGAAGCGCCAGGAAGAACCTAGTGATGACGAACTTGACGCACTTTTTGGTGACAAAAAAGACAATGATTTTGAAAATCAGCTAAACGAGTTACGTGACGATGTATTATCCTGACCAACGGATTATTTCCCCTTATACCGTCATCCGGCATGATGTAACCTTGCCGGATGAGGCCAGCGGTGCCGTCCGTGTGAACGATGGCAAGCGCGTCGATATTCGTGATATGGTCGTCAATGGTGTGATCCCGACCGGGTACATCATCATTGAGGCGGCGGCGCAACTCCGTCTACGTAAAAGCGACGAATTGCCGGATCTGATGCAGGTCAACCTGCGTGATGTGGTGGATGAAGATCAGGTCATCGCCAAACGTGGACGCCGTGAGGTAACCGCGCCGATACGCGGTATCGTGGAACAGGTCAAGGATGGGCGTATCATCTTGCAGAAGGTGCCGCAGATCATCGACATTGAAGCGGGGGTGCGCGGTCGTATTATCGAGATCATGGACGGGCGTGGAGTGGTCATCGAGGCGGTGGGCGCACGAGTGCAGGGGATGTGGGGCAACGGCAAACAGACGATCTCACCACTGCGCCCCGGCCCGGAAGGCGATTTGTCCAACCTGGCGGCAGAGTCGCTGGAAACGCGCTACGCGGGGTCAGTCGTGCTCACACGTCGTCCGCTGACGCGCAAAGGACTACAAACCGCCAGCATCCAGGCGCTTGCCGGTGTCATCGCCCCCAGCATGGAAGCCGACCTGCGCAGGTTGGCGTTAGCGCACGATTCTGCTATCATCCTGACTGAAGGATTTGGCAGCGCCCGTATGAACAACACGGCTTATTCACTCCTGGCGGAACTCGAAGGGCAGCAGGTCAACCTGGATGCCAGCACACCCGATCGCTGGGAAACGCACTATCCAGAAATTATTATCAATGTACCATCCGGTGACCGTAGGCCATCGCGAGCAAACACACGCCTGGTGCTGCGCCCGAACGCAACGGTGCGTCTAACTCGTGAGCCGCACCTCGGCGCTACGGGTAAGGTGATTGATTTGCCAAAATCACCGGTTCTGTTAGACAATGGCCTACGGGTCATGTGTGCGCAAGTACAACTCGTTGCCGGGGACACGCTCCACGTCCCGCTGGCAAATCTAGAAGTTTTGGGTCGTTAACCCGTAGGGAGGGGTAAGACAAATGAGTAGAGACGACGACTTTTTCAACGACGACGATTTTAGTTTCGATGACGATTTACGGTCGGATTTTGGTGATGACGACGACTTTTTCAACGACGACGATTTTAGTGATTTTGACGAACCTGCCGCCAGCGCCGATAACAATGAGTTTGGCTTTGATGATGACGAATTTGACGAAATCGAAGACATCGACTTCGACGAGGAAGACGACGACTTCTTCGACGACGAAGACCTCGAAGAAGAGAGCGGGCCAAGCGGTGTATTCCTTTTCCTCGCGGGGATCATGATTATCCTGCTGATCGCTGCGATTGGGCTGGTACTGTTCCTCGCCTTGACTGGTGAAGATGAGATCACGCCGTTTGAATCAACCTCGACCGCCATCGCGCAGGCCAACGAAACCACGCAGGCGCAGATCGTCGCTGGTGAGACGGAAGCGGCTATCTCCGGTGAGACAGAAACGGCTGTCGCAGCGGTAAGTATCGCTGAGACGGACACCGCCGCGACCGAGCAGGCCATCAGCGCCCAGGCGACCGAAACCGCCGAGGCTTTCAATCTCAACGCGACCGAGACACAATCCGTGCTGGATATTACATCGACTGCCGAAGCCGAGGAAGTATCTGGCATACAGCAGACTCAGACCGCCGTCGCCGCCCAGTTGACCGCTGATGCGCAGGTCGTCGTCCCGCCGGAAGAAACCGAAGAACCGGTGCCGACTGAACCGGGAGCGGGGGTTGGTGGCCCCAGCGACATCGACGCGACAGCAACCGCGCTGCGCGAGGTCTTCCTCTCACTGACGCCCGGCGAGGGCGAGTTTGGCACCGGCGGTGAAGCCACCGCCACGCCAGAACGTCCCGGTGCTGTCCCGACTGCGCTGCCGGATACGGGCTTGTTCGACGGCGATAGCAGCAATGGTGGCCTGGGTGTCATCGCGCTGCTGGCCTTCGGGTTGGTCGGTATGATCTTCGGAGCGCGGACGCTGCGTGCGGCGAACAATCGCCAGCAGATCTAAGCTGAGGTGAAATTGAAAATACAGGGACGGGCCATCGGCTCGTCCCTTTTGCGTTACGTTAGTCGCCTGCGAGAGGGAATTGCTTTTCAGGCGCTGCGGTGCTGCGCTTGCGCCGGTGTGTCCGTGCGAATGATGGCAGCGGCATATCCTCCGCGATCAGGTTCTCCGCGATGATGCTGCTAGACAGCACACCGGGTAACCCTGCGCCGGGATGCGTCCCCGCACCGACAAAATATAGGTTACTGAAGTCCTCACTGCGGTTGTGTGGGCGGAACCACGCCGACTGCATCAAGATCGGCTGCACACTGAAGGCCGAGCCTTTGAAGCTGTTGAGCGTCCCCTGGAAGTGCGGCGGGTCAATGTAATGCTGCGCGACGATGTTCTCTTGCAGGTCGGGCAGATAGTTGTCCTCAAGGAATTGCAGAATCGCATCTCGGTAGATCGGGCCGTAATGTTCCCAATCGGTGTCGGAGTCCAGATGGGGCACCGGGGATAGCACATAAAACGCCTCATGCCCTTCTGGGGCCATTGAGGGGTCAGTCAGCGTGGGCATGTGCAGATAAAGCGAGAAATCGTCCGTGACGATCTTTTTGCTAAAGATGTCGTTCAGCAGATGCTTGTAGCGATCACCGAGGATGATGTTATGATGCGCCAGCCGTCCATCATTGCGATAGAGCTTCTTGGTGCCGAAGTAAATCACAAACAACGACATGCTGTACTTGAGCATCTTCAGCCGCCAATCTTTCCACTTGCGGCGGGCGCTTTCCTCGATCATATTCATGTAGGTAAAGGCCACATCAGCGTTGCTGACCACCCCGTCGGCGATGTGGAATTCGCCGTCTTTCATGCGGATGCCATTAACACGGCGGCGGTCACCATCCACGAGGATTTTATCGACTTCGGCGTTCAGGTGGATTTTGCCACCCAACTCAAGGAACAGTTTTGCCATTCCGTCAACGATTGCGCCGGTACCGCCCATCGCATAATGGATGCCCCACTCGCGCTCAAGATAGTGAATCATCGCGTAGATCGAGGGGCTGTCGAACGGGTTGCCACCGATGAGCAACGGATGAAAGCTAAAAACACGCCGTAGAAAGTCGTCTTTGACGAACTGCGAAGCGTACTTGTACACACCAAGATAGGACTGCATCTTGACCAGATCCGGCGCGACTTTAAGCATATCCGTAAAGTTGAGGAAGGGCTTATCCGCCAGTTCAACGAACCCTTTCTGGAAGATAGCTTTCGTCGTCTTCATGAACCGCTGGTAGCCCTCGACGTCCTCCGGGCTGCGCTTTTGGATTTCTGAGGCGATAAATTCGGCATCGCCGTTGTAATTAAAGGGCACACCCTCTTTATCAAAAATACGATAGAACGGGTCACACGGCACAAACGTGATGTAATCCTCACGATTTTTGCCAGCCGCCGCGAAAATATCATCAAACATAAACGGTGCCGTGATGACGGTCGGGCCACCGTCGAACTTAAAGCCGTCGATCTCATAGGTATAACCCCGTCCGCCGAGTTTATCCCGTTTTTCAAATATCTCGACGTCGTAGCCGCGTGCCGCCAAACGGATCGCCGCACCTAAACCACCAAAACCACTGCCGATAACGATAATCTTCTTGCTCATGGGTTGTAAACGCTCTCTGTGATGGACTTTGTGAAACTATTATCAATGATGGATGGCTTTTCATGCAACGGAATCTCATAGGCTTCTATGGAGGGTGTTAACCTTCGCTCATATCGCCGCCAGGAAGTTTGATTGCGTGGGTTCAGGTCGTTACAATCAGCGTAAGTTTTACGGTTGATATAAGGAGCAAAATCAAGATGACTCACCCAATGGACGGTATGCGTGTGCTCGACCTGACCCGGCTGTTGCCCGGCGGCGTCTGCACGATGATGCTCGGTGACCTCGGCGCGGACGTGGTCAAGATCGAAGACCCGGTCGCCGGAGATTATTCTCGCTGGCTTGGCCCGCAGATCAAAGGGCAAGGCGTGTTCTTCCGCATGAACAACCGGGGTAAGCGGAGCATCATTCTCAACCTCAAGGACGAGCGCGGACAGGCCGTATTAAAAAAGCTGGTGGAAACCGCCGATGTGCTGGTCGAGGGCTTCCGTCCCGGTGTGATGGCGCGGCTCGGTTGTGATTATGATGCACTCAAAGCCGTTAACTCAAAGCTGGTCTATTGTTCGCTTTCCGGGTGGGGTGCGGATGGCCCCTACGCACAAATGGGCAATCACGACCTGAACTATGTCTCTGTTGCGGGGATGACCGGCGCGATGGAAATGTCGCAAGTCATGGGCGGGCAAATCGCGGATATTGGCGGTGCGTATATCGCCGTGTCAGGCATCCTCGCCGCGCTGCTGCGCCGGGAACGCACCGGCGAAGGCGCGTATATCGACACCGGCCTCTCTGAAGCCGCGCTGCCGTTTTCGCTCTACAATTGGGTAGAAGCACAAGCCCTCGGCCTTGATGGTGAGGTCGGCGGGTTGAGCGGTGGTCAGGCTTGTTATCGGGTGTATCAATCCAGTGACGGGCGTGCGCTGGCACTGGGCGCGTTGGAGGAAAAATTCTGGACGAACTTCTGTAACGCGGTCAAACGCCCTGACTTGATCGAAGGCTACACCGACCCCGGACGACAGGAATATCTGATTACCGAGGTCAGCGGCATCTTCGGCATGAAAACCGCCGACGAATGGCGCGAGCATCTCGCTGATGTCGATTGTTGCTTTACCGTCGCCAACCAACCGGGTGAGATCAGCGACGACCCGCATTATCAAGCACGGGGGATGCTCGGTCACTTCGAGGACGGCACGCCCTGGATGCGCAGCCCGGTGAGGCTCAGCGAGAGCGACCCGCAGCCGATGAACCACATCCCCGGCTACGGTGAGCACACCGAGGTCATCCTGAAGGACGCCGGTTACAGCAAGGAAGAACTCGCCACGCTCAAAGACGAGAGCGTCATCCGTTGAGGCAAAGAGCGCCGGGACACCTTGATGTCCCGGCGATGAATATCTTACGGTGTGTAGGTCGCTTCAGCTTCGATGTAGCTGGGGGCATCAGCCATACCGCCGGTGGCAAGGCCGTTCGGCCCCCACGTCTGGATGTAGATCTTATACGCGGTGCCGTCCACCAGATTCACGTCGAGTGGTAGTGTGCAGGTCGCACCGAGCGCGTTACAGCCCAGCGCAATATCCGACGACCAACCGAGCGAGAAGACCTCGCTATAATCCATCGTGGTGATGTAGACCTCGTAGTAGGTGGCGTTTGCGCCGCTCGTCCAGGTGAGCGCATCACCGCTGAAGGTCACGTTCGTCGGCAGGCCAGTATCGCCGCTGGGCAGCGAGAAATCCGGGCCGCGCACCCAGGACGGCGCAGAGAGCGCGTCAGTGCCGCCAGTGCTCAGACCGCCCGGCCCCCAGGCTTGCATCCACACCTGATACGGCCCACCGTCGGCGGGGGCGGCAAACAACGTTTCGATAGAGCAAGTGGTACCGTCGCAGGTGAAGTCCTCGTCGCGCTGGTACCACTCCACCAGATCGCCGTATTCACTCGCGCCCATGTAGACCTGTACGAACAACGTGTTAGGATCATCGGCGAAGCTCAGCGTGGGGTGCCCCTGCGCGGGATCGACCGTGATATTCGCCGGGAGCAGCGCGTTAGGCACATCGACGCTGAAAGTCGGTGCTTGCGGGTTCGGGATGACCTCGTCGCTGTTGGCATAGTAGGCCTCGACCGTCCAACTGTAATCACCGTCGAGCAATCCCCAGGACGGCAGCACATCCGCGCTGTTGACCGTGCAGGTCGTACCGTCGCAGATGCCCGTCATATTGTGTTGTACGCCGATGTCGTCGTAGGCGGGGAACCACGCATCAGCCACCCCATCACCAACGATCAGGCGATACCACTGCGCGGGTACCTGTCCGCTGTCGTCGATGCTGTTTTGCGTCCACTGGAAGATGGGCAGCACAGGTACGGTATCGAGCTGGCTTTGCTCCAGATTGGTGAGTAACGGCTGCGTGATTGCGTTGCCGGGTTCTTCGAGCCGCACCAAGTACAGGCCGCTGTCGATGTCGTTGACCAGGATCGTTTCACTGGCGAAGTACGGGTAGTTGCTCCAGGTGCCGTTGAAAGTGGTCGCGTCGTTCTGCGGGTAGGTGTCGTAATAGGCGATCTCAACGAGGTTGCCGTTCGCGATGTCTGAGGCATCCAGCACGCGCAGACCCGCCGTGTAATTCGACTGGAACACCAGACCGTTGTGGGTATACAGGTTGTGGTCGATGTTATCCCCGGCGTGGACGTAGGTGTTCAGCAGGGTCGGGTTGTCGAGGTCGGTGAAGTCCCAGACGAAGGTCTTGGTGTTTTCCCCACCGTAAAGCTCGTCCACTTCGTCGTTGGAGATGTAGTAGCGGTGGTCTTCGGTCAGCCAGCCCTGATGAACATAGTAACTATCGTAGTTCGGCACGTCCGCTTCGAAGATCTCATAAATCAGCACCGGGTTCATCTTGTCGGTCAAATCCACGATACGGATGACGCTCTCATCGGCGTTGACCGCGATCTCTCGACCCACATAATCTTGATCCGGCCCGTTGTAGGTGACGACCTGTGCGTCATGGGTGTAAGGGCGTGTGTCGTAGGAGAGCAGCGCGTTGAGCGTGTTGACAAACGTTGGGTTCTGCGGGTCACGAATATCAACGATGTGCATGGCCCCACCAGCGGTAAAGTTATCCCCAACCAGATAGGCATAGCCGGTGTCTTCGTTGATGGCGAGGTTATGGACTGAACCAGCCTGGGTATAAACCGTATCCGCCGTAAAGATTTGCGGCGCGGTGAGGCCGCGTAAGCGCGTCAGGTCGAAGACCTGCATCCCGTGTGACCCGGCGGCATCGGCGACGACGAAGGCATGGTCGCTGTAAACTTTGATGTCACGCCAGGCGCTGCTGCAAGTCTGTGTCGGCAGATGCCCCAGGTAAACCGGCGCGGACGGTGTCGTCACGTCGACAAAAGCCGTGCCGTTGGTCAGGCCGACCAGCGCGTATTCATGTCCGTTTTGTGAGTCCGTCCAACCCCAGACGTCATTGCCTTCGACGGCGGCAGCCATGTGCCCTTTGCCGTCACGGATGGCGTAAGTTGTCTCGCGTTCGGTCGTTGTGCCGCTACAACTCATCGGGCCGTTGCCGGACATCGCTTCCAGCGGGACATGCCCCAGCAGCGTCATATTTTGCGCGACATCACCGGTATTTTGATAAATAGTGGCACTCGCGCTGACGATTTCGCCGTCAATTGCCAGTGGTGCGTGGTCGTTGGCGTTCAGCACGACAGTGATCTCATGATCGGGCAAGTTATAGCCTTCGAGATAGTAAGCCTCGTCATACATGCGGGCGACCTTGACACCATCCACGTAGAGATGCGCGTGGCCTTCGCCCTCGATGTGGGTGTAACCGGCGTATTCCGGCGCAAAGGTGAAGTTTTCCGTCTCAAGCATGATGTTCCATCCGCCCAACGGATCGGGCGTCAGGGCAATTTCCAGGGTGGGGGCACCTTTCTTCATGCCGACCTCGACCGGAGCCATCATCGCGCCCTCACCCATGACCATCGCTAGACTATGGTCATGCGGCATAGAGTCGTCGGCAGTAGTTGTGGTGGCTTCACCGGGGACGACCAGTTCAAACGTATCAAGAATGGGGGCGTCGTTATAAGTCAGTTGTGAGGTATTGTTGGCGACCAGCACGGCGGCGATCTCATAGGTACCAGGGTCAAGTTTGCCCAGGTGGAACCACTCACCGTACAGACGACCGGCACGCTTGCCATCTACGAACAGATAGACCAGCCCCTCATTGTTGTTGCTGATGTCACCGCCAGCATGTGCCGGGGATGTGGTGAAGTTTTGCAGATCAATCCGGGCGTTCCAACCGGAGATGGGGTCTTGCAGAACCTCGACCTCAACGGCAGGTACCGGCCCACCGTGGTCAACCTCGATAGGCGGGAGCACAACCTCATGGGCAGCGGCGGGCCACACGAGCATCAGCATGACCAGCAACGTGCATGTCATGAAAGCTAATTTGAGACGATTGAGCATTAGTATACGCACCTTAGTTGTAAAGCAGTCAATTTTATTCTACAACAGTTCACAGTCAGCACGAACAATACTTCCAATATGACAACTCTAATGCCATGATTAGCGACACTAAAGCAACGTTAAGGTGTTATTAAATTACATAAGACGTAATTAGGAGAATAAGGTAAGCTAAAATGTTTTCGTCATCTGAAATGATTCCTGCATCATCAGAAGAAAAACAAGCCCCCATGCTCTCTAATTTCGCCGTGCGCTATTTGACGGCGCTGGTACTCGCCCCTCTGGCGGTCGGTGTGATGTTCGTCGGTAATTGGTTCCCGTGGTTCTGGGGATTGATGCTCACACCACTTGCAATTGTCGGCGCGATGGAATTCTACTCGCTCGCACACGACCGACCCAATAAAGGCTTCGCCCGGATCGGCGTCCCGGCGGTGCTGATCGTCATGCTTGGGTTTTACTTACAAGCGCCAGTGATCTATCTGGTGACACCACTTATTGCAATGGCGGCTTCGGCAACTTTGTCATTTTCACGCTTTGGTGACCTTCGGCGAGCATCCTATCAGGCGTTTACCACGCTGGTCGGTATTTTGTATCTCGGTTTGCCGTTAGGCTTGCTGATTGCGATCAACCATTATGAGCGCGGTTTTTTGTGGCTGGTGGTGATCTTTGCGATCACCTGGGGGACGGACACGTTCGCCTATGCCGGTGGGCGGGTCTGGGGTAGGCATCCGCTTGCACCGCGCCTCTCGCCGAAGAAGTCGGTCGAAGGTGCATTAGTGGGTCTGTTCGGTGGCTTTTTGCCCGCGTTGGTCTTCCTCACGCGCGGCGATGCCGTGACGACCGCCGCGCTGACCATGATCGCCTTTGGCCCTATCGTCGCTATCCTGGGTGACCTGCTCGAATCCGCCATGAAACGCTATTATCAAATCAAAGATTCTCACCTGGAACGCTTGAACCTCATCCCCGGTCATGGTGGTGTGATGGATCGCATTGACGCGCTGTTGATGGTCACAACCTTCTGTTATCTCTGGCTTCTCTTGACAGGCATCGCAATTTAATTAAGATAAGATATACAATGACTCCAGTGAACAAACTCAGACACTGACAGGATCATATGAAAGTGCCTGATGCCAGAAGTGTATCCTGACAGAGCGCAAAAGGCGTGAAAAGCAACTGCAAAGGCCATTTTCAG
>DAOTTX010000279.1:0-1729 GCA_034437515.1 Anaerolineae bacterium
AGTGGACCGCCACGAACACATCGGCCTGGGCGAGATCGGCGAGCGGGGCTTTGCCAACCTCATGCGCGACGAGCGATTGGCCGACCTGCCGGGCATTCTGGAGACGCCCAAAGAGATACACCCCGACGGCCGCGACTGGGACGCGGTAAACGCCGCGGTGCTTCGAAAGCTCAGCGGCGCGCGAAAAACGGGGTGACCCGACCCGCGGGCCACCCCGTTGATTCAATCGACTCTCAGCCGACGGTGCGATCAGCCCCTGCGACGCCGAATCAACGCGCCCAGCCCGCCCAGCGACAGCACCATCAACGTCGCCGGTTCGGGCGTGACGCTGACCTTCAGGCTGTCCAGCATGGCTTGGGACTCGGAGGCGCCTCGCCAATAGAGGCGGATGCCCTCGATCGTTTCGAAGTCCAGACGGAAACCTTGATCGTCGATCCCGTCACCGTTGCTGTCCCAATTGCTGAACAGCATCTCGCCGGTCTTATCGTCGGCTTCGAACCCGTCTCCCTCGGCATCGAACCAGAACTCTTGGCCGACGGGGGTAATCACGTAGCGATAGTCCTTGAATTCACTCTGTGAGTACAGCCCGGTTCCAACGCCGACCACGCCGTTCGTGCCGGTCTGCGGGCTGTGCCCCCCAGGGCCGGAGGAGAAACCCGCCAGCCACCAGTCGGACCCGTATTTCTCGTACTCCCCTTCAGAGTCCGGGCCGCCGCCGTATATCATCAGAGATTCATCATTCTGCAGACGCACTCGCGCGTTGTAGGCAGGGCGGGCCCACCACTCGTTATTGAAATCGTCGTACTTGTCGTTCAGATCCATGTCCAACCCGCCCGAGGGGTAATCGTGATTCAACGTTACATTGAACCGGCTTCCCTCGCCGGACATCGTCCCTGGACTCCACTTGGCACGGAAATCAACCGTGATGACATTGGTCGCCGGATTGGTTCGATCAATGGCGGAACCAAACTGCTGATCCAAAGCGGTAAACGTCTTCAGTTGACTGGCCGAGCTATACCCGGCGTAGTTCTTGGCGGTGGACGTCATTGCGACCGAACCACCAGCGTTGGTGAACGCGCTGACGGCGCCCGTGTTTCCTCCCCAGGTAACCGCAGTCGACAGGTCGTTCCAGTCGGAGATATCGCTGAAGTCCTCGTCGATCAACGTTCCCGCCGAAGCAACACCGGCCGAAACGACCATCACAAGCAAACAGCTCCACAGTTTCATTTCCATCTGCCTCATTCCAGTACTCCCTCAGTATCAGGCTCTTGTTTTCGCTTCGCATTTCCAGAACGCGAAGCCATCAGTACGCCTACTACGACGCGGGACGTATCCACCCGCTTGATTCGGCGTGTGGGCTCCTCCGGCGCGCACAGTCAGCCAGGATGGGCTTAAACGGAATCAACAGCGAGTCGAGTATGTCATGCGCAGTATCACTTTCTGTCAGTACAATCCGGTCCAAAGACCCGCTGACGGCATGAGCAGTGCCCGCATCGGGACATCATCCTCCACGAAGACACGCCTCGGGTGCCTTCATCGCAGATGAGTGTACCATATTTGCGTCAGAAAGAAAGGGGAATTCCGCACGATTCACCGATCGGCTTGGTCCGGTCCGACAACCAGCAGACGTGAGCCGGGGTAGTAGAACTCCAGGATCCTGGCGGCCGACCATCCCTTGGCCGCCTTGGACTGGGCGCCGTACTGGCACATTCCGATCCCATGCCCGAAC
>DAOTTX010000280.1:0-1649 GCA_034437515.1 Anaerolineae bacterium
TGAACCCAACCCGGACTATCGCCCTTATCGCACGTTCAACCGGCACAAAGTTGATGAGCGCCGCGCCGATCCACCAACGTACAGCGGGCTGGTGTTTTCCGACTCCATGCCGGATTATCCTTACAAGCCGGTCAATGCCTACTACTTCTTCCGCGAGCAGGATAACCAGGAATACCGCTACGTGCTGACCAATAAGCGCGGACGCGCTTTCATGAGCATCCTATCGACTGATCTCGATAAAGTTGTTGATGACTTGCTGCTTGAGCGGTTGCAGGCGACGACCATTGATGAAGCGACATGGCAGAAGGCACTGGAAAACACCCAGCAGAGTGAACAGGGCGATGTGCGCCGTATCGAGCAGGATATTCGGACGGCTGAACGTGCCAAACAGACCATCCTGAACAACCTGAAAACCATCGACAACCCGGAAATCGTTAAGAACCTGCAAGCCAGCTTCGAGGCCAACGACCGTGATCTTGATCGGCTAAAGGCAGAACTGGCAAAAGCCAAAGCGGATGCGTCACGTAACCACAGGGTCAATCTGCAAGATGCGCGTCCGGTACTGGAGCTAGTCATCCAACGCTGGGAGGATGTGCCGGGGCAGCAGCGGCGTGAGCTATTTGAGGCGTTCGCCCGGAGGATCATCGTCACGCGGCTTGGTGACGTGAAACGGCGTCTGACGATTGAGTGGCGTGACGGCACAACGTCGACACATGGCTTCCGCACGAAGAGAACCAAGTACACGCTGACCCAGGAAGAAGCGGACAAGCTGATCGGGATGATCCACGACCAGCGTCCACAGTGGGAGATATTGCGCGAGTTTCCGGGGCTGAACTGGCAGGGCGTTGTCAATCGCCTCTATCATCACGGCAATCGAGCACGCATCGGTGAAATCTATCATCAGCCGCGCAAGTACACCTACAAACAGACCTGGTACGATACCGAGGAATACCAGCAGGGTCTTTCAATGTCGTCGAGTCGGGAACATCTTTCTTTTCGGCGAGTTTCGTCGCCAGTGCCTTGAGGTCGTTCATGGCGTTGTAGATCTCGCCCAGGTTCGGGAAACGGATCAGGCAAGCAGCCAGCAGGGCGGCGGCGCTGTCCGTCCAGAACTTTTTATCGCCCTGCGCCGAAGGCACCAGCACGTCGGCAATCGCACGGGCGTCGGACACATTGTCGATACCTTGTGCCAGGTTGTAGCGCGGACCAATGGTTGAGGTTGGGTCATGCACAACGACCAGATGGCGGGTGACGGCGGCATATTTCAGAATATGTCCGATGATTTCGCCCTGTGGGTCAGCCACGACCAGCGAGTGTCCAGCCAGCATCCGGTCGGCGATGGCGGGCAGGATGATGCCCTGCGTCTTACCGGAACCCGGTCCGCCGAGCGTGAGAATACCGCGTGCGATGTCCTCTCCACCCAGGCAGAAACGCCCGGTGCCCAGATCGAGCCGCCGCTTGCTCTCGCCCCAGAACGCGCCGAGCAGTGTCAGTCCTTCTGGATCTTCGCGGCGAAAGCGTTTGTACTCGCGTTGCGAGCCAGGCCGAAGACCTCCTGCAGCACCTGCTGCGCCGAGGTCAAAAAGGCGAACAGCGCGCCGAAGACGACGCCGAGCGCCAGCATGTAGCCGCAGGTGATCCGCGTCGTC
>DAOTTX010000281.1:0-51198 GCA_034437515.1 Anaerolineae bacterium
TAAATCTAGAAAAGCGATTTGATCGTCTGCAAGATTTGTCGAAATGGTTTGTGCATATTGCGCCCATGAATCCTGGCGATTAAAGGATTATTTTTCTGGAACGCCCTTACACACCTTTCTCGAAACAGATCAGGAGTAAAGATTCATGGTCATCAACGTCCCGACCTTAACCGATCAGATTATTCAAGGTGAACGGGAAAACATCGTCCAGACTTATAAGCGCCCACCGTTTGTACTGGTTCACGGTGAAGGCGTCACTCTTTACGACAGCGAAGGCAGCGCTTACACCGATTGGGTCGCCGGTATCGCGGTCAATGCGTTAGGTTACAGCGACAAAGGTATCGAGAACGCCCTCATCAGACAACTGGCGCACGGCATGATCCACGTCAGCAACCTGTATCACACCGCGCCCCACGTAGAACTGGCGGCGCTGCTCACTGATAGCAGCTTTGCCGATAAGGTTTTCTTCTGCAACAGCGGCGCAGAAGCCAACGAGGGTGCGGTTAAATTCGCCCGTAAGTTTCATTACGTCAATGGCGACACGCATAAGACGGAGATCATCAGCCTGACGGGGAGCTTCCACGGACGCACGATGGGCGCACTCGCGCTGACACCCAAAGAGAAATACCAGAAGCCGTTCAAACCGTTGATGCCCGGCGCGGTCGTCGCCGAGTTCAACAACATCGACAGTGTGCGTGAGGCCATCACCGAGAACATCGCTGCGATCATCGTCGAACCGATTCAAGGCGAGGGCGGCATCAACATCGCCGCTGGTGATTTCCTCCGCGGTCTGCGAGACTTGTGCGACGAACACGGCATCTTGCTGATCTTCGACGAGATCCAATGTGGTGTCGGTCGCAGCGGCACGCTCTGGTCACACGAGCCGAGCGGCGTCACCCCGGACATCATGACCACCGCGAAGCCGCTCGCGGGTGGCCTACCGATTGGCGCGATTATGGTCACCGACGCCGTCGCCGATGCACTGCAACCGGGCGATCATGGCTCGACCTTCGCCGGGGGCTTGATCGTCACCGGAGCGGCGAAAGAAGTAATCAAACGCATCAACACACCGACGTTTCTCGCCCACATCAACGCGATGGGTGATTATCTCGCGCAGAAATTAGACAGCCTCGATAGCCCCTTAATCAAAGAGCGGCGTGGGCGTGGTCTGATGCAAGCCATTGAACTCACCATCGAGGCCGCGCCGGTGATCGAAGCAGGGTACGAACACGGTCTGCTGCTGGTCAACGCGGGGACACACGTTATCCGTTTCGTACCACCGCTGATTATCGAACACATACATGTCGATCAATTGATAGAAAAACTTCAGGTCATCCTGGCGGCGACAGAAACACGGGCCGAACATTGAAAGACAACATCGCTGAGGTAAAAGGCTTCCATGCAACCGGCTTGCACGCGGGGATCAAAAAAGCGGGTAAGCTCGATTTCGCCCTCATCCGCAGTGACCACGCTTGTACGGCAGCGGGTGTGTTCACACGCAATCTGGTGAAGGCCGCGCCGGTACTACTGGATATGCAACATCTGCAAACCAACCCTGATTCAATCCGTGCGTTGGTGATGAATTCCGGTTGTGCCAACGCCTGCACCGGCTCACAGGGGATGCAAAATGCACAGGCCACCAGCGCACACACCGCCGCTACGCTCGGTTGTGCGCCACAGGATGTGCTGGTGCTTTCTACAGGCGTCATCGGGCAGCAGTTGCCGCTGGAAGCGATCAAGCGTGGGATCGACCAGAGCATCCACTGTGAGGACGACTGGCAGACCGCCGCCGAAGCCATCATGACTACAGACACGCGCCCCAAGTTGGCCAGTGTGACCGTAGAAACCACGCAGGGTCACTACACCATCGCCGGGATCGCCAAAGGTGCAGGGATGATCGCGCCGAATATGGCGACCATGCTGGGTGTAGTCGTCACCGACGCCGCCCTCACTTCTGAGCAGGCGCACGACGCACTACAAACGGCGAATAAGATCAGCTTTAATCGCATCGTGGTGGACGGCGATATGAGTACCAATGACACCGTGCTACTACTCGCCAACGGTGCCAGCAGCGTGACGCTCACCGAGGCCACAGACCTGATGGCGTTCAACCTCGCGCTGACGCAGGTGTGCATCCAACTGGCAAAGGCCATCGTGCTTGACGGTGAAGGCGCGACCAAGTTCATCACGCTGGCGGTGACCAACGCCCCCGACGACGAGGCCGCGCATAAGATCGCCAACGCAGTTGCGACCTCGCCACTGGTCAAGACCGCGTTTTACGGGCGTGACGC
This sequence comes from Anaerolineae bacterium, assembly GCA_034437515.1. Taxonomy (GTDB): domain Bacteria; phylum Chloroflexota; class Anaerolineae; order Aggregatilineales; family Phototrophicaceae; genus DAOTTX01. The sequence goes on from DAOTTX010000281.1 coordinate 2,292, forward strand.
CAATTGGGGGCGCATCGTCGCGGCGGTCGGCTATGCCGGGGTGCCACTCGATCCCGACAAACTGACGATTTCTATTCAATCCGGCGAATCGATAGAAAATGGCTTCGTGTTGTTCCATAATGGAACATCACACACCGACGAAGCCGCCGCCAGCCAGATCATGCAGGCGGACGCAATTACTGTGACGATTGACTGCGCCGCCGGATATGGCGAGGCGGTCGTCTGGACATGTGATTTAAGCCACGAATACGTCAGCATTAATGGAGATTATCGTTCCTGATGCAGGTCGAAGAACTACTTACCAAAGCGGAATTCCGCGAAGCCTTCCCTGTGATGCAAGAATTACGCGATCATTTGGATCTGCACACCTTTATGGATCTCCTCAGTGAAGCCCTTGCCGAGGGCTATCAACTGTTTGCGCTACGTGATGAGCATAATGAGATCGTCGTGCTGGCGGGGGTGGTCATCAGCACCAACCTTGCCTATGGACGTCATTTATATGTGCGTGATCTGGTCACGGCGTCGTATGCGCGGTCACAGGGCTACGGAGAGCGGTTGCTGGCCTACCTGGAAGACCACGCCCGCAATAAAGAATGTGACAGCGTCTGGCTGGATTCCGGTTTCCAACGCACCGATGCCCACCGCTTCTACGAGCAAAAGGTCGGCTATTCAAAGACGGGCTATACATTTCGCAAAGTCATTCAAGACGATAGGAATTAGCAGATGAGCACAGGTATTCTCGCGCTGGAAGACGGACGGATTTTTACCGGTAGGGGTTGGGGTGCGACCGGCATTCAAACCGGCGAGGTCGTGTTTAACACCTCGATGACCGGCTACCAGGAAATCCTGACTGACCCCAGCTACTATAAGCAAATTATCACCATGACCGTACCTCATGTCGGTAATACCGGCATCAATCCCGAAGACGTGGAGTCCGCGCGGGTTTGGGTATCGGGTTTTATCGTGCGTTCGTTAAGTCCGGTAGTGAGCAACTGGCGGCAAGCCGGTGACCTTGACGAGTATCTCAGAGCGCAGGGCGTGATCGGCCTTAGTGATGTGTCTACCCGTGCGTTAGTACGCCACATCCGGGAGAAGGGCGTGATGCGTGCCGCCATCGCCAACGGTGAGGACTACGACAGCGCCGAGTTGATCGAAATGGCCCGTAACAGCCTCGATATGTCCGGGGCGAACCTTGTAGACGAAGTCACCACTGACGAAGCGTATCACTGGACGGAACGCAGCGACCCACAGTGGTACCAGGGTCACAAGCACGATCCGCTAGGGCCGCTGATCGTCGCCTACGACCTGGGCATCAAGCGCAATATCTTGCGCCTGCTCACAGATCGCGGTCTGCGTGTGGCGGTCGTCCCTGCGCAAACAACCGCTGAGGACGTGCTGGCGATGAACCCTGATGGCGTCTTCCTGAGCAACGGCCCCGGCGACCCGGCAGCGGTCGATTACGCCATCGAAAATGTGCGCGGTCTACTGGGGAAAAAGCCAGTATTCGGCATCTGCCTGGGGCACCAGATTTTGGGGTTGGCGCTGGGCGGCAACACCGAGAAGATGCGCTTCGGGCATCGTGGCGGCAACCAGCCGGTCAAGAATCTGCTCACCGGGCAGGTCGAGATCAGCTCACACAATCACGGTTTCGCAGTGATACAAGACAGCGACCTCAACGGCGCGGAGATCACCCATATCAACTTAAATGACGACTCGGTCGAGGGGTTGCGACACGAAGAACTCGGCGCGTTCAGCGTGCAGTATCACCCGGAATCATCGCCGGGGCCGCATGACTCACTCTATCTCTTCGATGAGTTCGTCAAGCGCGTCAAAGCCCACACGGAGCAAATCACACCGTAAGGAGGGTCATATGGTCACGACATCCGTATACGAGCAAGTCCGTCTGTAGTCTAAGCCACAAAATCACCAGTACTTCTTGCAAAGAGGTATAGGAACGTGGAACGCTACATCCATTTAAAAATAGAGAGAATCCATGCCTAAGAGAACAGACATTCACACCATCATGGTCATCGGCTCCGGGCCGATTGTGATCGGACAGGCCAGCGAATTTGACTATTCCGGCGTGCAGGCGTGCAAGGTATTACGCCAGCAGGGATACCGCATCGTGCTGGTGAACAGCAATCCGGCGACCATCATGACCGATCCCGGATTCGCCGACGCCACCTACATCGAACCGCTAACCCTGGCAATCTGCGAGCGCATCATCATGCAGGAGAAACCGGATGCACTGCTGCCGACGGTCGGCGGGCAGACCGCGCTCAACCTCGCGCTGGCCTTGCAAGAACAGGGTATTTTAGAGCAGTACAACGTTGAGTTGATCGGCGCGAGTATGCCCAGCATCGAGATCGCCGAAGACCGCCAGCAGTTCAAAGACGCAATGACCGAGATCGGCTTGCAGTCCCCGCGCAGCGAGGTGGTCAGCACGGTTGATGAGGCGCTGCGCGTCGCTTCAGAGATCGGCTACCCGGTGCTGGTGCGTCCGTCTTATACGTTAGGCGGCAGCGGCGGTGGTGTCGCCTACGACGAGCAACAACTGCGCGAGATCGCCCGCAACGGCATCAAGCAAAGCCCGGTGAATCAAATCTTAATCGACTACAGCTTACTCGGATGGAAAGAATACGAGCTAGAGATCATGCGCGATGGTGCCGGGAACTTCGTGGTCGTCTGCACCATCGAAAACCTGGACGCGATGGGCGTTCATACCGGCGATAGCATCACGATCGCCCCGGCGCAAACCCTGACCGACAAAGAATTACAGCGCCTGCGTGATATGGCGCGTGCCATCTTTGACCGGGTCGGCCTGGCGACCGGCGGCGCAAATGTGCAATACGCCATCAACCCTGATGACGGCGAAGTCTACGTCATTGAGATGAACCCGCGTGTCTCGCGCTCGTCCGCGCTGGCGAGTAAGGCCACCGGCTTCCCCATCGCCAAGATCGCCGCGCTGGTCGCGGTCGGCTTCACGCTGGATGAAATCCCCAATGACATCACACAGGTCACACCCGCCAGCTTCGAGCCGTCGCTGGACTACGTCGTGGTCAAAATCCCCCGTTGGGATTTTGAGAAGTTTGCCGAAGCCGACGACGTGCTCGGCCCACAGATGAAAGCCGTCGGCGAGGTGATGGCAATCGGACGCACCTTCCCCGAAGCGTTGCAGAAGGCCGTGCGCTCACTCGACATCGGCATTATGGGGCTGGGCAGCAACATGGCGGATATTCCGTTGGGCGCGTTGAACATCCCGACCGCGAAGCGATTATTTCAGGTAGCAGCGGCGCTCCACGAAGGCGCGACTGTTGAGGAGATTGTCAAAGAAACAGACTTCGACCCCTGGTTCACACAGCAGATCGCCGCGACGATGCAAATCCATAAGAACGTGCTCGAAGTCGATACAATGCAAAAGATCGAACGCGAAGACTTCCTCAAGTTGAAGCAGCACGGTTTCGCCGATACCTATATCGCCGCCCTGCTCGGTGTTGATGAGATGGCGGTACGCGAACGACGCAAGGCGCTCGGTGTGGTCGCCAACTACTACCGGGTGGATACCTGCGCGGCAGAGTTCGAGGCCCATACCCCCTATCTTTACTCGACCTACGAGGAGGACAGCGAATCCTTCCCGACACAAGCCAAAAAGGTGATCGTACTTGGTGGCGGGCCGAACCGCATCGGGCAGGGGATCGAGTTCGATTACTGCTGTGTTCATGCCTGTTTCGCCCTCAAGGAACTCGGCTATGAGACGATCATGGTCAATTGCAACCCGGAGACGGTCAGCACAGACTACGACACCGCCGACCGCCTCTACTTCGAGCCGTTGACCTTCGAGGACGTGATGAACATCATCGACGCTGAACAGCCCGACGGTGTGTTGGTGCAGTTCGGTGGGCAGACACCGCTCAACATCGCGGATCAACTGGCGGCGGCGGGTGCGCCGATCTGGGGCACCTCGGTAGAAACCATCGACCTCGCCGAAGATCGTCAACGTTTTAACGCATTGATGGTAGAACTCAACCTCACACAACCCGCCGGGACGACCGCGACCAACCGCGAAGCGTGCATCGCTGCTGCTGAACAAATCGGTTATCCGGTATTGGTGCGTCCGAGCTATGTGCTGGGTGGGCGTGGGATGGCAATCGTCTTCGACCACGACCAACTCGCCAGATGGATCGACCGCAACGTCAAATGGAACGGACATCCGGTGCTAATCGACCAATTCCTCGATGACGCCTTCGAGATTGATGTCGATGCACTCTGCGACGGCGAACACGTCACCATCGGCGGGGTGATGCAGCACATTGAAGAAGCCGGAGTGCATTCCGGTGACTCGGCATGTGTGCTACCGCCTTACAAGATCAGCGCCTACCATCTGGAAATCATCCGCGAGCAAACCGAGCGTATCGGTCTGGCAATGGGCGTCAAGGGGATGTTTAACATCCAATTTGCCGTCAAAGACGAGGTCGTCTATGTGCTGGAAGTCAACCCACGCGCCAGCCGTACCGTGCCCTATGTAAGTAAGGCTATCGGGCGTCCGCTGGCGAGTTACGCCGCGCAGATCGCCGCCGGACGTACCCTCGCTGAACTCAACTTCCTCGAACCGGCGCGGGTCGATGGCTTTTTCGTCAAAGAGGCCGTGCTGCCGTTCCAGAAGTTCCCCGGTGTGGATGCCCGCCTCGGTCCGGAGATGCGCTCTACCGGTGAGGTGATGGGGCACGCTGCCAGCTTCGGTCATGCTTTCGTCAAGGCACAGATGGCGGCATATATGACGCTGCCCCAATCCGGCACGGTATTTATCAGCGTCAACGACTTCGACAAGGGCGCGGTCGCACGCATCGCCCGTGATTTGCACGGTATGGGCTTCCAACTGGTGGCGACGAAAGGCACCTCGCGATGGCTGGAGATGATCGGCCTGCCCGCTGAGTCAATCAACAAAGTACATGAGGGTTCACCACACATCGTAGACGCGATGATGGACGACAAGATCGACCTTATTATCAATACACCGCTGGGTGGCATCGCACATGAGGCAGGTGCAGTGATTCGAGGCACGGCTCACCTGCTCGGCATCCCGATCATCACCACTATGAGCGCGGCGGCGGCTTCTGTGCAGGGGATTAAGGCGTTACGAGACAAGCCACTCGCCGTGCGTAGTTTGCAAGCGCACCACCGGATGAAACAGCCGTAAGCATTCGTTAAACACTTCGAGAGTCGGGGTCAATGGCCTTTATAATCAAGGAGAATACACACACAAACGAAGGAAAGACCTTTATGAGTGATTTAATCGTCATCGGTTACGACAACCAGCGTAAAGCGGAAGAAGTGCGTAGTAAGCTGATCGAACTCCAGCGTGAGCACTTGATCGTCATGGAAGATGCGGTCGTGGTCGTCCGCAAAGAGGACGGCGATGTTAAAATCCGGCAGGCGGTCAACCTGACCGCGACGGGTGCAGTCAGTGGCGGCATCTGGGGCACGCTGATCGGCCTGATCTTCCTCAATCCGTTGATCGGCACGGTCGCCGGGGCCGCAGCGGGTGCTATCGGCGGTGCGTTGACCGACATCGGCATCGACGACGACTTCATCAAAGAGATCGGTGAGACGTTGACACCGGGGACATCGGCGCTGTTCCTGCTCGTCCAGAAGATGACCACCGACAAGGTGATAGAGGACATCCGGCCTTACGGCGGTAAGATCCTGCACACGTCACTTTCCATCGAAGACGAGGCCGAACTGAAAAGCGAACTCGACCGCATCCAATCCGAAGTTAGCACATAACCAAGCAAACCCCACTTCTGTAACTACCGCCAAGACGCCAAGTTGATGCCATATTTCTTGGCGTATGTGACGTCTTGGTGGTAGGGAATGTTCAGAAATTAAACCTGCTCGGCGACACGAATACGCTCAGCGGTGGTAGACTGCCGCCGTGTCGAGTAGGCGATCATCAACTCGTAGAGCGGTGTGAATGTCGCCGCTATCACCACCAGCATCAGCCCGATGACTTCCAGATTGGTGTTTTCCGCTAAAGCGCCGATCAGCCAGGGCAACATCGACCCGCCGACTGCCGCCGCGCCCACTTGGAAACCAATCGCGTTGGGGACGTGGCGCGGGTGCATCCGTGCCGCCGTGCTATTAATCAACATCGGGAACATCGGCGCGAGCGCGACGCCCAACAGCGTCAAGCCGAGAAAGTTGACGATATCAACCCCCTGCACAAATACCATCGTTGCACCGAGCAGCACCAGCCCATTGACGACGCGCAGCACGGTTGTCTCGCGCCAGCGATCCCCGATGAAGCCGAATAACACCCGCCCTAGCGTAAAGCTCCCCCAGTAGATGCTGACCACGATCCCGGCGATTTCCGGTATGATGCCGCGTCCCTCGCTGAACAGATGGTATGCGCTTGTTTGCAAGTCGAGCCGGTATTCTTCGGTGAACAGTGTATACGACCACTGGCCCGCGCTGGCCTCCAGGCCGGAGTGAATAAAAAACAGGCCGATACCGAACCAGGCCAGGGGGAGCCGCAGCGTCTGCCACATCGGAGCGGTGTTGGCGTGCTCAAGGTCTTCTGAAGGAGCCGCTTCGATGCGCCATTGGCGATACGTCACCACGAAAAAACCGATCATCGCCAACTGTACCCCGCCGACCATGCCATACCCCCAACGCCAGGAAACGTCGGCGCTGAACAATACGGTCATCAGCAGTGGCCCGACGGTCGCGCCGATACCGAAGGCTGCGTGCAACCAATTCATCAGCCGGTTGCTGCGATACTCGGCGACGTAGGTATTCAGCCCGGAGTCGATCAGCCCCGTACCCGCGCCAAAAATCGCCCCCATGCCGACCACAAATACCCACGACGGCGCAAGCAGCACACCGATCAACGCACCACCCCGAATCAGCGCCGCCAGGATCATCAATCGGGCCACACCCAACCGCCCGACCAACATCCCACTATTGAAACTGACCAGCATAAAGCCCATCGTGAATGAGAGCAGAAATCCGCCGATAGCATCCAACGACAGGCCGAATTCTTCACGCATCGAAGGCCACGCCAGCCCCAGCAGACCATCCGGCAAGCCCAGTGCGATGAACATCAAAAACGAAATGCCAATGGTGCGGTCAAACTCGCGTCGTGGTTGTATCATGTAGCATCCTTTGTCGAAAGACACTCATGATAGCAACATGCCAGCTACGATGTATATAGGACAATGTCCGTTATTCCAACACCCACACCCGCGCTGTGTCGTCCCAACCCCAGGTGAGGATGCGTGTCTCGTCCGCGTTGAAAGCGGCCCCGTTGACGATGTTGTCATGTGTGAATTGGGTAACCAGAGCGCCGGTTTCGGCATCCCATAAATAGGCCGTATTATAAGCCCAACTGAGGATGCGCGTCTCGTCGTTGTTCCAGGTCGCACCGTTGACCCAATCATTGTGCAACAGGGACAGCAGCTCTGCCCCTGAGTCAGCATCCCACAACTTGACAGTATCGTCCGCAGCCCAGGACATCACCCGTGTATCATCGGCATTCCAGCGAGCGCCATTAACGAACGTCCGGTGCGAGAGTGTGTGCAGCAACCGTTCACTCTGGGGGTCGATGAGCTGTACCCCGCCGCGCAACCGCCACACGAGCAGGCGGCTGTCGTCTTCTGACCAGGCCGCGCCGAGAGCTTCTGGGCCAAAATCGAGCATCTCTGTGATTTCAGCAGCGTCACTCGCCCAGATGCGTGCCGTCCCGTCTTCCGTGAAAGTATAAACGCGGTCGCGCTCACCATCGTATTCCGCTTGCAACACCGACGAGTCATGCAGCAACCGGAACATGCCCGCCGTCCAATCACGATCACGGATCACCGGTGCGAACACACCGTCCGTGCCCCATACCATCACCGCCGTATCGTCGGCGATCCAACGCGCACCGTTGACCCTCGACTCTTCGTCACGCGGCAGCGGTTCAGAACGTGTACCGCTCTCGAATTCAATGTGATAAACATCGTTACTCGTCCATGCGAGGATGTGTGTCTCGTCGCTATTCCACACGCTGCCGCGCACCGCATCACCGAGATCGACCGTCAAACTGGTATCACCACTCTCAACCGACCATAGGCGCACGAACCCGTCTTCACTGGCGGTCATAATCTGCGTTTCGTCGCTGTTCCACGCGGCAACGGTGACCACCCCGTCATGAGGCAGCACCAGCACGGCTTCATCGTCTTGCGCCTGTATGGAAAAGGCAATTACCAAGATCAAAAATGCGAGTATACGTCGCATCATGTTTATCCCTTTCGTCGTGTAAATAAAAACAGTGGAGATTGCTCCCCACTGATTGTAATCAGTCTACCTTGCGCAGAGATTAACTTGCGGCGGTGCTGCGATTCTCTATCACACGATCTGCGGCTTCTTTCACCACCAGGTCATCACTCTTGAGCGCATCTTCGAGGATAAAATCTGCGACGGCTTTGCCTTCTTCGGTACCGCCGGAGTTATCCGCCATCAAACTGGTTGCGATACGCACAATCTCCGCTTTGACCTCACTGTTCTGTTCGAGATTATAAGACTTACGCAAGATCGAAGGGGTGCGGTCGTGCTTCATCCACGCCATAGGCCAGATGACCGCTTGCCGCACTTCCGGCATTTCATCGAGCAAGGCCGTTTCCAGCGCGTCGATCATCATATCCGCCGCCGAAGATTTTGCCACGTCAATGCGTAGATAGTTGGTCGCATGGAAGAACCCACGCAGCACCTGCTGTAAGGTCACACCACTGGTGCGCCCGATAATGCCGGAAAGCTCGTTGAGCCATTCTTCACCAGAGAGTTCTAGCAAGCTCAACACAGCCGCATACTTCACACCCGGTTCGCGGTCGTTCATCGCATTGCGGACGATTGGTTTGGCTTCCGGCGTATCGTTTTGACCGAGTGCCTCCAACGCCTTAATACGCACCTCAGGGTTATCCGCCTGCAAGCAGATTTCCAGCACGGGCACGGCAGCGGCATCTTTGGCATCACGCAGGCCGAAGGTCGCGGCCTCGCGCACGCTATCCGGCTCGTTGACCAGTACCTCGCGCATGAGTTCGTAGGCGTTGTACTCCCGTAGATCACACAGCGCGTAAATCGCAGCCTCGCGCACACGATAATCGTCGTCTTTCAACGCCGTGCGGATCAGCGGTTCGGCGGCATACCACGAAAAGCCATAGAGATGACGGGCAGCACTGGCACGGGTCGGCGTCTTGCCCTTGTTGATCGCGTCTTCGATGATTAGGCGGGCATCTCGATCCCCACGCCGGCCGAGCATCTTTGCCGCGTTATAGCGCACGAAAAACTCATCGTTATGGATCGCCGCCGCCAGCGCATCGAGCGATACCGCATCCGGGGGCAGCATGTTGAGCATGGTCGCAAAGCGCCGCAGCGAGAGACGACGTTCGCCCTTCTTCGTATAACCCGAAGCGAGCCGGGGTTCGCGTCCTGTGAGTTGTGTCATAAACAATTCTCCCTGGGATGATTAACGCAGTGTCACCACTGGCACATCGTCCAGCAATGTCTGGTTGGTCTTCATGTCGGTCACGGTGACGCGCAACTTGCGCCGGTCGTCCACGCTGAACTGCGCCCGGATGCGATCTTCACCCGGTTGCGCCGGTGGATCGAGCTTCGCCAGTGACTTCAGCGCGTCGGCTTCGTTAAGCGCGATGATCTGCTGTCCCTGGTCGGCGGCCTGGGCGACGAACACAGCCTGCCCTTCTTCGTATTTGACCTCAACCATCGAAACAGAGTCGGTGTCAATCTCACCGATCACGAACTCGATTTCCTGCTGTCCATCGTGGGCGGCACCCAACACCACCTCCACCGGTGATTCGGTCGGATAGCGGCTGCCCATCGGGATGATCTCATCCCAATCATGCGTGTTATTATCGCTCAAGTACCGCAGGCCGTAACTATGTATCAAATAGTCTTCCAGGCCGTAGCCCGCCGCGACTTGCAACGCCCCTTCCGCGACGGCGGTGAAGGGCTTATCCGCACGAACTGCCATGTCGGTAAAATATTGGCCTAACGTGCGCTGTACGGACGGCATCAGCGATGTACCGCCGACCAGCAATACATAGTGAATGTCCTCTTTGTAGATGCCACGCTGCCGGGCCACATGCATGACTTTATCCACCACCCGGCGTAGTGCTGTGAAGAAGCCGTTGTCTTCCAGCAGTCGTTCGAGTTCTTCACGCGTGAGCTTCACACTGTAAGGCTTGCCCTCAGCTTCAAACTCGATTGTCGCTTCATCTGCCGTAGAAAGCGCGATCTTTGCGACCTCACAGCGCGTGAGCAAAGTCGCGTACTCACTGCCGAGTTGCTTCGTAGACACCCCGGCACGTTTCAACACTTCGGCGATCAACCACTGATCGACATCACTACCGCCGATGATCCGTCCGGCTTTGGCGATCACCTTAGCGGTATGCTGCTTGGAGCGTCCGCCGGTCAACCGGCTGAGGAAGCCGCCGGTCTTGCCACGTTCTTCGGGCAGTTGCACCAGCGATAGATCCAACGTGCCACCCCCAAAGTCAAACACCAGCACCACCGCGCCCGGCTTGGTCACCGCGTAACCGAGCGCCGCCGCTGTTGACTCATCCACGATGCGGATTTTATCCATCGAGACATCGTCGATCACATTATTCAGCCATTGCAGATACCCCTCGAACGAGGCAACTGGCGCGGTAATGACCAGTTGGTCAATGTCGTCATCTTCGTATGGCATAGCGTCGATCAACCGTTTGACGAAGGCTGACCCGGCATCGCGGTCTTCCCATTCGACGCCGTCAATATCACGCGGGTCTGGTGCGGGGCTGGCGACAATACCGCGTTTGAAGTTGCGGAACAGGCGGTTATCCCGTTTGATGTTCAACCCCTGATCGGCGACCTCCTGCCCGACGACGATTTCACGAGTGTTCCCGTCCTTGACGTAAACCTGTGACGGCACACTCGACGGGAGCTGCCCCAACGGGTCATCGTTGCCGATCTCATCCACACTGATGACGTCAGCCTTATCATTGTCTTCGTCCCAATGTGCGAGCACGCTGTTAGTGGTGCCGAAGTCGATTGCTAATTTGTGTCCCATAAATATCTCACCGATGAAAACTGTTGAAGGGTTTCAACCCTTACGGATAATCCAACGAAATTCTAACTTATTGTAGAGGAGTTTCACAGATTTGTGGGGATGTAAATCTTTATTCTTGCCGATCTACGAGCATACAATCTGTTATGAGGCGAATCAAAACGGGCGAGATGCACATCTCGCCCGTTGTTTTGATCGTCTATTCGGCGTTCAAGCGTCAGTCCAGAATGGTAAAGTTCTGCTGTGTGCCGGTCGTGAAGTTCGTCCCAATGGTGCCCGGCCCCCAGGTGGAGAGCGACCAGCGGTACGTCCCGGCCTGCAAGCCTTCAATCGTCACTGAACACACGCCCAGGTCATCACAGATTTCAGCGCCTTCGTACCACATCTCGCCTGGGCTTGCCGTCGAGATGTTGCTATAGTTCAGGCGATACCAACCGGTGTCTTCCGCCTCACCCCAGGTGAAGATCACCTCTTCCGGCTTGACGAGCGTCTCGTCAGCCGCCGGGGCGACCAGGTTCGTCACCGCGCCAGCCACCGGTGCATTGACGATAAACGCACCACCGACGGACGTCCAGGGGCTTAACCCCGCCGGCCCCCACGCCTGCATGTAGAACTCATAGGAGCCATTGACCATCACGATACCGAGTTCATCACTGGTGATGGTGCAGGTACCGATACTCTGTGTACAACCTAGCGTATCGTCTTCGATCCAATCGAGATATACCTGGGTGTAATTGCCGTCACGCACTCGCCCGATGTAGACGTGATACCAGGTCGCACCCTGCTTCGCATCCCAGCTAAACGTCGGGTAGCCCGTGTCGATAACACCGGTCGGCTGCGAAGTCGTCAGGTCAGGCGGGGTATCCATCGTCGGCACACCGAGTGTGAACTCAGCATAGCTGCTCCAATCACCGAGGCCGCCGGGGCCGTAACCCTGGATGCGCCAGCGGTAATCCCCATTGACCAGATACAACGGCGGATCAACCTGGCATTGTCCGGCGTCGCAGATTTCCAGACGGCGATACCATTTATCAACCAGCTCTTCGTCCGAACTATCCACAACTTGAAGGTGATACCAACTGACGTGATCGACATCCGTCCACAGATACTCGATGCGATCTCTGTCGTCAAATTCTTCCAGGTTTTGCTGTTCTTGCACGCGCTGTGCGATCAGATTGTTCACAAAAGGTGGTGTCGGCGCAGGGGCGCTCAACTCGATGACCGATCCTTGAGCCATGTTCACACTCAGGCCACCCTCACCCCAGGACTGCACACGCCAGGAATAATTCCCGTTTTCCAGGAAAATCCCCGGTGTGACGCTACACGTCACCGGCGTACATAGCAACGCGGGCGGTTCCTCGTCTTCTTCGAGTTCGAGGTCGGCCTCGAAGATCTTTTCATACCACTCATCGAGGATAGGCTCACTGCTGCCCACTTCCGTGACGACGAGGTTATACCATAACGCATCCTCATCAACACCCCATAGGAAGGTCGAGTCGCCGCGTTGTTCTAACACGTTGAGGTTGCTCGGCATGGGCGGTCTGGGCACATCGACAGTAAACGTGCGCGGCGATGAGTAACCACTCGTCCCACCCGGACTGAACACACGTACATCAAGCAGATAGGTGCCGCCGTCTTCCAGGTCTTCCTGCGCCTGTACGCTACATTCCAGTGAATCGACAGTACCACACGCCTCTGGACGAGAGAAGTAATCGACATAAGCATCGGTGCCGTCGGGGTTACGCAGGCGAACCTCGAACCACGAGCCGGCATCCGCGACCGTCCAGCTAAAGGTCGGTTGCAATGAGTCGAGATCGGTCGGAGGATCGACGAACGGCGCAGACGGCGGCGACGTTACGTTAAGTGTGAACTGCTTGGGCCCACCCCACACACCGCCGACATTGCCCAACCAGGGCCGCACGTACCAGTTATGCGAGCCGTTGTAGATGGTCGCCTCGAATTCTTCCGGTGTCACGGAACAGATGTTGCCGGCATCACAGATGGTCTCGGCTTCGTACCACTGGTCGAACGCCGCCCCGTTTTCCTGCGCGACGTAAAGACGATAGTACGTCGCTTCTTCCAATCCTAGCCAGGTATACGTCGGTGTTGGATCACTGATCGTACCCACAGGTGAACTCAGTACCGGGCCATCAGCGTCAAAGGTGAGATAGTCACTCCACGCGCCGGGGCCAACACCTTCGATGTATGTCTGCACACGCCAGCGGTGGCGACCATCGACAAGCTGCATATCCAGCACAACCTTGCAGACCGTCCCGTTACAGATGTCGTCACGTTCGACAGACCCGTCATAAGCCAGGAAGCCGAGCGTGGTGTTTTCCACCTGCACGCGATATTGGCTAGAGACCTCAAGATCAGTCCATTCAAACAACGGCGTTCCGTAAATTTCGGCGTTGTCTAAGTTCGGACGAATAGGTGTAACGCCGATCTGGGTGTTGACCGCCGCCAGCACATCCACTCGCGGGAACTCTAACCCGTTGCGTGTGTCGGTGATCGTGCGCCCGGTGGATTCCAGGATCTCACGGACTTCTACCGGGCTGAGTTCCGGATTCGCTTCTAGCAGCAATACTGCGGCACCGGAGACCATTGGCGCAGCAATGGACGTTCCCGAATGATCGGTGTTCTCGCCCGTGTTGAAGAGCGGCGCACGGATAACCGCGCCCGGCGCGAGAATGTCCATCTGGCTGTTGCTGTTGGTGAAGCAAGTGATCTCATCAACCTGTGCATTCGGGTCATCACAACGCTCGCTCGAATAGTTGCCGTCGAAGTCATACGTCGCACCGACGGTAATCACCCGGCTGTGGCAACCCGGCGCGGTGATGCGCCCGGTATCACCGTAGTTCCCAGAGATCGAAACCACGATAATGCCACGATCAACCAGTCGATCAATCACCGCATCCAGCGCGGGGAACTCGGTATCACAGGCTCCGCCATAAGTCGCGTCGGATTGAATACTGATGTTGACAACATCGACACCCAGGCCATTCTGATTGGTATCAATCCACTCCAATCCGGCGACCCAGTCAGCGACGAAGCCAACATTTTCATCATTCAGCACACGCACCGCGACGATCTGTGCATCCGGCGCAATACCGGTATGCGTGGCGTCATTGGATGTCACCACACCAGCAACCGCCGTACCATGACCGGTTTCGTCTTCGGCGTTGCCGCTGGAGTTCGTGTCGTTCGGGGCACAATCGCCGTTCGTGAAGCAAACTTGCTGTGATAAAAGATCGTCAGCGATCAACGGTTGATCGCGATCAACACCACTGTCAACCACCGCGACAGTCAAGCCAGAGCCGGTGTAACCATAGCCACTGATGACGTCATTAGCATTGATGATCTGCCGGGCCTGCGCCAGCCCTGCCGTACCTCGCGCATCTAACTGAATAGAGGCAATATCCGGGTGGGTCGCCAGCAAATCCAACCCTTCAGGCGTGATCTCGCCTGCCAATGCCGGGATAGTGCTGTACTGGTGCAGCAACTCGAAGTTCGACGAGCTAAACGCCCGGCCTCGGTCACGCCCCGGCGTAAGTGCGTCCAGCACACTGGCCTGTGCCGTCTCAATCGTGCGCAGACGCATTCCCGCGTTGTTGCTGGCCTGCGCCACATCGAGATTGATAATCACGCGGACGCTGCCTTCGCTTTGTGCGACCGCACGCACATTATCTCGAAAATCGACCGGATCAGCCTGAGCGGTGACCGCTGGCCCCACAACGAGCAGCAGCAACGTCACCGCGCTCAATAGAAAAGATAAACGGAAATTTCTGAATCGTTGCATTGAATAAACCCTTTTCACTCAAAGCTCACACACAGAGCATTTCAAACATTATACCGCTATTCGATATGACGTTACAAAGTGGTATGAGGTTCCAAATTCGGCATATCGTCTCGAAGTATGTACGATCTTAGCCCACGATTGGTTGGAATTAAACGATGATTACACCACGTTTGCCCTACTGATGGACAAATGAAAAAGAAATCGCCTGATGTAGTGGCGGCCCGCCTGCCGGAGCACATACCAATGCTCCTACAGAATAAGGCGCATTCTAATCATCTTATCCATGAAGTTACTGAGGAATAACCACATTGATGTAAACAACTGGATTTTCCGTGCTGGATTGGTCGATCATGATCTCGTATTCGTAGTCGTCGTTGCGGAAGCGCACCCCGGCATACTGTTGTGCCTGGTTCGGCTTCCACCAGCCGTATGCACTCGGCAACCACGCATTCTCAAAAGGGTAGAAACCGGCTTCCAAACCACCGGGCGGACGCAGGGCATCGAGGAACGCTTCCGGTTGGCTCTGTGGCAGTTCAAAACGTGCCGCAGCACGACACTCGATGAAACAGTAACTTACCGCCGTCAGGTTTCGCCGCTCATCGGGCAGAGGGATGTTGACGAGGCGCTCAAACTCGACGGTATCAATGACATCCGGCTCCACAGTCAACACCACAGGTGCGGTCGGCGTGGCGACGGGCACCCGCCCCCGCGAGATGAACTCGCTAGAGGTCGTTGTCACCAACTCGGAGCCTCGCGTAAAAATCCACATAGACATGGCAAACACCATCAGCAACAGCACCAGGTATAACCAATTGCGTCGAATAAATTCCATCGCCCCTGCTCGTTAATTGCTATCAAAGTAGCGCCTTTGCCGCCGCAAGTGCTTGTTCGGTCGTCTCGACTTCGCCGGTCACCTGCATCTCACGGATGCGGGTGAGCATCTCACCGATCTGCTTACCCGGCTCCAGCGCGAGCGACTCCATCAACAGTGTACCATCAATTAGTGTGTTTGGTTCCACAACGGTTTCGTACCGTCCATAAAAGGCATCTATGTGGCGGGCGATCCGGTCGATATAGTCAATCCACGCATCCTGATTAATCGCCGCACCAAACCGCCCCATGTAAGTTGCCAACGCCAACAAGCAAACATCTACCCCGTGCGACCGCAGCGGATACCAGAAACGGTGCAGCGCCAGATCGGTCAACGGCACATCAGTAAAGGTGTCGTGGTGGCGTACCATCGCCGTGATGATCGCTTTCTCGTCGTTGCTCAGGCGTAGGGCGCTGGCGCATGCCGCTGCTGCCTCGGCATCGGTGAGGTGCAGCAGCGCCGCGAGCAACATCAACACCCGATGCGGGCGCTCGTTGGCCCATTTCTGATTAACATGCGCCTGAAGCTGGGGGCGATAGCGATCAAGCACCATGACGATCATTCCCATATCGAAGCGGGCAGCAGTCGTATCGGTGCGTTTATTGCTGATGGTATCCAGAATGCCACACATTTTTTCTACGGTGAAAAGCACCTGCTCAAGTTGGTTGGTCATACCGACCGTCTCCGACGGCGTGGTTTTGAGCGGTTCGATTTCCGGTATGATCTGCATGAGCAACCCCAACGAAGCCGCCACCCGCAGTGCCATCGTCGGCTTTTGTAACATCAGCATCTTGACTAACTCATCACGTACACGCTCAGGCGAAATATCGCCCAGGTCGACGGCACGTAAATCCGTCAGCGTTTCAGGATCAATCCGAACGTTAAGCTGTACACTTTGCCGTATCCCACGCAGCGCCCGGAGCGGATCGTCGGACAATGCGTGCGGCGAACACCGGCGCAGCCGTCGAGTATTCAAGTCTTGCTCACCACCAAGTGGGTCGATGATTTTCTCCAAGTCACCATGCAGATCAACGGCGATGGCATTCAACGTAAAGTCCCGTGCCTGCAAATCCGCCAGCAAGTCATCACCCCGAAAGCGAGTCACATCAATGACGACCTGGGCTTCCGTCACCCTGTCCTTGAGCAAAACTCGTGCCACATCACGCTCGGCATCCATCACGAACACATCGCCTTCCATCGCATCGGCGATGTACCGAGCCAGCTTGACCGAATCGGTCGGCGTAGTCAGGTCAAAATCGTGGACGGGTCTCCGTTGATAGGCATCTCGCACTGCACCGCCGACGATATAAATCGGCTGTGGATAGTCGTTGAGCAGGTCTTGCAGCGTATAGGTTAAATCAGGCCACAATAGCGGCCTCGCTGGGGCTTTCGGGGTCAGGTCGGGCATTGTTTCTCCGATTTTAGTGGGTGTTTAGCGCGTCGAGATCAACCACGCCGATAAAAGGCAGGTTGCGAAATTTCTCATCGAGGTCGAGTCCATAGCCGAACACGAACTTGTCTTCGATTTCAAAACCAATGTAATCCACCGGAATATTGACCTCCCGGCGAGAGGCTTTGTTCAGCAGTGTGCAAAGTTTGATACTGGCGGGGTTCCGTGCTTGCAACATCCGAATGACGAATTCTAGCGTGTACCCACTGTCGATGATGTCCTCGACGATCAACACATGTTTGCCGTCGAGTTGGGCCGTCAAGTCCATATCAATACGGACATCCCCGCCGGACTTACGCACTCCCCTACCGTAGCTCGACACCGCCATGAAATCGATTTCGTGCGGCACGTCTATGCAGATCGTCAGGTCGGATAAAAACATCACCCCACCCTTCAAAATGCAAATCAGGACGAGATCATCAACACCCGCATAGTCTGCGGAAATACGCGCACCAAGTTCGCTGATTCGCCGGTAGAGTGTTTCTTTATCGATCAGGACTTCTTTAAGAAAGTGCTGGTATGCAGCAGTCATCGCGTGACCTCCTGTTTCCGATCAGGATTATAACAGGCGGACGTGAGATGCGGTAAGGGGTTTCAACGGAAGAGAATTTGAATCGCCAGACGACCGAACATCAGCTCGTCACCACGTTCGATCTTAACCAACTTGTTCGGCGCTAACTGGTCACCGGCGACGAAGGTACCGTTGGTGCTTTCCAGATCTTCGAGGAAGATCTCACCATTTTTTAACCACAGGTTAGCGTGCTCGCGTGAGACGCCACGATCTAAGGCACCGTATGGAGTCAAATCAATATCGGGGACATAGCGCATCTTGACATCTGCCCGCCCAAGCGTTACTTTGCGATCCTTAGGGATCACAAAACGTTCAATGATGCCACGAATGACCAGGATGATTTCGCGGTCTTCACGAACATTGACGTCATCCGCTTGTTCCGCGTGTCCACTGCGTCGTTTAAGGTTTCGGGTGGAAAATATAGCCGTTTCCACCGGGCGTTTACTTTTACCAACTCGGCTACGTGTCGCATCGTCCATAGCGTTTTTTTCGGACTCGCTTCCCATATTTAAGATTGCCATTATGCTGATCAAAGATATTGCAATAAACAAATTATAGCATAACTGACGTTACTCGACACATGCAAAATTTACCTTTTTCATAATCTGTGAGGATAACTCATGTCGCAAGAAACAATTTTTCGTTCCGAACCACGCCGACATATTCGGGTGACTTTACCAGATGGCAGTGTGTATGAGGGGCCGGTTGGCACGACAACGGGTGAACTTTTGCGTGCCGCCCACAAGGACGGTTACCCGGCCTTGCTTATCGCGTGCATCTGCAACGGCGAACTACGCGAACTTACATACGCACTACACGGTGATGCCACACTCGCACCCGTACTACTCAACAGCAGTGATGGCGGGCGTATCTACCGGCGGTCGTTGGTCTTTTTAATGACGACCGCCGCCGCCGAACTGTGGCCCGGTTGCAAGCTCAGTGTGCGTTATGCGGTGCCGGACGGCGGCTTTTACTGCACACGACAGAACGCTCCGCCACTCGATGTTGGCGAACTCCAGCAGCTTGAAGATCACATGCGAGAGATTGTCACTGACGCCGCGCCGATCACGAAGCGCACGACATCGCTCGAAACCGCCCGACAGCTCTTCACCGAACGCGGCGATACCGATAAAAAACGGTTGCTCCAACAGCGTGAAAGCGATCATCTCACCCTCTATACTCTGCGCGGGCATGAGGATTATTATTATGGGTATATGGTGGAATCAACCGCCGTGCTTCAGCGGTTCCGGTTCATCCATGTCAGAGAAGGGTTTATCCTGCAATACCCACGTAAGGAAACGCCCGATGAATTGTGGCCTATCCGCTCTTATGGCAAGCTCAGCCAGATCTTCCAACAGACCGATCAATGGCTGCATCATATGGATGTCGAGGACATAGGCCGGTTAAATCAAATCGTGCGTGACGAGGAAGATCCACAAGAGTTGATCCTCATCGCTGAGGCGCTGCACGAGCAGAACGTCGCCGCTATCGCCGGGGAAATCCGCGAGCGCCACCGACAGGACGGCACCCGGTTGGTTTTAATCGCTGGCCCGTCGTCTTCCGGTAAGACGACGTTCGCCAAGCGACTCGCCATCCAACTGTTGGCGCACGGCCTCAAACCATTCACGCTCGAACTTGACAATTACTTTGTAGATCGAGAAAAGACACCACTCGACGCCAAAGGAGATTACAACTTTGAGGCATTAGAAGCCATCGACCTGACGAAATTCAACAATAATCTACTTCATCTGATCCAGAATGAGGCCGTGCAACTGCCACGCTTCGATTTTCACCAGGGGAAAAGCCTACCCGGACGTACCGTGCAGATCAACGCAAACCAGATCGTCATCATCGAAGGCATTCACGGTCTGAACCCCAGCCTCGTACCCAGCATCCCCGATGACTTGATCTTTCGTGTTTATGTCTCTGCCCTGACGCAGCTCAACATCGACATGCACAACCGCGTCCCCACAACTGATGTCCGGTTGCTGCGGCGTATCGTCCGCGATGCCCATAACCGGGGTTGGAGCGCGACGGATACCCTCAACCGCTGGTCAAGCGTGCGCCAGGGAGAGAAGAATAACATCTTCCTGTATCAAGAGAACGCAGACGCGATGTTTAACTCCGCGCTGGTTTATGAACTGGCGGCACTACGTCCACTGGCGGAACCATTGCTGTTACAGGTAGAACCGCGCACCAAACCACACATCGAAGCCAAGCGCCTGCTGTCATTCTTGCGCTGGGTGCAACCACTACGCCCTGAACAGATCGCAATGATCCCGGATACCTCATTGCTGCGAGAGTTCATCGGCGGCTCGATCTTGCACGACTATCACCCCGGCAACCTCTCGGAAGCCTAACCTGAGTGTCCCACCACGACCTTGACCGGCAATCTGACGGTGAAGGTCGTCCCCTTACCCAATGCGCTCTCACAATCAATTATGCCGTTGTGTGCGTCTACACCACTTTTGACGATAGCCAACCCTAACCCCGTCCCTTGTAGGTGCTGCACGTTCCTGGCACGGAAAAATGTCTTGTAGAGATACTCCATATCTTCGGGTGGGATGCCAATACCACGATCACACACGTCAATGCACAGCAGATCATCATTACAGCAACGGGCATAAAAGCCAATTTTGCTGCCGGGTGGCGAGTACTTCACGGCGTTGCTCAACAAGTTGGTGAAAATACGTTCAAGCTGGCGTTTATCTCCGTAAAAAACGCCCGGCAATTGCCCCAACTGCACATCGAATTCGTGCGAATCCACGCTTGCAAGCCGCTGCTTATCGACCAATTCCTGACAAAATGGCGCGATCTCAATAGGTTCAAGCACCAGGGGCGACCCACCGTTATTGCTTTTGCGCACCATCGTCACATCATCCAACAAGGACGTCATATAGTTGATCTGCTCGACCAGACCCTCTAATCGCTCCACAAATTTGTTCTTGCTCATGCGGTCGTGGTAACGCTGCAAGAGGCTCGTCGTGGTCATCATCACCGCTAACGGGGTACGGAAATCATGCGTGACCATCGACAGAAACTGTTCTTTCAACGCGATGATCTCACGCTCTTTCTCTAATTCCATGTGCAGCATTTCCGCGTTGAGCCGTTCGTCTTCCAAACGCTTAAACGCGGTGATGTCTCGACCGACACCGACGATCCCCGTGACAAACCCGGCTCCGTCACACAAAGGGGAAACGGTCGTCTGGAAGTGCTGTGTGCCTGCTGCGTTCTGCGTTTGCCATTCGTAGGTGACGGTTTCGCCCTGAAGTGCCCTCGCATTAGCGAATTTGTGCGGTTCGCCTTCAACACTCTCAATTTCGGACTGCGTCTTACCCAGGAACATCTCCGGTTTGAGGCCGTAACGCTCGATCCATGACCCATACACCCCGGTATATCGTTCGTCGAGATCCAACGTGTAAACCATATCATTGACGGATTCAACCACCCGCCGGAAGCGTTCCTCACTCTCACGCAGTGCCATCTCCGACTCTTTTTGCTGGGTGATGTCATGCGCAGTCCCATAGATATGTGTGACCTGTCCGTCGTCGTCACGCAACAACTGGAAGTCACCACGCAGATGCTTGATCTCGCCCGATTTTGTCACGATGCGATAGTCCAGCGGGGAAGGTTGCCCGGTAGCAAGCATCAGCTTCAAACGTTCGCTCGTCAACGAAAGGTCATCAGGGTGAAGCAGACTCGCCCACCCACCCCGCCTCTCGGATTCGTCGGGGCTGAAGCCGGTGACATGCTCGAAGGATTTCGTGATCCATTCATGGGTGAGGGTACCATCCGCGTTGACCCGTAGAATGAACGCATAATCAAAGCTCAACTCCGCCACCAGACGATAGTTGCGCTCACTTTCCTGCAAGGCGCGGGTCACCCGGTTAAGTTCGGTCATATCATGGGCGACGGCAAGCACTGCATCATGCCCATCATAGGTCAGCCGGTGAGAGACAACTTCGACCTCAACCAACGTGCCGTTCTTATGCTGATGCAGCCACCTGGAAGTCTGTCGGTAGTCCTCCCGTTCATGTTTCATGTGAGCACGCAGCCGCGCTTGCTCTCCCGCCGGGCGAATGTCAAAAATCGTCATCGAGCGAAATTCTTCGTTGGAGTAACCATACAAGACGCTCGCTGTTTTGTTCGCGTCGAGAAATTCGTATGTCTCGGCATCGAAAACCCACATCGGCAACGGATTAGAACGGAACAACTCACGGAACATCATCTCACGTTCGCGCAATAAATGCTCGTACTCAACGCGCTTCGTTATGTTCACCTGCACACCGATGAAATGTGTTAACTCACCCGATTCGTTATACACCGGGGAGAGGTTCAGTTGATTCCAGAATAACGATCCATCTTTACGGTAATTCCGCAGTTTAGCCGTACAGGGCTTACCCGCACGGATGGCTTCTCGTACCACATTTAGCGCGGCTTGGTCACGATCTTCGCCTTGCAAGAGGCGGCAGTTGTGTCCGATCACTTCCTCACGGGCATACCCTGTAATTGTTTCGAAGGCCCGGTTCACATAAATCAAAGGATTATCCGGGCGGCGCACATCGGCGATTGCAATCCCGGATGCGACCGATTCCAGCGCACGCTCGCGCAGTTCATCGCTGATCTGCCCTGACGGTGAGTCAAACGTATCTCCAAGCAATTGCTGGATCAATTCATCGGGAGAAAGATTACAGCACTCAGCACGTTCCTTCAATTTCTCAACGGTGTCGTCACGTAGTTCTAAATTCATAGGAACGCTTTTCGTCTAGCGGGCGTAATACTTCTAAATTCAATTTTAGCTCATTCAGTTCAAAATATGAGTTACGAATGTCACCACATTGCACCTATGACCTATATATTCCCGTAACCTTTGGCAAAATGCCCACAGACTCTGAACAAATTTGATGATGGACGCAAGCGGATCAGGCCATCATAATGAGCGCGGATCACGACAACGACTAGGGAGAAAATCCATGTCACCACAGAATCAACTGGCGGGCTTGCGCAGTCAGATCGACATCATCAACATGCAAATCCTTGAACTGCTCAACAAACGTGCGACCATCGCCTCAGAAATCGGCAACGTGCAAACCGAGCTTGGCACACGATTTTATGACCCGGAGCGCGAAGCGCACATGCTCCAGGAACTCCAAAAAGCCAACGAAGGCCCCTTCAGCAATGAAACCATCTCGAATTTGTTCCGAGAGGTCTTTCGCGCCACACTCAACCTCGAAGAAACCGAAGCCCGAGCGCAGTTACTCGTCCAACGCAAGCCGGACCAGGCCAACACCGTCATCGAACTCGCGGAAGGTATCACAATCGGTGACGGCACGTTTCAGGTCATCGCCGGGTCGTGCGCGGTCGAATCCTTCGAGCAGATCGACAGCGTCGGCGAAGCCCTTGCACAGCGTGGTGTAAAAATCATGCGGGGGATGGCCTACAAGCCGCGCACCTCACCTTACGACTTCCAGGGGATGGGCGAACCCGGTCTAAAGATCGCCCGGCAGGTCGCCAATAAATACAGGATGCTGGTCACCAGCGAAGTCCTCGACCTTTCGCTGATCCCGACCATGTCGGATTATGTCGATGTGTTCTGGGTGGGCGCACGCAACATGCAGAATGGCTACCTGCTGCGGGCGCTCGGCAAGGTCAGCCAGCCGGTCATCCTCAAACGGAGCTTCGGTGCGAACCTCAAAGAGTTGATGTACGCCGCCGAATACATCGTCAGCAGCGGCAACCCCAACGTAATCCTCATGGAGCGCGGTGTGCGCACTTTCGAAACGTGGACGCGCAACACCCTCGACATCAGCGCGGTGCCGTTGCTCAAGCAGGAAACACACCTGCCCGTCATCGTGGATATTTCGCATTCTGCCGGGCGGCGTGACATCGCTATTCCATTGGCAAAGGCCGCCAAAGCCGTCGGCGCGGATGGCTTAATGGTCGAAGTGCATCCTAACCCACCCGTCGCCATGAGTGACGCCAAACAGCAACTGACCATCACGGAGTTTAATAACCTGATGGACGCGCTAGAAAATATGCATTAGCGCCTAAATCGAATCGCCGAGTTCCTCCAGACGCGCACTCGCGTCGTCATCCGGCACCTGGAATCGCTCGCTGATGGTCTCCGCGTCACGCTCATCAGCGGGCAACCCCTTCACAAAAGAACGTGGCATAATCAACATCCGCGCAAAGACCGGGACGAGGTCTTCGTTTTGCTCGATGACTTCCAACACCCCCCGTGCCTTACCCCACTGAGAATATGCCACATGCCGCACCAGCATCCGTGCCAATGACATACGCGGCGAATACCGGTGCGAAATGCTCAGGAATGTGCCGGATAGCTGCGTGATGTCCATACGCTTCCACATATCCGCACGCGGATTCTGCAAAATATCCTCGATGGGTACCGGCGGCGAGGCCAACCCATAAATTGCGACCAGTTCACTCGCCGCTTTTTCCAGTGTTTCGAGATCACTCATCAGCTTCGCTCTCTTTCTGCTTGCGCGTATAAAACAACAACATCGTCTTTCCATAACGCCGTTGATCGTAAAGTTGGAGATGCTCAAAAGCCCCCGGGTCATCGTATTCGTGCGGGTCAAGCTGCACGATGACATCTGTCTCGTCATCCGGCACCCAAGCCGGGTTTTCATCGAGGATCTTAAGCACCTCCAACCAGATACCCTTATACTGTGGCGGCGCAACATAAATATAGTCGAAAGGGTCTGCGGGTGCTGGCCCCCGGATGAACGCCAACGCATCCAACCGCCGGATGATGGCTTTATCACCCAGCTTCGTCACCTTGAGGTTATCCTGAATGGTACGGATTGCGCTGCCACTCCATTCGATAAACATGGCGCGTTGCGCCCCCCGGCTGAGTGCTTCAATGCCCACACTGCCCGTCCCGCCAAAAAGATCGAGGAAATTCGATTCGTAAATCCCACGCCCGATGATGCTGAAAAGCGCCTCTTTGACGCGATCCATAATCGGGCGGGTGCTTTCCCCCGGCACAAGTTTGAGTTTACGCCCCTTTGCAAGTCCGGCAATCACACGATGAGACATAGGTTATCCTTCATAAGTTGCTGAAATGATTATAGCTATAGCAAGGTCGCACTCTCGACGGCTGATCGTACCGCCCGCAGATTAGACACCGGGCTGGTCACAGGTACCGCACCACCGGCGGCCAAAAGCAAGCGCCGCCCACCCGCCAGCGTGATCTGGCTCCGCGCCACCGACCCGATGCTCTGCGGCGTCCCCCGGTGCAGGTGCGCTTCCGGCGATAGACCAGTCATCAGAACTTTCTTTTCGCTCAGCGCCAGCGCCTTATCGAGATCGGGTTTAGACTCGTGCAAATCCCAGCAGATAAGCGGCATTGGGTACGTCTTCAAGAATTCAAACATCGGCGCGGGGCCGCTTATTTGTAGCGTGTTTAACCACCACGATTCAGGCAGCGCATCGAGGATTTTACGATCATAGGGCAGGCCGATATTAACGTACTCTTCTTTCGTCATCAGGCTATAATCCGCCGAATCCACGACATAGAGAATACCCTCGATGGCAGTTCGTTTGAGGCTTTCGAGAAACAACAAGGTGGTTTCCGTCAGCGTGTTTAAGCCGGTGCGCAGCCGGGCAGGGTGTGTACGCATATTGCGGATCGCCAGATCACCCGCCAGCAGACGCGCCTGTGCCAGCGGACTATACACCGCCGCGACCACCGGCGCATCACTGACCGCCTCAGTGACGAACTGCACCGTCGTAAGATACTTTCCCAGTTCACCGCGCATCGGGTCAAGCACCCGTAACTCCGTCCAGGCCAGGGAGCGCGTCACCGGCGATTTAGTGACCACTCGGTCACCGCTAAGGTCGGCCTCCCATGTCGTGAACGCACCATAATCAACCACGCCATAGGCACTATACGGACATAGCACGACGATGTCCCAATCATACCGCTGTTGGAAATCGATAACCGCCTGCGCGAAATCCGCCGACCGCAGATCATCACCGGGCCAACGCCGCCATAAGGCCACAGGCACCCGGTCGGTCGGCTCACCGGCGAGTGTTCGCCGCAACCGGTCACGTTTTTCGAGTGTTTCTTCAACCATATGCTCACTCCACCGTGATCTGTGTCGGCAGAGGCAGCACCGGCCCCACCGATTGCCCATTCGCGCTGACAAAGGTGCTGCGTCCATCATCTGGACAGTCACCGTCATTACATTGGTACACTTCCACACCGACTTGATACACATCCGGCGGGATGACGTTGGGTAGCAACTCGATCTCATAAGTCGCCAGCACATACCGGTCACTCGTCCAACGCCGCACCGGGTACGATCCCGGTATCGCTGGCATGGTCTTCGACCAACGCACGCTAGAAACATCGTTGGTCAGATGCACACTGACATGATAATTGCGGAACTGCGGACTGACGGCCCGCCATGCCAGCTTGACAGTGATCTTATCGCCGTATTCGACGGTCGTGTTGTCGACATCGTAGGCGACCAATTCCAGACCGTGCAGCGTCCGTGCGCGGAGTGTTGTACCATCGCTCAATGCATGACCGGGCGGCGCATGCAGGGCAAACGGCGACTCAGACCGGGCGAAAACCAGCATACCGACCGTAAAACCGACCGCGATTAGACCGACGAGCCGCGCCTCCGGTTTGGTAAGCAATTGCAGATCATTGTAGTAGATCCCCTGACGGCGCAATCGAAAGATCGCAGCAGTACTTACCAGCACCAGCGATACCCAGAAGAGAATCCAGCCCGCTAATCTTACCGGTGTGCTACCCAAAGAAACGGTCAGCAGCGCACTTTGTACCGGTCGCAAGAAAACGCGCATCAAGCCTGTCTCTGTGTCTCGGCGTAAAGGCACCTCATCCCCGTCGATGGTCGCCTGCCATCCTGCAAAATAAGCCCGCAACAGGTCAAACGTCACCTGTCCACGCTCGCCGCGGTTCCCTAAAGCCTGTGTGCTAACGATGTAACGATCAGAATGCGTCTCCCCGGCGAGCAGACTCGCCTGCCGGCCCAGGCCAAGCTGATTGGTCGGCAAGCGCACGATATTTTCGTCGGCGTAGCTGCTGGTAAGCGCAAGGCTGGGCTGTATGTCATCGTCGGCAAGCGTGGTCGGCACAGTATCATTCGGTGGCAGCGCGGCGACCCCGTAACCGAGTTGTTCGTAGCGGATCTGCGCCGGAGCGCCCGTTTCTGTGAGATTATCGGCACTCCACACGGGTGATAACCAGACCGGTAGCGCCAGGCCCAGGGCAAACATCAGCAGCAGTGGCAGTAACAAGCGTCGTAAACGCGGCAACCGCTCGGCTAGATCGATCGTCCCCGCGCCGACCACCGCCAGGCACAACGACAACGGCCCGACCAACCAGGTCTGTGTGGGTAGCAACCACAGCACGAACGCCAGCACGAACGCCCCCACCCCAAACAAGAGCGGCAGCACGGCACGACGCCGCCAGAGCATCCCTGTGCCGGCGATGCTAAACACGAGTAACCCCACACCGAGTGTGAACTGCGGCGGCGCGACCAGCGCGTTCAAATCAACCCGTTGTAGTGGTGTAATGAGATCAAACGGAGATACCGTCATCTGTGTTGCATAGGGCTGCGGTTGCCAGCGCACGAGGTTGCGTTCCAACAATGCGGGTAACCAGTAAAACGCAGATAAGCCGGCAGCGAATAAGCCAGCACCGATGACCAACCATACCCGTCGTTTCAACCGTCCGCGTGCTTCCCAGAGATGCCAGCCACACAGCAACACGACCGCGCCCAGCGCGATTGTTACCGCTTCCGGCTTCGCCAGCACAATCGCCGCACCGCTGACCGCGACCAGCGCGAAGTCAAACACACGGCGCACGGTCAACAGACGATGCAAGCTCCACAACAACAGCGGATAGAACGCCAGTGTCATTACACCGGGTAAATCACCGAGCATGTGAGGTGCGGTCATCCCCACGTAGGGACTGTAAACATAAAGCACAGCAGCCAGCACACCCGCCGCCGCCCCCATCAGACGGGTGACGAAGGCATATGTCATCATCCCGGCCAATGCCAACGATACCACATACAGAATACGTACCGCGACGACGGCATCTGCTGTAAATAAGACCTCGATCAACGCGGCGGTATAAGGCGCACCCGGCGGGAAGTAGTGCGGGATCGGCGCACCGTAGCCATCCAGCGCCGGAGCCGCCCACCGAGGATACAATCGGCCCTCGTGCATGGCTTCGGCGTAGTTCTCGGTCATGTAGACGTAATTTTCACTCGCATTGGTGACGGGCAGACTGTCCTGCAAAATAAACGCCCATCCAAGCAATACGCATAACCACAACGTTGTTAAAATGCCCCAGTCCACGCTCTGGCGGGCCTGTCGCATCCACAACGGGAGGTCTTCACTACGGATTTTTTCTGGATATGTCTCTGTAGTCATATCGTCATTTTACCCGACCATCGCTTGATTTGCGTCCACGAGAGTGATATGCTGCGAAAATGCCAACACAACTGTAATATTGAGATCGAGAACTGACCTTTGAATATTCGCCCGGCGACAACCGACGACCTGCCCCGCCTGCGGCATCTCTGGCAGGAACGGCGCACCATATTGAACCAATCTGACCCACGCTTCCAACACATCGACCAGGGTCAGTGGCAAAAGACCCTACAGGGACGCATCAAGAACCCTGATGCCGCCGTGTTCGTCACCCTGCCAACCGAGACTATCGCTGGTTTCATCAGCGGGATCTTATACCATGACATCGGCGTGATTGATGAAATCGCCATCGACGCCCACACCTATTATGGCGGTATGGCTCGGACGTTATGGGCCGCACTGCGCGACTGGTTCGAGACGCGAGACGTCAAGAAGCACATGATAAGCGTGCCGCGCTACCATGCAGTCGAGCAAGCCTTCTGGTTGGCGTTGGGCGCGAAGACCATCACGAATTGGGAAGAAGATAACTTATGGGCGTTACCCCCGGAACTGATATGGATGACGTTGTAGTTCGCCCGGCTGTCGCAGCCGACGCACAAGCCATTGGCGAACTGTGGGAAAAGTTAGTCGCTTATCATCACGCGCTTGACCCGCGCCTGCCCACCGCCGCGGACGAAGGCGCGGCACTCTATGCTCGCCGTGTGCAAGATCACATCGACGACACGCACACACGCTTCATCGTCGCTGAACGAGATGGCGTGATCGTGGGCTACACGCTCGGTGTCGTCGTGGATATGGTGCCGGAGATGTTCCGCCCACAGGTCGGCGGCTTCCTCGCGGATATTTTCGTGGAAGAAACGATGCGCGGTCATGGCGTCGGGCGGCAATTGGTCGAGGCTCTGGTTAACTGGTTCCGCACACGCGGCGTACAACACATGGAATGGTACGTCGCCGCCCACAACGACGCCGGGCGCAAGTTCTGGGATGCCGTCGGCGGCAAAGACATCGTCATCCGTATGCGGATGGGATTACCAACCGTTTCAGACAACAAAGGATAAACAATCAACATGACTGAAGCACTCTATCATACCGATGCGTACCTCAAAGAATTTACCGCAACCGTCACCGGGCACGACGACGATCAAAACGGCGTGCTATTGGATCGCAGCGCGTTTTACCCCGGCGGTGGCGGGCAACCCAACGACACCGGCAAACTGGTCGCGGATGGCAAAACATACCCGGTGACGAAGGTCAAGCGCGGCAACGTGCATGTTATCGAGGGCGACCTGCCCCCGGTCGGCACACAGGTTACCGGCATCGTTGATTGGGACAGACGCTATCAGTTGATGCGTACACACACCGCCATGCACATCCTCTGTGGTGTGGTCTGGCGCGACTACGGCGCACAGGTCACCGGTGGCAACATGGAACCGCTCAAAGGGCGCATGGATTTTGAATTCGAGCGTTTGGAAAAAGACCTCGTCGGGGAGATCGAGGCGACCATCAACGCGGAGATGTCAAAAGACCACGATGTCAAAGTTAACATCCTGCCGCGTGAGGAAGCCTTTCAGATTCCCGACCTGATCCGCACCAAGATCAACCTGCTACCGGAAGGCATCCCTGAAGTACGCACAGTCGAGATTGTCGGGCTGGATCTACAGGCCGATGGCGGCACACACGTCAACAACACCAGCGAAGTGGGCACCATTCGCATCACGGACTATAAGAGCAAGGGCGGGAACAACAAACGGCTCTACGTCGCGCTGGAGTCCTGAACGTTACTGCATCGGACAATCTTCATCGGCATATTCAACCGCGATTGTGATATGTTCAAGATTGAGGTCACTGATGCGCTCGTAACTCTCGTGACGAATACGGCGCACCGTGTCCGAAGCCGTCTCCGCTGGCACCACGAGATGAGTCGTCAGGACGTTATGCTCGCCATCCAGTGACCACACATGCGTATGATGTAATGACTCTACACCGTTGATCGCGCGCAAATTGGCTTCTAGCGCGTCCATATCAACACCGGTAGGCCGTGCCTGTAAAAATAGTCGCACCGTCCCCCGCAGATTGCCTAACACGTTATACAAAATATAAAGTGTGATCAAAATCGACAGGATCGGGTCAAGTATCGGCGCATCTACGAATAGCAGCACTACACCAACCACCAGCACCGCCACCCAACCAAGCACGTCCTCCATCAAGTGCCAGCCGATGACCTGCATATTTTCAGTCGAGCCGCCGCGCAGCCGGTAGGCCGCGTATCCGTTCGCCGCCACACCACCCAATGCCAGGACGATCATGCCCGGTGCGGAGGTCGCTTCGGGGTCAGTCAACCGGGGGATAGCCTCGCTTAACACGAAGATCGAACCGCCGATCAAGATCACCGCGTTGATGAACGCCCCTAACAGAGAGAAACGCCGATAACCATAGGTATACTGCTCGTCCCCCTCTTGTTCGGAAACGCGATTCAGCACCCAGGCTAGCGCCAAAGACGCACTATCGCCGAGGTCGTGCAACGCATCTGATAAAATCGCAACGCTGTTCGTCAGCAACCTACCGACCAACTCAATCAGTGCGAAGACCAAATTCAAGTAAAACGCTAATCGTAAATTATCTGTGTCGTTATGTTCGTGATGGTGATGATGACCCATCAAATTTTTCCCTTCTTTGCGTATGCTTATCTTTCCATAGCAAAATGAAGTGGACTTTATACGCAACTAACCAGTGAGAGAGTGTTTATGCGGCACATTCATCCTGTCGGCGTCAGCGAGAAGTTCGTCGCCAGCGGACAGTACAATCATCACATCAACAGCAAGCAAACCGGCACTTACGAGACATGGAGCATCCACGAACTACCGGACGGCGGGCGCATCATCCGTGTGGATATGGACGGACGCGCCCTCGACAGACCCAGCACGCTCGTCGAGGCGTGGACCGACCCCACCACCGGCGACATCCAACGCTTTGACGTGTGGGCTTACGGACGCAACGACGACGCCATACAGCAAGGCCGCGCCAGTTATAACTGTTTTCCCGATCATGTCGAGGTCGGGCGCTCACTTGATAATCAGGAACGCATTTATGAAGAGCTGCCGCTGCCAGAAGGTTACATCGCCTACCCCGGCGCGTTGATCTTTCTCGGCTTCGCGGTTGTCAATACCCACGCTGCGGGGGGCAAGCGTCCCATCCTGACCTATGACCCCCAACTTGACGATGCCACTGCCCTACAAGCGGAAACATACGAACAATCCGCGACGATGATCGGGGAAGAGACGTTACAACTCGGCAGCAAGACCTATGCCGCTCGTCGCTTCGAGCGTCTGTTTCCGTTTTATGACGTGTTGCTGCCGCACCTGTGGATCGACGCGCATGATACACTGTTACAACACGATGCCCCGCAAAGCTCTAGCTATTCTGTGTTGACGAATTATGCTCGCCGCCCGGAGAAAAAATAACATGCGTTACATCCACCCACCCGGCCCCAAAGAAGTCCCTATCGCCGCTGGTGCGTACATGCACTACGAAGACGACCAACCGACCGGCAACACTGAAAAATGGGAGATTTCTCGCGTTAAAGACATTGAGATTATCCGTTTTGAGGACGATTACGGTGATGGCACACGCATCCAGGCACATCGACGCCATAATCAAATCGTGCGCTACGAGATCGACGCGACCGGCGGCGACGACGACGGCATGGTGCAATCCGCACAGGCGACGTGCCTCACAGTGGGCAGGCGTTACCGGGCAACCATCACCCGTGATGATGAAACAGAAAAACATGACTTCGTGCTGCCGCCGCGCTTCGTCATCGCGCCGGAGGGCTTGATCTTCGGCGGGATGAAAACGGCGGCATTGGCGAGATTCGCCGGCGCACAGGTCGCGGTCGTCTCCTACTTCCCGACACTGATCGCCGGGAACGCGCTACAACCGGTTACCTACCAACAGTCCGTGCGCTTGATCGGTGACACACAAGAACAGGCTTTCGGCGCGGAGCAGCGCATCCGACAATACGAACTCCACAGCGCCACCAGCCGTGACGTCCCGCTGGTGTGGATCAACGACGACGGTGTGCTGCTCCGCTATGCAGGCGGCGACGGTCGCCACACGGCGGTGCTGACCCACTACGAGCGATTCCTCTAATTTTTCTCAGCATGTTCCGGTACAATGTGCGCTGATTATCACCAGAAATCAGGGAATAACGATGCTTAAACGTTTTCGTCTGTGGCTCGGACCGCAGCGTCTACAATCACTGTTTCTACTGCTTGCGATCACCGGCATCGGCAGCTTGATCTTGAACATCGCCGCCGAGGACGGTGCCGAATGGGTCACCGCCGCCCAAAATGTGCTGGTGCTGACCTTCGTCATCGGGACGGCGTTCATCATCGGTGGACGCATGGAACCTTACGAGCGTGGGCGCTGGGTCGGCATCCTCGCCCCGGCGTTCGGCGCGATTCTACTGGGCGTGGTTTTCTTTCCGGATCAGCTTTTGCTGTTGAGCGGTGCCGCCCTCGGTTGGATCGTCGCCGGGGTGTTTCTGTTCCGTCCGCGTGGGCCGATGGCTTATCAGAAGGCGATTAAAGCCTTTCGCAAAAACAACTACGAAGAAGCCGTCAATGAGATCACCACGCTGATTAGAGAAGAACCAAAGCAAGCTAATCATTATCGCCTACGTGCGGAGTTCTTCCGCGTGTGGGGCAAACTCGACCGGGCAAAGAAAGATTACCAGAAGGTCGCTGACCTGCTGCCGGGTCATGAGAAATGGGTCGGCTATAACGGTGTCTCCGAGGTCGAACTGCAAAACGGACGTTATGACATCGCCCGTAAAGCCGGTGAGAAGGCGCTTGCCGTCGCGCCCGACCAATGGGTGGTGAGTTACAATCTCGGTATGATCGAAGATCGCGACGATAACCCACAGGCCGCGCTCGACTATCTCCAGCAGTCGCTCGATGCCAAAGTGCCGGAAGCGCACTACCGGTTTCTCATTCACTTTTACCGCGCCCGCGCCCATGCTCGCCTCGGTAATCTGGACGCGGCGAAAGACGCACGAAAACAGATGCGCAAACAGGCAGGCGGCCTCAACCAGTGGCAGATTATCCTACAAAGTGACCAGGCCGACACGCTGCGCAGCGTGCTCGAAGCGGACATCGCCACCGCCGAACAGCTCTACAACGACGAGATCACCGTCGAGGCACTGGCAACCGACAAAACTAAGATCACC
The DNA here is from genome assembly GCA_034437515.1 of Anaerolineae bacterium. Classification (GTDB taxonomy): domain Bacteria; phylum Chloroflexota; class Anaerolineae; order Aggregatilineales; family Phototrophicaceae; genus DAOTTX01. The sequence continues at coordinate 35,742 of DAOTTX010000281.1, forward strand.
GGCTGATGGGCAAGATCACCTCGAATTTTCTACAAATGGTTCGGCGCTTTCGCCAGTGGGACGCCCCCTCACAGATCGCCTTTGCACTGGCGGTCTTGCTGGCACTGGTCGGTTTGACAGTCGTCAGTGTCGGCCCGGAAGACCTTAATATCCCGGCGACGATTGGCGCGTTGGGGTCGATGTTTGCCGCGCAGGGCGTGTTCATGTGGGCCAACCGTGATATGGTCACGGATTACACCCGCGCCCAACGTCTCTACCGCGCCGGGCAGTTCGACGATGCGCGCGACGCCCTCGAAGGGTTATACGCAGGTGGAAAAGCAAATATCAACGTGCTGACGTTGCTCGGCAACACCTACCGTCAGCTTGGCAAACTGGCAGAAAGTGAGCGCATTTTGTTGGAAGCTCTTGACATTCAACCCAATCATTATTTTCCCCTGTATGGTTTTGGGCGTACACTTTTAGTGCAGGGGCGCTATGCCGAAGCAGCAGACGCCATCCAACGGGCGTTAGCGCAAGGCGCACCAGAAGTGACACGCTTCGATCTTGGGGAAGCACAATATCGACAGGAGCAGCACGCGACCGCCATCGAGACATTGACGGCTGCCCACCCGCTAGTAGCGGATGAGCCACACCGGCAACTGATGGCGACGTACATGCTGCACACGCTGGGAGAAAGCGATCCGCCCACCCTATCGTTGATCGACGCCGGTTTACCCTACTGGCAGGCCGAAGCACAGCGCCACGCGAACACACGATATGGCATCGCCCTCAGCGAGGCCGTCGATCAACTTATCGCGCTGAAAAGGAAAGACTAAAATGTCAATTGTTCAGAATGATCGTGGGAGTATTTCTATTTTTCGCATCGGCCTGATTATGGCGGGTCTAGGTTTGCTGGTGGTGATCGGCGGCTTTGTGCTGCTGGAATTTGAGCGGGCGGAGAAACGCAGCGCCCTGGAAATCACACCGCCCGCCGGTGCAGAAGTACGTTTCAACCAGCCTATCGGACAAAATGGACGGCGGGTCGTTTATCAGGTCAACGGAGATGACGACGATACCGTGCGTGGAGTCGTCGAGTATTATCAAGCCCGTATGGACTCATTTTATGACACCAACGCCCGTGACGCCGACCGTCAACTGTGCCGCCGCAGTCCTTCCGGGCAGGGCACCTTCCAGGATTACGAACCCGGCAACGGCTTAATCCCGTATGAATATCGCTGTGAGTTCGACGACAGCAGCGACTTCGGCGGAGAGCGTCGCACGATCGTTCGCATTTATCCCGGTGTCCTTGACGAGGAAAGTGGACTGACTACCGAAGGTCTAACGCTGATCGACTATGATATGGCTTGGTCCGGCTGAGCGTGACAGAGCAATTACCACCTGATACTGAATCCGGTGGCGGGTGGTCGCCGCCGCTTTGGGTGATTCTGTTAGCCCTCGCGGTTCTGGTCTTCGCTGTCTTTGTGGGTGTGGGGGTTTTTCGGGCGCTATCAGGACTGATCTTCCCGCCCTCACCACCCTTGCCGGACAGCGTCACGGCGGTGGAACATGAAAATCTCGCGCATGGGCGTGACCTGTGGCGCTATGAGTCTGCACTTAATCCGTGCGAACTGGTCGCCTTCTATGAGCAACAAAACAGCACCTGTACGTTGAGCGTTCCGTCTACCTGCGATGGCACAACGTACAACAGCCTTGATTATTCTGTAGAAAGTTTTGCGACCTGTACCGGTCAGGGGACGTACTCGATCTATGGCCTACGCTGGGAATTGACCGTTGACGTCGCGTGGTCACGCGAGGGTGAAACCACATACTTCGATTTAATGCGTGAGACGCTGTGGAGCGGGCCACCGCCGGTTGCAACCTCAACGCCGCCGGGTTAGAGCCACTGCATCGCATCTTTCCAGATTTTGTCCAGCGTGACGACCTGCGCCTCTTCTTCGATCTCCTGCCGGATGTAATGCCAGGCTTCGTCGGGGTCATAATCATCGTCAATGTCGATCAGACCGCGCTCTGTACCTTGCATCGTCACCCCTGCAACACAGATCAACGAACGCACGTAACGAAACAAATGAATCTCTTTCGTCTCCAACCAGAAGCCATATTTCGTGCTGTTGCCACGTTCAGCCGGTGGCGTCATATTAAAGTTTCTACTATCCGAAGGTGAACTCATTCTCAGCCATCTTTCACTTTCTCTTGGTGGGGATTAGTATCAGTATAATCGACCTTTCTCATCAGTGGATAAAAAATCCGTAACAAAATTGCGATTCTGTCTCATCCAGGCAAACAAAAACACGGACGATAACGTCCGTGTTTTGATTGATCATAATAAATTGCGCTTAAGATTTGCGCCGTGTAGACAGCCCAAATGGCAGGTAGACTGGGCAAAAGCTGATAGTCGCCGTTACCAGCAGCACAGCCCCCAGGACTGCGGGGATGACGTTCCCGATGACGACAGCGAGAATGACGAGCGCGACGCCGGCGATGGCACGAATAACACGATCTGTACTACCCATATTGACTTGGAACATGATGTTGATCTCCTCTTGAGTTTTGTTTGTTATCCATTAGATGCAAACCGGCACAAAAGGTTACATCCAGATTCAAGATTGGTCAGATCGCTTCTCGAAGGCAACGGCAAGTTGCGCATACAACCGGGCCTGGCGCTGTGGTGACATTTGCTGACCGCGTTGCTGTGCCTTACCCAGAGCAATGGTCCGCTGTGTGGAATCCAACACAACACTGCAATTCTGGCAGGTGCTCAGATGTTCCTGTGCGGCGGTGACCAATTCCTCGTCCAGATTATCGTTGATATAGTCCGACAAATATGCAAGCAGTTCTTCACAATTCATGGGGGCCTCCATCATTTCGTTTGGTTGACTCGTTCGGAAAAGTAACCCGCCAGCTTCTCACGCAGCAACAGGCGAGCACGGTGCAACCGCACCTTCACCGCCGAAGGGGAAATATCCAACACAGACGCCGCCTCCTTGACGGAAAGCGCCTCGACGTCACGCAGGATAAACACTGCACGTAACGCGGGTGAAAGCTCAGCAATAGCCTTTTTAACTTCCGCCATGGCTTCGCTGCTACTTACCATCCGTTCGGGTAACTCCCGCCAGTCGATGAAAATTTCTGGCATGACACCGGTTTCATCCACCGAGTCAAAATCGACCTGAGGTCGCTGACGCCGTAGGCGCATCATACACTCGTTGTAAGCCACACGATACAACCATGTACCGAGTTGCGCTCTTCCGTCGAAGCCGTCAATATGTTCGATCAACTTCATAAATGTGTCTTGCACCACACCATCAGCGGATTGCTCATTATGCAATTGGCTAACCGCCAGTCGATAAATCTTATCTGCATGGTCGGTGAAAACCTGCGAAAGTGCATCTGGATCTCGGCGTTTGAGTGCGGTGATTAAATCATCCATATAACTTACGTCCTCGTTTGCAGACTCCTGATGACACTCTATTCTACTGAGTTAGATGCAAACACCACACTTGAAGTTACATTCACTTCCCTCCACGAGATCATAAAATCTCATAATGGGTGTTAGGGGGTCACTACTCTGGATGCAAATCGTGATTTCCTCTACCGGAAAGACCGTTCTTGCGTCATAATACAAGGGGCAAATTTGCAACGACATCACGTTATATTATGGAGGTGACCCCGTGCGGATGAGACCAGAGGCGCTCACCGCGCGGCTGATTGGTTACACGATACGGCAGTAGACACCCATCTCGTTTAGTTTCATCGTTCATTCCGTATCAAAAACAAAGACGAAGGAGAGAAACCTTTCATGTTTAAACCGGTCAGCCCGAAGGTTAATATTCAACAAGTTGAACAGGACGTCCAGGACTTCTGGCGTGCGAACCGTGTGTTCGAGCGCACGATGGAAGAACGCAAGGACGGCCCAAACTACGTATTCTACGAAGGGCCGCCGACCGCCAACGGTCAGCCCGGCACCCATCATGTGCTGGCACGCGCTTTTAAAGACATGTTCCCACGCTATAAAACCATGCAGGGGCACTACGTCCTGCGTAAGGGCGGTTGGGATACACACGGCCTACCGGTCGAAATCGCCGTGCAGAAAGAACTCGGCATCCAACACAAAAGCGAAGTTGAAGCATACGGCATCGCCGAGTTTAACGAAAAATGCCGGAACAGCGTGTTCCGCAACATCACCGACTGGGAAAAGCTCACCGAGCGTATCGCTTTCTGGATCAACCTCGATGATGCTTACGTCACATTCACCAATGACTACATCGAAAGCGTCTGGTGGATCCTCAAACAATTGTGGGAAAAAGACCTGATCTACCGGGGTTACAAGGTCGTCCCCTACTCCACTTACGCCGGGACGGTGCTTAGCTCGCACGAGGTCGCGCAGGGTTACAAGATCGTCAAGGACCCCAGCGTGTTTGTGCGCTTCCCGCTCAAAGATCAGCCCGGTGTGTATTTCCTCGCGTGGACGACGACCCCCTGGACGCTACCCGGCAACGCCGCGCTCGCCGTCGGTGAAGACATCGACTATGTGCAGGTCGAAGGCACGGCACAGGACGGCGAAGGCACCGAGCAGTTAATCCTCGCGGCTTCGCTGATCGAAAAAGCGTTGATTGAGCCGGAGAATTATAAAGTCGTCAAGCGGCTCAAGGGTAAAGACCTGCTCGGCACCCAATACAACCCGCTGTATACCTTCCTGCCCGTCGAAGAAGGCAAAGATCACGCCTACGTCATCGCCGGGGATTTTGTCAGCACGGAAGACGGCACCGGCATCGTGCATATCGCCCCTGCCTTCGGTGAGGATGACATGCGAGTCGGTCGGGAGCATGACCTGCCGGTACTGCTGACGGTCAACAGTGAAGGTAAATTCATCGACGCGGTGACCAAATTTCGCGGTATGTGGTTCAAAGACGCCGACCCGGAGATCACCCGCGACCTGCGGATGCGCGGCCTGCTCTACAAGGTCGCGCAATACGAGCATAATTACCCGCACAGTTGGCGCACCGATGAGCCGCTGATGTACGTCGCACGGGAAACGTGGTACATCCGTGCCAGTGAATACCGCGATCAGATGATCAACAACAACAACAAGGTCAACTGGACGCCCGATCATGTTCAGCAGGGGCGCTTCGGCAATTGGCTGGAAAATCTCAAAGACTGGGCGCTCGGACGTGAGCGTTATTGGGGTACACCGCTGCCCATCTGGGTGGATGAGGACACCGGTGATGCGCTGATGGTCGGCAGCATCCAGGAACTCGCCGAACTCAGCGGACGTGACCTGACCGACCGCGACCTGCACCGGCCTTATGTCGATGACATCACCTTCCCGAACCCGAACGGGGGCGGCACCATGCGCCGCATCCCGGAGGTGATCGACGTCTGGTTTGACAGCGGTTCGATGCCGGTCGCGCAGTGGGGGTATCCGCTTAAAGACGGCAGTTCTAAGATGTTCGAGCAGCAGTTCCCGGCGGATTACATCTGTGAGGCGGTCGATCAGACTCGTGGCTGGTTCTACACACTGCACAGCATCGCCACGATGGTCTTTGACAGCCCGGCCTACAAAAATGTGATCTGCCTCGGTCATATCCTCGACGAAGACGGCAAGAAGATGTCCAAGAGCCGGGGCAACGCTGTCGATCCCTGGGATGTGCTGGACACCTACGGCGCGGATGCCTTCCGCTGGTATATGTACACGGCTGGCCCACCCGGAGAGCCGCGCCGTTTTTCGGTCAACCTGGTCGGTGAGGTCGTCAAGAAGTTCTGGTCTACCCTGTGGAACACCTACAGCTTCTTCGTCACCTACGCCAACCTGGACGAATGGACACCGGAACAGACCGCGCCCCCCGTTGCCGAGCGTGACTTGCTCGACCGCTGGGCACTGGCATCGCTTCATGATCTGGTTGAGCGTGTCACCGAAGCGATGGAAAACTACGACGTCCCCAACGCGACGCGCCCGGTGCAGGAGTTCGTCGAGCAGTTGAGCAACTGGTACGTGCGCCTGAGCCGCCGCCGCTTCTGGAAATCCGCGAGTGACGACGATAAGCTCGGTGCATATGCGACACTGCACGAATGTCTGGTGACAGTGGCTAAACTCATCGCCCCGACCATGCCATTCTTGAGTGATGCAATTTACCAGAATCTCGTCAGGAGCTATGACACCGATGCCCCTGACAGCGTGCATCTAGCCCTCTGGCCCGAAGCCAATGCCGATAAGATCAACCGTGATCTACTCGCGGAGATGGATCTGGTGCAGCGACTGGTCAGCCTGGGGCTGGCGGCACGTAACAACAACGAAGTTGACGGCAAAAAGGATCCCATCGGTGTGCGCCAACCGCTGGCGAAGACACTGTTCCAGGTCAGTGACAAAGAAGCCCCGGTCATTGAAAAATACACCGACCTCATCAAAGACGAGTTAAACGTCAAAGCGGTCAGCGCGTTGAGCGATGCTACTGACGTCACCGAATACGCGCTCAACCCGATCCCGAAATTTCTGGGGCGCAAGTTCGGGTCGAACTTCCCCAAGTTCAAGAAGATGATGCGCGAGAGCGAACAAGCACAGATCAAACAATGGGCGGAAGCCCTGCTAGCGGGGAACAACATCACCGTCGAGATTGACGGTGAAACGCTGGAAGCCACACCCGAAGAGGTCGAAGTGCTTTACGGGGCGGCACAGGGCTACGCCGTCGCCGAGGAAAAAGGCTACATGGCAGCGGTCGATGTCACCCTCGATGATGAACTCATCATGGAAGGGCTGGCGCGTGAGGTCGTGCGCCGAGTACAGACCATGCGCAAGGACGCCGATTTCGACATCGACGACAATATCACCATCGTCTATGAGTCCGAAGGACAACTTGCCCAGGCTATCGAGAAATTTACGGACTACATCAAACAGGAAACTCTTGCTACCGAGATGACACAGGCCAACGGCAAAGACGGCTACTACACCGCTGAGTTCAAAGATGAGGACGCCATCCGTGGAGATGCGCTCTCACTAGGTGTCAAACAGGTACAGTAAAACCGGCGTCATCTCATCAATCCCGATCTCAAAACAGGTCGGGATTTTTGTTTGCAACAGAGTTGGCACGTTTTCGGCACGTCAGCCGGTTATGATGACCACAATAACATTTTCAATTCGTATTTAGGAGGAACCATGCAACGTAAACTACTCTACTTTACTATTCTCGCATTGCTGCTGATGGTCGCACCACTCGTAAGCGCCCAGGAAGACGCCATCCCCATCGCCATTGGTGAAGAAGCCAGCGGCGAAATTTCCGGTACAGCGGCGACTTACGTCTTTAGCGCCACTGCCGGTCAGATGCTCATCGTAGATGTACTCTCCGAAGATTTTGAGCCAATTGCGGAAGTGAACGACGCCAGCGGTTCTGAAGTAGCCTTCGCCTTCGGTGGCGATACCTTCGCATCGGTCGTATTTACCGTGCCGGAAGACGGTGAATACTTCGCTTCCGCAGGTGAATTCATGGGTGAAGGCACCGGCGCATATACAATCCGTGTGCGCGAAGGCCAGACTATCGCTTTTGGTGACAGCGTCGATGCGGAAATCAACGGCGGCACGGATGCCTACACATTTGAAGGCACCACCGGCACCCTCGCCGTGATTGAACTCACCACCACCGATATGGAATTCGAACTCGAACTTTACGACAGCGCCGGTACGCTGCTGGCAAGTGACGCAGTGTTCAGCAGTGGCACCCAGGCCATCATCGAATTCCTACTCCCCGCCGACGACACCTACACCATCCAGGTACCGCTGTGGTTCGCCACCGATGTCCTGAGCGGACCCTACACCCTCAGCCTGAACAGCATCACGCCGGAAAGCCTGACCTACGACAACGGCGTGACCTCCGAAGTCACTGGCATAGAACGTAACTACTTCTTCTTTGAGGGCACGACCGGCGACGTCATCCACGTCACTGCGGATAGCGGCACGACCGAAGAAGTCGAAGGCATCGATGTTGACTTCGAACTGGTCGGCCCGGATGGTGAAATCGTGGCGACCGATAACTCTGATGGCCCCTTCTCTGATCCGGCACTGACGCGCATCCTGCTCCCGATGGACGGTCTGTATCTGCTCAAGGTCATCCCTAACGATGACGACGAAGCGCAGTACGGCAGTGTTGATGTGTTGGTGGAAACCGCCGAACTGCTCACCACCGATGAAGGCCCGGTCAGCCTGACCCTCGGCGACCGCTTCGAGCAAGATTTCATCCGCTTCACCGGGGAGCCGGGTGCGTCATACACGCTGACCGTCACTCCAGAGCGCCCAATCGTCAGCTTTAATGCAGCCATCGGCGAAGGTCTGTTCAGCACCATCAACGGCACCGTCAGCAACGGTAACCGCCTGGTACTGGATTTCACCGTCCCTGAAGACACAACCGCCGGTCTGTTGAATGTCAGCCTGCGCCAGAGCAGCTTCCAGGATGCCACCACTTACGAAGTGAACATCACCCCAGCAGAATAAAGCAGAACAGAACACCGTAAATTTTGCACAAAGCACGCCCAAGCTTATGGGCGTGCTTTGTGTTTCAGCCCCGTTACACCCCCTGACTTTTGTGCAAAATCGACAGACATTTTTCCAAATGCACCTATTTTCACAATATCAATATTTCCGTAACCCGCGGAGTATGGTATATTCTGACAAAATACTTGCCAAAAAATAATTTCTTATAAGTGGATTTATCATGCGTTCATCAGGATCATTTCAATTGACGACCGAAAACCAATCTGCCACCATCCAAGCCCTGCTCCAATTTGCGCTGCCCCTCGGGACGACGCTCATCACTGGCTCCGCAGATACGACGATCAACTGGGCGGTGAACATCCGCGCCCAGCCCCCGGCCTTCCCCGATATTCACGGTGGAGAACTGGCACTCGTCAGCATGGAAGTGCTGCGTGCATATGACAGCCGCATCAAACTCGCCGAAGTCGTCCAGGGCCTCGCGGAAGTCGGTGTGATCGCCGTCGCCATCAAAGAAAACACCTCACAGACAACGATTACCGTCGCCGGCGAATATGACCTCAGCCTGCTCGCGCTCCCCGAAGACAGCAATCTGACCGCTATCGAACGTGCGATCAATAAGTTGATCGTCAACTACTCCGCACAGCTAACCCAACGGGCGATGGACATCCAACGCCAGCTCACCAGCCTGGCCGCTGAAAATCGCGACCTTAACAGCCTGTTGCAGATCATCGCCCGTGCGACCGCGAAGCCCATCGTCGTGCATGATGACGCCGGGGTGTTGATGGCGCAGGTCTACCCCAACGTCGCCCGGCGGGGTGGCTCCGCCGGGCGCAACTTGATGCAAAACCTGCCTTATGGTGAGTTCCAACAGTGGTTAAGTGACACCCCTGCCGACACACAGCGGGCGATTTTGCCCAGCCCTATTGGTCACACGACTGTGCTCAAGGTCGAAAAGCGTGTAGCGGGGTATCTTTCTCTTGTTGATAGTAGCGAAACCCTGGACGAGTTCGACCGGCTTATCCTCACCTATGGTGGTGATGTGTGTGCGATTGAACTCGCGAAAAGCCGCGCCATCAGCGCCGCCGTTGAACAGGCACGCGGTGACTGGATTCAGATGTGGTTAAGCGGCACCCCTGCCGACGATGATCTGCTGGCGACCCGTGCCCAACAAGCAGGGTTTGACAGCAGTTCGGCATATATCGTCGCCGTGTTCCGTGCGGTGACCGATTCCGGCGCGGCGCTCCCGCTCGAGTCGTTGATTTCGCTGGTACGTGATGATATGACGCGACGCAGTGTTAGCGGCGCGGTCGGGCAGTACGTCGATGTGATCGTCGCGCTGTATCCGCTGGAAGAAAACGCCTCATTCAAGCGCCTGCGTGACCAGACCGAGGAAATTCGGCAGCAACTCGCCATGCGTACCCCCAGCGGATTGGTCGCGGCGGGGATCAGCCGTCCGGTCAAAGGACTATCAACACTGCGTGAAGCCTATCGTGAGGCCAAAGACTCGGTGAGCATCGCGCAGGAACTCGGCGAACGCGAAGAAACCACCTTCTACGGTGATCTCAAGCTCTACCAGTTGTTGCTCGCGTTGAAGGAATACAATTTAAAGAATCTACGCCGGTTCTACGAAGAGTCGCTGCTGCCGTTGGTCGAACATGACGAGCGCAAACAGGGTGATCTGGTACGCACCCTGAACGGTTTCTTCGAGGCCAACGGCAACCTGGCAAAAGCGGCGGGTGATCTCGATGTGCACCGGAATACGCTGGTTTACCGGCTGGAACGCATCAGCGAACTCACCGGCCTCGACCTGGATGACTCCGATAACCGCTTGATCCTGCATCTGTCGCTGAAAATCCAGCGGGTGCTGGCGACCTTACCGGGAAGCTAAACCTGCTGCTTATTCGGGTCTATGAGTAGATACGCCTGCGCTTGCCCCATATTCTTGAGCGCCAGTGTACCGCGTGGCTCGAACTCGTAGGTATCTTTGAGAAGCTCGTAAGTCGCCTCACTCACTTGAATCCGACCGGGGACGCCGTGCGTCTCCATACGGCTGGCGATGTTGACTGTGTCCCCCCACAGGTCATAGACCAACTTCTTCATGCCGATCACACCTGCCAGCGCCGACCCGCTGTGGATGCCGACCCGCAATGTGAGGTCATAACCATAGACGGCGTTCACCTGTTTGATCGCCTCCTGCATCGCCAGCGCCATCCGTGCGCTGCGTTCGGCGTGGTCAGAAGCCGGTTCCGGCAGACCAGAAGCGACCATGTAGGCATCGCCAATCGTTTTGATCTTTTCCACGCGGTGTCGTTCCGCCAGCATATCAAAGGCGGAAAACACCCCGTTGAGCAAGTCCATCAGGTCATCTGGCGAAATCGACGCGGTCAGCCGAGTAAAGCCGACAAGATCGGCGAACATGACGGTCACATTGTCATAGTAATCGGCGACAGTTTCCTCGCCATTTTTGAGGTTTTCCGCGACCTTTCTCGGCAGCATATTCAGCAGCAAATTTTCCGACTTGGCGTGCTCACGTTCCAGTTGTCGCTTAGCGGCCTGCAACTCGATTTCCAATTTTTTGCGCTCGGTGATGTCCTGGATGTTGACGGCAGCGAAACTGGGGTTGTTGCCGTCCGCTTCACCGAAGGGGTTAATCGGCTCGAACTGTGTCATGAAATAGTGCCCCAGCCTGTCGTCATGGCCTTCGAACTCATATTCGAGGCCATCGCGGAGGCTGGCGCTTGCCTTCTCCCATTCAGCGCGATACTGTTCAGCGAAATCTGTGTAGATTGTCGCCAGCAGATCAGTAACCTTCTCACCAACAGCTTCTTCGGCGCGGGCTAGCCCCCACCGCTCGACCGTCTTGTTGATGCGTAGAACGCGATTTTCCGCGTCAATGAGACAGATCATCTGCGAGATGGAGTCCGTCGTCGCTTCCCATTCTTGCTTTGAGCGGGCGATGTCGAGCGTTTGCGCCTTCAGGCTATTTTCCAGTTCGATCAAACGCCGCCCGATGGAAACACGCGCCATGAGTTCCGGCGGGCTAAACGGACGTGATACATAATCATCCGCGCCAGACTCCAGACCGACGATCATATCCCTGTGTTCGCTGCGTGCCGTCAGGATGACGATATAAATATAATTCTCCGGGAACTCCTCGCGGATGCGCTTTGCCAGCGCGACCCCGTCCATTTCTGGCATCATCCAGTCAGAAAGTACGATCTGAATATGTTGCTCTCGAAGCATCTGTAACGCTTCCATACCGTTATTGGCAGTGAAGACCTCATAGCCATCCAGGGTGAGCATCTCCTCCACCATAACGCGGTTCATCTTGATGTCATCAACAACCAATATCTTCAAGGTGTGTTATTGTCCAATATCTTAATCCACGATCGTAGCTATTTTAGCAGATTATCTCTGGTCGGCGCTTGTCAACGTGTGCCAAACTCATATATAATCCGACGTTGAAAAGCATCTAATCCATATAAACAGCCAGGTTCAATCCCCTCACAGACTTCCCTATTAGGACAGAAAAACACGTTGGAGGCTATCAAATGTTGCCAAGCCAGCATTGGGCACAGAATTTTACCGTCAAACCGCAGGATGTCGAATACATCACCAACCTCTTGCTAGAAAAAGAAACACCGCTTTCCAGTTATCAGATCACACACCTTATCGTGGAGCAGCGCCTCACACAAGAGCGCGAAGTGCTGGAAGAGCGCTATAAGGACGCCGCCGTTTACAATCCATCCCAGGCCTACGAAGTCGGGCAGCGCCTGGTTTTCCCGGTGATGGAATATGTGACCGGCGTCATCACCGGGGTGCGCGAGGGCAATAACCCCGATTACGGCGCGTTTAGCGTCGTCGCCGTCGAATTCGAGGACGAGAGTGAACGAGAATTCGCCACCGCACTCGAAGCCGAGCATCCCCTCAACGGCGGGAACGGCAGCAGCGGCATCGCACCGGATAGCCTGACAGTCGATGAAATTATGGATGAGATGGGCGATCCACTCCTCGAACAGGTCGAGATCTATCTAGAAGAAAACAGCGATCTTATCAGCATTGCCCATAAGTGGTTCCCGATGGATTTGATGCTTGATGTTGACGATGGGCATTTAAATCTCACCGAGGCCGTGCTTGACATCAACCTCGGCGGCCCGATGAAGACCAGAAGCATCCTGCAAGAGATGGGCGGCCTGGGCAAATCTCACGAGAGCTTGCAAGAATTTTCGTTGAACTATTACCTCAACGAAGATCAACGATTTGACGAGGTTGGCGCGGCTGGTGAAGTTATGTGGTATCTCACCCGGATGGTACCGGAAGGCGTGCGTCAGCGCCCCAGCCTGCTCAAATATTCGGATCTGCCGCACAACCGCGAATATCTCACCGATGATATGCGCCGGTTGGAAGCCGAAATCGGCGATGAGCTTTCCCCACTAGAGCCGGTTACCGGCATCGAGCACGGCACGGTCAAGCTGATTTATCCGCATCGCCGGGCTGGGACATTACCGTTAAGCGCGAAAATTCGCAATTTGTTCCCTCGCGCACGCAACACATCACGAATCTATGTTACGCTGGTAGACGAAGCCGACGACGAAGAATTTGTCGGGTGGGTGCTGCCCGAAGAACGGTACATCTACGGGCTGGGGTTGCTCTACACCAAGTATGCCCTACCGATTGGTGCTCATGTGACCATCAAGCGCAGCGACGACCCCGGCAGAATTATCGTTGATCTGGATACCTACAAGGCCCGGTCGGAGTGGATCCCGCTGATGATGCCCAAAGGACAGCAGTTCGGCTTTGAAACCAGTAAACGCGCTATCGGTGCAGATTACGACGATCTCATGATCCTCGGCATTGATGAGCTAGAAGCAGTTGATGCTTTGATCGAAACCCACCGGAAGCAGCGTCAAAGCCTTGCCGCGACGATGAAATTATTGATCCCCAGCCTGGGTCAGCTTAACCCACAGGGGACGGCGCACGTCCAGACGATCTACAGCGCGGTGAACGTGCTACGGCGTTGCCCACCTGCTCCGATCATGGCGACACTCGAAGCCAACCCGGACTTTGAAAACGTCGGCGGACACTACTGGCGTGTTGCGGATTAACCACTGGCGACCCAGCATGGCCTGGTATGCGCCAGATAAAGACGAAAGGACTATATCATGCCATTACCTAAGCCGAGCGCACTAACGAAACCGACGCTCGAGACAAAATTTCATATCGACTATAAGTGGTGGGAACGCACAGAGGATGATCTGCGTGTTTACCTTCTCAGTCACCTATTGCCCGAACAACGCGAAGCGGCAAGCCAGATCACCGAGGACAGCACGATTGACTACATCGACCCGGAGACGGGCGAAGTCCACCAATTAGACGCGCTGCACGTCGCCATTCAAAAGGCCGCCGAGGACCCGCACTTTATCAGCGAACACACCTCACTGGTCGATAGTGTCTTTCGGGTATTGTTGAAAAACAACAACCAACCGATGAACCCGGTTGAACTGGCAGCACCGACGCGCTACGATGCCGAGACAATCTTGAAAACGATCAGCGGCAGGCGTATCTATCGCGGCATCCGACCGGTTTAAATCGCCATTGAGAAAACACGGGTTGTCTGAAACAATTAAGTTACTTTTTAACGAGGGTAAGGGAGTTCAACCCGTATGGGGCGTGTTATCAATCCCGATTCCATAGGGAAACGTCGTAACCAACTGATGCGCACCTCTGCTGAGATGCTGCGCCACCTCAGCCAGAAGCAAACCATCGACGACGAAGCGAAAGACATGCTGGCGCTACTGACAGAGTCTCTGCGTGAGATCGCCGATGGTATCACCGAATCCACCCGTGCGTGGGAAAAGCGTAATTACTGGGTCAAGATCGAAAAATTCGAACAGCGATGGGGCTGGTCGGATCTCTCAGCGACACAGCTTGAGAAGATGATCCTCCGGTCAGATTGGGGCGGTGTGCCGTCCATGATGGTCAAACTACTACCACATTTCGCCGATATTAAGGTGACCAAGTTCACCCGCAAATCATCGGAGTGGGAAGGCGCATATCAACGGCTGCTGCAAGAGCAAAACGCGGGATAGCCACCTCGAGGCATCCGGTGGGGTGCCTCACACAACCCATATAACATAATCTTAGGACTTTCGCTCAGATTGTTCGTAAGAGGTTTTAATGGGTCAATTTTCTGGATTTTGAACTTTCTTGAACTTTCCTGATATTCTCAAGCGAAAATCCTGAATCTATGTTTATCATCACGCATCTCGCGCGCTTCGCACTGTTCCTGACGGTATTGGTTTGCATCGTGACGGGTACGTTCGTAGTTGGCAGTCAGCTCATGCGTAACCATGCACCAATGCTGGCGTTTGTCTCCGAACGGGACGGCAACGAAGAAATCTATCTGATGGATGTGGCCTACGGCAAGCTCTACAACCTCACACAACACTATAACGACAATGAATATCCAGCGTGGTCACCGGATGGTGGCAGGCTCGCGTTTCAATCCGTGCGTGAGGGCAGCACCAACATCTTTGTGTTTGACCTACACGCCGGGGAACTGACCGCCATCACCGACACACAGGAAACCAGTACGATCCCGGCGTGGTCACCCGATGGCTCAATGATCGCCGTTTCCGCCAGCAACGCCGAAGCCGAGCGCGAACTGCATGTGATTGATACGATTGACGGTCGCCGGGTTCGGCTTACACCCGAAAACGAGTGGGGCACCGCACCAGATTGGTCACCGGATGACCAACGCATTGTTTACAGCAATGACGGCCTATGGATCATCGACCAAACCGGGGAAAACATCCGCCAGCTCACGACCGGGATGGACGGGGCACCCACATGGTCACCGGACGGACGACAGATCGCCTACATAGCAGGCAATGAGGGCAACTGGGACATTTTCACGTTCGATCTGGCGACCGGCAAGACCAGCCGCATCACCCACAACCACGCCGCCGACCTCGACCCCCA
>DAOTTX010000282.1:0-2220 GCA_034437515.1 Anaerolineae bacterium
TTCACTACCGTACACTTTTTAGAAAGGACAGATTTCGCTCCTCAGACGCCATAAATCAAAGGCATATGAGAGGGAATATCGTATCTTTGCACCCGATTTGACGTCAGATGCTGTCATACGGGCTATCTTTGAACGTCATTTCGGCGATCAGATTAAATGTGTACGGTAGTGAACATAACCGAGAAAATCCACCATCAGTCAATACCTAACCACTACCCATTTTTGGTGGAATGGCCTTTTGCTCCTCATCCCCCGCCCAGCGTAGCATCCTGGCAAACTCTCCGCTGCTACGCTGGGATTTCGCGTGAGAGTGATTTCAAATCCTATTTTCCAACAATTCCGGCAGAATCAGTAACTTTACAGCTACGGGACGATATTCTTGTCGTCTACCGTGAGATATGATGATTTTTGAATCTCGGATGCGCAACGACAACGCACATCCACCCGTCTTCGTTTATTCGCCAAAAACCGTAAGGAGTGGCAAGCATGACCCCAATCGAAAACCCGGCAGAACTGGACATCTCGACACGTTTTGAAACCGAGCGCATGGTGTTGGTCGCGCATGACCTCAGCACGGCGCAGGCCATGAACGACGCCGTCCGCGAATCACATAAGGAACTCAGCGCGTGGATGCCCTGGGCAAAGAATGTCCAGACGATTGAGCAAACACGAGCGCACATCCGGCAGATGATGGCAGATTTCATCCTGGGTAAGACGTTCGCCTATTCACTGACGGATAAAGCGACCGGGGCCTACATGGGCAACGTTGGTGTGCATCCGCGTGATTGGTCGGTGCCCAGTTTTGAGATCGGTTATTGGATCAACACACGGTTTGCCGGGCAAGGCTACACAAGCGAGGCCGTGCGCCTCCTGACGGATTACTTTGTGGAGACGGTCGGCGCAAAACGGATGCTCATCCGGTGCGATACACGCAACCGGGCCAGCGCCGGGGTAGCGCGGAAGTGTGGTTATACACTCGAAGGGGTGCAGCACAATTATGGACGTGACAACAACGGCGATCTGATGCACATGGAGCATCACGCGCTAATCCCCGATGCGTGATCCTTCCGCAAGAAAGCGCAAGATACGCGGATTGACATAATCCGGACGATCATAGATGGTGGCGTGCCCGGTGTGCGGGACGATCTCGGCGGTCAGGTCAGGGATGTGATTCCGGGCACGTTCAACGGCTCGGTGTGGGTCGTAGATCGACTCATGCTCGCCGACCAGCAGCAGCGTCGGCGCTTTGATCCGCGCCAGTTCGTGCCCTGGTTCCGCGCCGACAAACTTGAACAAGGCGCGTGCGCCGTTGTAAAATTCCTTGAGGCTGGGGCGTTGCGCGGTGATCCCTGCCAGCACACCGACGCGATAATGCTTAATCACCGGCAGGAAGGCACGCGCCACCTCACGGTTGAACGCTAACCCCGATCCAGGCGGGTTGAAGGCCATACGCAGCAGACGTTCTCCGGCTTTGGTTGTGTCTCGCCCGAAGCTCAACACCAGCGGGATGCCGCTGCGTACGTAAATCTTGAACCGCGACAGCCCCACCGGACTGAGCATCACCAGCTTATCGACACGATCAGGGGCGAAGGCGGCGAACTTCAAACCGATCCACCCGCCTAAACAAACCCCGCCGATGTGAGTGCTATCGAGTCCGAGCGCGTCCAGCACATCGGTTAACCACAGCGCGTAATTATCTCCAAACAGGCCGGGGACGACCGGCTCACTGCGTCCCGGTTGACCGGGGAGGTCGAGCGTGTAAACTCGGTGCTGGATGCTAAAATCAGGCAGTTGATAGTTCCAAAGGGGTGCGCTGCCCCCATAACCCTGCACCAGCACCAACGGCGACGCATCCGCTGGCCCGCTGACTAGCATGTGAGTCCGTCCGTAGCGCGTCTCGACGTAGCGCGACTCAAAATCCAGCGGCAGGGCGGCGAGGGCGTTCTCGTACCATGTCATGATCTCACGGTAACCGGCCTCGGTCTTGTAAAGGTGTTCGGGATAGTCTTTACTCATGGGATATCGCTCAAAAAACCTGATTCTAACGGATGCTGTGGTTTTATCAGAAAAGAGGCAATAACGACTGAAAAATCATTAACTCGACTTTATCCAATACCTTCGCCAAAATTCAAGATGGTCGAAAAATGGCGATTTTAGCGAAAATTTGACACTTTATGACCTCTTATAAGCCAACTTTTCACGCTAATTCTGATGTTTTCT
>DAOTTX010000283.1:0-1747 GCA_034437515.1 Anaerolineae bacterium
GGGGAGCGATTGACCTGACGTCTAGGAAGAAATTAACTCAACTTATGCTCAGGCAGCATCAATCATCGCAATTACGGGCGATTTGCCGCCAACGTTTTACATATTTCGACTTCGACCGATCTCGCTTAAAGGCCTTTTCATTGCGGTACATAGTGACCACAACGCGACCACAACTGCTCAACACAACCGTTGAACCCGCCAGTTTTTCATACCGCTTCTGTGTACGATGCGTTGCCGGAAACGTCTTATCCCACATCTGGCAAAAGATGACACCAGCATTACGGCAACGATTGCCGTGCTGCACGATGAAACGGATCTGCTCTTCCGAGAAATTTCGCTGGCTGGCCCGGAGACGTGCATGATCTGAGTATATAAGCAAGGGTTAAGGAGCGCCTTTCAAGGCTAAGGCCACATCGCCCCCGTTGTTGATATTTCCATGATAGAACAAAACACAGCTGAAGTATGTAAATTTGATATGAAGATCTTGTAACACGCTTAATGGTAACAACACATCTGGTTACTCCTCCCCTCTCCACAGTGACCCGACGCACGATGATGTATCGATTGCAGCGGACGCTCGCAAAAAAAAGCTGGTGAACGTGCTTGTTCACACGTCCACCAGCCGCGACGATCATCACGCATAGGCTGCTGCCAGCATCCGGGCAGCGCGCTTCATGTACTTCGGAAAGGTCTTCGGGTTCTTGCCCAGGTCGATGGCCGCCTGCTTGTACGTCTTGCCTTCCATCTGGGCGCGGATTGCTCCGGCGACACAGACTGTATGACTGTACTGTTCCAGCAAAGCGTCAGCAGGTGCCGTGTCGCCAGCGTTGTACTGCTCGCGCCACTCTGGGTACGGCGACTTGTACTTGCCGCCCTGCGCAATTTCTTTGCGTTCGGGCAGCGTATAGTCGTGCTCCACCAGGAACGCCTCGGCGAACTCGTACTGCACCTCCTGGAGCATGGGATAGATGTACTTCCGGCACCAGGTTGTCACCGACACACCAGCCAACGATGCAGTCTCCTTGTAAGTCGCCTGCGTGGTAACGGCGTAAAGCGCGATCAGGTCTTCGAGCGAGTCAGCGTATTTCTCAGCCAGCTTGCCGATGATGCGTTCCACGTCGATACGAATGTCCAGCTCGGTCGCCCAGGTCGCCCAACGTTCGATTGAGTGCCACGATGCGGTCGGATTGGTCAGGCCGGTGATGGTGTACTCGTCCCAGGTATTTTGCCAGTCGTAGGAGATCAACTCCTCCAGGCTGTCATATTTGTCATCGTAGTAGCGCAGGCTGGAAATCTTGCAACGTGCCAGAATGAAAAAGGCCGCCTGGCGGCGGTCTTTGTTGGCAAGGAAGTCATTGTCTTCGGCAAGTTCAAGCCAGAGAGACATAAACCCGTGCTGGATGCAGTCGGGCAAGTAATTCGTTCGATGGATACCCTTCGACTTCATCACGTTGCTGGCGTAGTGCGCCAGGTTGTCGTAAATCTCACGGAAGGTCTGCGGACCCGCCCACGAGGTCTGATAGGTCGCAACACGCGAAAACGGCTTGATCTGGGCGTGGATCTCGTTACGGCGGGTGGTAGTCGAAGTCGTCATGAGGTTATCTCCCCTCACATCTGGAAACCGTCCAGTCGGTCGAGGGTGTGGCTACTTTGCGTTTTGAACTCATGCGGCGACACCGAACAAGCGTTCTTCCGGAATGACACTTGGGTGTAAGGAACCATGCCGTTTTTGGTGCGCCTGTTGTCG
>DAOTTX010000284.1:0-3142 GCA_034437515.1 Anaerolineae bacterium
AATTGTCACCGAAGAACAGTTGAAAGAGATCAGTACGGCGATTGCGCTTTGTATCGGATATTCCGATGAGTAATCATTAATGAACGACAAAACCTATCTCTGTGAATTCTGCGATACAGAACAATCGCAGATACACAAAATGGTTACTGTGACCCGTCAGCGTGGCGGGCAATGGTTTATCTTCGAGAACGTTCCTACGTGGGTCTGCCCGAATTGTGGACATCGCTATTTTGATGCGAATGTGCTGGACGCGATGGAAACCCGCATGAAATCTACCCCGACGGATGCGCGTCCGGTCACAGCATGGGCAATCTCATTGTCGGAAAAAGCAGGCTGAAATCTCTCTTTGAAAACCTGTAAAACTCCCAAGCGAAAACCGCAATATTTCACGGTTGCAACTCCCCCATCTGCTACGCTGAGTGCATCAGTCAATCACCGGAAAAGCCTGATGCACGACCTGTCAAGCACCCAATCACACCGAATTTCGCCATCTTGAAATTTTTCGCATCCCCAACTGGAAAATTTCAGTCTGAGGGGTGTGGTGGTTTGCTACGCTGAGTGCATGGGTAAAACCGGATAAAACAGTAGATGAGGATGTTAGTCAATTGGAAGTCAAGAACCGCAACTCACAGACCAACGAGGGGGTGAACCTGGAGACTATCTCACGCACCCTGCTCAGAATCGTTGCACGACTACCTAAAAACGAGTATAGTGTTTCTAAGTCAAACGGACATATACGACGACAGGTCGAAGTGTTAGAGTACCCCGACCTGCCTGACCCCGCGAGTGATCGTAGCACGTCGCAGGGCTAAGACGCATTGTACCTCATTACCGAGAACATTCTGCGCCTTGCTTCTGCAACCCATGCAACTGTATGGGCACTCGCATAAGCAGGGCGTTTTTCGTATTTGTGAAAGGAGGTAGAACAAACTATGGTCAGAACACTCAAGCGCCCTGAAACCGCGTCGATAGATCCGTATAAAGCCCAACCGCTTCCACTGGGTAAGCCTGTATCGGTTTACTATCGCCAATCCTCAGAAGGTCAGATCGGCAATATCTCTACCACGCTGCAAACGGTGGATATGGTCGAACACCTGATGGCGCAAGGCTGGCAACGTGAACAAATCAACATGATCGACATGGATGCTGGCATCAGCGGTCAGAAGAAAATCAGTGAACGTCCGGGGATGTCCCTGCTCTATCGCCAGATTGAGAACGGCGAAATCGGGCTGGTGGCGGCTCAGGATGTGGATCGTTTTTTCCGCGATCTCACCCAGATCGAGACCAACATCTTCATT
Organism: Anaerolineae bacterium; assembly: GCA_034437515.1. Classification (GTDB taxonomy): domain Bacteria; phylum Chloroflexota; class Anaerolineae; order Aggregatilineales; family Phototrophicaceae; genus DAOTTX01. The sequence goes on from DAOTTX010000284.1 coordinate 1,299, forward strand.
GACGCTTGCAAACGTAATAACGTGCAGGTGTTGACACCGAGCTTTGTGTATGACTTCGCCCACCCTACTCAGGGACGCTACCATATGCAAATGTTCCGCGACCACGCGCAACGCGCTGCTGACTTCATCGACTACCATGTGCGTGGTCGGCTGGTGAAAGCCCGCCACTGGCGCAAGGAACGCGGTATGTGGGCCGGACGTAAGATCACGCCCGGCTTCAGGGTCGATATGCGGGAGAAGCTGCCCGACGGCAGTCGTAACCCGGACTGGCGCAAGTACAGCCGTTTCGACCTGTACGCCGATGTGGTGCTGGCGTACTTCGAGTTGTTTCGTGAGAACGAAGGCAACCTGAAGCAGACCTGGCGGCAGATCGAGCAGCATGGGCCCTACTTCCCCGACCTGACGGCGGAGGACATCCCCAACGGGTTCAAGGTAACGGATCACCTGAAGCGCAGATCGAAGCACACCGGAGGTCTCACACCATCGTACAGTGGTTTGCAGGGGATGCTCATCAATGTAGCTTACATCGGACACTGGATTCACCAGGGCGTGATTGTCGAGTGGCACAACCACGAAGCGATCATCCCGAATGACCTGTTCATGTATGCCTTCAACCGCATCTCACCTGCTGACTTCTATGGCAATCCCAACGCCGACCATGTGCCCTACCGTCCCTGGACGCGGCACAATAAAGCCGAACGTCAGGAAGACCCGCCGACCTATGCCAACCTGCTATACTCAGACGACCTGCCAGACGATCCCCATCACCGTTTAGCGACGGTGTGGAACACATCGGCTGAGAAGTACCAGTATCAGCTTTACGAGTACGAGCGTTCGAATGTCTGGAACATCAAATGCTTCATCGTGGATGCCATCATCGACCGGATGCTGCTGCAATGGCTGAAGGCGACGACCATCGACGAAGCGACGTGGCAGGCAACCCTGACGACGATGGAGGATGGCGATCATGCCGAAGTCCGGCGGCTGGAAGCAGCCGTTCGACAGGCGGAAGCGTCAAAGGACAACCTCATCAGCAGCCTGGCTACCCTCTCACATCCTGAGATGGTCGAACGGGCGGAAGCCCGTTATCGCTCGCTGGAGCTAGAGCTTGAGTCGCTGATGGCGGAATGGTCGCGGCTGAAGTCGGGCGAACGCAAGCAGGTGAATCTGGCTGATGCCAAACCCGTGCTGGAAACCGTCATTGACCGCTGGGAGGATGTCCCGCGTCAGGAACGGCGTGAACTGTTTGAGGCGTTCGCGTCCTACGCGACCATCTCGAAGGTGACCCGCCATACCAAGACGATCACCGTCTACTGGCGTGACGGAACCCAATCCACTGAAAGTACCACCCACCGCAGCACCGGCTACTTCTGGAACGACCACGATCTGGACAAGCTGCGTTCGATGCTCGAAAAAGACGTTGAACAGGTAGAAATACTCAGAGCGTTTCCTGACTATACCTGGAAGGCACTGACCGAGCGTGCGTGCTATCACTTCGGCAAAGGCTGGTGGAAGTCGTACAACGGTGAAAAGAAGTATCCCCGCAATATAAAATGGGCAGACACCGAGGAGGCAGCGGCAGAAGCTGCTGCGACCACCGCTGAAGCTGAGGATGACACCGAGGCTGAAGGAGTGTTGGTGGATGTTGTGCCACAACCTTCGTTGAGTAGTGTATCTACTGATCGATACAGATCAACTTCTTGCGTCGGGTGCGGAAGGTCTTGGCCGCTTCGATCAGGAAGTCCAGCAGCGACGGGTGCCGCATCAAGCGATAGACCTCGTCCACCGCGATAATGCGCGGCTGTTCATCGATCAGGCTGTCGCGGCGAATGGCACTCAACACC
>DAOTTX010000285.1:0-2016 GCA_034437515.1 Anaerolineae bacterium
TTCGTGTTGGCCTTCGAAGGACTCACTTGTGCCCTGTCTGTAGGCCACGCGTCATTTGTAGAACGGGTTGGTCAGCATCTCGGCCACTGTGTTCTTCGAAAATCGACGGCCAGCCCGTGTCTGGTGGCCCTGTTCGTTGATCCAGTCAGCGATCTCTTGATACGAGGACAATCCCGTGACGTAGCGCTCGAACACTGTTTTGACCACCGATGCCTCTTTGGAAGCGATTTCCGGCGGCGCGCCCGCGCCTCCAATCTGGCGGTAGCCGTAGGGCAGAAAGGTGATGGGAAGCGAGATGGGGAGGGGGGGCGTGGACTGACGCGCTATTTTTGATTTGCTACATCTGTTACATTGGACTATACTAATAGAGGTAAACGGTAGTCTATGATCGCCTAACTCCTTAACATGCTGTTCAAGGTAAGGCGTCAACGACGTTGAACAAAAATAGGGCCTAAACAATAGAATTCTTGTACAGCGAGCAAGAATTTGGTGGCCAACGGCTCCTTTTTGGCTCTGGCTCTGCCAGGTTAGGATAATATCATGCCTACTTATGCCCCCGCTAGTGTCATCCATGCCCGTAACCGTCTCTGGCGCGTCGACGGTCAGCCAGAGGATGACGTACTTGTCGCCTCCACCATCGACGGCGGCGACGCCCGGCGCATCAAGTTCTACGTCCCTTTTGAGGACATCGAAGCAAGTCACATCCCTCGTCCTTCCACCGAGGTCGTTGGGCACGTCCAGGCCCAGGACCTGCTCCTGCGGGCCTATCGCCTCAGCTTGCTCCACGGGGATGCGCCGCTCCTGAGCTTGCAGCGCAGCCGCGTCATCCCCAAGGATTACCAACTCGTACCGGTGGTGATGGCGCTGGAGATGCAGCGACTCGGCAAGCCGCACGTGCGGATGCTGTTGGCTGACGACGTCGGCCTGGGCAAGACCATTGAGGCTGGCCTGATCGCCACCGAACTGTTGTCCCGCCAGATGGCCACGCGGATGCTGGTCATCGTGCCTGCCAGCCTGCGAGAGCAGTGGCGCGAGGCATTGGACTACTTCTTCCACCTGCCAGCCCGCATCATCTCGGCTCGCCACCGGCGCCAAATGGAGCGAGAGTTGCCTGCTGGCGCCAATCCCTGGGCATATCATCGCTTTTTGATCACGTCGGTCGACTATGCCAAGCAGCCAGCGATCAAGAACCAGATTCTGGAGCATCCGTGGGACATCGTGATCGTCGACGAGGCCCACAAGGTGGCCAAACCGCACCAGAGCGGGCCCGATCAATCGGTGAGTATGAACCGGTGGGAGTTGGCCCAGACTCTGGCTGAGAGTGACCGTGTGCGTCACCTGATGCTGCTGACCGCCACCCCGCACGATGGGTACACCGATTCCTTCGCTAGCCTGCTGCGGATGCTGGACGTAGGCGCGGTGGAAGGTCCGCCGCACACGCCCCACATCGTTCGGCCGGTGGCGCAGCGACACGTCTGCCAGCGACGTCGCAAGGACGTCGAACGTTGGTTCCAGGACGCGCCGGATAAAAGTCCCTTTCCCAGGCGGGACCAGGACGAGGTAATCGTGCCGCCCACGTCTTACGAGTCGGATGCCATTCGGGCCGTCGAGGGTTACGGTGAACGGGTGCTACAGCAGGCGGCCGCCGGTCCGGCCCAGTTCCACACCTTGGCCCATTGGACCGTGCTCCATTTTCACAAGCGGGCGCTGAGTTCGCCGGAGGCGCTCCGCTGCTCGCTGCGCAACCGTCGAAAACGGCTCAAACGTAGACTGAAGGAAGCGGTTGTGCGAACTGAGGAGGCTGAGGGCGCGCCGATCTCGCCTGACGTGGCGCGGGCCAACGTGCTGGACGAGGATACGGGGGAGAGACTGACGGACGAGGAGGCCGGTCAGCGCACCGAGCGCCTGGTATACGGCTCGCCCCGGCAGATCCAAGCCGAGTTGGATCACCTGGAGGAGGTGCTGGCGAAGGCAGAGAAGGTCACGCCTACCCGCGACAACAAACTCCAGCGGCTG
>DAOTTX010000286.1:0-2046 GCA_034437515.1 Anaerolineae bacterium
GGTATATTCGCTGGTGCCGCTCTTTGTGTAGAAGGCCGCTGCCAAAAACGAAGGTACGCCGTCCCACAGGTTCTCTAAGGGCCGGAACTGACCTTCCCCGCAGGTGATGTAGTATATGGCGGTCCCGGCGTCCACACCTGGAAAGGTGAATTTGTACCAGTAGGCTAGCTGGTCCCCATCCCCGACAAAAGTGGCCCGAGTCGAGGTGTTATAATCCCACGAGATGGTTCCGGTTTGAGCAAGGGACTTCCCCCCTGCGGATGTACCGTCCGCCATGCCGGAAACCGATACCCAGGAAGCCCCGGGATAGACGTATTCACTTACTCCCGCAATGGAGGCCGAGGCGTTCGCGGTCCCGACATAGACCTTAACTTGATTGATTCGGCGATTCGCCCCAATATATAAGACCGTCGCCCCGCTCATCACAGCGTAGGTCTCGGAGTCGTTCGTGTAGACCTGCCCCCAATAATCAGCGGCGTCCTCACCCGGGTCCCGGACTAGCAGGAACCCCGCAATCCCCATCTCATCGCCACCCCAGATGCGGACCTCTTTCTGGTTAGCGTAAACGACCTTCCCGCCCGGAGCGGAAGAAAAACTCCCGTGCTCGGCATTCGCGGCGTCCTGGTGTAAAGTGGTCCCGGAAAAGTTACCCTGATTCGGGACAGCCGTGGTGTTGTCCCAAATCTGCCCGTTCCCACCCGTCGAGTCCACGGCCTTGACCAGAACGTGGGTCTCATCAGGGTCGTTCTTGGTGAAGTGGAAACCGGCTCGGGGGAAGTAATAGGTGGCGTCGATAGCAGCCCCGGAATTCACCACCTGCATGCCCTTCACGCTTTCCAGGTGGTTCCCGTCCCGGCGGAGGTTCTGAATGTCCGCAAACCCGTAGTCATCGACAAGAACCGGGTTCTCGGTCGGCTGCCACCTCCCCAAGAACGGAAACGCAAACTTCTGCTGCCCGGCCGCCCCGGCAAGGGCCGGCAAAAAAAGAAGCAGTAGAATGAGGACGTATTTTTTCATCCCAAGAGCCCGTACGGTTTGGCGTTCATGCTCTCACGATGTTGTTCCCACCACTTACGATTGAACTCCCTGAGAGCCGCGATCTGCACTTGATACAATCCGGGCCAAATAACAGCGTTTTCCACCTGGACGTTGTTTTCCGCCAATCGAGTAATGCAGCCCGTCACAATCACGTCGTGGAACTGATAGGGAATCAGGGGAACGTCCGTAGCCGCCGAAAGCCTCGCCACGTTGTAGGCCGCATTCACAATCCCGACTTTAGACTCACTCGCCCCCGGGAACGTCAGGATAAGAGCGTGTTCAGTGCCGTCCGAGGCCCGCATTTCCTGGTAGAGATACGCTTCGGGAGTGCTTTGGCTGGAGTCAACCCAGCGGTCAGGCGACTCCATAATCTGCTCCCAACTGATCTTCGTCAGCGGGAGGCTATCGTAAATGCCTACCTGCAAAATCTCAGTAAGAGACGCCGGCCATGTCCACCCGTGATGGTATAGGGTCCCACCTGAGGTGTAGGCGGTCCAGGCCGAAGCGTCCGCATCGTCACCGTCGAGATCCGCAAGCGTCAGGGTGTTGGCCGAAGGAACGGTCCCAACCGTGTAGAGGATGTCTTGGTAGAAGTCGTCAGCGTCCCCAGCATCGAGGTTCACCTCCGTCATACCGAAGACACCAAAGACCGCAAGCACGTCCCCCACGTCAAAGCCATGAGACCCATCCGTCGTAACAACCGGGGGATTGGCGGCCGTAATATTGGTGATGCTGACAGGGGCCTTGAACCGCTTCCGCAGGGGCTTTACAAGCCAATAGAGAGGATTCAGCTCATCGCACGGGATCACCTCGGTCAAATAAACCTGATTGATGACGTAATCAACGAGCTCTTGCCATTTTTCAAGCGGGTCCTTGATCTGCTTGGCTACAGCCGAGCGAAGGTCCGCAAGGGTCATGTAGTTTGGCATCACACCCTCTTGATAGGCCCCGGGGGCCGAAACCCCCGGGGGTTGAGGTTATCTGAGGGTGCCGTAGTGCTCTTTGGTG